>NZ_JFKC01000013.1 GCF_002115805.1 Marivita geojedonensis | reverse complement strand
CTCTGAGATATGAGGAGCAAGTTCCACTCTCCGACGTCATCCAAACGACCTACTTCCACAAGCTCGATATGGTTCCGGCGGGCCTAATGCTCTCGGAATACGAAACTGAGACGGCAAACGCCCTCGCCCGTCGGGTGCAGCCCATATTTGCGGAGCGCCTCGCCTTGGCGCTCGAGGAAGTTGAGGCGAGTTACGACATCGTGCTGATCGACTGCCCGCCTCAACTTGGCTTTCTGACCCTAACGGCGTTGGCAGCCTCGACGGGACTCCTGGTAACGGTCGTGCCAGGCATGCTCGACATTGCTTCAATGAGCCAGTTCCTGAAACTTGCTTCGGAAACGGTAAAGGCTGTCGAAGAAGCCATTGGCAAGCGCGTTACATGGGACTTCGTAAAGTTCTTGATCACGAGATACGAGCCGTCGGACGGGCCTCAGACCCAGATGGCGGGCTACCTGAGATCGATCTTGGCAGGACAGGTCATGACTGAGCCAATGCTGAAGTCTACAGCAATCTCGGACGCCGGTATGACCCAGCAAACCGTCTACGAAGTTGATCCGAGCCAGTTCATCAGGAAAACGATTGATCGCGCTCTGACCAGCGTGAACGGCGTTGGCGATGAGTTGGAACAAACAATTCAAATGGCATGGGGGCGTCGCTGATGGCCCGAAATATCTTCAATCAGCCTCCAAAGGACGAGAAGGAGAGCGCGGCCCCCTCCCCTACCCCGCCAAAAGCGACAAAACTGCCAGGATCTGTTGGCGGCTTGCGCGACTCTTTGCGGGAGATCACCGCGAATTCCATTCGGGACATCGAGCCCGATCAGATTGACATGGATGGTCTGCGCGATCGGTTGGTTCTGGAGGATTCCAGTATTGATGAGTTGGCCGAAAGCATTCGCAAGCATGGGCAACAAGTGCCGATTATGGTCCGACCATCAGCGCAACCGGACAGATACCGCATCATCTACGGACGACGCAGGCTTGCAGCGATCCGCATGGTCGGTGGAACGGTCAAGGCGATCGTCCGAATTTTGGATGACGACGCATCTCTGATCGCACAGGGCCAAGAGAACAACCTCCGACTAGACCCGTCTTTCATTGAGAAATCTCTTTTTATCAAAGAGATGCAGGAATCAGGTTACAAGCCAAACGTCATCCAGGATGCTCTCGGCTTGACACGGCAGGGCGTGTCCAACCATCGCGTCGTCATAGAGCAACTGCCAGAAGGGCTTGTACAGCTGATTGGGCCGGCACATGGCATCGGACGACGGCAATGGGGTGACCTGGCTGCTTTCTCGAAAAAGATAGATCTGGTGAACACGGCCAAAGAGGTGATTGCCGCCCTACCCGACGACACTCCAAGCGCGGAAAAGTTTCAGGCAGTCTACTCGGCTTGCTCGAACAAGGCACGTAGCGACAAGAAGCAAGCCAACGGCAGCCTAACGTCCGTCGTCAAAGATGCGGACGGTAGCTCTGTGGGAACGCTGACAATCGATCAGAAAACGATCGCCATCAAGATCGCCAAGAAGGACAACCCAGAATTCGGCCAATGGATCGAAGAGCGCGCGGAGGCAGCGCTTTTGAAGCTCTTCGAACAGTGGCGGAATGAGAGCGGCTCTGGGTCCTAACCCAAGCCACACAGAGTAACGCGAGCAGAGGAGAAAAGCGAAGGCCAGAAGAAAAGAGCCCCCCAAAGTTTCCCCTGGAGAGCCCTCATCATTCGATTAGCACTCATGATGTAGCAACCTCCAGCAAACCGGTCAAGAGTCACCGATTCGGTGGACGGATTTTTATTGCCTTTTCCTGAGCGAAATCTTGGGAAGAGACTGGGAAGCTGTAGGCCGAACGGTCGTCGTGAACAAACCATGGCATTTACAAAACTATCGATCAGAACCGCTGGTGCTGATGCATCACGCGGCTCAATTTCTGCGGATGAAACCGACATCTGGACCATCTTCAGGGCACTTAGAGATGCACGTTGCGTATTCGGTCTGCGTCCTGGCCATATCCAAACACTTCAAGCCATGCTCAGTTTCTTGAAGCCCGGCCATGGCGAAACGGTTTTCGCGTCCAACGACTCCATTTGCCAGCGCGTCGGCGGAATCGACGAACGGACACTCCGCAGACACATCAACCGCTTCGTCGAACTCGGTTTCATCAAGCGCAATGACAGCTCGAACCGAAAGCGCTACCGCGTTCGCTCGTCCGGCGGGGAGTGCATCAGTTATGGACTGTCTCTAACCCCCCTCCTCCAACGTGCGAGCGAGCTTATCGCCATCGCACATGAGATGGAAAATAACCGGCGGGATCGGATATTTGTCCGCAAACAGATCCTTACAAAGCTCGCCCATTTGGAAGAGCATGATCCCAGCAACACATTCATCAACCACGCACGGAAAGCTCTACGCAGGAAGCTGAGCCTGCCCGAATACCACGCGCTGCTCGCAGACACAGACAGAGAATGCCAGAGTTTGCATACCCCAGATGACCCGCCAGAAACTATAGAATTGCCCGCCAATGACGGACAAACTGTCCGGCACCAATCTAAGTCTGAAAAAGAAAAAAAAGATTTAGATAGCAACATAGACAATGAAGCTCTGAAACCAGACTTGCTAACGTCAGTTTGCGATCAAGCTACATCATTCTCCACAGAGAGGCTTAGAAACTGGTTGGACATTGAAAACCATGCTCGAACACTTGCACCCATGATGGGCATTCACCCAGAAACATTCGAGAAAGCCAAGGAAGCTGTAGGAGCTCAGAAAGCGTCATGCGCGATCTTCATCATGCTACAGCTTGGAAAACGCATCAGGGACTTTGGAGCGTATTTTCACAGTATCACCTTGGGTCAACGTCGAGACCAGTTTGATCCAGTGGTTTTGATCAAGCGTCTGTCCAAACCTGCTATGCAAACCGCCTATTGTCCACCGCGGTGGACGTCTGGCCGGCAACTAGTCCAATGACGCGCGGGCTCTCCACGTGGATCAAAGCGACCGAGCCAAATTACACTAGGGCGATAACGCACGGTCAATCCGTGTTCCTCCGACCCGCTGATGTCCACCGCGGTGGACAGATCAGACACCAAGTCTCACAACTCACATGCGTGACAGCCGCTCTTCGTCATCCACCACTTCCAAAGAACCGATATTGTCAGTCCAGGCCCATAAAACGATGTTCAAGCCCGATGATAACGCGCCCTTCGCAAAACTCTGGATCAGAAGCCCCGCAAACCGATCCGCTATGAGGGCGCGTGCTAAATCCTGTGTCGGCACAGGTTGGCCATCGAGCATCTTCATGCGCCATGCAGGGTCGGCAAGCATCGCCTCGGTCGCGTTATACCGGTCAAGTCCGTCCTGATCGCGGGTATCGAAAATAGGCCCAAGGTCGGCTTTGTAGGACACCAGGATCGTGGGTTGCAGGCTGCCTACCTGGTTGGCTTCTCTAAGAGCGGTCGCGGGATCCAGCGAGGTGTAGAGGGCAGGGGTGCCCTTGGCATTAAAGCGCCCTCCATAGAGTTCAGCGCCTCGTCCGGACAGAGGTTCACGCGCATAGACCGGGTTCAGGGCGCGATAGAGTGGCCCTGTGTAGCGTCCCTCTTTCAGCGGCATCAAGCAAAGACGCCCGCATCGACCGCATCGATGTATTCCAGAACTTGCTGCGCTTTGCCTTCCTGAACCAGCTGCATGGCTGTTCGGCCATCAAAGCCGGGCAGGGGCTCTGACCGGTACCATGCATAGGCCATCAATTCCGAGCCGAAGCGGGGTTCGACTTTGTTCAGCACCTCTACCAATTCGCGCAGGCGGCGCTGCGTCTTGTCCGAACCGATGCGGGCTCGCCTCTGCAACGCGTCTTTGCCCAAGCCGACAGTCAATGCGATCTCTTCTGCTGATGTGCGTAGCACCGCGGCGATCTTGCGCGGTTCGAATTGCCCAGCTTCAGCAAAGTTCGTGATGTGCATGATCTATGTTCCTACAGTGATACTGACGGTATATAGCGGCAACATTGCTGAATTTCAAGCTGACAGGAGATGCTGCGCCTTCTTTTTCCGTGCTAATCCGTAACGCTGCATTGCTCTAAACGAAGCAAATCCTGATTTTTCGGCTTGAGAAGTCGCCGTTGGAGCGCTTTTGCCGATCGAGAACGTCAGATAAGTTATTGATACTATGAGAAAGACTGCAGCAGTCGGACCGGGGTTGCCGATATGGCTTGCCGATCTTGGATCGGAACCGCCACTTACTGCATGCAGTCACTGGGGTCCGCGGTGGTGTCGGACCCTCGGCCGTTCCCCCGGACCAGTTGGCTGGTGAAAAGGGAAAGTGGACTTCGGATTTTTGTGACTGACGGATGAGGGCCTTTGGGGTCCCTCAGATGGGTCCGGGCCGGGTTCCGGTCTGCCGTTCCTGATGAAGGGCATTCCCATGCAAACAGGTGTCTTGCGCGTGCTCCGCGCAACCGCCGCCTCCTGGTGGCGGCATAAAGAGCTGCGCCGAACTGGCCACACGGCGCTGGCACAGCGGCTCGAGCGGAAAGCCGTTCTCCGCGATCTCGGCTATCTCAAGCAGGTCGCGTCATTGCCAAATGCGCATGTGATCTGCGGGGAGGGTGGGACGTTCATCCATCTCGGTTGGACCACCGTGTCGAGTTTCGCGCCGATCGAGCGTTTTCCCTTGGCCGCCCTCGCGGCCGCACGAGGAACCCCGTTCATCGACATCCGACCCATCAGTGACGTCATCGCCTTCGCCAACCTGCCGCGGGTGACCCGGGACGGATCGGTCGACCCTGACTATTCGGGTCCCGGCAGGTCTGTCTCGCGGACCAGCTACATCGACATGGTCGAAGAGCTCGGTGCGAGCATCACCAACGATCCGCGGCTCTGTCGATCAACTTAGTCGTCACTCCCCCTCACCAACACTCGAAAGGAGGCCAGCCATGGCCCGATCCCGCACGCCCAAATTCGATGCCTCCGAGGTCATCACAAACGAAATCATCCGTATCATTGAGCGCGGCGTCCTGCCTTGGCGCAAGCCCTGGACCGCTGGCGGCAGCTCTCGTCCCCTGCGCGTGGGCGGTGAACCCTACCAGGGCGTGAACAACTTCCTGCTGACGATGCGAACGGTGATGGCGGGCCACAGCTCGCCCTTCTGGATGACGTTGCCGCAGGCCAATGCCTTGGACGCAAAGGTTCGCAAGGGCGAGAAGTCCTCTGTCGTAGTCTACTACGGTCAAAGCCGGAAAGACGCCGGCGGCGAGGACGACCGCAGCGATGGGGATGATAGCTCTGAGGAAGCCCGCATCTTCCGCTTCCAGAAATCCTACCGCGTGTTCAATGCCTGCCAGATCGAGGGCCTGCCCGAGAGCTTCTATCCCGACCCTGAGCTAACACCCGAACATCCGCCGTCCGAGCCCATCCCGCACATGCAGGCGTTTTTCGACGCCATCGACATCACGACCGTCTTCACGGGGACGGAAGCGTACTATTTGCCCCCCGTGGACAAGGTCTTCATGCCGTCGATTGCGCGGTTCCAGGACCCGCGGAATTTCTACGGGGTCTGGGCCCATGAGCTGGCCCATGCCACCAAGGCGCGCCATCGGCTGAACCGCGACTACGGCCTCTCGCGCTTCGGAAACACGGCCTATGCCCGCGAAGAGATCGTCGCCGAGCTGACCTCGGTGTTCCTTGGCCAGACGCTCGGCTTTACGGCCCATACGCTCGAGATGAACGCGGCGTACCTCTACAATTGGCTGCGCGTTCTGCGCTCGGACAAGGGCGCCATATTCAAGCACGCCGCTGACGCGCAGCGCGCCTGCGACTACCTGATCGCTCGGTCGGAGGCGGGGAGGGCAGGGGAGGACGCCGAGGCCGCCTGACCACAGGGAGAACGGAGACGCCCATGTCACGCAAGGAACCCAAGACGCTGCGTGTGGCCTGCTTTGAAGGTGGCCGCCGCAAGATCATCACCTTCAAACGCGGAGCATATTGGTGGAGCCCTTCCGAGGGCGCCTATCCACTCTCGGCAGCGCTCGAGACCATCAAGGAACAGGGCGGCTGGATCGAAAACATCCCCAACCCCAATTACAGACCCAAGGGGCTGTTCGGATAGGGCGACTTCGGCCTCGATTCATCCGCCGTGCGGAAAAGGAAAAGTGGGCTTTGGATTGGGTGTTTCAACTTCTCAGAGGAATGCCCAATGACCATCACCGCACAACCCCACGCAGACCGCCCTGATCCGAGTGTGATCGCGGCGCAGAACGACGCGTTTCGCAAGCTCGCGTGCCTCGGGGTGCCGCCTGAGCAGCCCATCCAGGGCCGGATGCATGTCACCCGCTCGATTATGGAGGCTGGTGACGGCTTCATGGCCGAGGCGGTGAAGGCCACGGGCGTGTTCGAGACCTTCGAGCCCGAGAACGATCCCGAAGGATGGCATGATTTCGGGGCGGTCGAGATCCGCGGCGAGACCGTGTTCTGGAAAATCGATCTGTATGAAGCGGATTCCGATTTCCGCTACGGGGCCGAGACCCCGGACAACCCCGCCACCACCATGCGCGTGCTGACCATCATGATGGCGCGCGACTGGTAGGGCAGGGGATACCCCCTGCTGAAACCCCAGGCGATGAAGGCCCACTGACCCTCAAAGGGAGAGTGGGCCTTTAGTCGTGGTGATCCCTGAAGCCGGGGATTGGTCACGCGCAAAAACGCGCGGGCCGCTCCAAATCCATCGAGAAGGATATCCCATGACCGCAAGTTTCAAACCCGTTTCTGTCGCCATCGGCGATCTGACTGCACATCCCGCCAATGTGCGGAGCAACTCGCCGGAAACATATGACCCCGAGAACATCGCGCATCTGAAGGCCAGCATCGCGGTGCTGGGTCTCCTCCAGCCGCTCCTCGTCCAGAAGATCGACGGCAAATATGCCGTACTCGCCGGCGGGCGCCGTCACGCTGCCCTGAAGGATCTGGTCGTCGACAAGGCCGCCAAAGGCTTCACCACGAAAACCAAGGTCGACTGCCGCCTCGTGCCCGAGGATTGCGACGTCACCACGGCCCTGTCGCTCGCCGAGAACATCACGCAAGCCCCGATGAACGCTATCGACGAGTTCGAGGCCTTCGCTCGGATGATGGAGGTCGACGGCCAGACGCCCGAGACCATCGCAAAGACCTTCGGCACGACCGTCGCCGCCGTCAAAGGCCGGTTGCGCTACGGGCTGATCCACCCCGACATCCGTGCGGCGGCCCGGGCAAAAACGATCACGCTCGACACGATGAAAGCCTTTGCCGAACATCCGAGCCAGGAGGTGCAGCGCGAAGTCTATGAGGCGCTCACCAAGGAGGACAGCTACCTGCAGGCCTACACGGTGCGGCAGGCACTTAAGTCGCGCGGTGTGCAGGTCAGCGACGATATCGGGGCCTTTGTGCGCGCGGAGTATGAGGCACGGGGCGGGGCCGTCGCGGCCGATCTCCTGGAAGAACATTCTGTCCTCGAGGATGCTGCGCTGGTCGAGAGTATCCTGCTCGAGAAGCTCACAGCGGCCGCCGAGGAAGCCTGTGTGAAAATGGGCTTTGCTTGGGCCGAAGCCGTCGTGCGCTACGATTATGCGGCGATGGCCGACTATGGCCGTGTCTACCCTGGCCCGATCGAGCCGGATGAGGCTGCCCAGAAGCGCATCGACGAGATCACCGCCGCGCTCGAGCAACTCCAGCTCGAGATGGAGGATGAGGGGCTCGAAGACGATGCCTACAATGCGCTCTACGACCGCGTGGACGCCTTGGAAGAGGAAGCTCGCGACCTGCAGGAAGCCTACAGCGCCGAGGACCTTGCACGTGCAGGTGTGATCGCATCGTGGTCGAATGGGCAGGTGACGCTCCATGTGGGCCTCGTGCGCCCCGAGGACACCGTCAAAGAGGAGGGTGCGCGCGGCTCCTCGGCCAACCTGACCGGAGAGGAGGCCCCGGACGCCGGCGAAATCACCTATCCGGCCTCGCTGGCAGAGGACCTCAAGACCGAGCGGGCCATGGCGCTCGGGGCCGCGATGGCACTGCATCCCGAGGCCACGCTCGATCTGACGCTCTTCAAACTGGTGAGTGACGTTCTGGGTCGCGGCATGAGCGTCACGCAGGCGATAAAGGTCGAGGCCCGGAAGGAATACCGCAACCACGCCAAGATGGACGAGATCGACGAGACCTCGCTCGAGCAGGTGGCGGCGGCGCATGATGCGCTCGATCTGTCCTGGCTCGATGACACCCGCGCACCCGCCGCGCAGTTCGCGGCGTTTCGCGCGCTGAAGCCGGGCGAGAAGGCCAAGCTCGTCGCTTTTGCAACCGCCAGCACCACGCAGTCCTGCTTCGCGCGGGACCGCCAGCGCGACAGCCTGATGCATGACTTCGAGATCGAGATCATGCCCGATATCCGCGCCCATTGGGCGCCGAACGCGGCGCTCTTCAATCGCTTCAAGAAGGCCTGGCTCCTGAAGATCCTCGGGGAGGATCTAGGCCTCGCCCAGGAGGCGGTGACGCTGGCCTCGTCGAGTAAGAAGGAGATCGTCGCCTTCTGCGACAAGCTCTTCGCCGAGCCCTTCGCCACGCTCACCGACGCACAGCGTGCCGCCGTGGCCGCCTGGTGCCCGCCGATGATGCAGACCGCCGGTGTCGCCTGTGATGAGGCGGAACCCATTGAGGAAACCCCCGAGCCTGACAGCGAGGTCGCGCGAGCGGCCTGAGTCCAAACGCGACCCGCGCGAGCCATGCCGCCCGCGCGGGTCGATCCTCCCACACTCAACCGAAAGACATCCCCATGGCTATTCTCAAGTTCTCTACCTCCGCAGTTGCGGCGCAGATTGCGCATGCGCGCGCCTGCAAGACCTTCCTGCCCAACTGGAACGGACCCGTGGACAGGCCTGCCCTGATCCTCATCGTCGGAAATGGGGTGCATCTGCGCTCGAACGGCATCGATGGCACGACCACCCGTATCGTCACCACCGAACAGGCCGATCCCTCTTTCGCCTTCGCCGACGGCATGAACCCGTTTCGGGACACAGATTGGATGGCGCAACGCCGCATGGCGTTTCGCGATCTGACCGGCCAGTTCTACACCGACATCCTCGACGATGTGCAGGTGCTCATCGACCGGGGGAGGGGGGCCATCCGGCTCGCCACCGATGGTCACAGCATCCGCGTCTTCGTGCGCCGGGCCTCGGACTATCTCATCGGCGGGACATACGACGTGCCCTCCGGTCTTGGCGGCACGTTTCGGGTCATCCTCAAGGATGCCTGCGACACCTTCGCGATCGTGCAGAACTGCGGCAATTGCGAGGATTTCGACGCCATGCAGCCCTATCGCGTGCCGCTCGATGCGCTCATGGAACTCGATGATCGGAGGGTGGCGTGATGGGTTGGCTCTTCTACACGGACCGTCGCGTCAAATCCTACGCGGATGAGAAAGCGGAGATCACAAGGCTCTGCACTTTCGAGAGCGACACGCGCAAAACCGAACTGGTCAAAGCCTGCAAGGTCGGCTCAACCTGGTATGCGGCGGCAAAGGTCACCAATCTTGATGGCACCCCTGTCGAGGACGCGACCTATGTGACCGATCCTGATGGCTCCATCACTTTCGGGGCTGTCTTCCTAACGCGATACGATGACGGCTGCTGGGGTTACAAGGACATGGAGGAAAGCGCTGGCCCGAACGAGTCTCGTGCTCCCCTTGGGCTGATCGAGCTTCTCTCCGATCTGAAAGACCCGGACAGCTACGCCCAGGACTGGCGCCAGCGTTGCCGGGATTGGGCGTCGATCCCGGACTACAAGGAAGGCGACAAGATCAGGCTCGCCACCCCTGTGACGCTCACCGATGGCAGCACCTGCCAGATCGTCACCGCGACCCACTACAAGCGGGGGCGGCAAAAACGCCGCTGCTACCGGATCGAGGAAACCGGCGGGCTCGTACGCCTCTCGAAGGCCACGCTTGCGGGTTCTGAGCTGCTCAGCTCCGCGAAAGGTGCTGCCAGTCCTGTGTTGGCGGAGTATCTCGCGGGACGAGAATAGGTGCTGCGCCGGACGGTTCATCGACCTTTCGGCGACAGCAGATCCTGCGGCTTGCCTTGACAGGGCAATGCAAATGCATTACCTATCGCAGGAAGCAAAGACCCTTTTCTTTCAGGAGACTGCCATGACAGCCCTTGTGCAAGATGTCTCGAAGCTCACTGATCGGTATCAGACGACCGTGCCGGCGGGTGTGCGCAAACAGCTCAAGTTGGGCAAGGGCGACCAGATTCGCTACTGCACCGAGCCGAGTGGCAGGGTCTATATCGAGCCCGTGCGCGCCGAAGAGGATGATCCCGCGCTCGGCGCATTTCTCGATTTTGTCGAGGCCGATATCAAGGCGCATCCGGACCGCATTCGGGCGTTCGATGGGGCTTTGCGCGACCGTCTTGCCGCACTGGTCGGAGACGTTGACATCGATCTGGATGCGCCGCTATCGCTCGAGGATGAATGAGCGGCGATAGCGTGCCCGCAGGGGCGCCCCTTGTCGTAAACGGATGGTCGATTTATGCGCATCCGCTCTTTCTGGACCAGCTCGAAGGGCTGATCGAGGAAGTTGAAGCGCGTAAGGCACGCGATCCCAACACCTGGCGCAAGAAAAACTCCACGAAACGGCTGGCCGCCATCTTCAAGCTGGTCACCGAGGCCATACCGGCAGATCCGCGTGCCGCCGCCTTCCGGCAAGGCGGCACGCTCGGCGATCACCGCAAGCACTGGTTCCGGGCGAAATTCTTCCAGCAGTATCGGTTGTTCTACCGCTTCAACAGCGATGCCAAGGTCATCGTGGTGGCCTGGGTGAACGACGATAAGACCCTGCGCGCCTACGGCAGCAAGACGGATGCCTATGCGACGTTCAAAGGGATGCTGGAAGATGGAAATCCACCTGACAGTTTCGACGCACTCTTGAAAGAAGCATCGGCGGCGGGCAAGCGGTTCGAGGCGTCCCTGGACGCGGTACCTGATCGGTGAGTGGCCCGGTTAGCTGTGAACCTTACGGCCTTGCCGTTTACGGCACCACTGTGGGTGATGTAGCATCGACCCATAGCATAGTCGGAGAAAGCGCAATGGACCCAACGGGTAAGGAACAGCCGCACCTCGGTCTCGAGGAGCATTTCCGTGGCGGCTGATGTCAATTCGTATGACGCGTGGTTTCGCGCGCAGGTACAGACCGCGCTTGAGGATGCACGCGGTGGAACTTCACAGGTTCAGGTAATGCAGGCCGCGCAGGCCTTGATTGATGCGAAGCGGCAGGTCGAACCCAAGTCCTGACCAAGCCTTGGAGGTCAGCGCGGTCTGATCCCGTCACCACGGAAAAGTGAAAGCGGGCTTTTTTGTCCTTTGGAACTCAGACCCTGATCCAAAGGAAAATCCCCATGACCAAGCCCAAAACGGCGAACCCGACTTTTTCAATCTCCGACGCTGATCTCGCCTCTGCGCTGGCGCAAATCGGCGCGGAGATCGACTACCAACCCCTGCGCAGCTCAGCGCTCGCGCGGATCATGCGCGAGACGTTTCATGGCAGCGATGCCGGGGGCGCCTGGGACTGGCGCATGGCCTATGACCTGATGCAGGCTGCGGCCGTCCAGGTGCTGCTGCGTGGGGCCGACGCGGCAGGTGACATCGCTGCTGCAAAGCTGCTTGCCTCACGGCTTCTGACCGAAACCCGCCGGTCGGAGCAGCAAATCCGGCTGCAGCAGTTTTCCACGCCGCTGGCATTCGCGGCCCTGACGGTGCGGGCCGCAGCGATCCTCAAGGGCGAGACTGTGCTGGAGCCGTCGGCTGGCACCGGTGCCCTGGCCGCGTTCGCTGCCCGGGCGGGTGCCACACTTCTGCTCAACGAGATCGATCCCTTTCGTCAGCGTCTCCTGCGCGCGGTCTACGGCGGTGAGGTGAAGGGCCATGACGGGGAGCATATCGACGATCTGCTGCAGACGCCGGTTCTACCCAACGTCGTGGTGATGAACCCGCCCTTCGCTTCTTCGGTCGATCGCTCGCGAGACAAGCACATCGCTGCCAAACATCTCATCGCGGCCGCGAAGCGCTTGGCACCCGGCGGGCGGCTTGTGGCGATCATGCCGCTCGGCTTCACGTCTGAGCGCGATGCCGCGCATTGGTCCCGCGCCTGCGGTCTCCTCACGCCGCGACTGGCGCTGACGATGCCGGGGCAGGTCTATCGCAAGCTCGGCACCTCTGTGGAAACCCAGCTGATGGTATTCGACAAGGTGCAGGAAGAAGGCGAGATGATCCGCGCTACAGTCCAGGACCTTGAGGAAGCCCTTCCTTTTGTCGACGCCGTGGCCGCGACCCGGCCCGAGATGCGCCCCGGCCAACGGGCTGAAGCGATCCCTCATGCTCGGCCGACCGTTCCATCATCTGCCCCGCGCAAGGCCGCTGCCAGTGTTGTCACCACCTCCAAACCCCAGGTCATTGCTGTTGTCCCGCTCAGTTTCACGAGCCTTGATATCCCGCGCCACAACACCCCCGTCTCGGATATCTATGCGCGCTACCGTCCGCAGCGGATCGAGATCACGGGCGCGCAGGAGCATCCCACACCGTTGGTCGAGAGCATCGCGATGGCCTCTGTGGCCCCGCCGGTGCCCTCAGGTGCCGCTAGCGCGGAATTACGTCTGCCTGGTAAGCTGATCGAGGAGGGACATCTCTCCGAGGCGCAGCTGGAAACCATCATCATGGCGCATGATGCCCATGGGCGTGACCTGCCGGGGCGGTTTACGATCGATTATGACCAGACCAAGCTGACGCGCTCCGATGATGACCCGGAGGCACGCGCCTATCGCCTCGGCTATTTCCTCGGCGACGGCACCGGGTGCGGCAAGGGGCGCGAATGCGCGGGGCTCATTCTCGTGAACTGGCTGGCCGGCCGCAGAAAGGCGATCTGGGTCTCCAAATCCGCCACGCTCATCGAGGACGCGGTCCGCGACTGGACCGATCTTGGCGGCTCGCCCGCCGACATTCAGCCGCTCTCCAAATGGAAACCGGATCAGCCTATCCCGATGGGCGACGGTATCCTCTTCGTCACCTACGCCACGCTGCGCTCGTCGGGCAAATGCGGCACCACGCGGCTCAGCCAGATCCTCGACTGGATGGGCGCGGAGTTCGACGGCGTGCTGGCCTTTGATGAGGCCCATGCCATGCAGAATGCGGCCGGGTCAGAGCAGGGCAGGGGGGTGAAACCCTCGCAGCAGGGCCTTGCTGGCCTCCGGTTGCAACTGGCCGCGCCACGCGCCCGCGTCTTTTACATCTCGGCCACGGGCGCTACGAGTGTGCACAACCTGGCCTATGCGGCGCGTCTCGGTCTCTGGGGGCAAGGCCCCGAATACCCCTTCCCAAGCCGCGAGAATTTCGTCTCTGCGATGGAAGCAGGCGGTGTCGCCGCCATGGAGGTGGTCGCGCGCGATCTCAAGACGCTCGGGCTCTATACTGCCCGCGCTCTCAGCTTCGATGGGGTCGAGTATGACGTGCTGGAACATGCGCTCACCCCGGCCCAGATCGAGATCTACGACGCCTATGCGTGCGCGTTTCGGACGATCCACCACAATCTCGAAGCTGCACTGACCGCGACTGGCGTCAATGACGCCTCGGGGGAGACCAATGCCTCGGCCGCACGCGCCTCGGCCAAGTCCCGCTTCGAGAGCACGAAGCAGCGCTTCTTCAACCATCTCCTGATGGGCATGAAGGCGCCAACCATCATCCGCGCCATCGAGGAGGATCTGGCGGCGGGCAATGCTTGCGTCATCCAGGTGGTTTCGACCGGCGAGAGCCTGCTGAAACGCCGGCTTGAAACGATGGACGCGGAAGACGAGCTCGTCGAGGGCGCGTTGACACCGCGGGACTACGTCCTGGGCTATCTCGAGCAGGCCTTCCCGATCCATGCGCAAAAGCTGGTCGAGATCGACGGCAACATGGTCGCCGAGCCTTTGCGCGACGCGAATGGCGCGCTGGTTGTCTCGCGCGAGGCGCTTGCCTTGCGCGATGCGGCCATGATGGAGTTGATGACACTGGCGCCAATCCCCTCGGCGCTGGACCAGATCCTCTGGGCCTTTGGCGACGAGGCCGTCGCTGAAGTCACGGGCCGATCGATCCGGCCCCTCAAGGCCGAGGACGGCCATCTCTTCATCGAAAAGCGCAGCCCCAGCAGCAATTCCTCCGAGACCCAGGCCTTCATGGATGGCGAAAAGGATATCCTGATCTTCTCCGATGCGGGCGGGACGGGCCGGTCCTATCACGCGGCGCAAACCGCGAAGAACCAGAAGCGGCGGCGGCACTACCTGCTGGAGCCTGGCTGGCGTGCCGATGCGGCCATCCAGGGGCTCGGCCGCACGCATCGCTCGGCCCAGGTCAGCGCGCCCTTCTTCCGGGTCTGCACCTCGGATGTGCATGGCGAGAAGCGCTTCACCTCGACGATCGCCAAACGCCTCGACCAGCTAGGGGCCTTGACGAAGGGCCAGCGCGAAACCGGCTCGCAAGGCATGTTCCGCGAGGAGGACAATCTCGAAAGCCCGATCGCACGGGCGGCGCTGCGTGGGTATTTCGCCGATCTTGCCGCCGGGCGCGCCGAGGCGATGAGCTACGAGAGCTTCACCGACTGGACGGCCCTGCGGCTGATCGACAAGGACGGGGTGCTCCTTGAGGAGCTTCCCCCGATCCAGCGGTTTCTGAACCGGGTTCTGGCCCTGCCCATCCACATGCAGAACGCGCTCTTTGCCGAGTTCATGCGCCGGATTGCCGATCAGACTGAACGGGCGCGCGCGGCGGGCACGCTCGATCTCGGCGTAGAAACCCTGCGCGGCGAAAAGATCGAGCAGGTATCCACGGAGGATCTCTGGACCTGCCCGAAATCCGGTGCCGTGACGCGGATCATCGGGCTCGAGGTGACGGACCCGGTCCATGTCCCGGATGCTGAAGAGGCCATGTCGCGCAATCCCGACAAGCTACCGATGGTCAACCGCGCCTCCGGTCGCGCGGCGCTGATCTCGGCACGGCCTATGCAGATGTATGACGAGGACATCGTCACGTTGATGCGCAAGGCGGTGCGGCCAAACGGGTCGAGCTACCTGGAGGAGGCGCGGTTTACGCCTTCGGCCTGGGAAGACATCGGAAAGCCTGAGTTCGCACGGCTTTGGGATGCGGAGGCTGCCTCCTTGCCCAAGACCACCACAACCAAGCTCTACCTGCTGACCGGGCTGCTGCTGCCGATCTGGAAGGACATTCCGACCACCAATGAGCGCATCTACCGCGTCACGCTCGACGGGGCGACCGCCATGATCGGGCGCACGCTGAGCGAAGAAGGCGCGGCCGCGCTCCGCGCCCGCTTCCTCGTCTCCAACCCGCAAACACCGCAGGAGATGCTGACCGCAGCCCTCGGCGCCACCGCGCCTGTCGATCTGGGTCGGGGTCTGACCCTGACCCGTCGCCGCGTCGCAGGCGAGATGCGTCTCGAGCTTAGCGGCGCGGACAAGGGCATGATCGACGGCCTCAAGGCCATGGGGTGTTTCACGGAGATCATCGCCTTCCAGCTGCGGGTGTTCCTGCCGCATGGGGACGGGATCGACACATTGGCCATACTCTCCCGGATTGTTGGAACTCGACCAGACGCCGCGCAGGGCGTGGCTTCAGTGGCTGCGGAATAAATGAGGGGGGACGGCCATGACACTCGAAGAAATCAAGGCTGCGGTCGATGCCGGTCAGACCGTGCACTGGGCCAATACCGGCTACGTTGTCCACAAGGACCGGCTCGGTCAGTACCTCATCACTTATCTGCCGAACGGCAGCTGCATCGGCCTGACCGACCGGGGCGGGCACGGGTTGAACGGAAAAGAGGTGGAGTTCTTCATCGCGCGGTCGGAAGACGACGCGGATTATCCGGGCAGCCAATCAAGACCAGACGTGGAGGGGAGGGGCGTAGCACCTGGAGGCGCGGGGGCATTCCCACTCGGACGCCAGCTCTGAACCATGGGCGGGGCTGAAAGGAAAGCGAGCTTTCTGGTTTGTGATCCCAGGAGGGGTCGAGAAAGCAATCCCGGATGCGCTGGCAAGGACGTCAGGCACCGGCCAACCGAAAAGGAACCATCCCATGTTCGCAGGAACCCTCACCCGCAACGTCGAGACCGCAGCCGCCGAATACACCGGCATGATCCATTCGACGCGCTTCGATATCGCCATCCAGCTTGAAACCCGCCCCAAGATGTCGGAACGCAGCCCGGATTTCGACGTGACCGCGGTCAACAAGTCGGGCCGCAAGGTGCGCATCGGCACGGCCTGGAATGAGACCGGCAATACCAGCGGCAACCCCTACATCTCGATGCAAATCGATGTCGGCCTCGGCCCGTTCCGGGTCAACGCGGTGCAGACGAAAGAGGCGCGCGCGGCCCAGAGCGGCGAATTCGAGATCATCCCGCTGGTCTCGAACGGCCTGATGAAATCCGGCTCGATCTCAGGCGAGCTTACCGCCATGGACGCTGACAACGCCTTCACCGGCTACATCGCCAACATGATGTTCGATCTGGAGTTCATGTTGATCGAGAACAGCTACAAATCCGAGGAGACCCACCCCGATTACCGCATCGAGGTCAGCTCGCCCCGGGGCACACCGATCCGCGTCGGCTCGGCCTGGATGGCCAAAAGCAGCCGCACGGGCAATGACTACCTGTCGCTGCTGATCAACACGCCCGACGGCGACCTGCGCGTGAAGGCCGTGCAGAACGAAGAACAGCGCGGCGGGCAGACCTTCTCGATCATCCCGTTCATCGACAGCGGTGAGCAGCCGCAGGACGCAGGCGCGGGGCTGTCGCTGGTGGCCTGAGTCGGGCGAGAATCTTCGGTGCAGGAATGGTATCGGGAACCGTGGGGACACGGTTCCCCTTTTGTCGTGTCAGCTTGGCAATAAGTTCAATCTCCCATGATCATGGCCAGATCTCCGCAGACTAGCCAATGCCATTCTCGCACTACGACCGGTTGTTAGATTCTATTTCGATTGGCGCCGTTGTCTTTTCTTGCATCGATTTCCAGGACAACCCAGCCGACAAGGCCCGCAAGATGGCCATCCCAATTGCTGCCTTCGGAAAGCGTGCAAACCCCCTTCCATCAAAGACCGAGCATTTTGCGCACAAAGTTTAGCAACTGTCGCCACCAAGATACCCTTGGCCTACGCGCTTCATAGTAGGCAGAGCGCCTCTCATGTTCCCTTTCTTGCCCCGCCCGGATCTGCTTTTCGGTCCACTGATTGGACCATTGGACGCTTCCATTCGTGATCAAGTAATGGGACTTGCAGGGCAGTTGCCAGTTTCCGACAGAAGGGCGAAGGGTCGGTCCACGCGAGGCTGCTCTGACGCTCCACTCAGTGGGGCCAAGGGGTGTTCGGACCTTCTGCCCGCACCCACAGGCACAAAGGTGGGCAGCGGTATGGAACTCCTCCGACACATAAAGAATGCCTGGTTCCAGCAGCTTTGGCATGTACCGGACAGATTGTAGCGAAAAGTGTTCAATCTTCACGGGTCGACACCCCGACGCTCTTCAAGTCCGTCGTATCGAACAGAAGATTCTCCCAATCGGACGCGTCCTTGTAGAACCCGCGCAATTGCTTGTAGCGCATCACTGCAAGAGCAGCATTCAAGGCGTTCAACTCACCGATCTGAACTCTCGCACGGTATAGGTCTTCAGGATCATCTTGCAGAGGCGCGTGTGACTTTCGCATCACTTCTTCGCTGTGTTCGGATGGAAAATAGGTGACGCGGACCATACCACCCAAACCTTGATCCTTCCTTTTCAATCCCATTCCAACGTCAATGAACGGAATTTTTCGTTCCACCAGTGCCCGGAAGATCTCGGCACGTGCCGCGCCCTTGTCGACGCAAACGAATGCGAATGTGACACCGCTTAGCTCGTCTTCCGAAGAACCGTCTATGTAAGTCGGTTTGGCTGAGAGCCCGTAGCGGAAGTTGCTGTACCGGGCGAGGCTGACTTCGGCCTTCGTCTTGTCGAACTCCGAAGGGTCGACATGTCCTGGTGATCGAAAGGCGTTGTGTACGTGGAATCGATCTGCATCGAATGCACGAATTTCAGCGACGGGTGTCTTCACCATGAAGTCCAGAACATAGCTGCCTGTTCCTCCTAGGCCGATCACAGCAACAACTTCATCGTCGAAGCAGGTGATCAGGTCGGTAAGCTCCCCCCGGCTTGTCAAAGTGTCACGAAACTTGAAAATCGGATCCTTGGCAGCTTCGTCCGATAGTCGAAAAGTGTAGGGCGATGCGCCGTAGCGCTCCATCGCGGGCCCCGCGATGATATTGGTGTAACTCTCAATCTTTTCGAAGAAATCGGCAAACCGTTGGGCTACCAATGGCTTGTTGGAAAATCGCCGCTCCACGACGATATCGGAAGCCGCAGGGCCGAGATGGAGAGAGCAGGGACCACCCCCGAGGTTCGGGATCGGTTTGGCGTCAAGCCCGTGAGGAACCCCACCCGCAAACCAGACCTGGTGGTCATCCTGCCGAACCCTGTGCTCGTCGATGGCAACCAGCGTTGCAACGAATGCACCGGTCGCTAGCTCAAGATTTGCGTCAAGGTAAGGGATATCGCGAACGATGAGATAGTTACTGTCCTCGCTGACCGCGAACCCCTTCTCGATCAGGCGTCGGATATCGTCATTATGACTGGCCAGTTGACGAGACATTGAAGATCATCCCTTCTTTGACTTTCACCGAGCCGCCAGCGACCAGGACGCCCTCCGGCTTGTTCCCCTGCCCCTTGGTATACTTGATCGAATATGTCGTTTCGGGGTGTTGCTCGAAATCAGGAAACTCCAGCGCGACGAGCTGGGTGTAAGTAATTTCGCCGTTCTTCGGCCACTCATGAGGAGTGCCTTCAACCACGATGGTGACGGTTTTGTTGTCTTTCATGATACCCATTTTCCGCTCCTAGCCTTTGGGTGGGTACGGATCGTTGCCGTAGGAGTTAGCGTCACGGATTTTTCCGTTCGGCCGGTGAATGATGACTTCGCCCCTTTCGCGTATTGCGGTCGTGCGGGCAGCTTCGATTGCAGCGGCTTGAGTGGGGTGGGTCGAGCCAACTCGGGACGAACCCTCACGCCGAGCCGCCCAGCCGGAAACATGCGGTACAACGTGGATGCGCATTGACATGTATTGTCCTTTTTTCGATACGCTTCGTGTTATCATTTTTGCCTAGAAAGCGCGGGGCGGTCAAGGAAAAATCATAACGCGATGAGTTATTAAAAAAATTTTGACAGAAGCTGCGGAAATGACTACGCTTTGCGTTATGAAAATAAGGCGATCAAGCGCCAGCTGTGATGAGGGTGCGGCATGCAGGTCGGGTTTGAGACGCCATCCATCGGTGCAATGTGCAACAGTGGACGGCAGCTCATCTTAGCATTGGGCATCGAATCGGCTGATAGGGTGAAAGATCTGCTTTTTTTCTTGGACGCCGCACCAACGCTTGCCGACCTGAGTGAATCTCCACCGGTGTTGCGAAGGCAGGTCGCCGAAGACCTGCCGCCGTCATTCTCGGTGGGGAAAGCCGGTAATGGACAAGTGCTCTTCCGACCTCAGTCATTTTTCGAAGGGCAACAGTTGCACGACATCGACAGGATAAGCGTCATTTCCGTGGGAGGAACCGTGTAATGGCAAGTCAGAATGTTCAATTTCGCCCTGACTACGAACCAAGGCTCCCGGGTGAATATCTGCGTAGAATTCTTGATGAGCGAGGTATCAAGATTGTCGATTTCGCCCGAAGAACCGGGCGCCCCACCAAGGCGATAAGCGAAATCATATCTGGGAAAGTTGCCATTACACCGGAAACAGCAATTCAGTTCGAAAGAGTTTTAGGTGAAGGTGCCGGTTTTTGGCTCGCCTTAGAAGCCAAACACCAGTTGTCAAAAGCCCGTTCGCGTGAGGTGGAGGCTGAATCCCAGAGATCGGCTGTTTCCTGGGCAGATAAGTTCCCAATTGATGAAATGTTGAAGTTAAAGCTGTTGGACAAACGACCAGCCTTGGCCGATCGGGTGGATCGTATTCTCAGGGCCTTCGGCGTAAGCAGTATTTCTGCTTGGGAGCATCACTGGCAAGAACGTCTCGATCTTTCTCGTTTCAAGCAGCAGAACCATAACAAGATTGATCCATTTGGTGTCGCGGTTTGGCTCCGCTGTGCTGAAGTTGCAGCTGACAGAATCGAGACATCAACATATTCGGAAGTCGAGTTTAGGTCGCTGCTTACCGAGATCCGAGAGCTCACACTAAGCCCGTGGGACACGATTGCTCAGGAACTTGTTTCATCTTGTGCGAACGTTGGCGTTGCGGTTGCGCTCGTTCCATCGGTCGCAAAAACTGGTCTCCGAGGCGCTGCGTATTGGGCAACCAAAGATAAGGCAGTTATCGCTGTAAGTGACCGTCTGAAAAGAGAATCTAACGTCTGGTTCTCATTCTTTCACGAAGCTTGTCATATCCTCGAGCACAGCAAGAAATCGGTCTTTTTGGACGAGAATGATTCTGGCACTGGCGGTCGCGATATAGAGAAAGAAGCAGATCGCTATTCTGCTGAAAAACTTGTCCCGCGGACAATTGTTGATGAGTTCAAGGCCTCCTATGGCCCGAGAGACGTCCGCATCACGCAAAAGGAATTTAAGAGATTTGCAAGTCAACACTGTGTCGCGCCCGGGTTGCTTCTTGCGCGCCTTCAACACGAGAAAGTAGTTCCTCAGGGAACACAGCTAACAAAGCTCAAGCGGAAGGTGGAATTCGCGACTCCACTCAACTGAACATAGTGGTAGCCTGCGAGGCTTCGAGTCCAGAGGGGCGAAGGTCTGCTTTGATTTATCAAAGCTTTTGCCTTTGCAACAACGGCGAAACTCTGCCTCCAGCCTCCCCAGCTCGGCTTCGCGTGTCGCAGGGGAGAACGGCCCTTCGGTCCGTCGCGCATTCGGCCATGCGGCCTCACCGCGGCGTTGCACCCGGCATCCCGGTGTGCCCGCCTCCCGAGCACGTCCCTCCCCGGCCGCTCCGTCGGATTGCGCTCTGGTCTGTTTTGGCCTGAGGCCAAAACGATCCCGCCACTTCATCCGTCTCCCGCGTTCGGTCGGGCCGTTTGCCTGCTCGGGTCGGGCAAACCTACCGTCAAAACACACACACACGAGTGCGGAAGCATATCCTCCGGATGGCCCCCAAATCAGCCCGCGTCAAGGATCGCAAAACTTTTCGGCGAGGTTGGCGCCAGCGGCGGGGGCAGTCCCGTGTGTGAGGCCGCGCATTTGTCAGGTGCTGCGCGCAGAAAACTTTTGCGCCCGGCAAGCCGGCGGCTGCGCCGTCCCTGACCCGGGCAGATTCGGAAACCAGACATTCGGCCATGCCCCCACACTCACGTGGTGGCTCCTCAACCGAATACTGGAGACCAGACATGGCTTACGACACCGCAAACACCTACGAGACCATCGAGCTTTTCGGGCTGACCGAGAAGGACGCACAGCTGCCAATCCCGGAAGACCACATTCTTCAGGACTGCATCATCCGCGAGAGCTTCGAGGCTCTGCTCGGTCCGCTGCGTGGGACCGGCCTCGAGGCGGAAATCGAACCGCTGGCCCATGGGCTCGCCACGATCCTGCAGCGCCGCAAGGTGGCGCTTGGCAAGGAGGTCGACCGCACCGCCGACAAGATCGGCGCACTGGCAAAATCCCATGACGGATCGGAGATCGCCGAGACCGCGCTTGAAGAAGCGCAGGCGCGCTTTCTGCAGCTGCGCGAGATTGTCGGCGCCGTAGAGGTGATGAGCGAGGCGGCGGCGGAATGCTACGAGATCGAGACCGGCCACGCATTCATCCCGGCAGCCGGGTCGCGCGCGAGCGTCCGGGCGCAAGAGACAGGCGCGATTTTCGAGGCGCGGCAACTGCTGGAGCAGCACGACCGTGAAACCGCCGAGAAATCGAAAGTCGAGGGGGTGCCTCTGATCGTCTCGGGCGCAACCGACTGGACCGATGTCGATGTGATCTTCAACACGCTCGACAAGGTTCGCGAACGGATCAAGCAGAACCGGAACCAGGAGATCTTCCTCTGCCACAAGGGTGGCAAGCACGGGGCGGAGATGATCGCGGCTCGGTGGGCCCGGGCACGCGGGATAGCGCAGGCGCGCTTCGATCCGCGCTGGTCCGCGCACGGGCGGGCGGCACCGTTCAAATGCAATGACGAAATGCTGGACGACAAGTTCGCGGCGACGGGGGTTGTCCTCTTCGGCGGCAACGGGGTCGCGCTGAACCTCGGGCAGAAGGCGGAAGCGAAAGGCCTGACGGTCATGCGGGTTGCGGACCCGGCGAAGAAGGCGTCGCAGGATTGAAGGGAGAGGGTCGCCTTCGGGCGGCCCTTTCGTCATGTCTCATGGCGCGTGCGATCGGTTACACTTGATCAGCAACTCGCGGCGGCCAGCACCGTCATCGCTCTACCCGGTCCGTCAGAGTTCGGCCCATCCGCATCGGTAGGGGCTGGGGATGGTGCGCCCCTCGCACATCGTCAGCAGCGCGAGACGCGAGAGATCGAGACGTCGCACTTGAGGCTGAAGAGCTGCACGTCCCTCGGGGCGTGTTTCGGAACATCGCATCCACGCGGGCGGGCATCATCAGCACCCCGGCCAGGTTCGGCAGGACGTGGACGCGGATGGTGGCGACTGCGTGATGGCACAGGTCAATCGGGTCACTCCTTTTTGCTATGCATGTGGATCGCACGGGGTCGGCCCAGTCGTGCCCTGCGCTTCGCTCCGGCAAGCACAAATACGGCTTCCACGGCGGGGCCGCGGACCCTCCGCATTTGCGCTTGCGACCGGGCCTCTTGCCCCCGTGCCGGGTGATCCCCATCGCAACAAGGAGTAACCCAAATGACCAACCACTACGTCGCCACCGTCCCCGTCAAGTTCACCGACACCGATGGCCAGGAGCGCACCCGCTTCCAGCGCGTGGGTGCAATGTTCCGCAACACCCGCAACGGGGACGGCTCCGAGTTCTTCAGCCTCAAGCTCGACTTCCCGGTCGCGGTCTCGGAGCTGGTGATGTTCCCGCCGAGCGCAAAGGACCCGCAGGACTAAATCCTCTGACGAGGATGGGCCGCCCCAGGACGATCTTGGGGCGGCCCGATCCCTGTTCCAGGGATGCTGGTTCCTGCGCGTTCAACGGACGCACTCCCCCCGGAATGATCAGGCCGCGACAGACCGGCCAGTCAGCCTCAAGGGGGCCATCCACAAAAACCTATCGGCTAGGGCCTCCCGGTTTTTGCGGCAGAGATTTGGGGTCCCAAATCTGGCCCTCCTTGACCCTGCCTGTCCGCCCTGTCGGTGGGGTTTGCGCCCGCCCGCGGTTCCGTCCGAACACATGCGTGTTCGTCCAAGCCTTCGGGCGGGGCTGGCTGACGGGACCCCTAGGACAGGTGGGTCGCCCGGTGGTGAAGGGAGAGGCCCGCGTCCCTGCGGGCCGCGGGGGAAGCGGGCACCAAGTCTGCCTGAGACTGAATGCAACGTAAGTATATAATTGACAGCTAGGTATATTATCGTAAGGTAGGGGCAGCCTTGGTGGAAGGTGGCAGGAAATAGGGGGTCTTTCTTCCGCATGTCCCGAACAAAACGCCTGACAGAGATCGAGAAGATGCAGATCGTCCGCGAGGCCGCGGAGGGTGTGTCGACGTCTGAGCTGGCTGAGCGTTTCGAGGTCACATCGCGGGCCGTGCGCTACGTTCTGAAAGCCGATGCCGAGCGCCAGGCCGATGCCGCGATCCCGGTCTCAGCGGTCAGTGTGAAGGTTACGGCTGCGGAGCTTGCGGCGCTCGACGAGGTGCTGGCGAAGGCCGGGATCGAAAGCCGGGCCGAGGGGCTGCGGCGGCTCATTCAGGCGGCAGGCGGGGTGTTCGTTCCGGACGCGCAGATGGCGGCCGAGATGGCGCGCTACCGCGCTTCACTGCACGAGGTCGGCAATGGGGTCACGCAAATCGCCAAGCAGATGACGCGGGCCAACCGGCGGGGGCAGGGGGCCGTGGTGGGCACGAGTGCCGAGTTCACCGAATTGCGCCTTGCCCAGATGCGCGGGTTGGCGCGGTTCATTCTGGATTCCGCTGACGAGATCGATCTGCTTCTGCGCCGCCGTCGGGACGCTATGCAGCTGCAGGCCACGGCCGCGCTGAGGGAGTTTGCGCATGCGGCTGAATGATGCCGTCCATGCCGTCATGGGCGAGGTCTTTCGGGATGGCTGGAGCCGCGTCCGGGGCTCAATGCAGGGGCTGCACGTGGCCAAGCAGACCCAGCTTGTGCGCGCGGCAGCAGGGCATCGGCCAACGGTCTTCAAGGCTATCCGGGGCGGGGGGACGCATACGAAATCGCAGCTGATGAACCAGCTTGATTACCTCACCACCAAGTCCACCCATATCGTGGACAGTAGCGGGTTTCTGGATGGCAAGGCGAAGCTCGAGGCGAATGACATCAAGGATCTGACCGAGCGCTTTGCCAAGCGGTGGGATGCGGGCTTCAAGCCCAAGCTTGGCCAGACCACCCACATGCTCATGTCGTTCCCCATCGGCACGCGCGGGGAGGATGTGCGCGACATCGCGACGGATGTGGCCGAGCGGTTCTTCCAGACCGACGAGGGGCATTTCGACTACATCATCGCGGTGCATGAGGACCGCGATCACCCCCATGCGCATCTGGTGTTGAACCGTCGCTCGCAGGAAGGCGAGTTCTTCTTTCTGGGGCGCAACCACCGCTTCAACTATGACGACTTCCGCCTCGCCATGGTCGAGGAGGGGGAGAAGTACGGCGTGCGGCTGGAAGCCACGCGGCGGGTGGATCGCGGGGTTGTACATTACCCCGCTCGCACCAGCGAGGTCTACGCCGCGAAAGAAGAGGGGCGCGCGCCCCGCGAGCGCGAACGCGTGGGGCAGGACCTGACCCGGACGCTGGCGGAGATCGCCAACACCAGAACCGTCTACCATTCGCTTGCCGCAGAGGCTTCGCGCGAGGCCCGCGAGGATATTGCCGCAGCCCTCTTTCGCGCGGGCGAGGTGCTGGCGCATGGCGGGCAGGTGGACCGAACAGGAGATGTGTATATGGCCGAGGATCAAAGCTTTGAGGATTTGAGAAGCCTCTATGCGGAAAAGCTCGCGCGGGTGCAGAGCATGATCGCCGAGAAGTCCGACGCGGAACGTCCCGTGCTGGAAAAGCGCCTCATCGAGATCCAGACGCAGGTCCAGCACATGCAGCCTCTGGGTCTGCGCTCCAGTACGTTGTCTGAGGCGCCCTCGGTGGGCGGGGTCTACTCAGAGGCAAACATCCAAGAGAGCCAACTCGAGCGACTAGCCGAGCCGCGGCTGCGCTCACGGATCGATGCTGCTCTGCGGGGTACTGGGATCAGCACATCGGAAGTGGTGGCCCGGATCGAGACCGGGGCTTCCAATGCGGCGCTCGAGCATCAATGGATCGCAGATGATCTCTCCAAAGTGGCTGAGGCGCGGGATCTGAACCTCGAACGCCGCGCTGATCTGGAACAGGCGCGCGACATTCTCAACGATGTGCATGTCGCGCTTGGTACGCTTTTGGAACGGGAGAACGTGTTGCGCCGGGATGGCGTCATGGAAGCGGAACCGGTCAGCGAGCGGTTCCACTATCACGAGGACTCGGTCCGGGCGATGGAAGGGACAATCCGTCAGGAGATGCGCGCAGAGGGCATGACAGCGCAGCAGATCGAGGACCGGGACTGGGAGGTTGTCGCGCGGGCGGAGCGCCGGATCGAGACGGAGCAGCGTGCATATCTCGAGGCACACCCGGAGCTGCTCGCACGCCCTGGCGATGTGATTGACCGGTCTGAGCCTTACAGGGAGACCATTACCGATGCCGCCCACGCCAGCGAGATCACCCGCGAGGTCGACCGGATCATGGAGGGACGCGACGTCCGCACGCCCGTTGCGGATGCTGTCACGGATGAATTCAGGGAGCGCTATCCGGACATGCCGTCCCACCTCGCCCGCGGGCTTGGCGCGACCTACGCGGCCGTCGTCGAGATACGCGACACGGAGGTCATCAATCAGGTCCGCCGTGAAAACGAGATGCGCGACGCGCTTGGGTCTGGCACGCGCGACGCACTCCTCGCAGCCCGCGGTGAAACTGCGCCGCAGTCTGACCGTGCCGACCGCCTTGCAGACGAGATTACGCGTGTTCTGGAGCATGAGCGGGCGGGGGAGTTGTCCGCGCCCTTCGAGACCGAGGCGGAGCGGGACGCCTTCCGTGGCGAGATCGCGCGGGTGCTGGATGAACGCCAATTGGGCCGCCTCATATCCGGCGATGCCGATGCGCTGGACAAGGTTCTCGAGGACCGCCTCGACCGGCTCTATGTCGCCAAGGTCTACCTGCAATCCGATGCCGCCACGGCCAACACGGAGGCCTTGCGCCAGGTGGTCGATGATCTGGCCGACACCGAATACGAACGCCATCGCGCCGCTGATCTGGACAGCGAGACTGAGCGGGGTCAGATCCATTGAGCGCCTCCATGGGAAAGGTGCGGATCGCCACGGGTGTCTTGCTCGTGACGCTGGTGACCGCCGCCATGGGTTATACCATTGCTTCGGCGGTGCTGACATACCAGGACCTTGGCTTCGGGGCGGAGATCGACTTTGCCTATATCGCGCAGAACTACATGGCGATCCGCGATCGCCGCCCCGAAGATGCCCAGCTCATCCACCTGATCATCGGCAGCTTTGCCGCCGCCGGCCTGATGCTGAGCCTCGCCCTCTCAGGGTCCGCCCTGACACGCTTTGGCCAGACCCATTGGCAAAGCGCGCGCGAAATGAAGGCCAACGGGTTCTTTGGCGCACCCGGGACCGGGTTCATCCTCGGCAAGCTCGGTACTCCAAAATCTCGCGCGAAATACATCTGCTCGAAGGTCTTTCCCCATGCGCTGATCGTGGCCCCCACGGGCCGCGGCAAGACCACGGGTTTTGTCATTCCGAACCTGCTGACCTGGCAAGGCTCTGCCGTGACGCTCGATGTGAAGGGCGAGTGTTTCGAGGCCACGGCACGGCACCGCGCAGCCCAGGGCGACAAGGTCTATCGTTTTGCCCCAACCGATTGGGAGGGCAAGCGCACCCATCGCTACAACCCGCTCCTGCGCATCTTTGAACTGAAGGACCCCGCGCGACAGCAGATGGAATTGCAGCTCCTGGCCACGCTCTTCCTGCAAAGCGACAATGACCGGGTGCAGGGTCTTCTGAAAGGCGGGATCGATCTCTTCGTGGCGGCAGGCCTGCTGGCGTTCCAGCGCAAGCGTCCGACCTTGGGCGAGATCTACCGCATTGCCGCGTCGGGCGGGAACAAGCAGAAGGAGTATTTCGCGCGTGGCCACGAGGTGGAGAACAGAGCCGCGAAACTGATCTTCACGCGGCTCGCCTCGACCAACAACGACACCCTGACCTCCTATGTCTCGCTCTTGATGACCTCGGGGCTCGATCAATGGCAGAACCCGGCCATCGATGAGGCGACGTCTGTCTCGGATTTTGACTTCCGCACGATCCGCAAGAAGCCCCTTTCGGTCTATCTCGTCGTCCAGCCACTCATGGTGAAGCCTCTGGCACCCCTGATCCGGCTCTTCTTCTCCGATCTCCTCTCGGCCATGCAGGAAAAAGACCCAGGGCCAGACGAGCCTTGGCCCGTGATGATCATGCTCGATGAGTTCAATCGCTTGGGCAAGATGCCCATCGTGGTCGAGAGCATCGAGACCCTCCGCACCTATCGCGGCCACCTGGCCGTGGTGACACAAACCATCCCTGCCCTCGATGAAATCTACGGCGAGAACACCCGCCGCGCGCTGCAGGGTAATGCGGGTGTGAAACTTTACCTCACGCCCTCCGATGAAAAGACCGTCGAGGAACTGAGCAAGGCGGTCGGAAAGACCACGAAGACCGTCGTCACCCGCTCGCAGTCTATCGGCAAGAATCCCTTCGAGGGCCGCAGCCAATCCACACGGACGGAAGAAAGCTCGCTATTACCGGAAGATGAGGCCCGCCGCCTGCCACTCGACGAGATTGTCATGGTGATCGATGCCCAGATGCCGGTCCGCGCGAAGCGGATCCAGTACTTCGACGATTGGCTGTTCAAGGCGATCCATGAGGCGCAATCAGGCGAATTGCCGTTTCCGGAGCCGGGGGGAGGGGGGCCGCAGGGTGATCTGCCGCTGAGTATGCGCGCCATGCCGATGACACCGCCGCCGGACGGGCAAAGCGGACCCAACACCGAAGTGGACGCTGCACACCAGGCCGCTGCTGGTCAGCCGTCAGCGCATGTCGTGCCAAAGAAGACCGCGCCCGTCGTTCAAGCCGTCATTGCTGAGGAACAGCAGCAGATGGAGATGGATTTTGAGGGCTCGGTCGCGGATACCGGGACAGTGCGCGTGGAAGATGAGGCGCAGATGCGTTCCGCGGTCGATGGCTTGGACGACATGGAAGCGATGTTGCGGGAGGATGGTGGTCAAACGCTTGTAGCTCGATAGGTTGGCGAGGGTGGTATGTCGGTCGAGCGGGCGGGAAGCTGCCATTCGCTGCATGCACGCAACAGACTCTGGTAATTCAGCAAAGCCGCCGTTCAGCCGTTCAGAACCATCTTCCATTTCTTACGAAATCTGGTTTCGCACTGTCGCTGCTGTGAAGCTAACGGCGAGGACTATCCTTGCACCAATCAATTCGCCCTTGCCGGATCCAGAAGTGACACCGGCATTCGTTCGTTTGTCGGACCGAGGGCGAGATGGTCGGTCGCCTCAACCAGTCTGACATGGCCGTCCACCTAGGTCTCTGGTTTTTGCTCAGGGACAGCTTGATGGTTTCGCCACACCCACCCGGGCAGTGGAAGCAAGCCCATTTGTCGACGCCATCATGCACGATGGTCATCTCCCCCGGTACGATCTGATCCTGCGACGGGTGTGTGGGTGTTATCCTGGTGATCAAGTCACTTCGCGGAATGAGGCGGAAGAGCTCGAGGCTCTTCCGCAGAGTGTCGATCATCATGCCACTCACCCTATGCGATCCAGGAACGGGTCGATGTCGCCGAGACCCCAGTATTCCTCGCTGCCGCAGACCGGGCAGTCCGGCCGGGGTTGCGCCGCCTGTGAACGCTCGGAGCCCTTGTCGAGCTTGCGATAGCGTTGCCATGTCCATCCACCGCCGCCGCGGAAGTTGACGAGACCGGCAAGGAGTTCGTTCACCGCCATGGTGGCCGCCTCGGAGGTGAAGGTCACCACGGCCGGTGCCGGATTGCCCGCGCCGCGGACATAGGCCTCGGTCTTCTGCCGTTCATATTCGGCAGGGTCCGATCGCTCGAGATCCTCCTCGCGGGCCCTGACGCGATCGACTGTGCCGCGGCAGCCGTGGCACGCCGACGTGGGAAACAGCACGCTGACCCGCGCGGCCATCTCGAGGAGACCGGGCTCACCATCGTCACGGGGCATCAGGACCAGCCCGACATCGATGACCGGGATCAGGTAGAAATGCGCCACGCGGTTCAGGTAGAGGCGCCCGGCGTGATCGTCCGTGCATCCGAAGATGACGTCGCAGGATTTCAGCGCGTCACGGATATGCGGCGCATCCACCCAGCCGTTCATCGACCGGATCTCGACGTCGAGGCCCATCATCGTCACCTCGCGCGCCATGACGTCGACCTTGGGCACCGCGTTTTCGGCATCCTTTCGGGTCGCGCCATACAGGCGGTTCAGGTTGGAATGCTCGACCACGTCGTCGTCGATGACCACGATGCGCCCCACGCCGAGGCGAGCGAGGAGCTGGACCACCGGGCTTCCCGTGCCGCCGCAGCCGACCACGGCAATGGAGAGCTGTTTGAGGAGTCCGTTGACCTCCGGCCCGAAGGCCAGTGCCTGCCGGGCCAAGGCTTCCGACGGGGTCGGCACGTCGGTCGACTGGATCTCGAGCCGAGTGCCGATGACGGTCACGCGGTGACAGGGCAGGGGTATCATGTCGTCTTCCCAGACCCGTGCCCGGTAGAGGCCGTCACCGACCTGCACGACGCTCACCAAGCGTGTCCCCTCGCCGTTACGGTTCCGAGCCATGGTGAAGAGGTCGCGCTCGTTGCGATCGTCCTGGTCCGAGAAACCGTCGAAGCCTCCCGGGTGACTATGAACGATCGCCGGCACCAAGCCTTCCTCCTTGGCCCGGCGACAGAGCTGGGCGAAGGAGTTGGTATTCCAGGTGACGTGCTTGTCGCTGGCATCGACGCGGTCCTCCTGCGGGATCGCGATGACCTCGTAGGAGGTGTAACGGACCCGCCGCTCGAGGTCCCAGGGGTCCTGCGCGATCTCGCTTTTGCCGAGCAGCATGTAGGCGGCGCCCTCGTGCCCACGGGGGTGCGCAAGCAGCGCCTGCAGCTTGTCGCGGTGACGGGCGTGGAGGGTGATGTCGCTGCGCTTCATGCCGCCACCTCCAGGGCCTCTTCGACCCGCTTCAGCATGGTCCAGATGCCGTCGGTGCCGGGACGCCACTGGTTGTTATGGCGAGACCAGCGCTGCCAGTTCTGGCCATCGAAGGCCTGGCGTGCCTGCGTGCAGCGGGGCTCACGCTGGCCGGCAAGGAGCTTCAGATGCGGCACGGCGTAGAACATGTCGGGGGCGACCTCGGGATACGAGGGCGGCAGCAGGATCAAGATATCCACCTGGGCGACCTGATACTTGCCTTCCGGCAGCGTGATCCCGGTGAGGATCACGCCCTTCTTTCCGCCTTCGATGACCTCGCGAACGGTGATGCCGCGACCCTCAAGGTAGCGGTGATCCTGACGGGGGAGGAGGCTCATGCCGCACCCCCTTCCGTCGTCTGGGGCACGCCGGTGAAGAAGTGCTCCAGGCCAGCATCCGCGAGGCAGATCAGATCGGTGTCGCCGACTAGGATGTCATCCTTGCCGGGGATCACCTGCCAGACGGCGAATTTGGCGGGATCGACCCCGGCCAGCTTCTTGAGCACGCGCCCGCTGATGACCTTGTGGCCCCACTCGAGACGTTTGCCATCGATGTCGAAGCGGAAGGATTCCGCGCTCGGGAAGACCAGGAAGCGCTCGACCTGGCCGGGGCGCAGGTCCGTGGTTTCCTCGAGGCGAAGTTCCTCGAGTTCACCGTTGCGCAGCACCTGGAACACGAGGTGTTCCTCGGCCTTGCGGAAGCCGGCCCCTTCGATGATCTGGCGGCCGGTGGGCGTCGGATCGTCGATGACGGCGTCGGTGAACTTCAGGTCGTGGTCGCCGACTTTGACCTTGTAGGGTCCGTGGTCGCGGGGCTTGCGGCCGGCCTTCAGGGCGGCCTGGAGATCTTCGATTTCCATCTGTTCGGTAGTCATGGCAGTGATCCTCTTATTGCCTGCTCGACGCCCGCAGCAGGCGCCTTCAAAGGTGTATGCGCGGCACAAGAGGGTTGGCGTTCGCAGCCTTCACATTTTTTTTGGATTTTCTTGACCGCGGTAAGTCACTGCGTGTGCATATAGATTTGAAGAGCAGCGAATACGGCGATTGGCATGGCGAAAGACACACCCCAGGAGTTCCATACTCTCAAGGAATTCACTGACGAACTGGACCTTCTCTTCCGCGATGATGTCGCACTCAGGAAGCTCCTTCAGAAGGCGCGGAACTGGTGCATTCGGAACAACCGGGCTGGCGACGAGGAGGAGGTCCTTCAAGAGGCCGTCATGAGGGTGATGAAGAGCGAGATCACCGGGACGCGCCAATGGCCCAAAGGTGTTGCTCTTATCGACTTTCTCTCCGGTGTGATGAGGAGCATTGCATCAGAGCGCCCCAGGATCGGGTTTCGCAAGAACACCGACAAGGACATGGAGGCCGCGAAGGACATCGCCTCGTCGTGCAACCAGGAAGGGCAGCTCTTCGAGAAAGAATTCATGGCCCGCTTCATGGCGCTCTTCGAGGGTGATGACGATGCACAGCTATACCTCCTGGCTCTGGAGGAAGGGCAATCCAAGTCCGAGATCATGACGGGCCTCGACTGGAATGAAAGGGAATACAACACGGTGGTGCAGCGTGTCAAAAGGACACGTAACGCCCACCCGGAAATGAAAGAGATGCTCGATGGCGAAGGATAAGAAGACTTTTCAAGATCGCCTGGCGGAGGAAATCGACGAAGCTATCACGAATGCCTCAGTCGAGGATGTTCGGAAAGAGGCTGAGGAGGCCGGGGAGGACATTGCTGCTTTCGGTGATCGCATGAGGGCTTGGCTGGAGACCGCGAAAGACGAGGTCGCCGAAATGGCAATGAAGGAAGCCAAGGCCGCGGCTGAGAAGGATCGTGCGACGCGCGACCATAATGTTGTCTCCATGCCCCAGCGTAGGCCAGGGAGCCGACCCGACAGCTTCATGCCGGACACGGTGGCCGCGCGCCATGGAAAGAAGCTGTCCGAGAGAGATAGAAAAGGGATCGAGAAGGACCTGGAGGACCTGTTCGACGATGACGCTTGGCCCGACAAAAAGGGCGATGATGAATGACCCATTCTCCGCGTCGTGCTGAGGAGATCCTCCAAGCTTTGCGCCTGAAGCGACCGGAAGACATCAACCTTGAAGCCATTGCTTGGCTTCAAGGTGCCAAGGTCGACTACCGGGAAATGGACGGATGTGAGGCTTGCATCCATGGTCGAGCTGACGTCGGCCGCGCGATAATCGCCGTGAATGACGCGCATGGAAATCTACGGCGCCAGAGGTTCTCCCTCGCACACGAACTGGGGCACTGGGAATGGCACAGGGGAGAACATCTGTTTTGTGCAAAAGAGGATATCGGGGGTAGCAAGGGGCGGGAACGAGGAATGTCCCGAGAGAAGGGCGCCAACCGGTTCGCCTCAGAGCTGTTGATGCCGGGGTTCATGCTCAAGAGTGCGCTGAGTGACTTCAGGAAATTCGACATGCGAACCGTGCGTTCCCTTTCAGACGCCTTTTCTGTCAGCAAGACGGCCATGGCATACAGATTGGTGGATCTTGACTTCGAACCGAGCCTTCTGGCTTCTTACAGCCGCGGGGGCCTAAACTGGTTCAAGCGATCAAAGAGTGTCGGGGAGCGGTGGTTTCTGCGGCGGACCCTCGATCCGCAAAGCAATGCCTACGATATTCTGCATAAGGGTGCCCGAGACGACATCTCGCTTTCACTTATGGACGCGGATACTTGGTTCGATACCGAGGGCGCCGACCGACATGAGCTATGTGAGCAGTCATTCCGCGTAGGTGATGACGAGATCATGACGCTGTTGGTTCTCAAGAGTGAGTATATGATGGCGCGCTAAATGATATAAAACTCAATGGATTAGCCACTTGAGTAGGATTCAGCGTGTACCTAGACCAGCCTCACGCCGATCTAAATTTTCCCATACTATACTGACGTGATGCCTCGGATTGCCGCTCAAGCATACGTTCGTAAACTCGGCGCTCCTGTTCTAGATCACGCGTCTGATCGTCTTGTGCTTGGGCCTGCGGTTGGTTGCTCTGCATCACATTTTGATCCATTTCATGGTCCATCGTTGCCTCCCCACCAAGCATGATCACTTTGATGCAATGGCCCGTTCAGATCAAGACTTGCCTTGACGGAACGTGGTAATAGGCAAAATATTGTGTTGATAACTATGGAAAGTTTCCTTCATGCGAAGCCGTGTCGAGCTAGTTTTTGGTTTGGTTGGTCCAATCGGATGCCCGATCCACGAAGCGAGCGAAAGCCTTGCAGCAACGCTGAAGAAGATGGACTACACCCCGACAACGATTTCTCTCAGCAAGGAGATGGATCGACTACTGACTGCCAAGGGCGCAAGCTTTGCGGAAGCTCCCACATCCGTACTCCACAACAAGATCAAGAAGGGCAATGCCGTTCGGGAGGCGTTTGGCAATAATGCCGTTCTTGCATCCGAGGCTATTAGGCAAATTGTCGATTTTAGGCGCTCCACCGCTGCGGCAAGCGGCGAAACGGATGAGGCAAAACTGGATGAGCAGGCCGTTGTACCGCTTGATGAGCATGCATTCATCATCGACCAACTTAAGTTGCCCGAAGAGATTGAGCTTCTCACAAAGGCGTTCGGAAAACGCTTTGTGCAGGTCTCAGTTGTCACCCCTTTGGAACAACGAAGACGTTCGTTGATCGGAAGAATTCGGACTGAACAACATGGTTGGGACAATGAAAGATGTGAGCAGCATGCGGATCAGTTGATCGCCATCGATCAAAACGAAAAAGCCGAAGACCGAGGTCAGCGGATCTCAAAAATCTTCCATCTCGGAGATGTTTTCTTCGATGGAACCTCTGAAGCATCAATTGAGCACTCCAGCCAAAGATTCATCAAAGCATTCTTCGGAAGAAATAACGTGGCTCCAACTTCAGATGAGTTCGGTAGCTACATGGCCAAGGCTGCTTCGCTGAGGTCAGTTGATTTGTCGAGACAGGTCGGTGCGGCTATCTGCACCCCGTCGGGCGATCTTATTTCTATTGGATGCAATGAAGTTCCAAAGTACGGCGGAGGCAACTACTGGGACGAAGAGGAAAACAAGCGACGGGACATTGATCTTGGGGGTGAAGCCAATAAGAATGAGATCAACCGCATGATCTTTGATTTCCTGGGCATCCTGAAGAAGCAAGGGCTAATAACCGAAGACCGTACAGTTGAAGAGATCTTGAACGACCCGGATCATCGAAAGGCTATCAAGAAGTCGCTTGTGTCAGGTGTCACTGAGTACGGGCGTATGGTTCATGCTGAAATGAATGCACTTGCGGACGCTGCGCGTCTTGGTAGATCTGTCAAAGGTTCGACCATCTTTGTGACGACATATCCGTGCCATAACTGCGCAAAGCATCTCGTGGCATCAGGTGTCGAACGAATTGTTTTTATCGAGCCGTACCCAAAGAGCAAAACTGAGAGCCTGTTTGAGGATATCATCGTGCCGGACACGCCCGATGCAGCCACAGTTTCGATAGAACATTTTTACGGAATCTCTCCGCGGCGGTACCGCGATATTTTCGAAAAAGGGAGCCGACAGACTGACCAAGGAGAGGTTCAAAAGTGGTACAAGGGGTGCGCGGCGCCTCGCCTTGGCAACATAGAAGTTGGGGGCACACCACGAGAACTATTTGCGATAATTGAGAACTTATACAGTTAACGTGATGATAAGTGTTGAAGATCGATTCGGCTTGCCCGACCGCTTCAATGTACGACCTTTTGATCTTGACATAGCTGCGCCGAGCGATAGGCAACGCGGAGTTACCTGATCTTTATTCAGCCGATCTAAGGTCCTGTGCAATTAACAAGAATTTTTCAGCCCGTTCGTGTAGGTATTCAGCCTCTTCTTGGTTCAGCCGGGTCGCTGTGATTAGCGTTCCTGGCTGTATATTGAGGATACCAACTCCTGCCGAATCTGGTTGAGCCATTCGGAGTACTGTGAGCAAGCCTCGTTCTTTCTTTCTGGGTAGTTGCTCCTTGCCAAAGTGGAGGAAAATTATCCTTCTTTGGTTGTTGGCCTCGGTACGTAGATACCATGCGGTTGTAATCTGCAGGCCCGCGATATTCGCTTCAATGGGGCTTCGACCTTGCCATATAAGTGCATGATCTTCCTTTAGATCGAGGTAGTTTTGGCTGAGAACTCTGTAGCCAGAGGACTTATTTGGAGCTACCTTTGTATGAAGTGCTAGGAACTGCTGATCCGAAATGGCCTTATCCTCATAAGAAGCCATTGCTTCGCGAAACTGTTTGTACCGATCTTTCGCAGGATCATAAGGTAGCTCGAGATCGTCAATTATGCTCTTCGCTTTTGACTTGTCCTTTCGCTTATCCCCGTAAGCGAAATCAATGAATTGACTGACTCTGATCCTCATTCTTTCCTCCCTACCTCATGGGAACAGTCGCATACTACTGGAGAGAACAAAGAATGAACAGGCCACTAATTTCACTGTGTGCCAAAACGGAGGTGGTCTTGATGGCCACGTTTAGAAGACTCGTCATACTTCGGCGGTCGCGACAACCACTGGTTTCGGCGTTCAGCTTTTGGTTTTGAAGTCGTGCCATTTGCAGCCGCAGATAATGTCTCCTCTGAAGGGCCGCACTGCAGCACCGTGGCCATCGACCGGATGTCCGCTCAGGTGAAGGATTTTCGATGCGGGCCGTGGTGCAACGGCGCCGCGTGGTGTGTCGGCGGCCCGCGTTGGAAATCCTCCCAAGGTGGAAGCCGCGGCGGCCGAGCGCTGTCTATGGGAAAAGTGGGCTGAGGCATCCAGCAACGGTGGAGAGTGTCTGGCGTTTTGTGGGATGTCGGTCGTCTCCAAGGGTTCCCTGATCCGCCCAGGTGATGATGTTCGGTCTCGGATGGCGCATTCCGTCGGTGGTTCGTGGGCGCGGTGCCGCGTCGGGCAAAGCTGAGCCGATCCAGGACGTGAGCAAGAACCGGAATGGTGTTCGTGACTGTGACGGGCGTTTCGTCATGCGGCCTGCTCCCGGGGTGGCGCGCGCGACATTGGTTTCTGACCGCGGCGGAAGATCTCGATGATGCGCATCGGGCGGCCGCAGCATGGGCACGGTTCGCGCAGGGTGAGAGGTTCGGGCACTGTCGGGTCCTGCGCTTCCCGTTCGGGTGTACGCTGCCCGAGCAGGTCGCGGATGCGGTCGATGGTGGCCTTGCGGGTCGCGCTGGCCAGCAGGCCGTAGTGCCGGATGCGGTGGAAGCCGTCGGGGAGCACGTGCATCAGGAACCGGCGGATGAACTCCGGCGTCGACAGGCGCATGACCTTCTGCCTGTCACCGGCCTTGATGCGGTAATCCTTCCAGCGGAATGCGACGGTCTCGGCGTCAGCGCTGATGAGGCGATGGTTCGAGATCGCCACGCGGTGGGTGTATCGGCTCAGGTAGGCCAGCACAGGCTCCGGGCCGCCGAACGGTGGTTTGGCGAAGACCACCCATTCGGATTTACGGAATGGCTTGAGCCAGGCGGCAAAGCCATTCGGCTGTGCCAGTCGTTCGAGATCGCCGTAGAAGGCCAGTTCCCCGGCGCGATGCAGGGCCTGCAATCCATCGAGGAACAAGCGCCGAAACAGGCGCGACAGCACTCGGACATGCAGGAAGAACCCGGGCTTGCAGGCAACCCACCGGGTACCGTCCGGCGAGAGCCCTCCGCCCGGCACGATCATGTGGATATGGGGATGATGCGTCAGGGCGGAGCCCCAAGTGTGCAGCACGCTGGTCATGCCGACCCGGGCGCCGAGGCGCTTGGGGTCGGCAGCGATGGTTGCGACCGTTTCCGCTGAGGCGCGGAACAACAGACCGTAGACAGCCTTCTTGTTCCAGAAGGCGATCTGCGCGATCTCCGCTGGGAGGGTGAAGACGACGTGGAAATACTCCACGGGCAGAAGGTCCTGTGCGCGCGCAGCCATCCAGTCGCGCGCCGCCGGACCTTGGCACTTCGGGCAATGGCGGTTCTTGCAGGAATTGTAGGCGATGTGGTGGTGGCCGCACTTGGCGCAGCCCGCCACATGCCCGCCGAGCGCCTCGGTCCGGCAGGCTTCGATGGCTGACATCACCTTGAGCTGGGTCAGGCTGATATGCCCCGCATTGGCCTGCCGCCAAGCAGGACCGTGGGCGCGAAAGATGTCAGCGATCTCCAGCTTTGGCCGGGACAACCCGGAGTCCGGTCACTCCAGACTTCGCTTCACCGTCTGATCCTGCAGCTTGGCCAGCATCTCGTAGGGGCTGACCGTGTCACGGATCGTCTTAGTCGCGACATGGGTGTATTGCGCCGTCGTGGTGAGCTTGGCGTGGCCGAGCAGAACCTGGATCACCCGCACATCCGTGTTGGCCTCGAGCAGGTGCGTGGCGAAGCTGTGCCTGAGCGTGTGCAGCGTCGCCGGCTTGCTGATCCCGGCCATGTGCTTGGCCGAGGTGAAAGCCCGGTTCAGCTGCCGAGGCGAGATCGGATTGATCTTCGGCTTGCCCGGGAACAGCCAGCCTTCCGGACGCGCCTCACGCCACCAGTCACGCAGCAGGTTCAGCAGGCCCGGAGACAGCATGACCTTTCGGTCCTTCCGCCCCTTGCCCTGCTCGACATGGATCAGCATGCGGTCGCTGTCGATGTCACCGGTCTTGAGATTGCAGACCTCGGCGGCGCGCAAACCCGCCCCGTATGAGATGCTGAGCGCGGCCCGATACTTCAGACCCGGCCCCGGTGCTGCCATCAGGATGTCGGACACCTCTTCGACGCTGAACACCACGGGCAGCTTCCGCGGCTGGGTGCGGAACTGCATGTAGCGCTTCATGTCCTCGCGCCCGCAAGTCATGCCGAAGAAGAACCGGAGCGCCACGATCCTCACATTGAATGTGCTGGCCGTGACCCCGGTGTCGGTCATGTGCAATTGGTAGGCACGCAACTCCTCCGGGGTGGCCGTGTCCGGCGAATGCCCAAGGAACTGGGCGAAATCCTTGATGGCCCTGATGTGGGACTTCTGTGCCTTCTCACCCATCCCCCGGATGCGCATGTCTTCGATCATCCGCGCCCGCAGCGGCGAAATCCTCTCCTCCGTCATGGGAACCTCCTGTCTGTCGATTGAGAGGGCTCAATCGTCAGGCAGCTGCCCACATTCCCAAATGCACAGAACTGCGATTAGTCCCGAACGCCAGCCACAGGCACCATTGCCGCGCGAGCGGCTTCGTCCATGGGCCGTCACCGTCTTCCTAGACGACCCAACCTTGAAAGCTGCGCAAGCATCCGAGCGCCAGTCCCGGTCCCATCGCCGGGAGGAGCTGCCGTTGGCCCTCCCGCAGTGTTGGGTCGGCTTGGTAACGCTTGCACACCAAAGAATTGGCGCGCGCGCAGGGCTGCATACTCCGCGCCAGTCGCACCTCCGAGGGCGTACCGATTGTAGACTTGTTGGCTGCCAGCGAGCCCTCGGGCAAAGGCATAGCTACCGCCGAAGCCGGCCGAGAGTGCCGGCATCATGATGTTTCCAGAAATCGCACGCACCAGGAATGGCGTTGCTATGATGAATCCCTTTGCCATCAGCACCATCATGAAGAAGGGGATGAGCGCGCCGATGTTGGAGGCGCCTTCCGGGTCGCCCAGCTCTGCAAGTAGCGCACGCGAGACACCTGTGATCGTTGCGAACACACCGGCAACAACGATGGGGTACATCGCAAAGGAAATCAGCGCCGAAAGCCAGCGTGCGAAATAGTCCTTGGTCACCTCGAAGAGGGTCAGGAAGATCATGACCGGCGCGATCCCGATCAGCAGAGCGATCATGAGCCTGGACGCAACGACGATGAACGCCGCCAAGCCACCGAGGATCGAGAGCAGCAAAACCCCTAGGGTGTCCAACAGGGCACCGGCCATCCAGTTCAGTTCAGATCCAGCGGCATTCAGATAGTCGCCGAGTGCCGCGATCAGGTCATCGAACTCCTCTGCAAAGGTGCCAGACGGTCCGGGTGACCCGCCGCCGACAGAGGCAACGAGTGATCCGGAAATGCTGTCGATCCCGCTCAGGATCGCCGCAGCAAGGATGTTGAACTGCACCCAGTTGGTTGCAAATGCGCCTATCAGCCCGACCTTCACGGCGAGCCAAAATGCCGTGCGCCCGTCCATGGCGCGATACTGGTAGAGCGTGTTGATGAAAACCAGAATGACAACGAGCGTAGTGCCGAGTACCAGCATCGTTCCGACTGTTGCGGCGACCGCACCGAATTGTGTCTCGGCAGCGGTATTGAGATAGCCTTCAGCCGTTTCCACGAAGTAGGTGACGACACTCATGGAGCCCTACCAGTTTCCAGCAGCTTCGCAGATTGGCATGGCTTCGCGCCGAAGATCATTTGCCTGCCGTCGGTATTCTGACGTCGCTTCCACGATGTCCCAGTATTCAGATGCGGCGAAATTCTCGACGAAGACGCCTTCAGCTGCCTCCCAGGGCGGATACCGCGTAGGACATTCACAGCCTTGGGCTTCAACGATGCGTTGCATGCTCTGCGCCCGATAGATCTGTTGGATCAGGAGCCGTTTGTGGGACTCGCGCACATCTATGTTCTGCATCCACTCTGGCTCTGGAGGTTGATTAGGGCAGACATCCGGTTGGTTTTCGAGGGTTGGGATCAGGTTCCGTTCAGCGACGCCAGCGGTTGCGCTGAGAGCGACGAGCAGGCTTCCGATTGCAGCGGCTCGCATCATTCTGATGCTGCCTTCGTATCAGCGGTCTCGCGCTTCAAGAACGTGGTATAGCCGTAGTCACCGGCTTCAGCTGTAATGACTTCCCACCCCTCCGCGCCGCGCTCATTCAAGGCGCTTCTCATCGCGTCGTAGTCCTTTTGCTTCTTCACCTGGAAAAACAGGATGTCATATTCAAAGGTCTTCATTGGGAAGCTCCGATCTCAGTTGCGCCGGGGAGGTAGAATTCGGTAATGCCGCGCCGGCCATCGTGGCGACCGGCCTGGATGATCACATCGATGGAGTTCTCTATGTACTGGATCATGTCGGCATAGGTCATCGGGATCTCGGTCTTGAGTGCGGCGATGGCCAGACGCTGCACGGCAAGTTGCGGGGTTTCTGCGTGCAGCGTGGTCATGGACCCGCCATGGCCAGTGTTGATCGCCTCGAGGAAGGTCATGGCTTCCTTGCCGCGCACCTCGCCCAGAATGATCCGGTCGGGGCGCAAGCGTAGTGTCGCGGTGAGCAGCACATCGGCGGACTGGAATTCCGCGTCGCGATTGGCGATGAGGGTCACGGCATTGGGCTGGGTTGGCAGTAGCTCTGCGGCTTCTTCGATGGTGACAATGCGTTCCTCGGACGGTACATGTGAGAGGATCTTGCGCGCGGCGACGGTCTTGCCGGTGGAGGTGCCGCCAGAAACGATCATGTTGAGCTTGTTGTCGACGCAGAAAGCCAGCGCATCGTCGATGACGCCGGCGGCCACGATCTCGCGTAGTTCGCGCGTTTTCTCGAGGCGGAGTTCTTCAAGCTTGCGTTCCTTGCCAAAGAGGAAATCGAGTGCGATGCCCTCGAGTGGCAGGCTCGAGAAGAACCGCAGGCTGATCGACATGGCCGAGAGCACGGCGGGCGGGGTGATGACCTGTGCGCGGATCGGGCGCCCCTTGTAGGTGACCGAGACCGAGACGATGGGGCGGTCCTTGCTCATCGTGGTGTTGGCGGAGGAGGCGATCTGGTTGCCGAGGTCCCTGACCTGAACGCCCGTAAGCCTCTGGTCCAGCGCGCGCATGAAGTGATCGCCCTGGAATTCGCCCCAGCAGGTGCCATCAGGGTTAATGCAGATCTCGATGACATCGTCGCGGGCGGCGGCGTCGATCCGGTCGAGCGAGGTTTCGAGATAGCTCAGCGACATGGGCTCAGAATATCTCCAGATCGCGGTCGACCATGACCGTGACGCGTGCGCCCTGGTCGACATAAATAATGGGGCCGATTGAGAGATAGTCGCCGATGACGCTGTCCGTCGCATCGGCCAGATCATCGCCAACGTCCTCGAGCACGTCCGCGGCTGTTTCGTCCTGGACATTTGCGGCGGCGGCGCTTGGTGCGGCGGAGATCAGTGAAATCAGCGCTGCCGAGCCGAAACGCTCATCAAAGCGCGTGTCGACAAAACCCGTCACGCCGGAACGGCCCAATTCATCGCCACCGAAGGAGCTGATCTGGATGGTCTGGTTGTCAGGCAGGATGATCCGGTCCCAGGCGATCGTGACGCGGCGCTGCGCGATATCGACGCCAGAGCGATACCGCCCGATCAGACGAGAGCCGCGCGGGATCAGGAGGCGGGACCCATCGAAGCTGTAGACATCTTCGGAGACCACGGCCCGGGTCTGGCCGGGCAGGGAGCTGTCGAGAGCGGTTTCCATGACGGCCTGGATCATCGTGCCTTGGATGATTGTGTTGGACGGATTGGCAATGACCTCGGCTTGCGTCACGGACGTGGGCAGCGCTCCGTTCAGCACAAAATCCGTCACTTCGCCGAAGGTGCGTTCGGTTAGGGCCGTCTCATTCGCGCCGGAGGTGCCGCCAAAGGCGATGGTGGGCGAGGCGATGCGGCGCTCTTGAAACGCGCGTTCTTCGGCCGCGCTGCGTTCGAGTTCCGCCAGCCGCCTTGCTTCCTCCTCGCGGCGGAGCCGTTCTTCTTCCCGCGCACGCAACTCGTCCTCTGTGGGACCGATGGGTGCGGGAAGGGGGCGATTGGCCTCGAGCTGTGCGAGTTCTAGGTCCATGCGGAGTTGCTCCAGTTCGCGATCACGCGCCGTCAGTTCGTCCTGGAATCGTTGCTGTGCGGCTTCCGAGGCGGCTTGGAGCGCAGCGATCTGAGCGGTCAGCGCGTCGATCGCCTCTGCGGCGGCGGTGTCTTCCTCGACAACCGGTTCAGGGGCGTTGCGCAATTCCTCGATCTGAGCCTGCAGGGCGGTGATCTGCGCCAGAAGCTCAGCATTGGGCTCGACCGGATCGGGTGCGACGAACACAACCTCGGGCTCCGGTGGGGGGAGGGTCTCGATGGCGCCAAACCCGTCGCCTTCGTTTTGAAATACGTCCGGAGTGGCCGTGGGCAGAGCTTCCTCTTCCTCCGGTTGGGATAGGAGATAGAGCAATGCACCGCCGGCACCGATCACGAGGACGACGACCAAAGCGAGCAGCGGCGAGCGTCGCGGGGCAGGGGGCGAACCTGCGCCTTTGCCTTGTTCGAGGGCAGCGAGGCGCTTTTCGAGGTCCGCGTTTCCGGTGTCGCTCATGATCCGATCCCCGCTCGCGGTGTGGCTTCGATACAGACCACCTCCTCCCCGATCCGCAGAACCCATTGCCGGTTCACCCCCGAGACCCGGATGACGCCGTCCTCGGTCGCTTGCGTGTTGACCGTCCGTTCGCGGCCATTGGCGTAGCGAAAGATTGCGGGCACCGGCGCGTTCCGCGGGAATTCGAAATACGTGAACGTCCCGTCATCCCAGATGCGGGTTGGCGTAAACTCGGTCCGCGCGCTGGCACCGTAATTGTAGTTTGGCGCTTGGGCGGCGATGGCTCGAGTCGGGCGCCCAGCGTCATCAGGATAGCGGAACTGCACCACATAGAAGGTCGGGCTGCGAACCTCCTCGACGTTGAAATAGTAGCTGCGCCTGTTCGTGTAGACGGTCACATTGGTATGGACACCGCGCGCGACGGGCTTGATTGCAAATGCCTGGCCTCCGGGCACGCCATCGATCTCGAAGCCCTCGGTGTCGCCCGCGATGATCGAGCGGATGCTTTCACCCTCGCCGAATTCGACCGTGGTGACATGGGTGAGCGAGACATTGAGCCGGTAGACTTGGCCCTCTTGATAGGTGGCCAAGCGCACGCGATTGTCGTTGGGGCCGCCGCGCGGGATGGCTTCGGCGAAGGCGAGGCCGGGCAGCAGCACAAGCACAATTGTTACGAGGGCCTTCTTAAGCAAACTAGTTCTCCAATCTGTCGGAGCGGATGGAATATTCGAGGACCGTGAAGCCGAAGGGGTTGGTCCAGACCTCATCGATGGAGCGACGGGTCTCGGGGCGGAACTCGAACAGAAGCGTGGCGGTGAAAAGCCCGGTCTGGACGCCATTGATGGAGGTCAGGCGTTTGCGCAGGCGGACCGTGGCGCGGTTTGTGCCGATGCGGTTGATGCTGAGGATTTCCACATCAAGCCGGGCATTTGGACCGTAGACCGTGGGCGGGTAGTTCTCGGTGGCGCTGTTCCAGATTTGGCGCAACCCGCTCTCGGCCGCCCCGTCCGAGCGACGCAGAACACTGCGGATACGAAGATCATTGTCGAGCTGGTTATAGACCTCTCGGTCGGTCACATAGCGGAAGACCTCCGCCTCAATGACCGCTTGGTTGGCTGTGACCGACGTCGCTCCCACCGAGGCCTCGGGGAGTGCGAAGCCGGTTGCAGGATCATAGGGCACGACCACGGGCGGCGGATCGACATCAAGGATGGCAACGGCCGCCGCGCTCAGGCATCCGAGAATGCCGAAGATGAGCCCGATGAGCCCAAGGCGCTGCCAGAGCCGTTCGCGGCGCAGGGCACCATAGACCAGCTCTTCTTCGATAATTTCCTGTTCAGTCGCCACCCCTCAATCCCTCACGATCAGTCAGCCCGCAGGTCCGGCAGCGTGAAATCCATGAAGCGCTGTTCCTCGGCGATGGTGGCGGCATCGATCACGCCGCCCGTGCCGTCGCCCACGGTCTGCACCGCTTCGAGCTGCCACATAGCGACAAGTGCGATCGCGAGTTCCGCCGTGACGCGCGTGTTGAGATCGATGCTTTCCTTCAGTTCGTCCATGTCATCGATCAGCCCAACCAGTCGGTCAACGCGTTCCAGCGACTGGCCGGCGTCCTCATAGCTGTTCTGGGCGGCGGCCGAGACGAGTGCGCCGGTTGTGGCTTGCGTCGCCACGCGATTGGCTCCGGGATTTCCGCTGGTGGCCATCTCGGAGAGCGTGTCCTCGTCAAAGCCGAGGTCGGCCAGAACGCGGTCCATCTGGGTTTCGATTTCGCCTGCGCCAGAACCGGATAGGCCAGAGAAGTCTCCGGTCTTGATGGCTTCAATGGTGGCGAGGATGTCCCCGAATTCCTGGTCGAGCAGGCCGTTGAGTTCGTCTTCCATCTCGGTGCGGATGATTTCTGGAAGTTCGGCAAGGCGGGTGAGGGCTTCGTAGGTCCGTTGCAATTCGCCAAGTTGTTCCGTGAGAGTGGCAAGCTGTTCACGGAGCTGCGTCAGCTGCTCGTTTTGCAGGATCTCGTCTTCGATCATCTGCCGGAGCTGCTGGATGTTTTGCGCTATGTTCTGGGTATCTACGACGGGCACGCCTTGCGCCATGGCAGGAGTGAGGGTGGCGAAATGCAGGCCAATCCCAAGCGTCGTGGCCAAGGCCGTCCTCATGAGCAAATTTCCCACTAGTCTATCTCCCTGATCGTGAAGTTCATGAACGCGCCCTCGGCCATGCGGGCGCTGGCCTGGGCCAGCTCCTCGGCGGAGAGCACGCGGGTGCGGGCGGCCTGAAGCCGGGTGCGGGCGGCGACGAGGCGCACGAGTTCGGCGCGGGCATAGGTATTGAGCGCGATGCTTTCCTGAACATCTTCCGTTTCGGAAATCTGCTCGACGATATCCGCCATGCGCAGGGCGGCCTGTCGGATCGCGGCGGGCGCGTTGTTGCCATAGAAAGCCGCGCCGTGCCCGGTGATCGAGAGGTTCCCATTGGCGAGGAGCGCCGGATCGATCGTGCCGAGCGCTTCAATTCCACCGATGCGGCTCAGATAGAGATTGTAGCGTTCGGGGATGACCTGGACGTAGTGCTGGGTTTCGGCAAAGGGCGGCACCCCACCATATTCGAAAACCCGGCCGGGTCCGGCGTTATAGGCCGCGAGGGCGTTGATGATATTGCCATCGAATGTGTTGAGCTGGCTCGCGAGATAGCGCGCGCCGCCATGCACCTGAAGGTAGGGGCTGTCATAGTATTCCGGGTTGATGCCCAGATCGCTGGCGGTGCCCGGCATGATCTGGGTAAGGCCAAAGGCGCCGACAGGTGAGCGCGCGCCGATGGTGAAGCGGCTTTCCTGCCAGATTAGAGCCTGCAGAAGGGCGCGCCATTGGACCGGAGAAAGGCCCGCGCGGCCAACGCCGGCAAAGCCGCTGGTCTCCTGGGCCACGCGGATGATGAGCTGCTCTATGTTTTCTGCCGCATCCCCGAACATCTGTGCGCCACCGGGGTTGGGATCGATTTCGGCATTGCCATAGACGGCCTCGACGGAACGGTCCGGGTCGCCGCTGCCATTTTCCAGCCCGGAGACCATGGCCGGCAGGCCCTGACCGCCAAAACTTGTCTGGGCATCCAGGATGCGTTGCAGGGTGGCTAATTGCTCGCGTTCGATCTCGGCGATGAGTTCGCGCACGGACAGCTTGTCCGCCTGGATCGCAAGGTCGGCTTCACGATCGCCGGTCTCGACGATATCGCGCACTGTCAGCCCGCTGTCATTGGTCGGCACACCTTGGGACAGGGCGAGACCGGGCAGCAGGCAAAGCGTTATGATATGGCGTAGGTTAGACTTCAATGTCGCCCTCCGGCGCTCCAAGGGGCGTGAAGGTGCAATCGGGCGCAACAGGGGCCGTCGCGGCGAGGAAGGTAAAGCAATTGGCCTGCGGTTCCTGGTGCTGGGCGCAGGAAGCCAAAACGCCGAGCGCGGCGAGAAACAACAAAATGCGTGTCATGAAAGCCTCCAGAAGTCCGGGCGGTCGCGGTAATCAGCGCCGACGAGCGCCTCGCCTTTCTCCATGCCGCCGAGGATGGTGAGATTGGCTCCGAGGGCGCTGAGATCTGCATCGACCACGATTGAGCCCTGGTCATCGCGGATGAGCGCAAGGCGGCTGTCGCTGCCGGTGTTGAGAAGCACGTCGAGTTCCTTCTCATAGAGGTTCAGCATCGCGTAATCGGCAGCATGGGCGCGGATGTTAGGAAGCAGGATCTGCGTCGGCACGGCCTCGACAATCGTCTTGCCGGTCCGGGTGCGCTCGAGCTGGCTTGCGTATTGCGTCATCATCACCGCGACGGTGTTTTGCTTGCGCGCGGTCACCAGCCAGTTGGACAGCCGCTCGGCGAAATACGCGTTGTCGAGTGCCTTCCAGGCCTCGTCGATCACGATGATGGTGGGGCGGCGGTCCTCGATCTCGCGCTCGACCCGGCGGAAGAGATAGGAGAGGACGGCCATGCGCTCTTTCTCGGCCTCGCTGTCGAGAATGCCGGTCAGATCGAAACCGACGACATCGCCTTCCAGAGAGAACGTGTCTTCCAACGTCTGGCCGAATATCCAGCCGTAGCGGCCCTCTTCGGTCCACTCGAGCAGGCGCTGGTGCAGATCGCCGCCATCATCGGTGGACACAAAAAGCGATGCGAAGTCGCGCCAGTTTCGCAAGGCTGGGTTCGTGGCCTGCGCGTTCTGACGCACGACCTCCTGGATGCGGTTGGTCTGCGCAGGCGTGAGTGGTTTGTCGGCACGGTAAAGCAGGGTGGCGAGCCAATCCGAGAGCCAGGCCGTGCCGCGACTATCGGTTTCGGTCCAGAGGGGATTGAGACCCGTGGGCTGGCCGGCTTTCAAAGACGCGTAGCGCCCGTCATTGGCGCGGACCGCCATCTCCATACCGAGACGGTAATCGAAGACGAAGATCCGCGCCCCTGCTCGACGGGCTTGCGTCATCAGAAAGGCCGACAGCACCGACTTGCCAGACCCCGGTCGGCCCATAATCAGCGTATGCCCGCTGGTCGGTTCCTTCTCGGGACTGCCTTGCTCGTGATAGGAAAACCGGTAGGCGCTTTGCTCTGGCGTGGGTAGGTAGGTGATGACTTTGCCCCAGGGGGTTTTCTGAGCAGGCTTGCCGAGCTGGGTCCGATGAAACGCCGCAAAATCCGCGAAGTTGCGGTTGGTGATCGCGCTGGCGCGCACGCGCTTGGGCTGGTTGCCGGGATGCTGGCTGAGGTAATGGGCCTTGGCCGCGACCCGCTCGCCAATCATCTTCACGCCTTCGGCGGCGGCGGCGTTCACGATCTCGGCGCTCAAGCTCTGCAACTCGTCGAGCGTATCGCAGAAGATCGTCACGACCATGTGGTGCTCACCGAAACTCTGGCGCTTGGCCTCGAGATCATCGGCTGCGATGTCGAGGGCTTCCATCAGCGACAGGGCCGCATCCTGGCTGGCTTGCATCTGACGCTTTTGCCGCTTGATCCGACCCGCCATGAGGTTCGAATTGATCGGCGTGAAGGAATGCGTGACGATCATGTCGACCGGCAGGTTCAGCATGTCGAACATGGTGCAGGAGGTGGCCTCGGAGTATTCCCCGATTGTGAAGCTTTTGCCGTAGCGATGCCCCACGACGCCTTCGGAGAGCTCGAAGTGATCTCCTTGAAACGTCACTCGCGTGTTGGCCACGTTGAAGGACAGAAAGCCGTAGGTGTTCGCCGGATAGAGCGGCAGTTCCTGGCCGGTGTTGAGGGCACCCAGAAAGCCGATCAGCTCGCCGCTTTTGGCTGTTAGCACGCGCGGATTCAGTTCCGTCAGGCCCGACAGGAACACGCTCACGGCCTCGCCCAATCGGCGAAGGCGTTTCTCGGTTGCCTCCTTCAACCGGTCCGGAGCGCTGCGATTGAGGAAGGGCAGGACGCTCTTGGGGGGCGGGCGGTGAATGACCGTGAGGGTCAACGTCTTGTCGCGCAAGCCGCTGTTTTCGAGTTTCGCGCGCCACAGGCGGTCAACTTCTCCAGCGAAACTGTCCTCGCGTATGGGCTCGAGCTCCGGCTTGATCGCCTTCGAGACCTTGTGGACGTAGTAGCTGAACTCCGGCCCCAGCTGCGCGATGATCCGGGCAAAAAGCGCGGTCACCTTGTCGAGATAGGCATCATCTGTGGTGTAGCTGTTGACCCCGTCGAGCCGGATGCACTGAAAAAGCTCGTTCACCCGTGTGCGCACGGTGTGGTCATCGACCAGGCTGACGTACGGCAGCATATGCGCGAGGCGGGTCTCTCGGGCATACCAGTCCGGCGTCATTGTGCGGAGATCGAAGGCTTCATCCAAAGCTGTATTAGGGCGCATAGCTGTCCCCGCCATGGATGGAGCGGTTCCGCGTCGGTGGCGTCTCCTGCAGCGCCGTCATCATCACGTCGATGAAGCGCGGGTCCCAGTCAGCGGCCTTCCACAACACCGGATAGAGCAGGGCGGCCACGCCCAGCACTGCGATGTGCTGCACCCAGACAAAGAGCAGCACAGAGCCGAAGAGCCAGACCATCGCATACATGATGGGCAGGCCCAGAAGCTTCGGCGGACGCACGAGGCCGAGAAAGAGGGGCGAGCGTTCAGCCACCGGCGAAGACCGCGGCAACGATAGTGGGAGCGGCGGCGACACCTGCGATTCCGACGAGAACCCAGAGGGCCTGTCGCAGATCGATGATGTTGAAGAACCAGCTCAAGAAAACGCCGAGCACCGCCAGCGTTGCGATGACAACACCAAGCGGGCCGGTCAGCGCATCTACGATACCTTGCAACAGGCTTTGGATCGGCGAGAGATCGATACTTTGCGCAAGCGCAGGTTCGGCAACGAGCAGGAACAGCGCCAAAGAGGCGACGAATAGGTGTGAAATCCAATTTGTTTGGAAATAGCGGTATCGCCAATGCACTGCCGCGCTGCGCGCTCTCGTGACATTGGCGATAAGTGTTTTGAGGAATGATTTCCAAAAAGGTTGGGACATCATGAATTTGATCCTTCCAATCGGGCCACGACGGCCATGACACGGGCCACGTGGTTCTGGGTTTCTCTGTAGGGGGGAATGCCGCCATGCTGGCGGACCGCTTCCGGGCCAGCGTTGTAGGCAGCGAGGGCAAGACGCGGATCGCCAAACGTCTCCAGCATCATCGCGAGGTATCGGGCGGAGCCGTCAAGGTTCTGCAGCGGATCACGCGGGTCGACACCCAGATCGCGTGCCGTCGCGGGCATCAATTGGCCAAGACCGAGGGCGCCTGCGCTTGAGATCGCATCCTGCTGGTAGGCGCTCTCGACCTCGATATTGGCGCGGTAGAGGGTCAGCCAATCGCGAACCGAGAGATCCGTGCGCCGAAGCCCGGGATGCCCGGCGTAGCGAAGCGCGGTGGCCTCGATGGCCGCCAGAACATCGGCGCGGGGCAGAGGCGCAGGCCGCGCTGGGGCAGCAACCTGGATTTCGTCTGGCCCAAGTCCAGTCTCGCCGAGGATCGCCAGTTCATCAGCAGCGGACCCCTGGCCGATGCCGTCATTGTAATTTCGTGCAAAGCTGTCTTGAGAGCGGGACGGGGTCAGAGAGCCATCGCTCTCCATGACCAGTACCATCTGCGCATTGGCGGAACCCGTCAGGAACCAGAAAAGGAAAAGGCTACTTGCTGCCGCCCTTGTCGGTCGCAGCCAGCTTGTGTGTCGTCCGCTGGCCTTCCTCGAGCGGGACATCGGCATGGGAGAAACCGATGCCGATAAGGAAGGAGACCACGCCCGTAATGGTCTTGAACTCGCGGATCTTGATGTCGTTGTAAGTCGTCCGGGTGCGGGCCGTGACCAGCAGTTTTTCCACGCCCTCGTCAGAGACGACACGCATGATCCAGACCCCGTAATAACTCGGGCCCTTCTTGTGTGCCGACTCCTGGCACAGGATTTCAGCGCTATAGCCACTTTCCACGAGTTCGCGGAAACGTGCTTCCGTAACCACATTTGGTGCTTCTATGTCCCAGTTCATGGCCCGGCTCACGCTTTCTCCAAACGCGCAACGTCCGGGCATTCCCACTTGAAGCCCAGAGTTACGATAGTATATTATTAACCGCAAGATATAATGCGGCAGATACGGCTGTATCTCGGTTACTCAAACTCTAGGCACGGCCATTGGCGTCTATCAAGGAAAATAGGGGTTTCAGAAACCTGCGGTTGAGCCGATGGGTGAAGATGCAGGCTGTGGCCTTGCTGATGCTCGCTCCGGTCGCAAGCCAGGCCGGATCCTGTCTCGCCCCTGTCAGGCCTTTCGTTCCAAGCGATTCGCAGGCCGCCCGGGATTATGCCGACATCATCCGACGGGACTTTGAGGTCTACATCGCGGACATTCAGGACTACTTTCGCTGCCTCGAGCAGGAGCGTGCGCGTGCTTTTGAGGAAGCTCGCGAAGTCAGTCTGGACTACGGTCGGTTTCTGGAACTGGTGGGGGATTGATGGGCCACTGGGCATGCACCAGACGTGCACCCCTTGGAAACCAGACGCCGATAACACCCTCAAATATCTACTTTTTAGATAACAGATTTCATCCGCTAGCGACGTCACAAAAGGTATGTGACGCGTGGCGAAAACAATCAGAACAAATGGCCAGTTGGCGCTCGTCCGTGCGTTGGTTGATGCACGTCAGAATGCGGGTCTCAGCCAGCAGCAGTTGGCGGCGAAGCTCAAACGCCACCAGTCATTTGTGGCGCGTCTCGAAAGCGGCGAGCGTCGTATCGACGTGGTGGAATTTACAGTTCTGGCGAGGGTCATTGGCTTTGACAAAAATGAAGTCCTGTCGATTGTCGAAGCCGCCACGGAGCCCGACCACAAGATTTGAAAACAAAGAATTTTGGGGCGCTCCGTATTGGACGTTTTCATGTGAAGTGAGCTCCTTCAAGGAAGAGTATCAACCAACATCCACCAATTGCGTCATGCTGTGCAGGCGAGGCCTGGAAACACGATGCCGCGATTGCAGCGCCATAGTGCAGGAAGTCAGTAAACAGTGGACGATGATAAAGGTGAAGGCGTCGCGATCGCCAATCTGATCGGGACCGATGGGGACAGCATTGTTGGTTGGGTATATCGCTGGACTACAGGCGCGCATGCGGTGATGTGGGACGTCCACGGGCCCCAGCCGGTATCGGAAATCCGGCCGGATCTCACTGCGGAACAGAAGCAGGAAATCGACTTCGACGGTTTGAAGCGGATCGGAAGCGGCGACAGCAAATAGGCCTCTCAGGTAGCCGCCAGTTCATATTGATGGATAGGGTCCGCGAGCATACCAGACATTGGAGCCGAACGCGGCGAATGCGGACTCTGAGCCCACTTTACCGAATGTCGTGCAAGCCTCGAATTACTGCGAAGCACGCTTAGCTGACATTGCCCAGCATAGAGCCGGACCTGTCCCGCCTTCTGGGCTGCCACATAAGGCTACTTCCATGCCAGAAATCAGCCTGCCTCTCCGGTTTCCGGCAAAGCCGCGATCACGATCATCTCTACTTTGTAAGCATCAGTGGCCAACCGGGCCTCTCCGCAGGCGCGGGCCGGTGCATGGCCGTTTGGAACCCACGCGTCCCAAACGGCGTTCATTTCACCAAAGTCTTTCATGTCGGCCAACCAGATCGTTGTCTGGAGAATGTGGGATTTGTCTGAACCGACCTCAGCCAGCAGGGTGTCGATGTTTCGGAGACATTCCTGCGTCTGCCGTGTCACGCTGGCATTGGCCGTGCCAACCTGCCCGGCCAAATAGATAGTGTTGCCATGGATCACGATCTGGCTCATGCGATCGCCGATGTGAGAGCGTCTAATTTTAGGTATCGGATTTCCTTTGGTTTTCAAGAAGTGCCAACGAGTTTCAGTCCAAGGATCCCGGCGAGGATCAGGCCGACACAGGCCAGACGCGCGGGCGTCGCGGGTTCTGAAAAGAAGATAATGCCAAACAAGACGGTGCCCACTGTGCCTATACCTGTCCAGACGGCGTAGCCGGTGCCCAGTGGGATGCTGCGCAGTGCAAGGCCCAGAAGGCCCAGGCTGATGGCCATCGACACCACCGTCAGCACGGTTGGGCCCGCTCGGGTGAACCCTTCGGTGTATTTCAACCCGACGGCCCACCCGGTTTCGAACAGGCCGGCAACGAACAATATGATCCAGGGCATCAGGGCATCTACTCTTGTGGCATCAGACGCACAGCGTTTCGACCAGCCGTTCCATGAAGATCTCGCCCTTTTGGAACTGGTCGAGTGACATGAACTCATCTGGCTGGTGGGCCTGGGCGATGTCTCCGGGGCCGCAGATGACCGTTGATAGTCCTCGTTCCTGAAACAAGCCACCTTCGGTAGCATAGCTCACCACATGCGTGGCATTGTCTCCGGTCAGACGCCGCGCCAGTTTTTCTGCCTCGCCTTGCGTTTCAGGCGCGAGGCCAGCAACCCCGAAATCCTGATCGGCCGTTATCCGGGCATCGGGATGGATGGCCTGCATCTGGCGTTGCAGCGCCGCAACCTCGCCAAGAAATTTCTGTTGCCACTCTGAATGATCTTCGCCCGGCACCACGCGAAAGTCGATTTCAAAACGGCAATCGCGGGCGGTGATATTGTGAGCTGTCCCGCCAGAGATCGTCCCGACATGGATTGTGGTGTAGGGGGGCACGAAATCACCCGCCAGCGCGCCTGGCGTGGCCTGCGCGCATTGGCGGTTCATCCGGTTGGCCCAGCTGACCAGTTCGCCCGCCATCATGACCGCGCTGACCCCTTCATGCATCATCGAGGAATGCACCTCGTGTCCGCGCACATGCACTTGGTAACCGAAGCCACCTTTGTGGCCTGTCACAACCTTCATCATCGACGGCTCGCCTACGATGACCGCGCCCGGCCGTGGCAGGCCATGCGACAGCATGTGGTCGATCATCGGCGGGGCGCCGGTCATCCCGGTTTCCTCATCATAGCTGAGGGCGATCTGAAGGGGGCGTTTCAGCGGTTTACGCAAAGCCAGCGGAACCGCTGCCAGCGCAAGCGCGTCGGACCCTTTCATATCGCATGTGCCGCGCCCATAAAGGCGGCCATCGCGCTCGGTCAATGTGAACGGGTCGCTGCGCCAATCCTGTCGCTTGACCGGAACCACGTCGGTGTGCCCCGAAAGAACGACGCCACCAGCAGTTTCAGGTCCGATATTGGCGTAAAGGGCGGCCTTGTCTCCTTCCGGATTCATGACTTTTGTCGGGGTTATCTCATGGCTTTGCAGGTAGGTTTCGACAAAATTCACAAGCTCCAGGTTGCTTTGATCGCTGACTGTCGGAAAAGCGACAAGCCGCTCCAGGAGCTGCCGCGCGGTCAGTTCCATGATCTCAACCTTTCGATCTGTTCAGCATGCCGAACAAATCGCGTGGATCATCTGGGTCAGCTAGCATGTCGAGCTTTGTGAAATATCCGGTGCCCTGAACCGCCTTGTGGATATAGCGCAAAGCGGAAAAATCTTCGATCGCAAAGCCGACACTATCGAACAGTGTGATCTGCTTGTCATCCCGGCGGCCTTGCGCCTCGCCAGTGATAACACGCCAAAGCTCGGTGATCGGGTGGTCTTTTTCCAACTGCTGGATTTCGCCTTCGATCCATGTTTGTTCGGGATATTCCACAAATATCTCAGAGCGCAGCAGGATGTCGCGGTGCAGTTCGGTCTTGCCGGGGCAATCGCCGCCGATCGCGTTGATGTGAACGCCCGGGCCGATCATGTTGTCGGTCAGGATCGTGGCGTATTGTTTGTCCGCCGTGCAGGTGGTGATGATCTGCGCACCTTCCATGGCATCTTCACCCGATTTGCACGTCACGACTTTCAGACCGCTGGCCGCCAGGTTGCGCGCGGCCTTTTCCGTCGCCGCCTCGTCGATGTCATACAGGCGCACGGTGTCGATACCGCAGATCGCCTTGAAAGCGAGGCACTGGAATTCCGATTGAGCGCCGTTGCCGATCATTGCCATGGTTGTGGTACCCTTCGGCGCAAGATGGCGCGCTGCCATCGCCGAAGTAGCGGCGGTGCGCAAGGCGGTCAGCAGGGTCATTTCGGAGAGAAGTTTGGGATAGCCTGTGTCCACATCCGCCAGAAGGCCGAAGGCGGTGACTGTCTGCAAACCGTCCTTCGTATTCTTGGGGTGGCCGTTGACATACTTGAACCCGTACATTTCACCATCCGAAGTCGGCATCAGTTCGATCACGCCGACGTCCGAATGGCTGGCCACACGGGGTGTTTTGTCAAACAGCTCCCAGCGTTTGAAATCGGCTTCAATCTCATCGGCGAGATCGCGCAGCATTCGCTCGATGCCGAGGTGATGAACAAGCCCCATCATGTGTTCGACTGAAACAAATGGCACATAAGCAAGGTCAGATGGCAGCAGTGGCATCTTTGGTCCTCTTTTGAGTCATCGCCATGAGCAGACCTGAAATCAGGATGACCGTGATCCCTGCCCATGCGAGAAGGTTGGTTGCGGTACCCCAGAGCAGGAAGGCCCAGAGGCTGGCGAAAATCAGAAAGGAGTATTCGAACACGGCCACCACGGCAGGGGTGCCGATACGGTATGCTTGCGCAATCAGGGTCACGGCGATTACGGCGCCGGCGGCCTGGAACAGGGTGAGCCACAGGAAGCGCGCCGATGGGGTGGCCCAGGGGGCAGTGATGAAGGCCTCTCCCGGCCAGATCGTGACAACCCCCGACATGAGCAAACCGGCCAAACCGATGGTCAGGAAGATGCCGATGGCTAGTGTGACGGGGCTTTCGTCGGCGCACCAACGGCGGGTCAGCATCATGCCGAGCCCGTAGAAGAAACCGGCGGCCAGCGGCATGAACGACAGGACCGTCAGAGTCTGGAAATCGGGTTGGAGCAACATCAGCGCACCGGCAAAACCCAGCACCACAGCGAACACTCCTGTGACCCCAAGGGGTTGGCGGAACAGAAAGACCGTCAACAGCGCCACCCAAAGCGGAGCGCTGAATAGACCCGCGCCAGCCTGGGCAACGGGCAAGGCGCCAAGCGAGGCGAAATAGATCAACAGCCCGACGGAAACCGCCAGGCTGCGACCGATCAGGCCCCTGAGGTTCACCGGGCGGATCGAGCGACGAGTCATCCGGCCGACCACTATCAGGAAGGGAAGAGCAAACAGGCTGCGGAACAGCTGAAACTGCCATAGTCCGGCTTCTTCTGCCACGGAAGCCACGAAATTGTCGATGAAGCTGAGGATCGCCGACGCGGCGAGCGCCAGACCCGCCGCGGCGATGTTCTGTGTGCTGTGCATGGGGGATCAGGCTTGTGCGGTCATGGCGGCCAGAACCTCGTCAATAGAGCGGATCGCGCCATGTTGCAGGTATTCCATCGCATTGAGCGACGCCTGATGCGCTGCAAGACTGGAGCCTGCCACGCAATCCTCGATCACCCGGCAGAAATAGTCGCCCTGATGCGCATCGACAAAGGTGTAGTGCACACAAACATCTGTCAGGCCACCGACAAGGATCAATGTCTCGGCTTTGAGGCCGCGCAAGAGGATTTCCAGATCGGTGCCATAGAAAGCGGAATAACGGCGCTTGGAAATCCGATAGTCATCGGGGCGCATGCCAAGCTCTTCTTCAGCGAAAGCAGTGAGCGGGTTGCTATCGAGGCAATGAATTGACTCGTCTCCGTCCAGCTCTCGCCCAAAATCCACCAGATCCGCACGGTGAATTTCCTGGATGAAGATCACCGGGATACCCACTTCACGGGCCTTGTCGATGGCGACCTTCGAACGCGCCATGCGATCTGCATAATCGGGCATGTGCGCGATCGAGCGTTCGTCGTCGGGGATCGGGGCGAAGGTTGATTTCTGAATGTCGATGACAATCAGCGCGGGACGGCCTTCGATCAAGTCTCGTTTCTTGGAGTTGGTGTCGGCCATGAGTATCCCTTTCGACAGAGCTGTTGACAGTTTGGGTTTGGTTGGGCTGCGTCTTCAGGCGAGCGCGGGGCGCGGCGATTTTTCCGTTTCGCGGGGGCGCAAATGCTTGAGGTAGCGTTTTTCGGCATATCTGAAGGCCAGCGAGATCATGAAGACAATAGCCATGTAGAACAGCATGGCCGTTACGAAGCCTTCGTAGGCAAGGTAGTAGCGTCCGTTCAGCCAGCGTCCGACGCCAAGCAGGTCTTGCAACGTCACGGTGCTGGCAATGACAGAGCCGTGCAGCGTGAAGATCACCTCGTTGGAATAGGCGGGCAAGGCGCGGCGAAAGGCGCTTGGCAACACCACCAGCCGCATCCGGGTCCAGGGGGACATGCCGGCGGCCTTTGCCGCTTCGATCTCGCCGCGTGGTGTGGTTTCGATGGCGCCGCGCAGGAATTCGGTCGTGTAAGCAGCAGTGTTGAGCGTGAAGGCGATCAGGACACACCACCACGGATCGCTCAGGATCGGAGACCAGAGAAAACTGTTGCGAACCGCTTCGAACTGGCCCAGTCCGAAATAGAACAGGTAGGTTTGCACCAGCAAAGGTGTGCCGCGAAACGCATAGGTGTAGCCCCAGATGATCGGGTTCAGGACAGGTTTTCTGTAAGCCCGGGCAATGGCCAGCGGAATGGCGATCAGCCCGCCCAGCAGCAGCGCAAGGAACGTCAGTTGCAGTGTGACCCATGCGCCTTCGACGAACCTGTCCAGGTTGTCGAAGATTAGCATGAAGTCCAGCGGGGCCGTGGTTTCGCTAATATCGCGCAGATATTCAAGGAAAGTGCGTTCGGGTTCCATGGCTTCAGGCCTTTCTCTCGCCGACGCTGTATTTGCGGTCGACCCAGCGAAGTGCGCCGTCGGAAACAGCCGTGATGATCAGGTAGATGACCAGGACCGCGAACATGAAGGTGAACAGCGCGTGGTTGGACCGGCCTGCCGAAAAGGCATTCCAGACGAGGTCATGTAGCCCGATCACCGACACAAGGGCGGTGGCCTTGACCAGCACCAACCAATTGTTCGTGAAACTCGGCAGTGCATACCGCACCATTTGTGGCCATGTGACCAGAGTGAAGACTTGCCGCGCGCTCATGCCCACCGACAGGGCGGCCTCGATCTGGCCGCGCGGAATGGCCAGGATGGCGCCGCGAAAGGTTTCGGCCATGTAGGCACCGAAGATGAACCCAAGCGTCAGGACCCCGGCAATAAACTGGTTGACGTCGACATACCCCCAAAGGCCGGTAGCCTGGCCGATATCGTTGAGCAGCGCCTGGCCGCCGTAAAAGATCAGCATCATCAGAACCAGCTCGGGCACGCTGCGGACAAAGGTAGTATAACGATTGCCGATACGCCGCAGGCCACGAGACGGTGAAAGCTTGGCGAAAGCCCCCAACAATCCGAAACCCACCGACAGAAGCAGTGACAGAACAGCGAGCGAGATCGTAACAATTGTCCCTTCGATCAGGATTTGCCGATATTCGAAAATCAGGCCCATGAGTCTCTGTCCGTTTCAAGTTTTTTGAAGTGAAAGGCAGCAGGGACTGGGGAACGGGCGCCCCTGCTGCAACGGGTGATCCTACAGGATCATTTGCCGTAGATATCGATGTCGAAATACTTGTCGTTGATCGCCTGGTAGGTTCCGTTTGCACGAATAGCCTTGATCGCGGCGCTCAACTCGCCCGCCAGCGGATCGCCTTTGCGCACGGCGATACCGGTGCCTTCACCCAGACAGGCCACGTCATCAAGGTCGTCGCCAAGAAATGCGAAACCCTTGCCTTGCGGCGTGTTCAGGAAACCGTCAATTGCTTGCAGCGTATTGTTGATCTGCATGTCCAGACGCCCGGCGACCAGATCGGCGAACACATCTTCCTGGGTGTTGTAGAGCTTAATGTCGGCTTCGGGGAAATGTTTCTCGACATAGCACTGCATGGTTGTGCCACGCAAAAGACCGATCTTCACGCCCTTGGTCCCTTCACGGGTGAGTTCGAAAGTTGCGCCTTCCTTGGCGATGAAGCGCGTTGGGGTGGCATAGTACTTCTCAGTAAAGTCGACCTTTTTCTTGCGGTCCTCGGTGATGGACATCGACGCGACGATGGCGTCGTACTTGTTGGCGATCAGCGCGGGGATCATGCCGTCCCATTCCTGCTCGACCAGTTCACATTCACGCTTGAGCTCGGCGCACAAAGCATTTGCGATGTCGATGTCAAAACCCGACAGCGTGCCGTCGGCTTCTTTCATAGAAAATGGCGCATAGGCACCTTCCACACCAATGCGAAGCGTGTCGGCCATGGCCTGCCCGCCAAACAGCGCCACGGCGCTGACAACGGAGGCGATCAGTGTTTTTTTGAGTTTCATATTGTCTACTCCCTGTGTTGAGTGATGCGGGCCTGCCCGATTGGAAGCGCGGCATGACCCGTGGTCAGTTCCTGGTATTCGACAGGAATTCCTTGAAACGTGCTGAGTTGGGGTTTGTGAACATTTTATCGGGCGCGCCTTGTTCCTCGACCAGCCCCTGATGAAGGAAGATGACCTCAGACGATACATCGCGGGCAAAGCCCATCTCGTGCGTGACGACGATCATTGTGCGCCCTTCGTCGGCAAGCGACCGGATCACCTTTAGGACCTCTCCCACCAACTCCGGATCCAGCGCCGAGGTCGGCTCGTCAAACAGCATGACCTCTGGCTCCATCGCGAGGGCCCGGGCTATGGCGGCACGTTGCTGCTGCCCCCCGGAAATGTGCGACGGGTAGTAGTCGCGCCGATCGTACATTCCGACCCGCTCAAGCACAGCCTTTGCCTTTTCGATGGCTTCGGCACGCGGTTGCTTCAGAACGTGAATTGGCCCGGCGATCACGTTTTCCAGAACGGTCATGTGTGACCAAAGGTTGAAAGACTGGAACACCATAGCCAAACGTGCGCGGATGCGCTCGACCTGCTTGGCGTCAGATGGCTTGAATACCCCATGGCGATCCGTCGCCATCTTGATGTCTTCGCCATGCACCGTGACGGTGCCCGAGTTCGGAGTTTCCAGAAGGTTGAGACAGCGCAGAAACGTGCTCTTCCCAGACCCGGAAGACCCCAGCATGGAGATGACGTCGCCCTGTCGTGCTTCCAGCGAAACCCCTTTCAGGACCTCGACCTTCCCGTAGGATTTGTGCAGGTCCTGCACCTGCAGGGAAAGATCGGCCTCGGGTTTTGCTTGCGGCTGGGCCATGAAGCGTCCTGTCTGTCCTGGTGGTTGTGAAGGCTGTCCAAACGGTAACGAGCGAATTCGTGATCGAAAAACAGGAAAAACTGGCCCTGAGCGTCTGTTTTCGCTACGCTGCAACAATGACAACGTCGCTTCGCCACTTGAACGCATTACGCGCCTTCGAGGCCGCCGCACGCCATCAAAGTATTTCCAGGGCGGCGGATGAGCTGAACGTCAGCCATTCGGTTGTCAGCCAGCATGTGAAAAACCTCGAAGCCTGGTTCGGTACGGAACTGTTCACCCGTTCCGGCAACCGGATTGTGCTCAGTGAAGATGGGCGTGCGCTGCTTCCGCGTATCTCGGGCGGGTTTCAGACCCTGAGCGACGCGTGCAGCGATCTTCTCAGGGCGACACAAAAGGGCACTCTGACCATCAGTGCGGAACCGGCGTTGGCCTCTTTGTGGCTGCGCAAGCGTATCACCGAGTTTTGCGACCTTTTCCCAAAGATCGACATAGACCTGCGGCCGGCCTGGCAACCACCCCAGCTTGGCGAAGGCCATGCTGACCTGATCATTCACTTCGAAACACGACTTCCGGCGGCCGGTGTGAAACGCCATCGCCTGTTCCCGATAGATGGCTACCCGGCATGCGCGCCAGGGGTCCGTGACAGGTTGCTTTCCCAAGATGGTAAAATCGACTGGAGCGATGCTCCTCTGATCCACGACAATGGTCGGGAGATCTGGCACAACTGGTTTGTCGAGCACGAGCCCGGCAAAATACGATGGCAGCAGGGGCGGGTCTATTCAGATCTTTCTTTGGCCATTGACGCTGCCGTGGATGAAGAAGGCATTGTACTGGCCGATGACATTCTTTGCGCCAAGGAAATGAAATCCGGTATGCTGGTCCGGTTGGACGATCGGCAAATTCGTTGCGTCTGGTATTCAGTGGCAACCCCTCGAAGAGCATCCAGAAAAGCAGCAGTCGACACATTTACGGTTTGGTTGCTGGAAAAAAGCTCAGCATTGGCTGATTAAGTCAGCTGGGAATAGCGCGAAATCACAGCGGACTTGTCACGCGGCAACTTGCGCGGCGGACACTATGATGCCGCGCGGTGAAAGCCCGGAGGCCAGCTTTTACTGAACTTAGCTCCAGTCGCAATCCGGAGATAGCTGCCATTGGTGCACCAGAGGCTAACGGCAGCAAAGTCCGCTCTACAGACTTTGGCATCGTCAGCAGCGAACGACCGGTAATTGAGTAACTCAGAGCACTTAGGTCAATACGGATGAATGCCAACGCTGTCTTTGTAGGCGCTAGTAGTTCACCTGCTCAAAGCCGTAGTTCCCTTCATAGTCACGCCAGTCGACGAAGACGGAACGGTGATAGATGCCGGGGCAATTCTGGCCCCAGCGTTCAAGACCGATATGGGCGGAGGGTAGGGCGGTGATGGAGGACCTCTGCCAGGCGAAGTCGCCTTGGGTTCCGTATGTGCCGAGGACCACGGTGGCGCTACGGTTGCAGTCGCCGTCACGTCCAGATTCATGCTGTCGCGCATACCGGACATCATAGACACGGATGGACCGCACGAAATTGAATTCAGGTCCGCTGATATCGATGTCCGCGCGGTCCTGAATAAGCTGGAGGGCCCGGTCGGCGAGAACGAGATCGTCGACTGGCAAGGATTGGAGTGGTCTACGGCTATCGGGCCGGTACAAGATCTCGAAGATGCGGCCAGCGTTGTTTGATAGCCGATCGCTCTCATAGGAGGCGCCCATGGGACAGCGCCAGATTTGCAGTGGCGGTTCCACCGGCCAGGGCGTAATCCGCCGAATGAATTCGGCGCGGGCTCGGGCGCAAGGAACTGAAGCAGGCCAACCGCCAGAGAGACACAAGAGGATCGCGCAATCGATCGGGTATGTCTGCGCTCGGGCGGACATCGGTAGCGAAAGGCCTGTCACGGTTAAAGCGACTACGACCGAGGGGAGAAGCTTCTTTAGTAAATGACGCATGCTGAGGACCCTCTGTGACAGACCTCAGCATACATACGAAAATATACTATCGCAACACTAAGTATAAAGTCGCATAAAGAAGTTTATGTTAAGTAAGTACTATTTCGTGAACGGTTCAACACGCGACATCTCGCTTTGAAGCGATGCTGCTAAAGAGCCACCGCTCTAGATCGTGTGCATCCGGCTCAATTCTTTTCGCAAGACCGCCACAGAACTCCATGAATGCTTCGGCATTGAGGGCATTCAGTCCAACTAAAACCGGAAGTTCAATAGCCAGGGCCTCTCCGATCACCGTCCGAAATCCACGCCCGTCTGCTTCATGCTTCCCGAATTTGTTCACGATCAGACAATCGCTTTCGGGCAAACGAGCCTGTACCAAGCCTACGGCAGATTCCAGTGCTTCGGGGTCCAGCCTGCAGCCTCGCGCTTCACGTCCAAGACTTTGCGAAATTCTGAGCGTTGGTCCGGTTGGAAGAACGAGGACATCCATATCGCACGGACCGGCATCCGGTCTTTCTGTGTTGATTTGGGCCGTACCGGCCGGCCGATACCCTGATCTGATGATCGATTGCGCAACCTGGTGAAGGAGCAAGTCGGTGTCGCCCCGCCCGGGGGCCATTGTGTACGCGATGTGCATGTCAGTTCTCAGTTCGTGCAAAAGGGAAGAAATTCGACCAGGGCGCCTGCGGGCACGTGATCCAGTTCTGAGGGCAGAAATGCCAAGCCATCTGCCTCGGCGAAGTGGGAGACCTGTCCTGAGTTCCCGCCTGATTTGAATTCGATGACATCTCGCCCGTAGCCATCGATACCGACGATAGATGCGGCACGGATCTCACATCGACCCGCTTTCCGAGACAGGTCTTGTCCCAAAAGAACGTGCTGCCGTTTCGGGATTGTCTCCTGTCGTCCAGAAAGTGCGTTCAAAACAACCTCTCCGAAGATAGACCAAGTGACAAAGGCGGAGCCAGGATTTCCGGGGAGCCCGAGCCAGATCGCTTTGCCGATCCGTCCAAGCGTGATGGGTTTGCCGGGTTTAATCGCAACTCCCGCAAATATCATCTCACCCCCTGCCGATAGAACTGCATTATGCAAATGGTCTTCGTCCCCAACAGAGACGCCGCCTGTCGTGACAACGAGATCCGTGTATGCAGCGGCGGATTGAACGGCATCCCGAATGCTCTCCAGACTATCACTGACCCTCATGATGTCGTGCAGGACTACATCCGGGCGGGACAGAAGGGATTGCAGCATTGGCGTGTTGACGTCCCAGATTTGCCCGCTCTCCAGCGCTTGCGCGCCCGGCGTTGCAACCTCCGATCCTGTCGCGATGAGGGCAACGCGAACGCGGCTTTGCACTCTGACGCTTCCGTGCCCGGCGGCAGCGCAGGCCGCGATCGCGCGCGGCGTCAGCAAAGAGCCCGCAGGCAGGATTTCGGTGCCCGATTGATACGCCTCCCCTCTTCGGCGCACGTTTTCGCCCGGTTCAGGTCGTTCGTCGAACCGGATCGAGTTCCCAAGCCTCTCAGCCCTCTCCTGCATGATCACGCAGTCATACTGCACGGGAAGCGGCGCCCCAGTGAAGATCCGGCAGGCATCCGAAGAGGCGTATCGTGCGTTCGGAGCGTCGCCCGCAGCAATGCGACCTGCGACGGGAAACAGCCATGGGCCGTCGCCTGCAAATGCCCTGCTGTCTACCGCATATCCATCCATGGCAGCGTGGTCGAAGCGGGGCATGTCGCATTGTGCGCAAACCGGCTTTGCAAGGACACGCCCGCGGACGTCTTGGATCGGCAGAGTTTCCGTAGGCGCGCTTGGGAGAACGTGATCCGATATCCTCCGAAAAGCTTCATCGATGCTGATCCAACTTGATGACGTTGTGAGATCATCACACCCACAGCCGGCTGGAATTTGCCTTGGGAGATATGTCATGAGGGCCCCATTCACTTTTGAGGCGCTTTACGCGCCAGATGCTCTGTGGTCGCGAAAATCGGAAAGACGACGCTGAAACATTGCTGAGCGCAACTCGGCCAACTCATCCTCGGTCAAGAGCTGCTTGGCGAGCGGCAGCAGCCTGCTGTTTTCCATCGCCATGTCTGTCCGCAAACTTGTTGCCAGATCGCGCAGGCATTTTTGTTCGGAATATGTGAGCCCGCGAAGCTGTTTCTTGAGGATTTGAAGCAGGTCAATCGCGGGCCGCGATCTGAATGCGATTTCCTGATGGAGCTCCGTGACGCGGCGCAGAACTTCGAAGAGCGATGGTGCTTCGCCCACATGCCCGCGCATCAGTCGCGCAAGGTCTGCATCCTCATCAACGATGAAGAGAGGCAATTCGTTTTCGAGGTAGGTCAGCGCTTCGAAGACATCTTCTCTGGTAGGCATTTCACTGTCGGCTATCCGATCAAATGCTGCACAAACTGTTCTTGTCCGGAGGTGATCCTCTTCAAGGAACTCGAGCGGGTTGGCCAATAAGTCCATGTCTGTCGCATGATGGTGTGAGTCTCGCGAACGCGCATTGGACAAGGATTTCTTCATTTTCGTGCTCTCCGGGGGAAGGATTGATGATGTTGGAACTACGTCGCGAAGAGGCTCTCTAATCCTCTTCGCTTGAGCATTGCGGAGCGAAGCGCGTGCAAGTCTTCTTCGGTCAACCGCGCTTTGGCCAAAGGAAGCAAAACCGCATTCTCGAGGATAAGATGACGTCGTGCTGCGTTTGCCAGTTCAATCATTGATGTCCGCAGAGTGTCCGATAACGACGTAGCAAGTGCCAGACCGGCAAGACCTGAAGTCACAGCCTTCAAGTGATCGGATATATCGGAGTGCTCCTTTTCCAAGCGCTTCGCCAGCTTTGGCAGTTCATCTTCCGGTTCCGCGCGAGACAAAATGCGTGGCATGAGGTCGTCGTCTTCGTCAGCCAGCAACAGCGGCAATTCGTGCTCCAGATACTCGATCATTTCCGAGATCGCCGGACCTTCGATCGTTGTGGCTTCTGCCAGACGATCCAACTCTGCGCTCATTGCTCTCAGACGAAGGTGGTCCTCTGCGATGAAGTCCAAGGGATTCTTCAGGAGCATGACATTGGTCGGTGTCTTGCCGTCGATTGAACGTTGGTCAGTGGTGATGCTTTTCATGATCTGCCCTCCTGGGCGAGACCGGTCGGAGGTCCGCGCCGGAGATCTCGGCGGACGCAACCAGGGTTTGCACAAAGTCTTTGGCCGCGCGGGCCCAGGATGCCTTCTCCATGGCATCGGAAATCTTCTGTTTTACGCTGTCGAAGGGAAGCACGGCCCCTGTCGCGACCGCATCCATCTTGATGATGTGCCATCCATAGCGCGTAAGGATGGGTTCTGCCGTGATAGCACCTTCTGTCAATTCGCGGAGTGCGGCTTCAAATTCGGGGACAGAGTCACCGGGGCTCAACTGGCCCAAAGCTCCACCGCTTGATTTGGAGCCGCATTCGCTGACTTGCGCCGCAAGCTTGGCAAAAGCCTTCGGGTTGCCCAAGGCCTTCCCAGTTAAGTCGACTGCGCGGGCATGCGCTTCTTTCCGCGCGCTGTCATCGCGAGGGTCACACGCGATCAGGATATGCGAGACTTCCCACAAGGGCGGGCTGCGGAACCGAAGCGGGTCTTTTTCCCATTCTGCCCGAATAACCTGTTGCCCAGGCTTGGACACGATCACAGCCTCGTCGAGAAGGCCCCGGATCAGGGCCTCCTCCTCTGTTTCAAATCGACCTGGGCCGACCTCTTGAACCTGCGCTTCAATTCCGCGCTTGTGTGCCTCTTGCAGCAGCAAGGTCCGCACGGCGATGGCATTTGCGGCCTTCCGCCAGGCGATGCCCGGTTTGCCTTTGGGGCCATCGTGGTTCTGGGCTTCTGCTGCAACTTGAGAAGAGGGCACCGTTTCGCCGTTGATGACGAGATCCGGAAAAAGCGCGTTCATGAGGGTCACTCCGCTGGGGTTGGCATGGCGTCGGGCGCTGAGGCCCCTTGGCTTGCGGGTGCAGGTCCCTTGCGTCCACGCGGGATGGCTCCAACGTTTTTCGGCAAAGCCTCTGTGCGGCGCGAGCGCACGACTTGATATCCGGTCCGGCCAAAGAGATAGCGGAATGGGGCCGCAAAGCCTGAAAGGATGTGCACAAGCCGTGTGAACGGGAACACCGCGATGATCAGCAGACCGAGGACTAAGTGCAGCTTGAAGATGATCGCCACATCCGCAACGTATCCCGCCGCCGCACCGTTAAAGGTAAAGATACCTTGTGCCCACGACATGAATTTGGTCATTTCATGCCCGTCGAGGTGACCCAGCGAAACAAAGATCGTGCCAAGGCCCAGCACAAGCTGCGCAATCAGCATCAGCAGGATCGCATTGTCCCAGAAGCTGGAGTTCTTCGCGATCCGGGGATCGGTCCAGCGACGATGGAACAGCAGGATGCCCCCGATCAGCGCCGCGATGCCCGCAACACCGCCGGCCACCACCGCCAGAAGCTGTTTCGCACCGTGGCTTATGCCGATGGCGTCAAAGATCCATATCGGTGTCAGCAGACCAACAAGGTGGCCAAAGAAGATCACCAGTACACCGACATGGAACAGGACAGAGCCGACGATCAGTTGCTTGCGCCGCAGCATCTGCGATGAAGACGACTTCCAGGTGAATGGATCACGCTCGTATCGCGCGATGGAGCCGATGATGCAAATCGCCAGCGCGATGTAGGGGAAGGTTCCAAAAAGAAACTGGTTCATGACATCCTCCGTCATTCGGCCGCGTGTTGCGGTGCGGGGGTGATAGGTTGATCCATGCGCGACAGCATATCGCGCACTTGAGGGCATCCGGCATTGGGATCAGGACCGAAGCGGACCTCGGATTCCTCCCAGACCTTGTCGAGCGCTTCGAGATCATCGGAGTCCATTTCCGGTTCCTCGAGCAACTCGGCCACGGCCGCCTTGTCCGCCTTCGCGCCAGAAAGCTGCAGCAAAGCGGCGAACGCGGCTCCATATGGGCTTTCCCGACGACAAAGCCGTGCGTTCAAAGCCTCAAGAATGTGAGCCGCGTCCGCCAAGGTTTCCTGTGCCTCGACGAAGGGACGCGTGGACAGGAATTCCAGAAGCATCGGCAGATGATCGGGCAGTTCCGAGGTAACAGGGTCGAACCCGGCTTCACGATACATCTCTACCAGCGAGACCATGGCGCCGCCCCGGTCACGGCTTTCGCCGTGAACATGCTCGAACAGGTTGAGCGACAGCGTGCGCGACCGGTCGAACAGGCCCACATAGGTTTCCTGCAAGTCATAGATGTCTCGCCCGCCCAGTTCCTCGACGAGCGGGCGCAGGGCCCGACGTGCTGCTGCAGTCAATCGCGTGTCAGAGGCAAGAACGCCTCCGATCTCGGGCATGGCCTGCTGCAGCTCGCGCGTTGGGTAACTCAAGACCAGCGAGAGGGCTTTGAAAGTACGATCAATGGTCATCACATGGCCTCCGGCATTTTGAGGGGTTTCTTGCCTTTGCCGAAAAGCGACGGTTTGGACGTCCCGGTGGAGCAACCATTGCCATCCGTGAACCCACACCCGCCCTTTAGGTCATAAGCCTCTTCGACCTGCTCGCGGTGGGTGGTCGGGATGACAAAGCGGTCCTCGTAATCGGCAAGGGCCATGATCTTGTACATATCCTCGATCACGCGCCCGCTCAGGCCAACCCGTGCAGCGATCGCTTCGTCAATCACACCCTCCACGGTCTTGGAGCGCATGTAGGCACGCATGGCCATCATGCGCTCGAGGGCGCTAATCACCGGGGCCTCGTCGCCCGCTGTCAGCATGTTTGCCAGATAACGAACCGGAATCCGCAGGTCCTGTACCTTCGGCATCATGCCATCCATACCGATCTTTCCGGCCTCGGCGGCGTTCTGGATCGGAGAGAGCGGCGGGATGTACCACACCATAGGCAATGTCCGGTATTCCGGGTGGAGCGGGAAGGCGACCTTCCACTCCATGGCCATCTTCCAGATCGGGCTTTCCTGTGCGGCCTTGATCCAGTCTTCCGGGATGCCATCCGCACGTGCCGTCTCGACAACGACCGGATCGAACGGATCGAGGAACACATCCAGTTGCGCATCATAAAGCTCTTGCTCGCTGGGTGCGTTCGCGGCTGTGTCGATCTTGTCGGCATCGTAGAGCATCACGCCCAGATACCGGATGCGGCCCACGCAGGTTTCCGAGCACACGGTCGGATTGCCGCTTTCAATCCGGGGATAGCACAGCGTGCATTTCTCCGACTTGCCGCTTTCCCAGTTGTAGTAGACCTTCTTGTAAGGACAGCCCGAGACGCACATCCGCCAGCCACGACACTTCTCCTGGTCGATCAGGACGATGCCGTCCTCCTCACGCTTGTAGATCGCGCCGGATGGGCAGGAGGCGGCACAGGCCGGATTCAGGCAGTGTTCGCAGAGCCGGGGGAGATACATCATGAAGGTGTTCTCGTATTCCCCGTAAATCTCCTTCTGGATGCCTTCGAAGTTGTAATCCTCCGACCGTTTTGAGAATTCGCCGCCCAGAATTTCTTCCCAGTTGGGGCCTTTCTCGATCTTCTCGATCCGCTCGCCGGTAATCTTGGAATAGGGGCGCGCCGTGGGGAACGCCTCCATTTCCGGAGCCGACTTCAGGTGATCGTGGTCGAAATCGAACGGCTCATAATAGTCGTCGATTTCCGGCAGGTCCGGGTTGGCGAAGATGTTGGACAGGATCCGCCACTTGCTGCCTTGCTTGGGCTGCAGCTTGCCGGACTTGGTCCGCTCCCAACCGCCGTTCCACTTGGCTTGGTTCTCCCAGTCGGTCGGGTAGCCCGTGCCGGGCTTGGTCTCGACGTTGTTGAACCACGCGTATTCGACCCCATCGCGTGTGGTCCACACGTTCTTGCAGGTCACGGAGCAGGTGTGGCACCCGATGCATTTATCGAGGTTCAGCACCATGCCGATTTGCGCACGAACTCTCATTCTGCGGCCTCCTTTTCGGTCGCTTCATTGTCGAGCCAGTCGACTTTTTGCATTTTCCGCACGATGACGAATTCGTCCCGGTTGCAGCCCACAGTGCCGTAGTAGTTGAAGCCGTAGGATTGCTGGGCGTAGCCGCCGATCATGTGCGTGGGTTTCAGGACAGCGCGGGTCACGGAGTTGTGGATGCCCCCGCGCTTGCCGGTCTTTTCGGAGCCGGGCGTGTTCACGATCTTTTCCTGAGCATGGTACATGAACGTGGTGCCGTCCTTGATCCGCTGGGACACGACGGCCCGCGCGGTCAGAGCACCGTTCACGTTGTAGAGCTCGATCCAGTCGTTATCCGCGATGCCCGCCGATTTGGCGTCGTTCTCGGAAATCCAGACCACCGGGCCACCACGGTTGAGCGTGAGCATCAACAGGTTGTCCGAGTAGGTCGAGTGGATGCCCCATTTCTGGTGCGGTGTGATGAAGTTCAGCACCAGATGTGGGTTTCCGTCACGCGCCTCGTGGTTGATCTCTGCCGTGACGGTTTTCAGATCGACCGGCGGACGGTAGGACATGAAGCCCTCGCCAAAAGCGCGCATCCAGAGGTGGTCCTGGTAGAGCTGTTGGCGTCCCGTGAGTGTGCGCCATGGGATAAGCTCATGCACGTTGGTGTAGCCCGCGTTATAGCTGACCTTCTCACTCTCGATGCCCGACCATGTGGGCGAGGAGATGATCTTGCGGGGCTGCGCCGCGATGTCGTGGAAGCGGATTTTCTGATGGTGCTCGCCTTCGGCCAGATGTGCGTGTTCACGCCCTGTGTTCTCGGACAAAGCCTCCCAAGCCTTCACGGCCACGTTGCCGTTGGTCTCGGGAGCCAGCATCAGGATCACTTCGCAGGCATCGATCGCCGTTTCGATCTTCGGCCGTCCTTTCGCGGGCCCGTCCTGTTTCACACCGTTCAGCGCGGCCAGTCCGTCGATCTCCTCCTGCGTGTTCCAGGTGATGCCTTTGCCGCCATTGCCAAGCTTGTCCATGAGCGGGCCAAGCGCGGTGAAGCGGTCGTAGATCGCGGTATAGTCCCGTTCGACCGGCACATAGGCTGGCGCGGTCTTGCCCGGAATCAAGTCGCATTCGCCTTTCTTCCAGTCGCGGACCTGATCCTGCGCAATTTCCGCCGGCATGTCGTGCAGCAGAGGCAGCGCGACAATGTCGGTTTCCTTGCCGAGGATTTCCGGGGCGACCTCTTGAACCTTCTTGGCGATGGCCTTGAAAATCTCGAAGTCCGACTTGCTCTCATAGGCCGGGTCCACAGCCGCTTGCAGCGGGTGGATGAACGGGTGCATGTCCGACGTGTTCATGTCGTCCTTTTCATACCAACTGGCCGTCGGCAGAACGATGTCGGCATAAACCGCCGTGGTGGACATGCGGAAGTCGATCGTTACCAGCAGGTCAAGTTTGCCCTCCGGACCTTTCTCGTGCCACTTGGCTTCTTTCGGCAGGGCCCTGCCCTCTTCGCCCAGATCCTTGCCCAGAACACCGTGATCGGTGCCGAGCAGGTGCTTGAGGAAGTACTCGTGCCCCTTGCCCGAGGAGCCGAGCAGGTTGGAGCGCCACACGAAGAGGTTGCGCGGCCAGTTTGCCGGATCGTCCGGGTCCTCGCAGGACATTTCAAGCTCGCCCGATTTCAGCTGCTGCGCGACATAGGCTGGGATTTCCATCCCGGCCGCTTTTGCCTGCTTGGCAACTTCCAGCGGATTGGTTTTGAGTTGCGGCGCCGAAGGCAACCAGCCCATCCGTTCGGCCCGGATGTTGTAGTCGATCAGGGAAATGTCCCAATCGCCTTCTGGAGCAGTTGGCGACAGGATCTCGTTTGCCTCCAGCGTCTCGTAGCGCCACTGGTCGGTATGTGCATACCACGCCGAGGTCGAGTTCATGTGCCGCGGTGGGCGACCCCAGTCGAGCGCGAAGGCCAGAGGTTGCCAGCCGGTCTGCGGACGCAGCTTTTCCTGCCCCACATAATGCGCCCAGCCACCGCCGGACTGACCGACACAGCCGCACATCACCAGCATGTTTATGACGCCACGGTAGTTCATGTCCATGTGGTACCAGTGGTTCATCGCAGCGCCGATGATGACCATGGCCTTGCCTTGGGTCTTTTCGGCGGTATCCGCGAATTCGCGGGCCACGTGGATGATCTTGTCCGCAGGAACGCCGGTGATCTTTTCGGCCCAGGCCGGTGTGCCGGGGACATCTTCGTCGTAAGATGTGGCGACCCAATCACCGCCCAAGCCGCGATCCACACCATAGTTGGCGCAGAAGAGGTCAAAGACGGTCGCCACCAGCACTTCGCCATCGGCGGTCTGGATGCGCTTGACCGGGATGTTCTTGGTCAGAACGTCAGGGCGTTGGTCGCCCGTGGTAAAGGCCTCGGTTGCGGCACCGCCGAAGTATGGGAAGTCCACACCGCGCACATCGTCATGATCATCATCAAGGATGAACGACATCTGCAACTTGGCCTCTTTGCCGTCTGCCTTCTCTTCGAGGTTCCATTCGCCCTTTTCGCCCCAGCGGTAGCCAATGGCTCCGTTGGGCGACACCAGCGTGCCGGTTTCTTCGTCGAAGGCGACGGTTTTCCATTCCGGGTTGTTGTCCTCGCCCAGAGTGTCGTCGAGGTCAGCAGCCCGCAGGAAACGACCGGGAACAAGGCTGCCGTCCTTTTCGTCCAGACGCACCAGCATCGGCATGTCGGAATACTTGCGGCAGTAGTCTTCGAAGTATTCGGCCTGACGGTCGATGTGGAACTCGCGCAGGATCACGTGACCAAAGGCCATCGCCAGCGCCGCGTCGGTGCCCTGCTTCACGTTCAGCCAGACATCCGCAAACTTGGACGCCTCGGAATAGTCGGGGCAGATGACGGCGGACTTCGTGCCCTTGTAGCGCACCTCGGTATAGAAATGGGCATCCGGCGTACGGGTCTGCGGCACGTTGGAGCCCCAGAGCAGGAGGTAGCTGGAGTTATACCAATCCGCACTCTCTGGCACGTCCGTCTGTTCACCCCATGTCATCGGCGAGGCTGGCGGCAGGTCGCAGTACCAGTCGTAGAAGGACATGCAGACGCCGCCCATCAGGCTGAGGTAGCGGGATCCGGCGGCGTAAGAGACCATCGACATCGCCGGGATCGGCGAGAAGCCGAAGATCCGGTCGGGGCCATAGGTCTTAGCCGTGTACGCGTTCGCCGCTGCCGTGATCTCGGTGGCTTCGTCCCAAGTGGCGCGGACAAACCCACCGGAGCCCCGCTTCGAGGTATAGCTGTTGCGCAGGATCGGATCGTTCTGGATCGCGGTCCAAGCCTGAATGGGGGTCTTGGTCTTGCGCATTTCGCGCCAGATCTTCATCAGCCGCCCGCGGATCAGCGGGTTCTTAACCCGGTTCGCGGAATAGAGATACCAGCTGTAGGACGCCCCCCGTGCGCAACCGCGCGGTTCGTGGTTTGGCAGGTCGGGACGCGTGCGCGGATAGTCCGTCTGCTGTGTCTCCCACGTGACGATGCCGGATTTGACGTAAATCTTCCAGCTGCAAGACCCGGTGCAGTTCACCCCATGGGTCGAGCGGACGACTTTGTCATGGCGCCAGCGGTTTCTGTAAGTGTCTTCCCAACCGCGGTCTTCATTCGTGACCTGACCGTGGCCGTTGGCGAACTCTTCCAGCTTATTGGACTGGAGGAAGTTCAATCTGTCGAGCAGGTGGCTCATGGAATTGTCTCCTATTGGCTACCTCTGCGCCGGTAGGATCCGGCGCAGAGTTTGGTCAGTGGATCAGCAGGGAACGGGTGCGTTTTTCCGGCTGTAAACGGCCCAGGTGATCACGGCGCAGAGCGCGTAGAAACCGAGGAAGGCCCAGAGTGCGCCATGCGGAGCACCGGTCAGCGCGATTGAGGTGCCGTAGCTCTTCGGGATGAAGAAGGCGCCATAGGCAGCGATAGCCGACGTGAAGGCGATGATGGCGGCCGATTCCCGTTCGATGGTCCGCTGCATGTTGGTCGCTTCGAGATTGGGCAGAATGCGCGGGATTTCCTGTTTCATGATCGAGGGGATCATCTGGAAGGTGGAGGCATTGCCCACACCGGTCAGGAAGAAGAGCGCCATAAAGCAGGCAAAGAAGCCCCAGAAGCTGCCATCAGCCGCTTCGGGTGTGGAAGGCAGGAACTGCAGCACGCCGTAGACCGCCGCGATCATGCCGAGGAACACCCAGAAGGTTACGCGTCCACCGCCAAACTTGTCGGAAATCCAACCCGTTGCCGCCCGGCTCAGCGCGCCGACAAGCGGACCAAGAAACGCATAGGACAGCACATCCACATCCGGAAACTGGGTTTTCATCAGGAGCGGGAAGCCCGCAGCGTAACCGATGAAGGAGCCAAAGGTCCCGGTGTAGAGCACACACATGATCCAGTTCTGCTTGCGCTTCAGGATAGACAGCTGATCGCCCAGAGAAGCTTTCGCATCGGCGATGTCGTTCATGCCGAACCAGGCGGCGATAGCCCCCACGACGAGGAACGGCACCCAGATGAAGCCTGCGTTCTGAATGAAGAGCTGGCCACCGTCGCTGAGTTGCTGCGGTTCACCGCCAATGGCACCGAACACGCCCATTGTGATGACGACCGGTACGACGAATTGCATGACCGACACGCCAAGGTTGCCCAGACCGGCATTCATCGCCAACGCCTGCCCCTTAACCTTCTTCGGGTAGAAGTAGGCGATGTTGGCCATGGAGGAGGCGAAGTTGCCGCCACCAAAGCCGCAGAGCAGCGCGAGGATCAGGAAGGTGAAATACGAGGTCTCCGGGTTCTGCACGGCGAAACCGATGCCGAGTGCAGGAAGCAGCAGAGATGCGGTCGAGATCGCGGTCCATTTCCGACCACCGAAAATCGGGATCATAAAGCTGTAGAAGATCCGCAGTGTGGCGCCGGACAGACCAGGCAGAGCCGCCAGCCAGAACCGCTCGGAAACAGAGAAGTCGAAGCCGATTGCGGGCATTTTGGCGACAACGACCGACCAAACCATCCAGACCGAGAAGGCCATGAGCAGGTTTGGGATCGAGATCCAAAGGTTACGGGTTGCGATGGCCTTACCCTTTTCCTCCCAGAATTGGGGGTCTTCGGGGCGCCAATCCGTCAACACATGACGGCTGCTGCCATTTGAGGTGTCTGTTATCGCCATGGGTAAGTCCTCCCGTATTGGCGGTTTCGGGGGGCCGGCCGGAGCACCCTGCCCGACCGGCCATGCATTCATTCAGCGGGTTGCTGGCTGCCGTTTGGACCAAGCCGGGCCAAAGCGGTCTTGAGATCATCGAGGTCTTTGAACCGGGCGGTGACGGTCAAACCATTGCCTTTTTCGGCAAGCGCGACCTTCTCGGAGCCTTCAAAGATCAAAGCGAGTTCTGCTTCGGCCTCTTTCTTCCGCACGGCTTCGGCTGCAATTGCGTGGTCGACGGAGCTGAGGACATATTCTTCGTCAAAGCCGCCTTCCGGTTCCTTCAGCCAGAAGAAGCAGACGATCCAGGAAATCAGAGCACCGGTGGCGATGATGAAGAAGAAGGTCTGTGTATCCACGAAGGTAAAGATAAACAGATAGAATACCGCGCCGACATTGCCGTAGGCCCCGGCCATACCTGCGATTTGTCCGGTGACCCGACGTTTGATCGACGGGATGATGCCGAAGGTCGCACCTTCCGCGCCTTGGACAAAGAACGAGCAAGCGATTGTGATTGCGACTGCAATGATCAACGGCCATTCGCTGTTCAACAGACCCATCAGAGCAAAGCCAATGGCGATCCCCAGCATGTAGGACAGCATCACAAAGCGGCGGTTGCCCATCCGGTCGGACACAAGGCCCCCCATCGGACGTGCCACGAGGTTGATGAAGGCAAACGAGGCCGCAATCAGACCAGCGACGACTGCTGTCAGCCCCCAGGTTTCCTGGAAGAACATCGGCAGCATCGACACCACCGCCAGTTCGGCACCGAAGTTGGCAAAATAGGTGGTGTTGAGCGCAGCAACCGAGCTGAAAGGGTACTTGTCATCCTCGGGCACACCTTTACGGAGGATCGGCAGGTTAGTCCGCAGCACTTGCCAGACCTGGTAGACCACCAAAGTCGCGATCGAAGCGTAGCAGATGGTTGCCACGAAGCCATCAATATAGCCCATCATCTGCACGCGGTAGATAAGGATCGACAGGATCCCGATCAACGGGACAGTGAAGATGACCAGAAGCGCAAGGTCCTTATAGGTCGACACTTCCAAGGCAGAGCCCTTAGCCTTCTTGTGCGTATCGGGGTTGGGGCCATCGGTGATAGCGAACCAGTAGAACACGCCATAGGCGGCCATGATGATGCCGGACATGGCAATCGCATAGCGCCAGCCATCGTCACCGCCGAATACGTTCAGCGCGATGGTCGGGATGGTCAGGGCCGCGGCGGCGGAACCGAAGTTACCCCAGCCTGCGTAGAAGCCTTCTGCAAACCCGATGTCCCGCGGCTTGAACCAAAGCGCTGTCATGTGGATGCCCACAACGAAGCCAGCACCGACAGACGACATGATCAGACGCGAGACGAAGAGTTGCATCTTGGTGTCGCCAAACGCAAAGAAGAGCGTCGGCACGGCCATCACGACCATGAGGATCGAAAACACCCGGCGTGGCCCGTATTTGTCTAGCGCAAGCCCAACGAGGATCCGGGCCGGGATCGTCAACGCCACGTTTGCGATGGCGAAGAGCTTGATGTCGTCTCTAGTCAGCCAATCATTCGCCGCCAGCATGGAAGATGCCAGCGGGGCCATGTTGAACCAGACGTAGAAGGTGATGAAGAAAGCGATCCAGGTCAGATGGAGCGCGCGAATAGCGCGATCCTGAACCCGGAAGAGAGTTGAGATTTTCATCGGTGGTGTCCCCCGGGTTTATTCGGCCGCCTGCATCGAAGATGCGGGGACATGGGTTGGAATGATAAGGATCGGGCATTTCACCCGGCGTGCGAGAAACGCGGAAACAGACCCGAAGGTCATGTGGTCAAATTCCTCGGCGATGGCGTCGAGTTTGCGCGTGATGAAGCCCAGGGCTCCGCCATCCGCTTGATGAGAGTGACGTGCCATGACCAAAAGGTCCGGCTGACGCTCTTCAGTGGCGCGCAGGATCATCTTGCGCGCATCGCCCTCGGCAAGCATGACCTTCGCCTTATAGCCTGCCGCCATCAATTCGGCGGCCGCTGCCTCGACGCCCGCCTTCTGGTCCTGATACTGTTCGGTGAAAAGCTCGTCCGCGCCCGATGTGGCGCTGCCGATGTCTTCCACGACCGAAACCAGCGTGACGCTGGGTTTCAACGGGCCGAACATCTGTTGAATTGCGTCCAGCGCAATTCGCGCATTGCGCGAATGGTCGTACGCAAGCATGATTTCCATGGGTCCCTCCGTTCTCGCGTGTCCAGAAACGGACACATTTCGCGTTGAGACCTGTGTGAGAGGGTTAGTGGCGTTTTCTGTTGATCTGGATCAAAATTCGGTGGAAAGTGTAATGAAATAAATGCCTTATCAAGATTTGTCATTTCGGTTGCAGTGCGGCATCAAACGGGCGATCGAAATATATCAAATCTATGATTGACATTTATCAAGACATGAAACCACATATATCAAGTGGAGTAAGCAGGTGTACCTTGGGATGCCCGAGTCGGACTTTCCGGATATTCGCGGTCTGCATCTATTTGCAGATATGAGCGACGAGAACTTTCTCGCGCTCATGCGCGGCTCCTATGTCCAAAACTTCCCCCCACAGATCGAGCTTATCGAAGAGGGCGACCCGAGCGACTTTCTGCATATCGTTCTGTCCGGTTCGGTCGAGCTTTTCTCAAGCTGGAACAACCGCGAGACGTCAATGGCGACAGTCCGCCCGGTATCCACCTTCATTCTCGCGGCAACCATCAAGGACGCGCCCTATCTGATGTCAGCGCGCACGCTAGAAAAGAGTCGCGTCGCCCTAATCCCGAGCCAGGATGTTCGAGGCGTATTTGATATTGATGCCAAGTTTGCGAGGAACGTGGTGACGGAACTGGCGCAATGCTACCGGTCCGTTGTCAAGAATACCAAAGACCTGAAGCTGCGAACCTCGCTTGAGCGCCTGGCAAATTACCTTCTGCGCCAACAAAGACGCACGGGTGGAAATCCAGACTTCGAACTGCCAATCGAAAAACGCCGCGTCGCCTCAATGCTTGGCATGACCCCAGAAAACCTGAGTCGCGCCTTCAAGAGCCTGCAATCCTACGGCGTGAGCGTAGACGGCAACCACGTGACTATCTCGGACCAGAAGGACCTTGAGAAGTTCGCGAAGCCAAGCCCCCTCATAGACGACTATTCAACCTAAGGAAGAGATATGTCCGAAAAAATGCCCGGTGCCGCCGGAGACCTCGCCGAAGAGTTCCCCCACGTCTGGAACGCCTACCAGATGCTTGGCCGAGCTGCTGCGGATTGTGGGCCTCTCACTGATCGAGAGCGTCGCCTGGTAAAACTCGCCTTGTCGATCGGAACGGGTTCTGAAGGCGCGGTACACTCGCACACGCGGCGCGGGAAAGCCGAGGGCATTGAGAAAGAAGCGCTTTTGCAGGTAGCGATGCTGGCCATCGGTCCGCTTGGTCTCCCGCGTGCGGTTGCGGCGAAAACCTGGATCGAAGATATCAAAGACTAAAACGCGGTCGGCGTTTGCGGTCTGTCACCGAGCCTTAGGACCCACAGGCCCTACTGCCAAAAAGCGACGACTTAGCGATGGTTGGGGCAAGTTCAGCCAAGTGGGTCGACGCTGAAGAGCCAAGGGTGCAGCCACAGCAGCCCGACGTAGAGGAAAATGCCGATCGCAAGGCGGATCGCCAGAGCTCGCCATGAGACAGGTGCGTTAAAAAACGAGGTCTCAGCCACCTGATCCCACACGATTCGCCAATCTGGCCCCATTTCGCGGCGTTTCCTGCGGTCGATCAGTCGGCCTCCCAGCACCGCGAAGGCCGCGAAGGTGCCAAACAGGATCACATGCGCCAGATCTCCGTTGGGCACGACATGGGCCACTGCCCAAAGCGCCAGCGCGGCAAGCAACGGATGACGCGACAAGCGGACGATTCCGGGTTGTGCAGGATCGAACAGATCGTTGCGCGCCCCGCCGAACGAGAACGGGTTGGGCTGGCCGATGGACAGCGCAAGGATCAGGCAGACCGGAGCCATGACTGTCAGTGGAACATGGACCTGCCATGGCGCCCAATCCCAAAGGGCCAAGTGCGGTGCGCGGCCTGCTGCCGCGATCAGCCAGGTCAGCACCGCTAGCGACAGGGCGGAATAGACCATGGTGAAACCGACAGGGCCAAGCCGCGCCTGAAGCCAGGGTCGCAGCGGCGGTCGCACGGGCAACGAATGCGACAGGAAGAACACGACATAGGCGAGGGCGAACTCGAACCATCCCATGGATGCGCGTCTCAGATCTGCTTGGCGGCGGGCAGACGTAGCAATAGCCCGCCGTAGATGACCGCAAAGCTGCCGAAGGCAAGTGTCCAGAATAGCCCTGCCACAGTGTTCAAGGGGCTGGAAAATTCGGGCCATACGCCGCCCGCGACCCGCGCGAATACGGACAGGATCAGGGCCATATAGATCATGAAGGTTCCTCCTCCCGCCCGCAGGTCCTGCCCGGTATGACCAAGCGTGGCACGTGTCATCACGGCCAGTGTCATCAAGCCAATTGCACCCGCCATCCAGAAATGCTGCGCGCCCGCCATTCCGAAGGACCCGGGAGCCAAGATTTCTGCGGCCAATGCCAGGGCCCCCAACGGCACGAAGGCATAGCCTGCGTGCAACACAGTCACCAGCGGTTCCGCAAAGGTGTGGTGTCCGGCCCAACGGGCCAGGCGCAGGGCATGCAACACGCCCGCCAGCGCAAGCGCCAACCCGGTCAGCGTCCCAAGAGGCAGCGCTACCCACAGCACAAGCGCCACCAGAAGGGTTCCGAGCGCCCCCTTATCGAAGGGCTGCATCGGCGCTGCGGGCAGGACGGCGCTGCGCCGTTTCACCAGCCAGTTGCGGGTGAAGGACGGCACTATGCGGCCGCCGATGACCGCGATCATCATCACGCCCGCGCCGAGGCCCAGCCGCAGGCCGTAACCTTGCGCGGCATACTCCTCCCGTGCAGCCTCCCAGTGAAACAGCGCGTTGCCGAGGGCAAAGACCGCGAGCATCCCCAGCACGATCAGATTGCGCCAGTTCCGCCCCGCCACGATTTCGCGCCCGATCACCGTGGCCAGTACGACCGGGAAGGCAAGGTCGACCACCGCCACAAGCAGCGCCGGCAATCCCGCCGAAAAGATCGCAGCCACGCGCCCCACGAACCACAGTGCCGCCAGTCCGCCCAGCGGCCAGCCGACGATTGGCAGGCGCCCCGTCCAGTTTGGCACCGCAGTCAGAAGAAAGCCCGCGACGACTGCGCCGAGGTAACCGTAGAGGAACTCGTGCGCGTGCCATGACACGGGGGCGAAGGCTGTGGGCAACGTCAGGTGCCCTGACAGCATCGGCACCCAAAGCGCCATTGCGAGAACGGCCCAGACCGCCGCGCCGAAAAAGAACGGGCGGAACCCGTAGGTCAGGATCGCGGGTCCGGTCCAGGCGCGCATCTGTTCGGCGGTCGAGGTCATTTGTGGCGTCCCTTGCAAATTCAGGCCGGCGCGGCAGCGGCAATGCGGCGGTAGCCCGCCGTGCCATGATAGAAACCGTTGCTCAGGCCCGCATGCCCGCTCAGCATCGCAAGGTGAGCATCGGCCTCGCCTGTCGGCACATGCCCATCGAGCACATCACGAAACACCTGCGCCACCGCAACCATGTCCACCGCCTGTGGCATCAGCCGCAGGTGCGTGACGCCATCGGCAATCAGACAGGCCGCTTCGGGGAGCAGGTCGATATAGCTTTCCGACAGGGTCTGGATGCCGTTCACCCGCAGGATCGGCCGGTCGTCGCGGGTGCGGAGCGGCATGCCGTCGGAGTCTTCTTCACAGACGAACTGGCAGTTGTCTTTTGTGCGGCCGTGCGCGCGGGCGTGGTAGCACCGCGCCGACACAGCCAGAGAGGCGCGGCCGTAAACCTGCACTTCGACGCCGAGCCCCAGTGCGCCCGCAGCTCGCGCCGCAGCTGCGATGGCCGGGGCCGGCATCTCGGCAGGCAGGCAGACATGGGTCGCGCCCTGCCCGGCCATCCAGGCTATGGTTGCCTCATTATAGGCATTCATGAAGGGGCCGATCCGGTGCGGGCGCTTCCCGCGGGCGAAAAGCCCTGCGGCGTTGTTCACCTCGATCTCGGCCGAGTCCATCTCGGCGATGTCCTCGGTTGCCTTGCGCTCGCGCTTCAGCATCACCTCGGCCAGCGTCGACAGGATCACGCGCTTGCCGGCGCGCTCCAACCGCTCAATCGTGGCCGGCAGGTCTGCCTCGTGGAAGGGCGCGCGCTTGGAGCAGATCACCTCGCCCAGATAAACCTCGTCGACGGGCGCCTCATCCGCGATGCGGGCATAGAAGTCACGCCGTGCATCCGCGGACCAGTGGTAGGCGATCGGGCCGAGCGTCAGTTTCGTCATGGTCTTCACCGCCATTTCTTTGTCTCGAAGGCGCCCTGGGTCTGCTTCTGCCCCTCGGTCAGGGCGATCAGGTCGGCGATGTTTGCCTCGCGTCCGGCCTTGATGTCATCCACCGCTGCGCGGAACGCACGCACAACGCCGCGGACATAGCTCTTCGACCGCTGACGCCCTTCGATCTTGAAAGCATGCACGCCCGCCTCGATCAGGTCCGGCAGCAGCCGCGACAGATTCAGGCTGATCGGTTCCTCGAAGGCGTAGTAGCCCTCGGGGCGATGGGGCGCGGCGTAGCGGCCCTTGCAGATCGTGGGATAGCCGGTCTTCTCCTCGGGCCCGAACCGGTCGATGGTGAACCCCGCAAGCTGCGAGGACATCGACCCGTCAGCGTCGCGCACATACTCCACGTCCGAGGCGGGCGAGCACACCCCGTCCATGTTCGTGGATTGACCCGTCAGGTAATTGGTCAGGCTGCACCGCCCTTCCACCATCAGCCCGTGATTGCCGAAGATGAAGGTCTCGATCTCGCAGGGAATTTCGCGGCGGATCTGGCGGATCTCGGGGATTGTGAGGATGCGCGGCAGGACCACGCGCTTTACACCGAAATTCTCGCAATAGTAGCGGATCGCCTCGGGCGATGAGGCCGCGGCTTGTACCGACAGGTGCAGCCGGATGCCCGGATACGTCCGGGCGATGTAGTCGGCCACGCCCATGTCGGCGACGATGAAAGAATCCACGCCCAGCCGCGCGCCGGTGTCCGCTGCTTGCCGCCAGAGATCGACCTTGCCCGCGGGCGGATAGGTGTTCAGCGCCAAGAGCAACTTGGTGCCGCGCGCATGGGCATAGGCTACCGCCTCGGCCAGTTCATCAGGGGTGAAGTTCAGTCCCGGGAAGTTCCGCGCATTGGTCGCATCCTGGAAGCCGCAGTAGACCGCATCGGCGCCTGCATCGACGGCGGTGCGCAGCGCGGCGGGGGTGCCCGCAGGGCAGATCAGTTCGGCAAGGCTCATGCGTATTCCCTCGGTTTGGTGGCATCCGGATAGGCCCGCCGCAACCGTGCGAGAACCGCCCGTCCGGGAGCTCCGAACATCGCCGACGCCTCCTCGGCCAGCGAGCCGTCCATGTCGTCGAGCGCATTCCTAAGGCGAACGACGGCCTCGGTGTCCCCACTGACTTCCAGATCGCGCGAGAAGAAGGCCGCGTCGCCGTCCTGCTCGGCGTCGATCAGTTCCAGAAGCAGCAGGAACCGCCCGCGGATCGTGGCCCCGGCCTGCGGCGCCGACTCGCGCGGCACGGCGCGGAAGACGAGCGCCTGCGGGTCGGGGCGCAGATGCAGCGCAAAGGGCAGCTCAACGGGATCGATCAGGAAGTCGGTCGTCTGGTGCGGCCCGAGCCGCGCGAAGAGCGACGGGTGCCGCGCCGCGACCCGACGGACAACGCGCGTCAGGGCCGGTTGCAGCACAAGGCAGGCAAGCCGCGCGATCGCGCCTTCGCCGGGCCGCAACCGGACCGTTGATTCGCTCGTAGGGGTCATGATGGGTCCTTTCGCTCCCCCGATACGCCCGTCTCGGTCACGATCAGGTCGAGGGGAATGTCATGGGGCTGCGGGTAGATTGTGGTCAGTCGGGCTGCCGCCAGCGCGACGCCGATGGTGACGGGCCGCGGCGAAAGCGCGGCAAGTGTCCGGTCATAATAGCCGCCGCCCCAGCCGAGCCGATAACAACCCTCGTCCCAGCCGAGGCAGGGCGCGAGCGCGATGTCGGGCGTCAGGACCTCCGCTTCGGGCGGCGGAACGGGGATGTTCCAATGGCCGCGCAGCATGCGCATGCCCGGCATCCATCGTCGGAACACGAGCGGCGCTGCGGGAGTCTCCACCACCGGCAGCGCGACACAGGCGCCCGCCGCGTGAAGATCGGACAGGATCGGGCGCAGATCCGGTTCTCCTCGGATCGGCCAGTAGCCGGCCACCACGGTCTCACGCAGGGTCCCGCGCGCGCCGAGGACCGTTTCGAGATGACCGCAGATGGAATTGCTCACCTGCGCCCGTCCTGTCTGGCCCAACCCCTCCCTCAGGCCGGCCAGCCTTGCCCGCTCGGCTCGACGCCAGCGCGCCACGTCGCGCGCCTGCTGCGCATCCGTGCCAATCGGATCGAAATAGGTCGGGTCCACCTCCGCCGCCATGCAGGGGGGCGAGGCATAGGCTCCCTGTCCGCTCATGGAGACGCGCCTTCCTCGGCCACGGGCGCGACGGCGGCGTTGCACCAGTCCATGACGGCAGCCTCGGTCGGTGTGAGGATCGTCGCCATGCCATCGGCGTAGCGGTCGAACGCTGCCCTGTGGGTTTCGGAGAGGCCAGTCAGGACAGGAACGCCGCGGGCAAGCGCCTCGGAGATCAGCGCGCGGAAACCGCGCCCCTCTGCCTCGCTCAGGCCAAACTTGTTGAGGATCACGAGGTCTGCCCGGCCGGCCCGAAGCCGCGACATCGCCAACCCGACGGCCTCCTCGAAGGCGCCCGCATCCATCCGGCAGGCGGTGGCGCCGGGTCCGAGATCCTGCGTGATGCGCCAGCGCGGCCCGTTGGGCAGCAGCCAGAGATCGCAGTCGCACGACCCCGATCCGGCATCGGGCGAGGCCGCGCGCAACGCACCCACCAGCCGGACGCCATCCCGCGTTAGCCGGTCAGCCACCGCGTCCAGAAGACGATCTGTCCCGCCGCGTCCCTCGACTGTCACTCCCGCAAGCCGCATCTCCGCCTCAAGCTTGCTCGAATCGCGGGAACAGCACGTCATTCTCCAACGCGATATGGGCAGCAAGGTCGTCGAACAGCGCCGTCAGACCGCCATAGAGCGAGCGCCAGGAGCCGCAGGCGTGCCCGGGTGGCGTCAGATCGCAGGTGAGCCGCCGGATCAGTGCGATGTTTTCGGCGTGATCGTCGTGGTTGGCGCGCATCACCGCGATGGGGTGCTCGATGCCCGGCCCGCCGCCCGCGCGCATGGCCGGAAACAGGATCATCTCCTCCTTCATCATGTGATCCTCCATCTCCCCGGCGAGCGTCCGGATGGCCGCGGCGAGCCCCGTAGGCGCCTCGGGATCGTCCGCGTGCACCCGCTCGACCCGGTCGGCGAGCGGTACGAGCGAGGCGAGATCCTCCCGATGCATCTCGTGATAGCGCGTCAGGATGTGATCGATCAGGCCGCCGGTGTCCTGCGGCACGTCCGTTTCGGGGAGGTCTTTCATCGCGGGTCCTTTCCCTCGAGCGTCGCCCGGTCCTTGCGTGGGCTGCAGCGAATTGGTATTTGAAATACGCATACCTCTCGTGAATACGCACTTCAACTACCAAATCAGGAACGCGACCTTGCGCCTCACCTCTTTCACCGACTACGGCCTGCGCGTTCTGATGCGGATGGCGGGTGCACCCGACCGGGCCTTCACCACGTCGGAACTCGCCGATGAATTCCGCGTCTCCCGCAACCATCTTGCCAAGGTGATCACGGCGCTTGCCGCCGCAAGTCTTCTGGACACCCGGCGCGGCGGTGGGGGCGGCGCCATGCTTGCCCGCGAGCCGGAGGACATCCGCCTGGGCGATGTGGTGGCGGCCCTCGAAGCAGATCAGGCTCTGGTGGAGTGCTTCGCCGCAGGCACCAACAGCTGCACTTTGACACCGCAATGCCGGTTGAAAGCGCGGCTGGCTCATGCAGAGGCGGCATTTGTTGCCGATCTGAACCGCAGCACCCTGGCCGATTGCGTTTACCGACCGGAAAACGCCTGACGCGCCACCCACGCGATCCAGCTCCAGACCGCGCTGCGCAAGGCCATGGCGTAAACGGTACGCATCTCGAAGGCTCCACCTTGGGCGACATGCAGGCCGAAGGCCGCGAAAACCAGCAGCGTTGCGGCAAAGATCACGAACGAAAGTGGCCAGGCCCATCGCCACCCCTGCCACAGGCCGAGACCCGCGACGACATAGGCGAGCCCGGCCAGCGTGTTGAACCACAGCACGAAGGGTACGACCGCCACTATGTCGGCTGATCCGAGCAATGTTCGGCCACCAGAGAAAACGGTCAGCACGCCAAAGGCAATCGCAACACCGCCCGCTATGCGGAGCGTCAGACTGGTTCTAGGCATCGCAAGCGCCCTCCTTCGCGCGTAGAAGTTCCATCTGCACGTCAAACAGCCGCAACCCCTCAGGCACGAGCGCAAAGCCCCGGGCGCCGAGCGTCCAGCGGATGGCGATACCCTGCACCAGCGACGTCAACAGGATGGCGACATCTTCCGGGCTGACGTCGTGCTTCAGATCGCCCGCAGTCTGCAGATCACCGATCACGGCAACAAGGCGGCCCTGGAAAGCGCCCAGAAGCCCCCGGAACACCTCGCGCAGGGCTTGATTGTCCACCTGCAACTCGCGAGAGAACAGGATTGACGGCAGGGCTGGCGTCTCGGATATGGCTGACAGCTGCGCGCCGATCAGCGCCTTGAGGCGCGCGTGCGGCCCGGTGGCTCCTGCCTCAGCCTTGGCCCAGGCTCGCTGCAACCGGTCCGCGATAGCCTCGGCCACCGCCAGCCAGAGCGCATCCTTGGTCGAGAAATGCCGGAAAATTGCAGGCTGGCTCACGCCCACTGCGCGCGCGACATCCGTGGTGCTGAGCCGGTCGGGTCCGATCTCATCAGCCAGTCGCAGCACCTCGGCCACGATCTGCGCCTTTCTCTCTTCAGCACTTTGACGGCCCGACATGTGTCACCTCTTGTTAGTTATAACTCACTAACATATACTGTTGACAACCTCAACCTCTATCCCGAGTCGCGCACCCTGACCGAAAGGACCCTCGTCATGCCTGCCAAGACCGCCCCCACCGGCTATTCCCGCCTTCAGATCGCGCTGCATTGGCTCGTCTTCGCGTTGATCGCGCAGCAATATCTCTTCAAAGACGCGATGTCGGCCGCATGGGACCGCATCACCGATGGGCTGGAGGCTGGGTTCGACCCGCTCGTGCTGGCCCATGTGGCGGGCGGCGCGCTGGTGATGATCTTCGCGCTGTGGCGGTTGACCCTTCGCGCCCGGCGCGGCGTGCCCCCGGCGATCGAGGCTAGCAAGGTGCAGGGCATTCTCGCGAATCTCACCCATGTCGGGCTTTACGCGCTCATGCTCCTGATGCCACTCAGCGGGTCTGTCGCGTGGTTCGGCGGGGTCGAGGCCGCGGCGCAGGGGCACAATGTGTTGAAGATTGTCTTGCTGGCGCTGGTTGCGCTGCATGTGATTGGCGCGCTCTACCACCAGTTCATCCTGCGCGACGGCACGCTGGCGCGGATGCGCCGGGCGCAGGGCTGAACCCATGCGCCTCGCCCCGCTCCTGGCGCTGCCACTCATCGCGCTCGGCATTGCCGCGGCGGCCTGGATGATCGCGTCTGCCCCCGGCCCCGCGCAGGTCGGGGGCGACGCGCCCGCGCTGCCCGTTCGGGTGATGACGGTCGCGGCGCAGGATATTCGGCCCGCCGCAATCGCTTGGGGCAACCTGCGCGCGGCCGAGACCTGGGTCGCCGTGGCCGAGGCGCAGGGCGAAGTGATCTGGCGCCATCCGGACCTTGAGCCCGGTCGCCTGATCCCGGCGGGGACGGAAGTGCTGAGAATCGACCCCACCGACTACGAGCTGGCGCTGGCGCAATCGCAGGCCGACCTCGCGGTGCTGGACGCCGAGCGCGTGCAGCTTACGGCGGAGGCGGACAACACGCAGCGCATCCTTTCGCTGGAACAGAACCGGCTGGCCCTGGCCGAGACCGATCTGGAACGCACGCGCACACTCGTCGCGCAAGGCGCCGTTCCGCAATCGCGCGCCGACGAGGCCGAGCGCGCGACCCTTCTGGCCCGCCGCACGGTGGCGGAACTGGAGAACACACTCGCCCTGATCCCGTCTCGCCAAGCGCGGATCGCGGCGCAGGTCGCACGCAGCGAGGCCGCCATCGACCGGGCGCGCCGCTCGCTCGACCGCACGGCCCTGACAGCGCCGTTTGACCTGCGCGTGACCGAGGTGAATGCTGAGCTGTTTCAGACCGTCGCCCCCGGTCAGGTGGTGATCCGTGCTGACGGGATCGCGGCAGCCGAGGTCGTGGCGCATTTGCCGATAGACAGCTTTCGACGGCTATTGGGAGATACACCGGAGGGCATCACCCTTGGTGACATGATGCGCGACATGCCCGCCACGCAGATCGAGGTGACGCTCAGCCCTATGGCGGACCCGAGTCAGATCTGGAGCGCCCGTGTTGTCGGGATCGAGGGCGCGCTGGATGCGCGTGCGCGCACCGTGCCGGTCGTGGTCAGGGTTGACGACCCCTATGAGGGCGCGGACCCGCCCCGCCGCCTGCCACTGGTGCCCAACATGCAGGTGCAGCTTTCCTTTTCGGGCGCTTCCATGACAGGCCTCATCGCGATCCCCGAGGCGGCGTTGCATGGCGACATGGTGCGTATCCTTGGCCCCGATGACTTGCTGGACTTGCGCCCCGTCACTGCCGCCTTCGCGCAGGATGGCCGCGTCGTTATTGCCGCTGGCCTGTTGCCGGGCGAACGCGTGGTGATCGACGACATCGCTCCGGCCATCCCCGGCATGGCGCTGACGCCGGTCGAGGTCCAGCCATGATCCGCTGGTTCACCGGCCACCCGACGGCGGGCAACCTGCTGCTTCTGTTGTTCCTTGCAGCGGGCATCTTTGCCGCGCCGGGCCTGTTGCGCGAAACCTTCCCCGATTTCCGCGCCGTCGAGGCCGAGATCACCGTGCCCTATAGGGGTGCTGCCGCCGAAGATGTCGAAACCGCCATCTGCGCGCCGCTGTGGGACGGGGTGCAGGGTGTCGAGGGGCTGGCGAACTTCACGTGCACCGCCCAGTCCGGCCGCGCGCGGGCCGTGGCAACCATGGCGCCAGGCAATGACGCGCTTCGCTTCGTCAATTCCTTGCGCACCGAGGTTTCGGCCATCGACACCTTCCCGGACCGCGCCGACCCGGCTGTCGTCCGTGAATTGCACCGCTCCGATCCGGTCACTTCGGTCGCCATATCGGGCGATCTACCGCTGGGCGAGTTGGATCTTTACGCCGACGCGCTGTCGGACCGACTGACCGCCCTGCCAGGTGTCGCGGGCGTCACCCGCGGAGGCCTCGGCACCCGGACACTGACCATCATTGCGGAGCGCGCCGTGCTCGACAGCCACGGGCTGACCCCCGCGGCCCTCGCCGCGGCCCTCGCCGCGCAGAACATCGACCTGCCCGCCGGTACACTGGAGGGGCCGGGCGCGGAGCTGACTCTGCGCTTCACAGCCGAGCGCGACACAGCCAGGACGCTTGCCACGATCCCCGTGCTGGTGTTACCCAACGGCGGGACCCTGACTCTGGGCGACGTGTCGGCGATCGAGGAGCGCTTCGAGCCGCCGCACGATCGGGCCTTTGTCGACGGCGCCCCCGCCATCGTGATCGACGTGGCCAAGGCGCTCGATGCCGATGCGCTTCGGGTACTGGACAGCGTCGCAGCGCTGGTGGCCGAGGAAACGGCACGCCTGCCCGAAACGATCACGGTTGAGGTGGTGCAGGACGTGACCTCCATCATCCGCGACCGGCTGGTGATGCTGGTGCAGAACGGGGTGATCGGGCTTGTGCTGGTTGTCGTGGTGATGAGCCTGTTCTTCCGCCCCGGTTTCGCGGTCTGGGCCGCCATGGGCCTGCCCGTGGCCTTTGCCGGGGCATTCGTCTGGATGGGGCTGACCGGGCTCAGCCTGAACATGATGACACTGGTGGCCCTGCTGATGGCGATCGGGATCGTGATGGACGATTCCATCGTGATCGCGGATTCCATCGCGGTGCATGCCGCCAAGGGCGCGACGGTCGAAACCGTGGCGGCGGGCGTCGCCGCCGTGGCGCCCGGCGTGATCTCATCCTTCCTGACGACGCTGGCCGTGTTCCTGCCTCTGGCCTTTCTGGCGGGCGAACTGGGGGCCGTCCTGGAGGTTCTGCCCGTGGTCCTGCTGGCCGCACTCGCCGCTTCGCTGATCGAGGCCTTCCTTATCCTGCCCCACCACTTGAAAGGTGGGATGAAGGACACCGCCGCGTCCCGTTTTCGCATCCACTTCGAGGCGGGTTTCGATGCCCTGCGCGAACGTGGCGTGGGCCGCCTGGCAGACACCGCGATCAAGGCGCGCTGGCTTGTTGTCGGGCTGGCCATCGGCGCGCTGATCGTGACCGTCGGCGCCTTGGGCGGCGGCGTGGTCAAGCGCGAGGCGATGCCCGAGATCGACGGCGACGTGCTGGAGGCGCGGCTGATGCTGCCCGCGGGCACACCGCTTGGGCGCACGACCGAGGCCGTCGCCCAGGTAGAGGCGGCGCTGGAGCGCGTGAACGCCCGCCTGTCCCCCGAACAACCCGGGGCGCAAGCGCTTGTCGTCCGACGCATCACGCGGCTGGGCCGCAACCTGTCGGCGGGCGAGACCGGTGCCCATGTCGCCACCGTCGCAGTGGACCTGCTCGGCGCCGAGACACGCAGCAGCACGCTGGACGAAATCGTCACGCTCTGGCGCGACGAAATCGGCCCCCTGCCCGGTGTGAACTCACTAATCCTGACCGAGCCGGGGATCGGTCCGCAGGGCATCGCGGTGGAATTGCGTTTGACCCACCCAGACCTCGCCACCCTGGAGTCCGCAGGCCGCACCGTGTTGGCGGAACTCGAGACCTATGCCGGTGTGCGCAACGCGATCCTCGATTTGCGCCCGGGCGCGCCCGAATTGCGACTAAAACTTGCGCAGGGTGCCGAAGCCCTCGGACTGACCGCCACGGACGTCGCCAGCCAGATCCGCGCGGCCTTCCTTGGCACGCAACTTGCGGAAATCCGGCGCGGCGATCTGGCCTGGAATCTTGAGGTGCGGCTGGCCGATGATGATCGCGTCAGCCGCGCCGATCTGAGCAACTTCGAAATCGCCCTGCCCGGTGGCGGCACCGTGCCGCTGTCCACCATCGCCACCATCGACGAGGCGCGCGACTGGGGCACCATCACGCGCCGCAACGGCCTGCGTACACTGACCGTCGCCGCCGATGTGGACGGCCGCATCGGCAATGCCGACGCGATCACCGCGCGGCTGGCCGAGGGATTCCTGCCCGACCTGGCGGCCACCAACCCCGGCCTGGGTTTCGAGATCGGCGGGCAAGCGGCGAATTCGGCGGAAACGGTCGCCTCGATCCTGCGCGGGTTCCTGATCGGGCTGGTGGGCATCTACATCGTCCTCAGCTTCCAGTTCCGCAGCTATGTAGTGCCGCTCATCGTGATGATCACCATCCCGCTGGCGTTCCTGGGCGTCATCTGGGGCCATGTCCTGATGGGCTACAACATCTCGATGCCCTCGCTGGTGGGGGCGGCCTCGCTCGCGGGGATCGTGGTGAACAACGCGATCCTCCTGGTCGGGGTCATAAAGACCCGCCGCACCGAGGGTCTGTCCGCCGCGCGCGCCGCAGGCGAAGCCGTGCGGTCCCGGTTCCGACCGATCTTCGTGTCGGTTTCAACCACCATCATGGGAATGGCGCCGCTGCTGCTCGAAACCTCGACGCAGGCGCAGACGCTCAAGCCGCTGGTCATCTCGGTCGTCTTCGGGCTGCTCGCAGCCACCGTTCTGATCCTCGTGATCCTGCCTGCCTTCTATGCCGTGCTGGAGGACATGCGCGAACCAAGATCGGCTGACCCGGCGGTCAGTCGCGGACTGGAGCGCCCCTGACCCGGGATCGACGGTCGCGAGCGGCCTGCCGCCTTGCGGCGCGGTCCGGGGCGCTGCGTCAGACCAGGCGGCAGTCCGACAGCCGCCCGATGGCCTCCTCCACCTCCTTGCCCGCGAGCAGACAGAGCCCGGTCGATAGGGCGTCGGCCAAGGCCGCGGTGGGCGCGGTGATCGACACGCTGCGCGCCGTTGCCGGGGCGGGCAGTCCGGTCCGGGGGTCGAGGATGTGGCCGATGGTTTCAGCCGTGTCGAAGGACGTGCCCAGCGGTGCCGATGTCGCCAGCGCGCGGTCACGGAACCTGAACGCCTTGCCATCGGGCAGCGACACCGACCATGGGGCGTCAGACGGCATGCCACCCAAGGCGCGCAACTCTCCCGTGTCGATCAGGATCCGGTCGAGGCCCTGCGCCTCCAGCATCCTTGCCACGCGATCGGCGACATAGCCTTGCGCGATGCCGTTCAGCGTGAGGGCCATGCCCGACCGTGCGAAGGCGATCCGCGACGGGGCGACGGTGAGCCGTGACCAGCCGACGCGCGATCGCGCTTCCTCCAGCATCGGGCCCGTCACCGTGCCGCCCACGGCATATGCCTCGGCATAGGTCGCCCAGAGCGGCTGAACCGTCGGGTCGAAGGCACCGCCGGTCGCGTTATGCACGGCACCGGCGATGCCAAGGCATTCGACAAGCTCGAACGGCGGCGCATCCAGCGACCCGTCGCGGTTCAGCCGCGACAGGGCCGAGCCCGGCCGATAGAGGCTGAAGACATCCTCGAGGCGGTCGATTTCGCGCAGCACGGCCGTGACGATCTTGGCAGAATCCGGGTGGTCCAGCGTGATCGACGCCCGCGCTCCAAGCGCGGTACCGGACCAGTACCGCTTCGGCGCCGCCGAAGCGGGGCCCGCCAGCGCGGCGGCGGCAGAGATCGCGATGAAGCGACGGCGGGAAAGGCTCGGCATGGTGGTCTCCTAGTCGATGGCCGCCCCCTCGGGCGGGATGAAATTGCCCTCGTCGTCGAGCCTGAACTCGACCGGGGCCAGCACCGTCTCGTCCGGCACCGAGAGCAGCGACAGGATCTCGCCGCCGTTTCGGGCGACGAAATCCTCTGCAGCGGTGCGATCGGCAAAGGGGATCAGCTCGGGCGCCCCCATGCCGCCCGCGACGGTGGCGCCAACCACGTAAACGGCGGTCTCGGCGGCGATCCAGTTGTCGGCGCCGGGCGCCTCCCAGCTGGGGGCGGCGCCCATGTCGCTGACATAGATCGCGGCGATGGCGTGGCTTTGCTCGGGCATCCGCTGGTAGGCGATCGCGTCGCGCACCTGGCTGAAGAACAGCGGATCGGGCAGACCCGACAGATGGACCTGCGCTTTGGGGCCGGGATGTTCCAGCAGGTCCATCTGGCAGTAATGGCCCACTGCCTCGGCGGTCATGGTGACGGGCGACGGCCGTTCGGCCAGCTCTTCCTTGCAGCCCGACAGCATGAGAGCGACAAGCGCGAGAGCGATGAGGCGGGTCATGGCCGCACCCTCCGGAAGGCGAGCAGGGCAAGGGCAAAACCGCCCGCCGCCCAGACCAGCAGCAAGGATAGCGCCAAGGCCGGCGGAATGGTCTGCGCCGCGCCTGCGACGCCCGCCGCCGCGCCCGCCGCCTCGGAGGCAGCGAGGTTGTAGAGGCGGAAGGCGTCGGCCGGGTTGGCCAGCAGCAGCCAGGGGAAGACCCCCGTGGTGAAGGCGCCCCCGCCATCGGCGACCACGGCGGCAAGCAGTCCGAGATCGTAAAGCACGACGAAGACCAGCCACAGCCCGATGGCCGCGCCGGCGGCCGCGCCCGGGCGGCGCGACACCGCCGAGACGGCATATCCCGCCCCGAGGAAAGCCGCGCCCAGCAACAGGGAGGACAGCAGCAGCCGCACAAGCGCGGGCAGGCCTGCCGCCGCCCCGGGATCGAAAGCGAAGGCCGCCACGGCGGCCACGCCGTAGCCAGCCAGAAGGGCGATGCCCAGAACCGCCAGATGCGCGAGGAACTTTCCCGCCAGGATCTCACCCCGGCTGACGGGATAGGTCAGGATAAGCGGCAAGGTGCCGCGCTCGATCTCGCCCGCCACCGCGTCGAAGGACATCAGCAAGGCGAGAAGCGGAACGAGGTACACGGCGAGAGAGGTGAGGCTCGCGACGGTGACCGACAGCTTGTCGGCGCCGATCTGCCCGGTTGGCGCGCTGCCTGCCGCCGACAGGACAAGCGCAAAGAGCGCCATCATCGCTACCGCGATCGCGACCCAGCGGTTGCGCATCGCGATGCGGATCTCGGATCCGGCCCCGGCCATCACACGGGTCATTGATCTGCCCTCCGGCTGAAATGGGTGTACAGGTCCTCAAGGCTCGGCGGGATCACCTCGACGTCCTCGATCATGCCGCCGAGACCGGCGATCTGGCCGAGGCGGGACAGCTTGTCGCCATGCGCGCAGGTCAGGTCGACCCGCACGCCGTTGACGCGGGTGCCATCCAGCCGCCGTGCCACGTCGCCCACCGTCTCGGGCCGGGCGGCCACCTGGATGTGGATCGGCAGTCCGGCCTCGCGGCGCAGGTTGGCCAGGGTGTCGTTGGCGACGAGCCGCCCCTTCGACAGGATGGCGATGCGGTCGGTGCGCGCCTCGACCTCGGTCAGGGCATGCGAGGACAGCAGGATCGCCGTGCCGTCCCGCGCCAGGTCGGCGAGGATGGCGTAGAATTCGCGCCGCGAGACGGGGTCGAGGCCGCTGGTCGGTTCGTCCAGCACCATCAGGCGCGGCCGTCCGATCAGCGCCTGCGCCAGCCCGACGCGCTGCCGCATCCCCTTGGAATAGGTGCCGATCCGGCGGTCGGCGGCCTGCTCCAGCCCGACCCGTTCCAGCAGGGAGCCAGCCTTCGACGCGGGTTCGCCGCGAAGCCGCAAGTACAGCGCTATCTGCTCGCGCCCGGTCAGGGCCGGATGAAAGGCCGCATTTTCCGGCAGATAGGCCGTGGCCTCGCGCGCGGCGCGGTCGCCGGGCGCGGCGCCCGCCACGCGGATCTCGCCCGAGGTTGCCGGGATCAGGGCAAGGATAGTCTTCATCAGGGTCGACTTGCCCGCCCCGTTGTGACCCAGCAGCGCCACGCGCTCGCCTTCGGCCACAGAAAGGCTGACATCCCGCAGCGCCTCGACGGCGCCAAAAGTCCTAGTGACCCGAGAGCAGGTCAGCATGGCTCATCTCCTCAATGTCTTCGGCGCGGGCCACCGCATCGGCCTCCAGCGTCGCGATGTCGCCCGGCACTCCGATCTCGGGCGCCACCATCAGCGGCGCGCTGTCCAGCACGCCGCCCGGCAGGGTCGCCGGAAAGGCCGACTGGCTCCAGCGCACCAGTTGCACTGCGGGCGAGCCCAGCAGCAGCTTGGCCGAAGGCTGCGACCACAGGATGTGGTCCATCAGGTCGTTCGGCCGGAAGGCACCGTCCGCGATCCCGTCACCGTCCAGATCGAAGGCCGGGTGGTCCGACCAAAAATTGCCGCGGCCTTCCGCGCTCCATTCCATGTGCCGGGTTCCGACGTATTTCACCTGGTGGCGGTTGCCGACAAAGGCATTGCCGGTGATCTGGTTGCGCTCGGACCCGGCGGTGAAGTGAATGCCGATCTCGCATCCCTCGAAGCGGTTGCCCTCGATCCGGTTTTTGTGCGCGTTGTAGATGAAGGTGCACTTTTCATGCGTGCCGCCGCGCACCAGGTTGCCAGTGACCTGCGCGTTGTTGGCGTAGTTCAGCATGATTCCATGCGTGCGGTCGCCCAGCGACAGGTTGTCTCGCACCTCGATCCGGTTCGAGAACATCAGGGCAAACCCCAGGGTATTGCCCAGCGAGATGTTGCCGATGACCTGGGAATTGTTCGTGTACATGTAGTGTACGGCAAAGCGCAGGTCGCGGAAGGTGTTCTTCCGAAAGGTGTTATCTTTCGAGGCATTGGCGAAAATTCCGTCGCGGCCCCAGATCACGTCATTGGCCTCGACCAGCGTGCCGGGTGCGTTCCAGACGTAGATGCCGTTGCCCCGGTCGTTCACCCGCCGATCGCGACGGCCTTCGATCTGGTTTCCGCGCACGATACTGTCGCGCGCGCCGTGCACGGTAATGCCGTGCAGGTTGCCAGTCAGGCGGTTGTTTTCGACAAGCGCGTTCGTGGCAGTCCGTTCGAGCTTTACTCCTGAATCGATTTCTGCGCCGTCATTGCCCGAGCCACGGATTGTCAGGTTGCGGATCACCGCGCCGTCGCCGCTCACGGAAACGACGCTGCCCGTTCCGTTGCCTTCGAGAATGGCGCCGTCGTGGCCTTCAAGGGTCAGCGGAAGGTCGATGGACACCGGGCCCTCATGCAGGCCCGGCATCAGGATCAGCACGTCGCCGGAGTTGGCCCCGGCGACGGCGGCGGCAAGCGCCCCCGGCCCCGGCTCGACCACGCGCGTCTCCGCCGCCGCCCCGGAGGGGACGGCGAGAAGGGCGGCGGCGAGAAGGAGACGGAGGCGCAGCACGCTCAGGCGCCTTGCGGTTCGACGAACATCCGGCCGCGCATCTCCATGTGGAGCGCGTGGCAGAACCACTGGCAATAGTACCAGTAGACGCCCGGCTGCGCCGCCGTGAAGGTCACAGAAGCCGTCTGCTGCGGCCCGACCTCCATCGCGACGCCGTGGTTGCCCATGGTGAAACCGTGGGTCAGGTCATCGATGTCGTCCATGTTGGTGACATAGACCGTCACTTCGTCGCCCTGCTTGACGGTGAACTTCTCGAGGCTGAACTGCGGCGCGACCGAGGACATGTAGACCCGCACCTTGTTACCGTCGCGGATGATCTCGTCATGGCCCCAGTCTAGGTCGACGCCGTCCGCCGCGGCCTGCTGGCGCGCGTCTTCCCACATCGGGTCGTCGCGGTTCCAGGCATGCAGCGGATTGACCTTGGAGCGGTGCACCAGGATCGAGTCGTGCGGTTCGGCGAAGGTCGGTCCGTCGTGAATGAGCGTCAGGTTGTCGCCGTCGATGACAAACAACTGTTCGTTCTCGGGCTTGAGCGGGCCGACGTTGATGAAGCGGTCCTTAGAGAATTTGTTCATCGAGATGTAGTATTTCGGCGCTGCATCGAGCGTCTCGCCCTCAGCGGTCGAGTTGTGGCCCGGCTGGTAGTGCACGTCGGTCTTCGAGATGATCGGATCGACGCTTTCTCCGGCATAGGCCTGCACCGCCTTCTCGATGTTCCATTTCACCACCTGGCTGTCGAGGAACAGAGTGGTGAAGGCGTTGCCCTGGCCGTCGAAGCAGGTGTGAAGCGGACCGAGACCCAGTTCCGGTTCCGCCACCACTGCCGAGCGCGGCTCGGCGCCGTCGTAGAACACCGCGTCCAGCTTGCGCACGTCGATCACGCTGACCGTCGGCGACAGCTTGCCACCGATGCACAGGTGCACCCGGTCCGGCGCCATGTTGCAGCCGTGCGGATTGTTCGGGATCGGGATGTAGCGGACGTAGTTCTTTTCCGATCCCTTGCGCCCGTCGATGACCTTGACGCCGTTCAGTTCGACAAAGTCGCCGGCCTCGATGCCCTTTTCGATCTCGGCAATGTTGTAGACCACGACATGGTCCATGTCCGCCGCCGTCATGTCGGCGAGGTTCATGCCCATCTCGGAGTTGTAGGAGGTCGAGAAGGCGTACTTGCCGTCATAGTCCGCATCGGTGTTGTCGAGGTTGCCGGTCACCATCACCTGCCAGGCGATGGTCATGTCGTCGGCGTTGATCGCGGTGTAGAAGTTCACGTATTTCGACGGATCATCGAGGATCATGCCGTCGTTGACCATGGGCGCCTCATCCTCACCGTTGGCAAAGACGTAGTTGGTGCGCGGCCATTTCTGCGGGCGCAGACCGTGGATGCCCTTGGCATTCGGGATCTCGATGATCTTGTCGCATTTCATCACGTCGCAGCGCACCCGAGCGACGCGCGTGTTGGCCTTGTCGTTCATGAACAGGAAGCGGCCGTCGTACTTGCCCTCGGTGAAGGACATGTGGACGTGGTGCAAGTCGCCATTGCGCGGGAATTCAAGGCCGTTTGCGGCGAGGTAGTCCTTGGTCTTCTGGGTCAGACCCTCAGTCAGGATCTTCTTGGACTCGTTGGTGATCCCCCAGCCGGTGGCCGAGCAGATGTTGAACACCGGCACGCGCATCAGTTCGCGCATCGAGGGAACGCCGAGGATACGCATCTCGCCGGTCTGGCCAGACGACCAGAAGCCATAATACTCGTCCAGCTCGCCCGGCGCGACATGGCCGGCCTCGCTTGCGGCCCGGGCCGGCGTCGCCGATCCGAGGAAGGCCGCGCCCGTTGCGCCGCCCAACATGGCACTGCCGGATACGCCCAGCGTGCCGAGTGCGGCCCCTCCAGCCGTCGCGCCAAGAAGGCCGCGCCGGCTGATGCCGCTTTTCCCCATTTTGTCAGACATTTTGAGTCTCCTTTCTGTTGGGGTGATTGGTCAGAACCCTGTCGAGTGCCTCGGCGCTCGCCGAAGCGTTCGCTCGGCGTTTCTCGCGGCGCTGGACGACAGGGCATTTCGTTTTCGACCGGTAGAGTACCTGGCAGTTCAGACAGTTCAGGCACTCGTTCGGGTTGATCTCGCCGGTCGGGTGAATCGCCTGGACCATGCAGTCGTTGGCGCAGGTCTGGCAGGGATTGCCGCATTCGCGGTACCGTTTGAGCCAGTCGAACATCCGGATCCTGGCCGGAATTGCGAGGGCTGCGCCCAGCGGGCAGAGATAGCGGCAGTAGAACCGCTCGACGAAGAGCCCGATGAACAGCAGGACGCTGGCATAGAGCACGAAGGGCCACGCGCGGTCGAACTTCAGCACGATTGCGGTCTTGAATGGCTCGACCTCGGCCAGATGCTCGGCCTGTTCGATGGAGGCGAGGGAGACGCCGAACAGCCCCAGAAAGAGCATGTACTTCACCGCCCACAGGCGTTCATGAAGACCCCAGGGCAGCTCCCATTGCGGCACCTTAAAGACTTTCGCCATTCGGTTCGAGAGCTCCTGAAGCGCGCCAAATGGGCAGAGCCAGCCGCAATAGGCACCGCGCCCCCAGAAGATCAGTGCGGCAGCAACTGAGAACCACAGGATGAAGGTCAGAGGATCCAGCAGAAACGCTTCCCATGTGAAGTCGGTCGCCAGCGAATTGGCCAGCGCCATCAAGTTCACAACAGACAGTTGCGCATTGGCATACCAGCCGAGGAAAACCAGCGTAACCGTCAGAAACCCCATGCGGAACCAGAGCGTGGCGCGGGCCGAGCGCGTGACGAGGTCCTGGAAGAAGAACACGACCGTCAGAACCGCGAGCATCACCGCCAGAACGGCGATTTCCACCGTCTTGTCACGCCAGATGCGCTGCCAGAGTGCCGTCTTGGCGCTGGCCTCGTCCGGCTCGGGCGCGATCGCTGCGGCGGGCGCGGGTTCGGGTGTGATCGACTGCAGGAAGGCGGCGGGCGGCTGCCAGCCCATCTCGAAGGTGGTATAGACACGCTCGATGGCGCCCACATCGCGCTGGACCAGAAGCTGCAGGCGGAATGGCCCGGTCGGATCGAAGCCGATGTCGGCGGGAATTCGGAACAGGTCCATCTCGGACAGGGTCGGCACCCCGTCGGTGACGATGGCGCCCACCCGGCGGTGGTCGCGGTCGCGGAAGCGCACCGAGATATCGCCCTGGATCAACTGGATGCGGTCGAAGATGCCGCCACGGACATAGCCCGAGCCCTTGAAGGAATACTGCCCACGACCGGCGACCAGCAGAGCGTGCTCGCCCTCGGCCAGCCAGTCGCGCAGGTTCTGGCCCTCGGCCGGTTCGAGTAGCGATTCGGTGATCCCGGGTATCGAGACAAGCGTGGCATAGAGATCGATGAACGTGTCGTCTTCCGCCCCGGCAATGGGACGCGCCGCCGCGCGCGGGTCTTCAACCTGTTCAAAGGCGCGGTTCACCTGTCCGACATCCAGCGACAGGCGCCGGATCGTGCCGTCCCCGACCAGGGTCTGCCAGTCGCCTGCCGCGGTTGCCTCGGCATTGATCGCGTATTTAGGCCCCTCGGGCGCGGTTTCGGGGGCGAGCCCACCCAGACCCAGGGTGCGCGCCACCCGGATCGAAGACCGGACGACCGAGTCGTCGATGACCATGATCGTAACCGTCGCGCCGGAAATGATGTTGAGATCATGCGCGACACCGCCGGCCGCCGCTTCGGCAGCGATGTCCAGACCGGCGTATGAGGCGGTCAGTGCCTGCACCTTGGCCTCGGGAATGCCGATCAGGACGATGGGTTCGGAATGCTTGACCAGGCGGACCGCGCGCAGCACGGCATCCTGTCCGATGGCGACCATCACGTGGATGGGTTTGCCGGAATAGCCGGTCGTGCCGACAAAATCCGACGTGACGAATGCCCAGCCCACGGTTTCGCCGCCGGTCTGGACGGGGACGACCGGCAGATCGTCACGAATCGGGCCGAAGGCGTCTGCGCCTTCGATAAGCTCGGAAGGGGAAACTTCGCCGAGAAACTGGCCGAGAACCGGACTCTGCGCGGCTGCGGGCGCGGCCATTGCGGCAAGCAGGAACAGGATACGAAGGAGGCTTCGGAACAGGAACATCAGGCTTCTTTCTCGGTCGGGGGGCCGCGCGGGACCGGCAACCGCCCGCGTTCACGGGCGCGGTTTGTCGATTTCAAGGTGCATGGGACGGCGGCCGCAAGGGACATCGGTTGGTCTTGGGCAGAAGCTTCGAGTATCAGGCAAACGACACCGGAAGATGGACATGCGGCACAGCCACAATCGCAAACGGCGTTGCCAGGCGCTTCGATGGGATTGCCCTCTCGATCGACCGTTATCGTTTTGGCCCCGTCGCCGGAGCATATGACGATTTCGAACCCATAAGCGCTCTCACCGGCATGGGCGCGACCGGGTCGGGCGATATCCATGACCAGTCCAATGACGGCAAGGATCACAAAAACGCGGCAGAAAACCTTGCAGAGGCTTCGAAGACATACCGGGATCTTATTTGGTTCAGTCCTAGACATTCCAAGGCCGCAATATTTGGGTCATTGAAAATCACCCTTTTCTGAAATGCTTGTCGCACCCCACGCGAGCTGGCACCTTGATTAAGATCAAATAAGATGATCCTTTTGAGAGTTAGTCTTCCGGAGCGGGCAAATCCGGCCACGCACACTTGCCTCACGAGGAGATGTCGCCTTGCGACTGACCAAATTTTCTGACTACGCTTTGCGCGTACTAATCCTTGCGGCGAGCAAGGGAGGCACCAACGTCACCATCGAGGAGGCGGCGGCAGTCTACGGAATTTCCGCGCCACATTTGAAAAAGGTGATTCGGACGCTCACGCACGAAGGGTTCCTCGAGGCTCAGCGCGGACGTTCGGGTGGCTTTCGACTGGCGATGCCGGCAGAAACAATCAACCTAGGCAGTGTTATACGAACGACCGAGCCAGATTTCGCGCTCGTAGAATGCTTCCGCGCCGACAACCAATGCCTGATCACGCACTCATGCCGCCTACCCCGCATCTTTGACAGAGCCATCACGGCGATGCTTGACGTTTTTGACGGCTACAGCCTCGCTGATATCGTGATCAACAGCACGGAATTCCAAGTTCCAGAATCCGAACCTCACAAGAATTAGAGCACGGCCATTCGCGAAAACCGGGCCACGGACAGTGCCAGTCTTCCTCCAGACGATCCAGTGTATGGGCTGCAGCATGGTGTCTATTGCGTTGTCTCGCCTAAGCGACAGAGCTTTCGGAAGCATTGTATGTTTGAGAGACCCCGTCGAAGCGAATACATGGTATTGCAACTTTTCTAGGATCCGGGCGAACTCACCGGAATACCTGCGGAACGCTGCGAAATCATCCGATCGAAACACGAACATGAGTTGCACACTAAACGCTTCAACCTATCGAAAACCATCCGTCGCCGTCACAATCCATTAATGGAAGCCCAATACTCCGTCAGCTTTCCACATTCGATACCGCCCCTGCCCTGTCACTTCGCAGATCAAACCGCTCGCCTCCATCCACGCCAGATTGCGCTGAACGGCGGCGCGACTGGCTCCAGTCGTCGCCTCAGCCATTGGGGCGGAGACCAAGGGCCACTGAGAGAAAGTTCTTCGCAAGGCAAGCGGCGTGCGGCCAGACAATTGCGCCATGACGTTTTCTGCCCGACCCGTCCACGCTTCAATATCGTCAAGTGTTCGCATCGCCGTCAGAATTGCGCTGTTCATGCCATCCAACCAGCGGGCCAAGCGTTCGGTAGGCGTGCCCGAGCCACGCAGCCCCCCTGCCCCGCCCATAGCCAGCGGCGCGAAGACGGCGCCTCTTCCGTCGCAGGCCGCGACCCTGGACGCGGTGACGGCAGCTTCGATCTGGTCACCATGCCCCCCGAGGCCGGCCAGGCTCCAGAGATGAAAACCCATGCAAGCCCGCGTGATTGGGTGGAGTTCGGCTGCTGAGGCCATTACGTCCAACCATCCGCCCGCGCGATCTTCGAAACGCTCAGCGCTGCCTTCAATGTTCTCGGGATCGCGGCGATCCAGGAAGGCGGCCAAGTCAGCCTTCGGTCCGGGACCACCTGTCAGGCGCCGAACAGCCCATCCAACTCTTGCTAGGGCATTGGGGTCATCCTGTGCACCTGACAGCCGCATCGATATCCAGAGCGCCAGTCGATCAGAACTCACCCGATCCCCTGCGAACCAGCTAAGGTCCGCTGCCTCGATAAGAGCGAGGCGATGCCGCCAGCCTTCCGGGCCACGCAGCAGCCGGTCATCCAGAGCACCCAGGCGTCCAGCCACGCGTGCCAGTCGCGCAGCGTGAACGCTTTCTGCCTTTGCCCAGTCTTCGATGACGGCCGTGTCCGGCGGTTCTGCACGCGGCCCGGGAGGCAAATCATCTGGTTCTTTTTCGAATGGTCCCGGCAGAAACCAGAGATCTTGTTCGCGGGCCTCTTCATCCTCCTCGATGGTGATGAGGGGGTCATTGAAATTATCATTCAAAGCCGATGCTTGGGTCTTCATATGTGCAAAATACTGTTCTTTTGCACAATACCCAAGTGATTTTGTGGCGGTTGCCTTCGCTCTTTATTTAATACGCACGCGCGACTGCCGGTGAAACCGCTCAGATCGCGCTCAGCGCAAGGAAACCAAGGGTTTTTGGACGAGCGCGACGAGAGAGCACCTACTTGCATTCGTTTACAAACGGTCGTTTAGTAGCGATATCTTAAATTGCAAACAGGCCGGTTTCATGCCTTTGATAGGCTACGCCCGAGTTTCCACTGAGGATCAGACCCCCCTGCCCCAGTCTGAGGCTCTTCAGTCTGCGGGATGCGCCGAAATCTTCGAAGAGCACGCCTCCGGCGGCAATCGCGCGCGTCCGGTGCTTGCGCGGGTGCTCGAACGTGTCCAGAGCGGCGACACGTTGGTTGTCGTACGGATTGACCGGCTTGCGCGGTCTTTATCGCACCTTCTCGAGGTGATTGAGCGTTTGGAGGCCAAGGGCGCCTTCTTCCGCTCCCTGCAGGACCCCATCGACACCTCATCCCCGCAGGGCAAATTCACGCTGCAAGTTCTGGGCGCTGCGGCCGAGTTCGAACGTGCCCTGATCCGTGAGCGTACCAAGGCCGGGCTTGCCTCGGCGCGCGCCAAAGGGCGCGTAGGCGGCAACCCAGGGCTTCGCGCCAAGGACCCTGCCGCGCTGCGCAAGGTGCGGCTGGCGCGACAGGACGGCTACATGGAGCGACTGAACGAGACAGCGCAGGATTGGGTGCCGCATGTGCGCCGCCTGCGCCCCGATATGGCTTGGGAAGACGTCCTGCGGATTGTCAATGGCCGGCTGCCGCCAGATCGCCATTGGACCCAAAGCCGCCTGCTCCGCGCCGTGAAGGCGTATGTGCGCGACGGGTTTCTACCCGCCGAGGTCCTAGCCCGAGCTGGTCGCCGCGAAACCGGCGATCGCCTGCCCGCTATCGTGGCGGCCATCAAAGGAGCTGACCCCGAAATCACATTGCAAGCGATCTGCGACCGGCTGGAAGCTATGCGCGAACGCACCCCTCGAGGTCGTGCCAGCTGGCAGCCGTCTTCGGTCAAGATGTTGCTCGAACGAGCGGAGCGACTTGGTCTAATTTCATCAGAATCGGCTCACTCCCGACTATAACTAGCAGGGACTCATCCAACTGAATCTATCGCTCCAGACGCCGCCAGAAGGTCAATTGTGCCATTGGTTGCATGGGTTTAGCTGAAACCATCCAAACAATTCGGATTGGCAGCTTGAAGCGCGATCGCGTCGACTTAATGCAATAAAATCAAACGTTTGCGGCTATCCTGATGCGACTGAACTTATTGGTGCTGTGGATAACTTTCACACTACATCTAGATTCTTCTTGCCGGACTCACTGGATCGTGGCATTCCCATTCTGACGGCAAAACGCGTCAGATACGCTGTACACCGTCAGAATGACCAAGAGCCTCAACAGAGGCCGAGAGTGGGCGGCAAGATATGGATGATCGTAACGTTGGATACGCGCAAGGCATAGGCTCTTCCGACATCGGAGCATTTGCCGACAATCTGGCTGAGTCTTTGGATCGCCAGATGAAGATCGCTTTCGAGCCCGAAGAACGAAAGTCCCTGCGCCGTTTCAGTTCTACCGAGGTTGCCAGCCTCTTGCGCGTGAGCACATCTAACCTGCGCAACCGGCACAAGGACGGCAGCTTCCCGGAAGTGCATACAGACAACCGCGGACACCGGTTCTACACAGCCCAAGAGATTGATAAGTTGCGCGATATTCTGGGGCGCACTGGAAAGAACGCAGAAAGTTACCGTCCTGGTCGACGTGAGGGCGATCGTCTCCAGGTGATATCTGTCGTCAATTTCAAAGGCGGATCGTCAAAAACGACAGCAACGATACATCTTGCACAACGGTATGCCTTGCGAGGCTACCGAGTATTGGTTTTGGATCTCGATCCACAGGCAAGTCTGACCACTTTTTTCGGTTTTCGGCCTGAGCTCGAGTTCGCTGAAGGCGGCACAATCTATGATG
>NZ_JFKC01000012.1 GCF_002115805.1 Marivita geojedonensis | reverse complement strand
CCCTAACTTAAGGATTTATGAGGGGCTCGAACTGGGGAGTTTGAGATGTCTGCTGCCACCGCCAGTGATCTGGAAAGGTACATGTTAGACCTCGTGAACGAGGAGCGTATCAGCCGCGGCTTGAACGCGCTTGTTCTCGACAAAGTCTTGAACGCGTCTGCGGATGCGCATTCGCTGTGGATGTTGGAGAACAACGTCTTCAGCCATACCGGCGTCGGTGGGTCGACGCCGACCGAACGCATGACCGCAGAGGGGTTCGACCTCTCTGGCTCTTGACGTACGGCCGAAAACATCGCTGCGCAAAGCGAACGTGGGGACGAAGGCCTGTTCGACGATGTGTACGACCTGCACATTGCTCTGATGAACAGCCCTGGCCACCGTGCGAATATTCTCATGCCTGATCTGGAAGTCGTCGGAATCGGCATCCAGACCGGAACGTACTCCTATGACAGCGGAACGTATTTCTCTGTCATGGTGACGCAGAACTTTGCGATGACGGGCGGTCAGACAACGCCGGACATCGTCGAGGAAAGTAATTCTGCGCCAGGCAATTCGAATGCCCGTCAGGACACGACAGGTGTTCTCGTCGGCACATCCAATGCGGAAAACATCGTTGGGACGGCGCAGGACGACACGATCACCGGATCCGGTGGCAATGACATTCTGTCAGGCGGTGCCGGCAATGATACCGCTGTCTATATGAGCGACATGTCCAACTATGGGCTGACGATCAGCAACGGCACGATCATCATCGAAGACCGAAGCGGTGGCGATGGGACCGACACGCTCAACAGCATCGAAAACCTCGACTTCGACGGTACGAGCTTTGCCCTGAGCAAGTTCACCAATGTCAGCACCCTGACCGATGCCGACATGCTGGCTTTCTGCGAGCTGTACGTCGCCTATTTCAACCGCGCCCCGGATGCGACGGGCCTTCTGTTCTGGGGGTCTGCGCTGGCCGATGGCATGAGCATGAACCAGATTGCGCGTCAGTTCTTTGATCAGCCGGAGACACAGGCTCTTTACGGTGGTTCAAGCGGAACCGGCGATTTTGTGACTGCTGTCTATTCAAACATTCTCGGGCGCAGTCCTGATGCCGCCGGTTTCGATTACTGGACGGGCGTATTGGACAGCGGCGCGGTGGATCGAGCCGAGTTCATTCTCGCCATGATCGACGGAGCAAAAGCAGCGACTGGCAGCGCAAGCGATGCACAGTACCTCGAGACCAAGGCCGAGATCGGTGCGTACTATGCCGTCGTCAACGGGCTGAACAATGTCTCTGTTGCCAATACCGCGATGCAGACTTTCGATGGCACAATCGCTTCGGTTGTGAGTGCAAAAGACATCATCGACGATCACGCCGCGCATGTGGACACCGCACAAGGTTCGGAGTTCACGATCAGCGTGACAGGCCTTGTCGATGACGCTCTGGATTGGATCTGACCCTCACGCGCCTTTCGTGAGGGGCACAACCTTTCCGTCGCTTGAGGTCAAGGCCACCGCCATCTTGTAAAGATCGAAGCGGGTCATACAGGCGTCGGCGTACATCTCGTCCGGCGACGCTTGATCTATGAACCGGTCAGGCAGCGTTACCGTCCTGATCTTCAGCCCTTGGTCCAACGCACCACGATCTGCAAGTTCGTGGAGGACCATTGCGCCAAACCCACCACGTGCGCCCTGTTCAATGGTGATCAGGGCGTCATGGGTACGGGCCAGTCGGAGGATCAGTTCGATGTCCAGCGGCTTGGCAAATCGGGCGTCCGCGATGGTGACACTCACACCATCCTTTTCAAGCAGCCTCGCCGCCGCTTCGACCTCGGCCAGATGTGCTCCGAAACTCAGGAACGCAACATCGCTTCCTTCCTGAATGACGCGACCCTTACCGATTTCAAGAACCTCGCCCCGCTCGGGCATCTGGACACCGTTGCCCGACCCCCGAGGATAGCGGAAGGCGATGGGGCCACTGTCATGGGCGACCGCTGTCGCGACCATGTGCATCAGCTCGGCCTCATCAGCGGCCGCCATCACGGTCATGTTCGGAAGCGCAGCCAGATAACCTACGTCGAACGCCCCGGCATGCGTGGCCCCGTCGGCACCGACAAGACCGGCGCGGTCAATGGCAAAGCGGACAGGAAGGTTCTGCAATGCAACGTCATGGACGACCTGATCATATCCACGCTGGAGGAAGGTCGAATAGATTGCGCAGAACGGTTTCAGACCTGATGCCGCCATCCCGGCAGCAAAGGTCACCGCGTGCTGCTCTGCGATCCCGACGTCGAAAACCCGGGATGGAAAGCGTTTTGCCAGAATGTCTATCCCTGTCCCACCGGGCATCGCCGCTGTAATGCCGACGATATTCGGATCTCGCGCCGCTTCGTCCGTCAGCGTGTCGCCGAACACCTTGGTGTAGCTTGGCGCGTTGGGCTTGGATTTTGCCTGCGTTCCCGACTCAACGTCGAACTTTGAAACGCCGTGGTACTTGTCGGCACTGTTTTCGGCCGGGGCGTAGCCTTTGCCCTTGACGGTACAGCAATGGATCAGAACCGGTCCGGTGGCGCGGGCCCGGGCGGCACGCAGAACCGGCAGAAGCTGACCCATGTCGTGTCCGTTTATCGGGCCGATATACTCGAACCCGAGCTCTTCGAACAGCGTTCCAGACCCTTGCAGATTGCCCGTCACCAATTGGCGGGCGCGCTTTGCGCCTTCCCGCATCGGAGGCGGAAGAGCCGCCTCGAACCCTTCAGCCAGAGATTTCATCTTGGCCAGCGGTTCATTCGCATACATGCGGCTGAGGTAGGAAGACATGGCGCCAACGGGCGGGGCGATGCTCATTTCGTTGTCGTTCAGGATCACGAACAGCCGTCGGCCTTCGTGCCCTGCATTGTTCATGGCTTCATACGCCATGCCGGCGCTGATCGACCCATCGCCGATAACCGCGATGGCGTCACCGGTGGGCCGCCCCATGTCCCGACCGACAGCAAAGCCCAGCGCGGCCGAGATCGATGTTGACGAATGTGCTGCACCGAACGGATCGAACTCGGACTCGCTCCGCTTGGTGAACCCGGACAATCCGTCCTTCTGGCGCAGCGTGGTCATGCGGTCGCGGCGCCCGGTCAGGATCTTGTGCGGATAGCATTGGTGACCCACGTCCCAGATCAGCTTGTCCATCGGCGTGTTGAACACAGCATGGATCGCAACTGCCAGCTCGACGACCCCAAGGCTGGACCCAAGGTGCCCCCCGGTCTGCGACACCGCTGAAATAACCTCGGATCGGACTTCGTGTGCAACCGCCGTCAGCGTTGCGTCATCCATGTTGCGAAGGTCGGATGGACCGGCGACCCGGTCAAGATTGGGTGTGAGAGAATGTGTCATCTGGCAGTCTCCTCGGGGACAGAGGGAAGAAAGGCGTCACGTTTGCCAGGGGGTGCCTAGAAACGTGACGCCAGTTCCTGTAGCCAACAGGAAGGGAACCGGGGTGTTGAGCCCCGCATCCGGTTTTGCGTTTTGGGAACCTGTCAAAACCGGATCTGGCGATGGCCGGGGCGGCGGACCGCCCCGAACCGATCATTCGTAGACAGGCGCACCTGTCGTCGCGAGCTCGGGCCAGTCAGCGATGACATTCGTCCCTTGCAGCGGTTGCTGGTAACCCTTGTGGCAGGTTTTGCAGGCGGCTTTCGGCGCGTCGGCAAAGACCGGTCCAAGGCGTTCCGGCGGATAGACCTCTTCCAGCGGCACCAGATAGTCGTTGTTCATTTCCTGAACCATGCCGATGCCAAGCTGTTCGGTGGACCATTGCGGGGTCACCTGCTCGGGGTCATAGAAGGCGCGGGTGTTGTGGCAGAACACACAGTTCACACCCAGCGAATTTGCCACGTAGTTCATCAGGCTGAACGTGCGCTCTGTGTCCTGCCAGGTGGTGACACCCTCTTCGTCAGGATACTCGGCAACGTGCGCTTCGAGGTTGTGAACACCGATGCGGCCGTAGTCGAGGAGGAAGGTCTCCAGCGCGTCCGATGGAAGAGACGTGTATTGGCTTTGGACCGTCACCCTGTTCTGAACCGCCGCCCAACCGCCGGCTGCTTCGTTGACCGCACCCATCCTGAACCAGATGTCGGACGGGACGTTCTGCCCACGGTGACAGGTGTAGCATGTGACACCAACCTGCTTGTTGGCGTTCACGTGGCCATCCCAGTTCTCGTTGATGTTCTGAGTCATCTGAAGCATCCGGCGTGCGACAACCTTGGTATAGAGGTCATCGTTTCCGTATTCTTCAACATCGACATCACCGTGACAGTAGGCGCAGCCCTGATCCGGAGCGACCCAGTCGGTCATGGCCAGCATGAGGCGGTTGAAATTATCTTCGGTCAGATCTCCCAGAACCTGAACGTTCTGGTAAATCTCGGACGCCTTCGCTTCACCACCTTCCGGCACATAGGGTGCTTCGGAATACATGACCTCGATGGTAGGGTCGGGTTTGGCCAGATCAGAGACAAACTCCGCTCTGGACATCCCCGTTCCGCGTGGACCCGACTGCAGGCTTTCGGTCTTGAAGGGTTGACCGACCACCACCAAGAACGCGGCGACGGTAACAGCGACCCCTGCGGCCCCCACCAGGATTGCCGGACCATAGATATTGGTCGGGTTCTCCCGGTTCCATTTATCGAACCATTTGGGAAACATGATCAGTTCTCCTGTCCAATAAAGGTTTCATAGGAACCGTAGGCTTCGTACCCGTAAGAGCCGTCATACATCGGAGCGAAGTGATGCTCCTGTGCCCAGATGAACCAGTTGTCCACAACGGTGCCGGTCAGAAGAATGCCGATGCCGCCCGTGATCGGGGTCAGGACCGCGAACCACCACGCCCAACGGTGGATACCTTCCATCGTTGCGTTGAAGCCCATGGTCCAGCGCCAGAAGAGGGCGGCCCGTTCGGTTGCCGTTCCACGGTCGATGATCTGTTCCAACTCGCGGTCGCCGCCGTACCGGGTCACCGCCAGAATGGTCGCGCCATGCATCGCGAAGAGCAGGACGGAACCATAGAGGAACACGATCGAAAGCGCGTGGAACGGGTTGTAGTAGAGGTTGCCGTAGCGGATCGAGAAGGCGGTCGTCCAGTCAAGGTGCGGGAAGATCCCGTAAGGCACCGCCTCTGACCATGACCCCATCAGGATCGGACGGAACAAGCCGAGGACCAGGAACAGCCAGATAGCCGAGCCGAAGGCCCAGAAGACATGTTTGCCCATCTTGTGTTCCATCGCGAGCAAGTAGGTTCGCGCCCACCAGCTCATCACCGAAATCAGCAGGAAGAAGCTGGCGATGATGTACCAACCGCCTTCGTTGAGCGGAGGCATACGCAAGCCATATTCCGGGCTTGGCGGTTCAAGCGCGAGCCAGAACAGCTGCCGGATGAACTCCGGGATCGACCAGCCAACCTGCGCCAGCATGTTGAGACCGATGATGTTCAACGCGAGAATACCCGCGGCGATTGACACCATCCCGGTCCAACCCAGCCAAACGGGGCCAAGCTGCGCATTGCCGATCCAACCGATCAGGGTGGAGAAACCCGCTTTTCGCGTCCGCTCCTGCTCGGCGTTTTCGGTCGCCATGCCCCATTCAGGTTTTCCCTGAACCTGGACCTGTGTGAAAATGTTCTGATACTCAGCCATGATTACATCCCCACATTGGCGCCCCAGATGGGCAGTTCGAGCCACCAGTTCCACCACTCGGGCCAGCCCTTCGTCCAGACGGGGCCAGAGATGATGATACAGACCGCAGACCAGAACCCGGCGTTCAGCGCGAGGAGCAGACCGACGCGGTGGATCCCGAGGGTGCCGACCGAGTAGCCGATGAAGTCGCGGAAGAACGTGTCTTCGTGATCCGGCGTGCGCATTTCCTCACCCTTTTCAGGGTTCGCCGCCGACAGGATCAGACCGCCATGCAACGCCAGAGCCAGTGTCGTGGTGAAGAAGAACGTCACCGCGATCATGTGCGCCGGATTGTAGTGGAAGTGCAGATAGGCGTAGCCGGTGTTCGACACCCAATCGAGGTGGCTGAAGATCCCGTAAGGAAAACCGTGGCCCCAGGCACCCATCAGAAGTGGGCGGAAGATGACCAGCGTCATATAGGCGAAGATCGCAAAGCTGAAGGCGAAGGGCACGTGATACCCGATGCCCAGTTTGCGGCAGATCTCGACCTCGCGCAGCGCCCAGCTGCAGAAGGCCCCGACCGCGCAGATCGTGATAATCTGCCAGAGACCACCCTCCATGAGCGGAGCCATACCCAGACCGTATTTCAGGTCAGGCGGCGCGATATTGATGAGCCAAGGATTGAATGTGCCCTGATCTGCCGCACCCCAAAGAATGAGGATTGTGCCGAGCAGAGCAAAAAAGGCGGTCGTGACTCCGAAGAAGCCCACGTAAAACGGGCCTACCCAGAAGTCGAACAGATCGCCGCCGATCAACGTCCCTCCGCGGACGCGATACTTTTTCTCGAAGCTGAGCAGCGCCATCTTCTATGTCTCCGCGTTTGTCGGCAGGTCGTTGTCGGACACAGCCGTGTTGTTTCCGGTGTTTGCCACGGGCGGACCAGCTGTCCGGACCGCCCGCAGCGATCGTGTCGGCCCTTGCGGGCCGGCTGACGATTACATCCCTGCGGATGCTGCGGTTTCGAACCAGTTGATGCCGTTCGACAGCACCACCAGGTGAATCATTGCAGCCAACAGGAAGAGGAAAACGCCCTGCGCGACGAACACGCGACGCGGATCAAAGATGAGCCAGATCTTGTAGAACTTTGCCATGTCTCAATCCTTCCTCAGAACCACGGGCGCCAGATGAAGGTTGCAAGGTGTGCAACCACTGCAACCGCCGAGAACAGCCAAAGGCCGCTCATGTAGACGGAATGCAGTTCCTGGGCCTGCTCGTCAGTAAGACCTGTGAAGGACAGGTCGGTATTATCAGCCATGAACTTTCCTCCGGAACGTTATGCTGACGCCGCATTCCCTGCGGCCGGGTCCCTTGGAGCCAAAGCTCCGCAGGTCCTGACCACCCCGCCGGGCGGCCAGTCTCGCTCCCCAACCTTTTCAGGCCGAGAATATCAGCGGGGTGATCCGATCCGCTTCACACCACGCGCGCGCCAGAGGCCCCCGCATGTTCAGCGTCTGTTTCTGGAACACCTCGAGCATCCAGATCACCGTCGCGAACGGGATCGCCACGACGAAGATGATGCTGAAGTAAACCAGGAACTCGGTCCCGCGTTTTGTATGACCGTGCTTGTGAGAGCGCGTGTCAGAAGAGGTGAAATCCGTCATGTCGTCGGTCCTCCTTGGGTTTTCGAAAGGGCCTGAACGGTCTCGAAGACGACCCGTTCAGCCCCCTGTTTCAATGCTGCGGCCTCGGCTGCGTCGCGCAGGTTCTTGGCGGCAGAAATTCGTGTCAGCACCGGATGCTGGGCAACGATGCGGTCCAACTCGGCCTGGGCGTCAGCATCCCATGGGAAGTCGCGCCGCAGCGGGGTGAGCGTGGCGTCGGTCCGATCCATCTCGGTGCCAAGCGGAAGAATGTGGAACAGCGCATCGAACAGCCCGTTGCACACTTCCTGAAGCAGGTAGGTCGCACCCGCGTAGCCCATCATCGGCGTTCCGGTATGGCGCCGGATTGCGGCACCGGGAAACGACGCAGGGATGAATGTCGGCTGCGGCCCATGCCCGGCCTTCATTTCCGCGAGGTACATCTTTTCGTTGATCGACCCCATCACGACCAGGGGCCGCTTTCCGTGGATCAGGGAACGCACTTCTTCGTTGTTGGTCTTGCTTCCAGCAACACGCGCCACGGCAAAGGCACAGGGCAGACCCAGATCGCCCTCAAGATAGTTGCGGATACCACGCGCATAGGTTTCGTTGGCGACGATGCCGAACTGCGCTGTCGCAAAGAAATCCTGAGTAACCGAGCGCCAGAGATCCCACACTGGCTTCAACGTCGAATGTTTTTCCTGTTCGATGAAAGGTTCCGGATCGAGACCCAGCAATTCGCCCAGCTTGCGGAGGAACCTGGTGGTCGAATCCATGCCGATCGGCGCTTGCAGGTATGGTTTGCCCAGGCATTCCGCCAAACCGCGTCCGAACTCGCGATACATGCAGATGTTCACATCCGCGTTCACGAGGTTCCGCATCTCGGCCAGATGACTGCCCAGCGGCATCACCATGTTGACCTCGGCGCCGATCCCTTCGACCAGACGGCGGATCTCGGCCAGATCGGACGGCATGTTGAACGTGCCGTACATTGGCCCAAGGATATTCACGCGCGGCTTTGCGCCCTCTTCGCGCTTCTTCTCGGGCGGCATCCGGCCCTTGGTCATTCCGAATTCCGTGAAGATCCACGTCATCGCACGATCCGCGCTTTCCCACTGATCCTCGTCGATGGTGCGCGGCAGGAACCGTTGGATGTTGGTGCCTTGCGGTGTGACGCCCCCGCCGATCATCTCGGCAATGGAGCCCGTCACCACGACCGCAGGTAGAGCTGGATCGAGCACACCCCAGGCGCGTTTCATCGCCCCCTCGGTCCCCTCTCGACCCAGCTCCTCCTCACCGAGGCCAGTCACCACGATAGGGAGCTCATGCGGCGGAAGTGCATCTGTGTAGTGCAGAACGGACGTGACAGGCAGGTTCTCGCAACCGACCGGCCCGTCGATGACAACCTGCAGACCTTTGACGGCGGTAAAGGCGTACACCGCCCCCCAGTAGCCACCCGCGCGGTCGTGATCCTGAATAAGCATCAGATCATCTCCTGCGCTTTGGCGGCGCGCGCCTGTTTGTCCAGCTTCTTCTGGTGCTGGGCGCGGAAATCCGGACGCAGGTTCGGGGATTTTTCCCAGACGCCAGCGGTATCTCCCGTTCCGACGCCTTCAAAAAACGCCTTCATGTCGTCCATGCGGGACTTGCCCGCGATGGCGGCGTTGATCACTTCGGCCAACGATCCGGCACCGGCAGGACCCATCAGGGGACGTGCGGAAATCAGGTTGGTATAGTAAAGACCGGGGATGCCCATTTCCTTGGCCTTCTGCACAACCGGGGTCGTGCCGATGGCAAGGTCAGGCTTCACCGCCTCCATCGCCGCGCAATCGTCTTCGAGCGACGCGCGGTATGTGACCTTGATGCCTTTGCTTTCCAACCACTCGCGGTCAGGCTCTGACCAGAGCGTTCTTGGACAGGCGGTGCCGACATAGCGCAGATCCGCACCGCTCTCGACCAGCAACCGCGCGACCAGAAGTTCGGACCCTTCGTAACCGGACAGCGTGATCGTGCCCTTGATCGGGGATCCGGCCAGCGCACCCTTGATCGCCGGCAGAAACGCGTTTTGCGCTGCGGCGACCTGAGCGGCAGGAATGTTGAACGCGTCTCCGATCCCGGCAAGCCAGGCGGCCGTGCCATCATGTCCGACAGGTGCGGATCCCACGATGGGCCGACCAGCCGCCTCGAATTCACGAATTGCTGCCGTGTAGAAGGGATGGATCGCCGCCACGACACCGCAATCCAGCGCCGCATAAAGCTCTCGCCATTCTCGGCACGGAACCACCGGACCTGCAGCCAGACCCAGCGGCGCAAGCATCGCGCCGATCATCATCGGGTCCGCCGGGAACATCTCACCCAAAAGGGCAACCGTCGGGCGGTCCGACTTGCCGCCTGCCGGTGCCTGAACCGGACCGGCTTTGATCTCTTCGCGGGCGTAATTGAGCATTGCGCCAGCAAGCACGTCTTTTGCTTCGGCATGAGTCGGAATGCCGAAACCCGGAACGTCGATACCGACAATACGGACGCCGTTGATCTCTTTCGGAAGCAACCGCAGCGGAACGCCGGATGCGGTCGGAACGCAAAGGTTCGTCACCACGATCGCGTCGAACCGATCCGGGTCCGCCATTTCGTGCACGCTTTCTCGGATGTCTTCGTAAAGCTTGCCCGTAACCAGCGTTTCCGAGTTGAAAGGGACGTAGCCAACAGACCGGCGCGCGCCGTAGAAATGCGACACGAAGGTCAGGCCATAGACACAGCAGGCCGACCCCGACAGAACGGTCGCGGTCCGCTTCATCCTCAGCCCGACACGCAAAGACCCGAAGGCCGGGCACATGCTTTGTGGCTGGTCGTGCGGTCCTTTCGGATAGTCCTTGGCAAACTGATCGAGCATCTCGGAATTGCCTGCCAGTCGCGCAGCCTTTTCCATCTCCGATCCCGAGTGGCAGCCAAGACCATCCGTCATAACGGGTGCGTCCGGAGCTTCCGCCCGCGGTTCCCCGCGGATGACCTCCACCTCTGCCGTTTCGTCGTATGTTTCTTCGTTGCTCACGTTCTGTCTTCTTTCGTTCCCAATGCGCGCGGGTGGCTGGCCCTCACGCTTCGTCGTAGATCACTTCCAGGGATTGCTTCGGCGCGGCGTTCTTGCCGCGCATGTCGGTATCGGTGGCGGGCTCAAGCACCACGCCTGCCCCGGTTTCAGAGCCGTCAAACAGTTCAAGCAGACCGTCCTGGCTCAGCGGCGCAGGACGGACGGGCGGGGCTTCTGCCACGTTCAACCCGAGTTCCGCGAACAGCGGTCCCCACGGTCCAGAAGCCGTTCCGACGATCTGGTAGTTTGCGGATTTCTTTCGCAGGTCGTCGTCCTGCGGGATCGATGCCAGAACGGGGATGTTCACCGCTTCGGCAAAGGCCTGCGCTTCGCCCGAACCGTCATCTTTGTTGATGACCAAACCGGCGACACCGACGTTGCCGCCCAGCTTGCGGAAATACTCCACCGCCGAGCAAACGTTGTTCGCCACATAGAGCGACTGGAGGTCATTCGATCCGACAAGGATCACCTTCTGCGCCATGTCGCGGGCAATCGGCAGGCCGAAGCCGCCGCAGACCACGTCGCCCAGGAAATCGAGCAGGACGTAGTCGAAATCCCAATCGTGGAAACCGAGCTTTTCCAGAAGTTCGAACCCATGGATGATCCCACGACCACCGCATCCGCGACCCACTTCCGGTCCGCCCAACTCCATCGCGAACACACCGCCGCGCTTGAAGCAGACATCGCCGATCCTCACCTCTTCCCCCGCCAGTTTCTTCTTGGTCGAGGTTTCGATGATCGTCGGGCACGCCTTGCCGCCAAACAGCAGCGACGTGGTGTCGGATTTCGGGTCGCAGCCGATCAGCAGCACGCGCTTGCCCTGCTCGGCCATCATGTGGCTGAGGTTTGCAAGGGTAAAGGATTTGCCAATCCCGCCCTTGCCGTAGATCGCGATGATCTGGGTTTTCTTGGTGGCCTCTGCCGGGATGACATCCGCCAGGTCTTCATTGGCTTCGTCGCGCAGGCGCTGGTCGAAGTCTTTCAGGTTCGGAACGTCGTCTTTCACGAAGGCGTCTCCCAGTTGAGGATCATTTTCAGGCAAGCCGGATCTTCGAACGCGGTGCGATAGGCACCGGGCGCATCCGATGCTGCCACTTGATGGGTGATGAGTCCGTCGAGGCTCAGTGCCCCGTTTTCGACAAGCGTACGGGTCGCTGCGAGATCATCGCGCGCCCATTCCGCAGCGACACGGAACCGCGCCTCTTTCATAAAGGCGGGCGGGAAGGCGAATTGCAGCGGTTGGGTGTAAAACCCGGCCAGAACGATCTCACCACCTTTGGCGATGCGACCAACCAGATCGTTAAGCAGACCACCATTTCCGCTGGCATCATAGATAGAGCGGTAATCGCGGCGGTCGTCATTATCCGGATGAATGACCTCGTACCCATCTGCACCTGTTGCGCGATCCGGGTCGATTTCCCAAACGGTCGGAGCAGGTGCACCCGCTGCAAGCGTCAGACGGGCCAGAAGGCGACCCAGAACACCGTGGCCGACGATCAGATCGGGGACGGCTTTGTCGAGGCCCGCCATCGCGTGCCGTGCGGTCGCCGCGAGCGCCAGCAGAGCCCCCTGAGGCCCCAGCCCAGCGTCGATGCGGGTGACACGGTCCTGCGACGTAACCAGTCTTCGGGTAGCGCCACCGAACAGGCCGAACACGCCGTCATAGCAGTTGGCGCCGGGCACAAAGACATGATCGCCAGGCTTGTAACCGGTGTTCGAGCCCGCCTCGACGACTTCGCCAGACGCTTCATATCCGGGGATCAAGGGATAACCCATGCCCGGAAAAGGCGGCATTTCACCAGACCAGAACAGCTTTTCCGTCCCTGTCGAAATGCCGGAATGTGCAATGTCCACGACAAGGTCATCCGGGCCGGGATCGGTGAGCTGAACAGTCTCAATCGCAAGGGTTTTTGGTGCATTCAGCACAACAGCATCGGTTTGCATCCTTACCTCCTGCGGCTTCGCAACACGCGGGATCGAAGAATCGAATCCAAAGTGTCGCACCAGTCTCGTTACACTGTCAGTTTATCCTTACACACTAACGTGTCAACTATAATAGACACTTTTCGTGTAAACGGTTCAGCCGGGTTTGGTCTGCGGCTTCACTGCGGTCAGGACCGTCGTCACGTACGGCCTACGCGACTTGTAACTGCGGATATCCGTGAACCCGGCGTTCTCACACATCGCACCGATCCGGGCCGCGCTGCGCACGGTCCCTGTTTGCATGGCCAGGCAGTAAAAGCTGAAATACACATCGCCCGCGATCTCGGGGCGATCTCCGCCAGACATAGGCTCCGACACGATCAGTCGGCCCCCGTCGGGAAGCGCGTCAAACACTTTGCCCAGCAACGCGGCAACCGTCGAATCCTGATGGTCATACAGAACCCGGATAAGGGAAATCGCGTCAGCGCCGTCAGGCAGCGCATCATCTCTGAACGAGCCCGCGACAAACCGGAGCCTGTCACGAGCGGTTGAAGACTGAAGCCTCGCCTCTGCATTGCGCCGAACGGCGGGCAGATCAAAAACCACGGCATTCAGATCCGGATGCTTGAGCGCGGCGGCCTCGGCAAAAACGCCATAGCCGCCGCCGATGTCCAACAGCCGATCGATTCCCGCCAGAGAAACGGCCGCCAACGTATCAGCCGCAACGATCTCCTGAGATCGCGCCATCAAATCAGAGTAGCGGCTCGAGGTCTCGGCATCTGTCGCGTTGTCGGCACCAAATACATAAGGCCAGAACGCCGAGAGTTCCGTGTCCACCTCGCCGCGCAACAAAGCGACTGGGTCGTTCAGATCACGGTAGAAAGCAGCGTGGTGCCGGATCATGTCTTCCAGCCCGGGAACGCCCACCATTGCGGCGCCTTTTCGTGCCAAGCCATAGCGCCCTTTGCGGTCTCGCCTCAGAACGCGCATTGCGGTTCCGGCTCGGAGCAACCTGTCCATTCGGTCCGCACTCATCCGACATGGCCCCGCCAGCTCGCCTGAGGTGAGAGGACCGTCCATCAGGCGGTGCAGTATGCGCAGGTCAACCAGAGCGAACAGCGCCTGCGATTTAACGAAGCCCTGAACAAGATCGAACAGTTCCGCGCCGTCCTTTGCCGCCGTGCTTCGCGTGAACGGGAATGCCGCCGCCCAGCGCTGAAACCCCGGACGGGCCACCAAACGCATCAACCGGGTGTGCAGGCCTATCCTTTGCCGGACGCCTGCCGGTGGGGTATCGGACGCAAGCGCCATCTATCCAGCTTTGGCACGTGTCGTTGGCACAGGCGTCAAACGTTCGGCCTGAAGCCGGACCATTTCGGCCAGCTGCGCCTCTCCGGGACAGGACGGGATTGAAGCTATTGCCCCTGACAGAATATCGCGCAGGCGGGACTTCGCACCGTCAACGCCCAGAACGGTGACTGCATTGGGTCGCCCATGAAGGTCGTCCTGACCAACCGGCTTACCCAGTGTTTCGCTGTCGTACAGCGCATCGCGCAGATCATCTGCAACCTGAAACGCCTCGCCAATGCGCGCCCCCAGTTCAAACCAGGGCTCCTCATCCTGACCAGCCGCGATCGCGCCCATTTGCGTGGCGGCGATGAACAATGCGCCGGTCTTGGACCTGTGATAGGCCGACAGGTCGATCTTGGCTTCGCTTTCCCATCCTTGCCCGGCACAGATCCCATGTGGCATGCCCGATTGGCGGCTGAGCGTCCGGATCAGGCGTACAGCACGATCGGGTGAATGCTGCGCAGCACGCGCCAGAATTTCAAATGCCAGAATGATAAGCGAGTCGCCGGTCAGAACCGCGAGCGGTTCGGAATAGGCCCGATGCACCGAGGGTTTCCCGCGCCGGTAATCCGCATCATCGAAACAGGGCAGATCATCATGCACGAGGCTGGCACAATGGATAAGTTCAAGCGCCGCCGCCGCAGCGTTGGTCATTTCGGGCGAATCGTCCCCGCAGGCCATCGCGACAGACACAAGAATGGTGGGCCGGATTCGCGCACCGCCGGGTGTGCATGCATAGTGCAGCGCATCAGAGAGCTTTGCGGGCGCTGTCCCGCCCTGTCCGACGCGAATTGCAGTCTCAACAGCAGTATTGATGCGGGTGTGAAGTCCCATTGAGCGCTCCTAAAACATCGTGTTGTCATTTTAATTTGACACACTAGTGTAAACCATACTGGACACTTGGCAAATGTGAGTCAACAATTCGATTATGAAAAAGCCTCGGCACAGTTCAGGCCGCGTCATAGTGGTTGGCGCTGGGATTGGCGGCCTCGCGGCCGCCCTTCGGTTGGCGCATCGCGGCTATGACGTAACTGTGCTTGACCGTCAGTCTGTGCCGGGCGGCAAGATGCGACAGGTCAATGGGGTGGACGCCGGACCAACGGTCCTCACCATGCTTGATGTCTTCGAAACCCTGTTCGGCGATGTAGACGAAGCCCTTTCGGATCATGTGACGCTGATCCCGCAGGACATTCTCGCTCGGCACTGGTGGCCGGACAGTGGTCCTCTGGACCTCTATCCAGACAGAATGGCCAGCGCCGAGGCCATCGGTGCATTTGCCGGTGGCACGGCAAAGGCAGAGTTCCTGTCTTTCGCTGATCGCGCTGCGCGGCTGTTCGACGGCTTCCGTGATCCGATGATGCTTCAACCCGAACCAAAGTTGAGCGCGTTGACGGCCCATGTGATGAAACACCCGTCGTTGATCCGTGACATGGGTGTGGGACAAACATTCAAACGATTGCTTGAGAACAGCTTCACCGACCCGCGACTGCGACAGCTTTTCGGACGGTACGCAACGTATGTCGGTGGTTCACCCGACCGATCCCCCGCCCTCCTTTCCCTGATCTGGGACGCAGAAGCGCGTGGGGTCTGGTGCGTGAAAGGCGGGATGAGCGCGCTGGCCAAGTCCATTGCCACGTTGATCACAGCGAAGGGCGGAACACTCCGCCTTGGCGCCGAGGTTCAAAAGATCAACGTCGAGCAGGAAGAAGTGTCCGGCGTCACGCTGACCTCGGGTGAACGGCTCTATGCCGATCATGTCGTCTTCAATGGCGACCCCCGCGCGCTTGCGCTCGGCCTTCTCGGGCCGGCCACCGCGAATATCGCGTCCATCACAACCAAACGCGCGCGCAGTCACTCCGCCAATGTCTGGAGCTTTTGCGCAACGCCCTCAAAAATCGACCTGGTGCATCACAACGTCTTTTTCTGCGACCCCGGCAAAAACGAATTTGCCGAGATCGAACGCGGCTTCATCCCGTCCGACCCCACGCTCTACGTCTGCGCCGAGGATCGGGGCCAGAACGCCGACGTCCCTGAAACAGAGCGCTTTGAAATCATCATGAACACGCCGCCGCTGACCCAGCGCGCGGCACAGCCCGAGGACTACGAGATATGTCACACACGGACGTTCCCAACTCTTCGCCGCTTTGGGCTGAGCTTCTCACCGGAACCGGGGCGGGACGCCCTGACGACGGCGAAGAGCTTCGACGCTCTCTTCCCCGGCAGCGCCGGTTCGCTTTACGGGCAGACCCCGCACGGGATGACCGCCGGGCTGGAGCGACCGACAGCGCGCACCCAGATCAAGGGTCTGTATCTGGCGGGCGGCGGAGCACATCCGGGAGCGGGCGTCCCGATGGCAGCGCTCTCCGGCGGGCACGCGGCCGAGGCGATTGTGACGGACCGAACTTCAACCTCAAGGTTCCGCCAAACGGCTACGCATGGTGGTATATCGACGGAATCAGTGGTGACGGAAAACGTGCCGTATCGGTCATTGGATTCATAGGCTCGGTCTTTTCGCCCTGGTATCGCTGGTCCGGACGAAAAAACCCCGAAAACCATGTCTGCATCAACGTGGCCACCTATGGCCCCGGCGGACGCTTCACCATGACCGACCGGGGCACCCCTGCCCTGCGCCAAAGCGCGAACAGCTTTACCGTCGGGCCATCGTCAATGCGGTGGGTGAACGGGAAACTGGTCATCGACATCAACGAAATATCCTCTCCACCACTGGTCAGCCGCGTCCGCGGGACGATCACTGTTACGCCCAGCGCGATCACGTCGGTCGAACTCCCTTTGACCGAGGACGGCACTCATATCTGGCGCCCGTTTGGCCCGGTGTCCGACATTTCGGTCGACCTCGAAGCGCCCGGTTGGCAATGGGACGGACACGGATACTTCGACGCAAATTTCGGAACCCGCGCTCTGGAACAGGATTTCGCCTACTGGACCTGGGGCCGGTATCCGGCTGCCGGGGGAAGCACGTGCTTCTACGATGCAACGCGCCTCGACGGGTCGGAACTCGGCTCTGGCTTCCACTTTGATCGGGACGGCACAGCAACCGAAATCGACCTTCCACCGCAGCTCGAATTCCGCCGGTCCCTGTGGGCCGTGCGCCGCGAAACACGCGGCGATTACGGGTTCCGTCCGCGTCAGGTGATGAACATGCTCGACGCGCCGTTCTACTCACGATCCATGGTCGAAACACGGTTGAACGGCGAAAAAACTGTTGGCGTGCACGAAGCGCTCGACCTGACCCGGTTCAGGTCAACACTGATCAAACCGATGCTCGCAGTCCGGGTGCCCCGCCGCAGAAACTGGTCGTTCGATTAGGAATTGGCCGGCGCGCGCTTGTTCGCCTCGTCCGGGTTCAGCCGCCAGACGCTCAGGTTCAACGCGCCCGCAATCGTCACCCAGACGAGATACGGCAAGAACAACAGCCCGGCGATCAGATCGACCTGCAACAGCGCATAGATCGTCGCCGCCACCGACAGCCAAAGCGCAGCCAGAACGAACATGCCAAGCTTGATCCGCTTCAATCCGAAGAACACCGGCGTCCAAAGCCCGTTCAGCGCAATCTGAAGCGACCAAAGCGCCATCGCCACTGCGTTGTCCGGACTGACCGCGGCGCGGGCACCAGCAGCGGACATGCACAGATAGAGCGTTGTCCACGTGACGGGAAACACCCAATCCGGCGGTGTCCAGGACGGCTTGTTCAGGTTGCGATACCACGGCCCCGGCGGGAACAGACCGCCGGTCGCGCCCGCAGCGAAGCAGGCCAAGAGGAAAATGCCGAAGAGCAACCAGAACATGGATGTCAGTTAGGCCGAGCCTGCGCTGCAATCAAGGCGTCCCGCCGTTCTCTGTCGCGCTGCGCGACCTGAGACAGGGCCTCGAAGAGAACGTCTGAGCGAGAGCGGCGCGTGTCGGGGTGCTCTGCGGCCTGCACCAGAAACTCGGTCTCGGGAAGGCACCGAGCGTATAGCACGGCCGATTTCGGCATGACGGTCGTCATCGCCGCGCGCGCGGCGGACACAGCCAGCCACCCCAGCTTTTGCGACTTTGACGTGCGGGCCCGCGACGAGATGGAATCGTATCCGCTGCGCTGCACCTGCCCGCCGATACCGGCATAGATGAAGCGCGCCGCGTAAATTCCGGGGCGAGATGACACTGGCAAAGCCGCCACGCCCGCCTCGGATCGCATGTACAGCCGGTTCGCCTCCATGACGAGCCGCCGGGTCATCTGCCGGATCGCCTTGCTCGGTTTCGGCGTCTCGAGGAACCTCTCCGCGCTCAACCCGGCTTCATCCAACCAGTCGAGCGGCAGGTACAACCGGCCTTCCAACGCGTCTTCCCCCACGTCGCGCGAGATATTGGTCAGTTGCATCGCAACACCCAGATCGCAGGCGCGCGCCAAAGCATCCGGGTCGCGCACACGCATGAGGACACACATCATGACGCCGACAGCTGACGCAACCCGTGCAGAATAGTCGAAGAGCTCTGACAGGGTTTGGTATCGCCGCCCCATTGCGTCCCACGCCAGACCCTCCAGCAAGGCATCAGGCAAAGCGCGCGGCATGTCGAACTCTTCGACGACCCGGGCAAAGGCCCGATCCGGCGACGCATCGTCCGGGCGTCCGTCGTAGATCCGCTCAAGCCGCTCCTGAAGCCGCAAAACGGCCGCTGCCTTTTCCTGCTGCAAATCAACCGCGTCATCGGCCAGCCGGCAAAACGCATACAAAGCCAGCGACGGGTCTCTCACAGACGCAGGCAAAAGTCTGGATGCCGCGTGAAATGACAGTGAGCCATGCCGGATCGCTTCGCGGCAGGCTTCCATATCGCTCTCACGGCAACTCATCCGCGCACCAAGACCGGGTCAGGCACCAGTTGCGCCAAAACTTCTGCAGACGAGATCACGCCCGGCAAACCAGCGCCGGGATGTGTTCCCGCGCCCGTCAGGAACAAGCCCTTCAGTTCCTCGCTCACATTATGCGGACGGAACCACGCGCTCTGCAGAATACGCGGCTCAATCGAGAAGCCGGAGCCATAGGGCGAAAGGTATCTGTCCTTGAAGGTCTCCGGCGTAAACACCTCGCTTGCGGTGACCCGGCTCGAAAAGCCCGGCAGAAGCTGCTCTTCCAGTACCTTGGTCAACCGCACGCGATACTGGCGCTCCAGATCGTTCCAGTCCGCAGCATCCGCATGCCCGAGATGGGGCACGGGACTGAGCACATAGAACGTGTCGTCACCCTCAGGTGCCGCGCTCGGGTCTGTGACCGTCGGGCGATGCACATAAAGCGAGAAATCCTCGGCAACCTTGCCTTTCATGAAGATGTCGCGAACCAGACCCTTGTAGCGCGGACCGTTCAGGATGGTGTGGTGGCCCACATCTTTCCACATGCCACGGGTGCCTTTGGTGCCGAAATACCAGACATACAAACCCATCGACCAACGGCGTGATTTCAGCTTGGTCGGAGTCCAACGCTTGCGCGGTTGGTTGCGCAGAAGATGATCATAGGTGAATCCGGCATCCGCGTTCGACACCACGATGTCGGCGGTCAGCACATCACCGGAACGCAGTTTGACTCCCCGCGCCCGTCCGTTTTTGACGAGGATCTCGTCAACCTCGGTCTGCATGCGCAGCGTCCCGCCCTGCTCACCGATGATCTTGGCCATGTTCTTGGCAATCGCGGCAACGCCGCCCATCGCGTAATGCACCCCGAATTCCTTTTCGAGATGGGACACGAGGATATACATCGACGTCACGTTGAACGGGTCGCCCCCGATGAACAGCGGATGGAACGACAGCGCCATGCGCAACCGCTCATCTTTTACGCGCTTGGCCGCGTGCGCATAAACCGACCGGTCCGCACGCAGCATCGCAAAGCGCGGCAAAACGCGAATCAGGTCGCCCAGCTTGTGCATGGACCGGCGGCCCAGATCCTCGAATCCAAACCAGTAGCGCTCCTCGCTGTCCTGTAGGAACCTGTCGTACCCCGCCACGTCACCCGGAGACAATCGGCGCACCTCTTCGCGCATCGCTTGCGTGTCCTGCCGTGCCATGAAAGTCGACCCGTCCGGCCAGCGGATTTCATAGAACGGGTCAAGCGGACGCAGATCCACCTCTTGGTGGAAATCTTTTCCGCATACGGCCCATAACTCTTTGAAAACCTGCGGCACCGTCACGATCGTCGGTCCAAGATCGAAGCGGTGTCCGTCTTTCCAGATGCACGACCCGCGCCCACCCGGAACATCCAGCTTATCGATCACGGTCACGCGGTAGCCCAGCGCGCCCAGTCGCATGGCCGAGGCCAGTCCACCCAGACCCGCCCCGATCACGACGGAATGCGCCGATGTCAGCTTGTCCGAATGTGCCGCGAGGGCCGTATCAAGTTTGGTCATCATGACTCTATGATATACTGTCAACTTTACTTTACAATATTTTGCCGATCGGGTGCGTCAATAAATTAAATATCTTTTATGTTTCGCGGAAACATGTCAGACTAAGTTGACACTATGGGAACCGAAATGCAGACCGTCAGCCTGAGCTTTTTCCGCTTTGCCACGCCGCTTTCGCGCCTGTGGGCGCTGGGAATGATGGGTGCGGCTCGGTTTTCGCTTCCGCGAATCGATGGCCTTCAGTTCTGGAAACTCTGCGGTTCCGGAACCGGAGAAGGGTTTACTCCAATCCCGAACACCTCGGTTTACGCAATTCTCGCCGTCTGGCCTGATCTGGATCATGCACGGTCTGCCCTGGCAAAAGAGGCTGTATTCAAACGCTACCGGGCCCACGCTTCAGAACAGTGGACCGTGTTTCTGAATCCGTATTCCGCCCGAGGCGCGTGGTCCGGACAATCGCCCTTTGTCGAAGAATCTCCCGCGCAGATCGGTCCCATCGCCGCGCTCACCCGCGCCACTGTGCGCCCGGTCGTGGCTGCTCAGTTCTGGAAGCGTGTGCCAGATATCAGCGGTGTGATCGGCGAAGACAAAAACGTCCTCTTCAAGATCGGCATCGGAGAGGTTCCGCTTCTCCAGCAGATCACCTTTTCCATCTGGCCCGACTCCCGCTCCATGGCTGAATTCGCGCGCAACAACGGACCCCACGCGCAGGCCATCCGCGCCGTGCGCGACGGCAAGTGGTTCCGCGAAGAGCTTTACGCCCGTTTCCGCGTTGCTGATGAGGTCGGCAGCTGGGAGGGGCAATCCCCCCGCATTCTCAAGGATATCGCCGCATGAGACATCCGTTTCCCTTTTCCGCAATCGTGGGTCAGGACCAGATGAAACTGGCCATGATCCTCACCGCAATCGACCCCGGCATCGGCGGGGTTCTGGTGTTCGGCGACCGAGGCACCGGCAAGTCCACGGCAGTCCGCGCACTGGCGGCGCTACTGCCGGAAATCAGCAAACTCGAAGGCAGCCCGACCAACGCAGCGACCGAGGCGGAGATGCCCGATTGGGCCGATCCCGTCTCTGGCAATATGGTCAATGTCCCGACGCCCGTGGTCGATCTTCCCCTTGGCACAACCGAGGACCGTCTGGTCGGCGCGCTCGACATCGAACGCGCACTCAGCCGAGGGGAAAAGGCGTTTGAGCCGGGACTGCTGGCCAAAGCCAATCGCGGATACCTCTATATCGACGAGGTGAACCTGCTGGAGGATCACTTGGTCGATCTGCTGCTCGACGTGGCTCAGTCAGGCGAAAACGTCATCGAGCGCGAGGGCCTTTCGATCCGTCACGATGCACGTTTCGTGCTGGTCGGGTCCGGCAATCCGGAAGAGGGTGAGCTTCGCCCACAATTGCTCGACCGCTTCGGCCTGTCCGTCGAAGTCCGATCTCCCAACGACATCGAAGAACGTGTCGAGGTCATCCGCCGCCGCGCCGCGTTCGACACCAACCCGGACGCCTTTGTCGAGAAATGGTCGGTCGAGGACGCCAAAATCCGCGACGCCATCCTGGCCGCACGTGATGCCCTGAAATCCACAGACGCCCCGGACGACACGCTGCGCGATTGCGCCGGGCTGTGCGTCGCAATCGGCTCTGACGGTTTGCGCGGCGAACTCACTTTGCTCCGCGCCGCCCGTGCGCTTGCTGCATACCAAGGCAGCCCGATTGTCACCCGCGATCACCTGCGGTCTGTCGCCTCGATGGCGCTCAGTCACCGCTTGCGTCGCGATCCGCTTGACGATGCCGGGTCGTCCACCCGCGTGGATCGCACCGTCGAGGAAGTCTTTGCATGAGAGAAGACCCCTCTGCCGTTCAGGTGCAGGGCCAATTGGCCCTGACACTTCTGGCGGTCGACCCGGTTGGGTTGGGGGGTCTACACCTGCGGTCCCGCGCAGGCCCGGTGCGGGACATGTTCTGCGCTCCGGTCAAATCGCTCTTCCCAAAGGCGCGCCGGATCTCACCGTCGATTTCTGACCTGCAGCTCTTCGGGGGCGTCGATATCGGCGAAACCCTGACGCGTGGTGAAATCATCCGCGCGAAGGGCATCCTCGAAACTCCAACGCCTTTGGTCTTCACGATGGCCGAGCGCTGTGAACCGGGCCTTGCCGCCCGTTTGGCGCAATCGCTCGACACCGGCATCGGGCATGCCTTGATCCTTCTCGACGAAGGGGCAGAGCATGACGAGATCGCCCCAAGAACCCTGACCGAGCGGCTTGCCTTCCATGTCGATCTGGAGGGCCTGCGTCATGTAGAACTCGTCCAGATGGTGATCCAGGACACCGACATCGACGCCGCCCGCGGGCGTCTGCCTCTGATCGAAATCCCCGAGGATGTCCCCGCGGCCCTTTCCGTAACAGCCGTGCGCTTCGGTATTGACAGCTTGCGGGCACCGCTGATCGCCTTGGCCGCCGCGCGGGCAAATGCGGCTCTGAACAACCGCAATTGCATCAACGAGGACGATCTCCAGATCGCTGTTCAACTCGTCTACGCCCATCGTGCAACGCAGATGCCCGTCGAGGAAGAGGATGAAAATCCTGAAGACGATACCCAACCTGACGACGCGCCGGATTCGCAAAGCCCGGATCAGGACGAGTCCGAACTCAACCTGCCCGACGAATTGCTGATCGACGCGGTTAAGGCGGTTCTGCCGTTTGACGTGCTTGCCATGCTGGAAGGGTCCGGTCGCGTCAAAACCGCATCCGGCAGCGGCGGGGCTGGGCAGAAGAAGCGTGGCAACCGGCGGGGCAGGCCGCTGCCTTCGCGGGCAGGGCGGCTCGACGGTGGCAACCGGATTGATCTGGTCGCCACATTGCGCGCCGCCGTGCCGTGGCAAACCATACGCCGCAGGCAAAACCCCGAACGTACGGGTGTTCTCATCCACCCCTCTGATATCCATGTCAAAGTGTTCCAGGAAGTTTCCGACCGCCTGGTGATCTTCGCAGTCGATGCGTCCGGCTCTTCCGCCGTCGCCCGCCTGTCCGAAGCCAAGGGCGCGGTCGAACTGATGCTGGCCGATGCCTATGCCCGACGCGACCATGTTGCCCTGATTGCTTTCCGTGGCGAAAGCGCGGATCTGATCCTGCCACCAACGCGGTCGCTCGTTCAGACTAAGCGCCGTTTGGCCGGTCTGCCCGGAGGCGGAGGTACGCCATTGGCATCCGGCCTAAAGGCTGCGGCCGAACTCGCACAGCGCGTCCGGGCGCAAGGTCTGTCACCCTCCATCGCGGTTCTGACCGATGGACGCGCGAATGTTCCGCTACCCGGCAAAACCGGTCGCAGCGCAGCAAATGACGACGCGCAGGCGATGGCCCGGCATGTCCGGTCTCTGAATGTGCCCAGCGCGATGATAGATACATCCGTGCGACCACATAGGGAATTGCGTTCGCTCTGCCACGTAATGAACGCCCAATATATTCCTCTGCCTCGGGCCGACGCAAAAGGACTGAGCCGGGCCATAGATACGGCGCTTGGCGGGTGACCTCATGGGCGCTGCAGAAACCCTGACGGCTTGGCCCCACGCCGAACACTCACGGTTTGTCGAAGTGCGTCCTCACCGCTGGCACATCCAAGAAATGGGGCAGGGCGATACCGTTCTACTGCTCCACGGCGCCAGTGGATCGACCCATTCATGGCGTGACGTGATGACCAATCTCGCGCGCGATCATCATGTCGTTGCGATTGATCTTCCCGGACATGGACTGACAAAGCTCGGCTCCCGCCATCGGTCTTCTTTGCCATTGATGGCGCAGGACGTGCAGTCCCTGATCGATCACGAAGGTTGGCAGCCCCGGGCAATCCTTGCACATTCGGCGGGCGCTGCGCTTGGCTTGCGGTTATTGCAGGGGTCCAATTCGAAGATACCACTGATCGCCGTCAATCCTGCCCTGACTCCTTTCAAAGGGCTGGCGGGTGTGCTGTTTCCCATTGCCGCGCGCGTTGTTTCGCTCAGCCCCATGATGGCAAAGCTGATCAAGCGGCGCATGTCTGGTCCGGGTCAGGTGATCTCACTTATGGAAACAACGGGATCGCAGATCTCACCAGAAGGGCTGAACCTGTACGCCAAGCTGTTTCGCAGCGATGCGCATCTCGATGGGACGCTTCTGATGATGGCGCAATGGAAGCTGGATGGTCTTGTCGCAGACCTCCCGGTGATTAACGTGCCCTGCACCTTTCTCGTCGGTGAAAACGACAAAGCTGTGCCGCCATCGTCCGTGCGGCAAAGCACGGAAAAAATGCCCAAGGCAGAAGTGATCGGATTTCCCGGTTACGGCCATCTTCTACACGAAGAAGCGCCCGCCTTGGTCGCGGATCAACTGCGCGCGGTTCTGCGCAGATAGACGTAATACGCTCCACCGCCACCATGACGCAGATGCGCCTCGGATACTTCCAGAACAGCGGAATTCAACGGCGCCATGCGCAACCACATGGGAACCTGCCGTTTGAGAACCCCACGCTGGCGCGGCATCGGGTCGTGCGGATCGTCGCGCTGCCCTTTCCCGGTGATGACCAGCACGAGACGAAAGCCGCGCGTATGCGACGTGAGGATAAACCGCGTCAGCGCCGTATGCGCCTGATCAAGGGTCATTCCGTGCAGATCCATCTTGGCTTCGGGAATCAGCTTGCCCCGTCGCATCTTGCCAAAGGTCTTTTTGTCCATCACGGGCTTTGATCTGGGCGCAGGCTGCGGCGTGGTGATTTGCCCGTGCGGAAGAGTGGCTTTGGTGCCAATGCCAAAAGCCTTGGGCAAATCCATCGGTTCCGGATCCGGCTTGCTGCGAACAACCGGCTTCGGCGTTTCCACCTTCCGGCGCAAAGACTGGGGCAGGGGCGTTGTTGAGTGTGCCACCTTCTGCCAAAGTTCGCGCTCCTCTGGCCGCAGTTTACGGCGGCTCATTGCAACGCCTCAGGCAGGAACGCATAGGCGCGCTGGATCGGCATCAGAACAACCATCCGACCCGGATCCTTGATACGCCCGGCTTTGCGGCCCGCCTGATCTCCGGTTCCGATGAACACATCCGCACGCTGTGCGCCCTTGATTGCAGATCCGGTATCCTGCGCGATCATCAATCGGCGCAGCGGATCGCGACCATCTTTCTCGACCCAGACCGGCGCGCCCAGCGGGGTAAAGGCGGGGTCAACCGCAATCGAACGCATCGGTGTGATGGATCGGTTCATCGCACCCAGCGGCCCCTGATCGGCGGGAACCTGACTCACTTCCCGGAAAAAGACATACGAGTCGTTGTGAAACAGGAGCTCCTGCCCGTCTGTCGGATTGCGGCGCACCCAGTTCTTGATCACGTCGGCAGACACCTGATGCGGCTGATACACGCCCCGTCTGACCAGTTCTTGGCCGATCGACCGGTAATTTTGTCCGTTGGCACCCCCGTACCCGACTCGGATCACTCTGCCATCAGGAAAACGAACCCGGCCCGATCCCTGAACCTGCAGAAAGAACAATTCGACCGGATCATCGACCCACGCGATCTCCAGCCCGCGCCCCTCCATGACTCCGCTGGTCAGAATGTCCCGACGGGTCAGCCAGGGGCGCTGCGCATGCGCTTCGGGTGGCATACTGTAGATAGGGTATCGATACCGCCCGGTCCTCACCGGCGATCCCGACAGTTCCGGCTCGAAATAGCCGGTGAACAGGGGCTCCTGTCCATCGGTGATCATCATCGGACGAAAGAACAGCTCAAAGAACTGCCGGGCATCGGTAGCATCATGGGCAAGCGCGCAGAGCGACGCCCAGTCCGGTTCATCAAGGTCCGCGCAGGTGTTGCGGAAGACCTCAAGCGCTGCCGCGTGATCATCTTCCGCCCAGCCGTCCAGATCCTCAAATCCAAGGATCGCATATTGGGTTTCAGGCTCGTTCGGCACAGTAGGTCCCGCCATAAAAACAGTCAGGGCTAAGGCTGTGCCCAGCCTTCGGATCATTCGCCCGTGGCGACAAGCTGCCAGTTCGGATCATCCGCACCCATACGCCGTGCATACGTCCAAACGTCTTTTTGCCGCTTCACCTGGGTCGGCGACCCTTCGATAATCTCACCCGAGCTGTCGCGCACAGCGGATGTGAGCTCACCGATATACTTTACAGTTATTTCAGCCGTACTTGTCGTTTCGTCAAAGGTTGCATCGACCAATGACATCTCCCGGACACCAACAAATTCCGCCTCGATGGTCAGACCCTGTTCTTCTCTTGACTCGACGACCTCTGCAAAGGTCTCGTAAACATCATCCGCGAGGAACGGTTTGATCTCTGACAGCTCCCCACGCTCAAAGCCCATGAGGATCATTTCGTAGGCCCCACGCGCACCGCCAAGAAAATCGCTCACCCCGAATGACGGCTCAACCCGCTTCATCCGCGCGAGCGCGTCGGCGGCATCGCTTCCGGCATCCACGTGATCGATGATGTCGTGATCCGGGCCACCTTCGATGACTTCAAAATCGCGTCGCGAAGAGGAGGGTGCATCCTGCCGGGGGATCGGTGGCTTTTCAAAACCTTCCCGTGTACCCAGAACGCTTTTCAAACGCAGGATCAAAAACACGGCGATGCCGGCAAGCACCAGAAGCTGTATCAGCGGAGAATTCATCAGGACCTCGCCCAGAGCAAAGTGGAAACGTCGTTGTTGCGTCCTTATGTAGGTGTTGGGCGATGCATAGTCCACCGCACGCCCGGCGAAAGGAGTGCCCTGATATGTGGCTATTTGTGGCTTTTTTGCTGGTTCCGCTGATCGAAATCGGTCTGTTCATCCAAATCGGCGGATTGATCGGTCTTTGGCCGACGCTTGGCATCGTCGTTCTGACCGCCATTCTGGGTACGTTCCTTGTCCGCTCTCAGGGCATCATGGCGTTGAACAACCTGCGCGGGTCGTTCTCGCGTCTCGAAGATCCGTCGGAACCATTGGCCCATGGCGCGATGATCCTGCTGGCCGGCGCTCTGCTTCTTACACCTGGTTTCTTCACCGACGCCGTCGGTTTTGCCCTGTTGATGCCGCCTGTGCGCCTCGCGCTCATCTCCTACATGCGGAAGCACATCAAGGTTCAGCGGTTCGAAATGGGTCCGCAGCCCGACCCATTCGATCCCAATCCGCGCCCACGCCCCCGAGATACTGTGATCGACGGTGATTTCCATGATGTCACCGAAACCAAAAAGCCGACGCATCAGGGTTCTGGTTGGACGAAGCATTGAGGCTTGGGGCCTCTGCTGCTAAGCAACGTCCAATTTTGACAACCGCTCGATCCGAGGGAGAGAACTATGGCTGATACGCCAGAAACCGCCGAGAACGGCGCCGCTCAGCAGACCGCACCGGTCAAGATGAATGTCCTTGCACAATTCGTGCGGGACTTGTCGTTCGAAAACATCCTTGCCCAGAAGGGCGCACAGGGCGACGTGCAGCCTGATGTGCAGCTTCAGGTGAATCTCGACGCCAAGAAGCGCACCACCGATCATCAGTACGAAGTGATCATGAAGCTTCAGGTAAATTCGAAGGCCAAGGAATGCGGTGACATGCTTTTCGTGCTCGAACTTGAGTACGCCGGCGTCTTCCACATTGAAAATGTGCCAGACGAGCAGCTGCATCCGTTCCTTCTGATTGAATGTCCGCGGATGCTCTTCCCGTTCGTTCGCCGCATCGTAAGCGATGTGACCCGCGACGGTGGTTTCCCTCCGCTCAACCTCGAAACGATCGATTTCCTTCAGCTGTACCGTTCAGAACTGGCACGCCGCACAAGCGCGCAGCCGGCGGAAACAGCGAACGCCTGATCTAGAGCCGCTTCCACAAAGCGGCATCACCAAGTTTTTCGACAAAGGCGGCGTGAGCCGCCTTTTCGCTGTCCGACAGACGGGACGCGAGCGGGGTCGGACGGGGCTGAGGCCGCCACTCAGATGTGGTTTCCTCCGCACCTGACTTTGCCTGTGACACGTTAAGCCCGAAATCCGGCTGCTTCCCACCGATCAGTTCAAGATAAACTTCGGCCAGAATCTCGGAGTCGAGCAATGCCCCGTGCAATGTACGGGACGAATTGTCGATCCCGAACCGACGACACAATGCATCAAGCGATGCAGGTGAACCGGGAAACTTCCGACGCGCGATTGCCAGCGTGTCGACGGCGCGATCATACGGGATCGCCGTCATCTTGACCCATGACAGCTCTGCATTGATGAACTTCATGTCAAAAGCCGCATTGTGGATCACCAGTTTGGCGTCCCCAATGAAGTCAACAAACGCCTGCGCGACATCTGCAAATACCGGTTTGTCCCGAAGGAAATCATCCCCCAGCCCGTGAACTTCGAACGCCTCCTGCGGCATCGCGCGTTCCGGGTTGATGTATTGGTGATAAGTCCGCCCGGTCGGTACATGGTTGAACAGTTCCACCGCACCGATCTCAACAATGCGGTCCCCTTGGTCCGGTTCGAAACCCGTTGTTTCCGTATCGAGAACAATCTCACGCATCGGTCATCTGTTTCCTGATCTGCTCAAGCACATCGTGGACCTGCGACCGTGCATGTTCAAGTGTGTCCGTCTCGATCACGAAATCCGACCGCGCGCATTTTTCCGAGTTCGGCATCTGTTTTTGTCGGATTGCCAGGAATTGGTCTCGGGTCATGGTACCGCGCTCAAGCACCCGTTTTTCCTGCACTTCAGGTGAAACAGTGACACATGCAACGGCATCCATCTCCGTGTCTGCTCCCGTCTCGAAAAGCAGCGGAATGTCGAAAACGACAATCTCCGCCTTTGTTGCTTCAGCAAACTGCGCGCGGTCCTCGCGCACCAGTGGATGTACCACGCCCTCGATCCTTTTCAGCGCGTCCGGATCCCGACCGATGATCTTGCGCAGAGCGACGCGATCAACGACACCGCCCAGGATCGCATCTGGAAACAATGCCGCCATCGGAGCGACTGCCGCACCGTTTTCGGAATACAGGCGATGCACCGCCGCATCTGCATCCCAGACTGCGCAACCCGCCTCGGCGAAAAATCCGGCGGTGGTGGATTTGCCCATCCCGATGGATCCGGTCAGTCCGAGCTTGAAACTCACCTCAGAACCGCCGCGCGCACGTTTTCATCGACAACCGGACGTTTGCCGAACCACCGCTCGAACCCCGGAACAGCTTGGTGAAGCAGCATCCCGAGCCCGTCGACAACGCGACAGCCACGGTCTTCCGCCGTTGCCAAAAGACGTGTGCGCAGCGGAGCATAAACAAGGTCATTGACGATGGCGCCAGGTTTCAACCCATCCAAAGGAACGCGCATTTCGGGTTTGCCGGTCATGCCAAGCGATGTGGTGTTTACAACCAGATCAGCCTCCTCAAGCACGTTCCCGGCCTGCACCCATTCGATCACCTGCACCCTGTGTCCGAAATCCTCGCGCAGCTTTTCTGCCCTGATCCGGGTACGGTTGGTCAGCATAATCTTGGGCACGCCCACATCGATCAAAGATGCCAATACGGCTCTGGAAGCACCGCCCGCTCCAAACACGACCGCAGGTCCCGATTTCGGATTCCAATCGGGGATGGTCTGGCGGATATTTTCGATAAAGCCATACCCATCCGTATTATCCGCGTGAATCCTTCCATCCTTGCGGAAAATCAACGTATTCGCGGCCCCGATGAGCGTCGCCCGATCCGTGATGAGATCGGCGATCTCCATCACTTTTTCCTTATGGGGGATCGTAACATTCGCCCCGACAAACCCAAGATCGGCCAGTCGCGGCAGGAGGTCGGCCAGTTTTTCCGGAGCGATGTCGATGGGCACGTAATGCCCCTTCAGACCGTACTTCCTCAGCCAGTAACCATGGACATTCGGGCTTTTGGAGTGTGCCACCGGGTGGCCGATCACTCCCGCGAGGGGGATTTTGTTGTCACTCATCCGTCGATCCGTCCGATCAAAGTAAGGTGGTTGAGCAGTTCCAGTAACGGAAGTCCAAGCACCGTAAAATAGTCACCCTGCACCTGCGTAAACAGCCGCGCGCCTTCTTCCTCGAGCTTGTAAGCCCCGACAGAATGGCGAATGCTGTCCCAGTTTCGGGTCACATAACTGTCCAGATAGGCGTCCGAAAAGTCACGCATGCGCAGACGCACGACTCCGACATGCCGCCATTTCGGTTCACCGTCCTGATAAAGAACCGCGGCAGACATCAGTGTATGAGACCGGTTGCGCAGTGCCTTGAGCTGGTCCCGAGCGTCATCCGGACTTTGGGGTTTTGTAAACACGGTCCTGTCGAAGGACAAAACCTGATCACACCCAAGCACCAGGTCGCCCGGCCGCTTGTCCGATACCTTGCGCGCTTTCATTTCCGCGAGAGTATCGGCAATGTCTCGGGGTGTTGCCTCTTCCGCCTCAAGCGCACTCCGGATGGCATCCTCGTCGATTCGTGGCACCTGAACGTCGAATCGAAGCCCTGCATTCCGAAGCAGATCCGCGCGGATTTGTGATCCGGAGGCCAGGACAAGATCTAGATTCATGTGGACAACTCCACGAACAACTCAGGTTTGTTTACAGGAGTGTTTTGGGGAAATCCGACCGTATCAGCAACCCATTTGAAATTCTGGTCTGTTTCAAATGATCTGTCTTCGGGTTTTCCGCGCTGTGGAAAGGATAACTCGAGGGCGTTCAAAACCATGTCCAGGAACAGGTTGTCATGAGTATTCCCTGATTTATCCACGCACAGTAACAAAGAAATGTAATATTTTACAGTTACTTAGGACAATAGCATGGATTTTACACATAGATTACCCACATCCGTCCACAGATCAGAGTTATCGGGATAACTTGGGGGTAAGCCTTTAATCCACAGATTGGGGGTGCTGCTACTATCATCCAAAACCTTTCTTTTTTCTTAATTTATTATTGAAAAGACGGGTGTTTGACAGGCTCGATCCCCTCAGCTAAGAGCAGCACAGTCCTGTTCTGGACGCGACTTTCCTGAGACAACCAAGATAAGACTGCAAACACCCGCAGTCCGGGATTTTTCATGACCGAAAAGCTGAACCTTGCCGATCTGAAGGCAAAAAGCCCCAAAGACCTTTTGGCGATGGCCGAAGATCTGGAGATCGAAAACGCATCTACCATGCGCAAGGGCGAGATCATGTTCCAGATCCTGCGCGAACGCGCGGATGAAGGCTGGATCATTTTCGGTGATGGCGTGCTCGAGGTGCTTCAGGATGGGTTCGGCTTTCTCCGTTCTCCGGAAGCCAACTATCTCCCGGGTCCCGATGATATCTATGTATCGCCCGAGATGATCCGCAAATTCTCTCTGCGGACTGGGGACACGATCGATGGTGAAATCAAAGCGCCTGAGGACAATGAACGTTACTTCGCGCTCATGGACTGCCGTCAGATCAACTTCCAGGATCCCGAGCGCGCCCGCCACAAGATCGCGTTCGACAACCTGACGCCGCTCTATCCTGACGAGCGCCTGAAGATGGAGATCGAAGATCCCACCATCAAGGATCGCTCTGCCCGCATCATCGACCTCGTAGCGCCCATTGGTAAAGGCCAGCGGTCGCTGATTGTTGCCCCGCCGCGCACTGGTAAGACTGTTCTGCTTCAGAACATCGCGCATTCGATCGAACGCAATCACCCGGAATGTTACCTGATCGTTCTCCTGATCGACGAACGCCCGGAAGAAGTGACCGACATGCAGCGTTCCGTGAAGGGCGAAGTCGTCTCCTCGACCTTTGACGAACCGGCCACCCGCCACGTTGCCGTGTCCGAGATGGTCATCGAAAAGGCCAAGCGTCTGGTCGAACATAAACGAGATGTTGTTATTCTTCTCGACTCGATCACAAGACTTGGTAGGGCGTTTAACACTGTTGTTCCGTCCTCTGGTAAGGTTCTGACCGGTGGTGTGGATGCAAACGCGCTCCAGAGGCCCAAGCGGTTCTTTGGTGCGGCGCGGAATATCGAAGAGGGTGGATCGCTTACCATCATCGCAACCGCGCTGATCGACACTGGCAGCCGGATGGACGAAGTGATCTTCGAAGAATTCAAAGGCACCGGTAACTCTGAAATCGTGCTCGACCGCAAGGTTGCAGACAAGCGCGTCTTCCCGGCGATGGATATCCTTAAGTCCGGTACCCGTAAGGAAGACCTGCTGGTCGACAAGGTTGATCTTCAGAAGACCTTTGTTCTGCGCCGCATCCTGAACCCGATGGGCACCACGGATGCGATTGAGTTCCTGATCTCCAAGCTGAAGCAAACCAAGACGAATTCGGAATTCTTCGACTCCATGAATTCGTAAACCTGACGGGCGTGCAACGTCATGGATACTATTTTTGCCTTGGCGACAGTGCCGGGAAAATCCGGCGTTGCAGTCATCCGCGTGTCAGGACCGGACGCGCTGAGTTCGTGTGTGACTTTCGGATTTGAACCGCCAGCTGCACGACAAGCTGCTCTGCGTCGACTGAATCACAAAGATCGGGGATTTCTGGATGAAGCCCTGGTTCTTGTGTTCGAGGACGGTGCTAGTTTTACCGGGGAGCCGGTCGTCGAATTTCAAACGCATGGCAGTCTGGCGATCGTCAATGCCGTGCTTGAAGCGCTCAAGGAAATCCCGAATTTTCGATCTGCGGAACCGGGAGAGTTCACGCGCCGTGCTTTGGCGAATGGCCGGCTAGATCTGACGCAGGTTGAAGCCCTGTCCGATCTTATCGATGCCGAAACGGAAATGCAGCGGAAACAGGCGCTCAAAGGTTTTACCGGACGCCTTAGAGAAAAGGCTGAAACCTGGCGCGCGGATCTTATTCATGCGGTTTCTCTCCTTGAGGCGACGATTGATTTTGCCGATGAGGAGGTTCCGGTGGACGTGTCCGAGGATGTGAACCGCCTTCTGTCTGGAGTCCTGAAAACAATTGATGCCGAAGTAGAAGGCTTCGGCGTCGCGGAACGGGTTCGGACCGGATTTGAAGTTGCGATTGTCGGACCTCCGAATGCCGGGAAATCCACTCTCCTCAATGCCCTCGCCGGCCGTGACGCTGCGATCACATCCGAAATTGCAGGAACGACGCGTGACGTGATCGAAGTTCGCATGGATTTGGAATCCCTTCCTGTGACCTTTCTTGACACGGCAGGGTTGCGAATGACGGATGACACGGTCGAATCCATCGGTATCCAGCGCGCTATGGATCGCGCAAAGGCGGCCGATCTTCGGGTTTTCCTGAAGGGAGACGGAGATTTTGGTGATCTGGAACCAACGGAAATGGATATCGTGGTTCAGGGTAAGGCCGATCTGCGTGCCGATGGAGATGGGATTTCCGGTCTGACTGGAGCAGGTATCCAAAACTTGGTGGACCGGGTGAAGTCGGTGTTGCTGTCTCGGGTCGCATCAGCAGGACTTGTATCTCACCAACGGCAGAACGATGTCTTGGTGGAAGCGAAGACGTATCTTGAAGCAGCCATGGGGTTTGTCGGATCGGGCCCGGAGCACTATGATCTCGCCTCGGAAGAGTTGCGGTCGGCGATCTTTACGCTTGAAAGGCTTGTGGGCCGTGTCGACGTTGAAGATGTGCTTGATAAGGTTTTTTCGAGCTTCTGCATCGGAAAGTAAGGAGTGTTTCACGTGAAACAATTTGATTTCGATGTCATCGTTGTTGGTGGAGGCCACGCTGGCTGCGAAGCGGCGCATGCCTCTGCGCGGCTTGGTGCAAGAACCGCCCTCGTCACACTGACCGAAGAAGGTATCGGCGTGATGTCCTGCAATCCGGCAATCGGTGGGCTTGGGAAAGGGCACCTTGTTCGTGAAATTGATGCGATGGACGGCATCATGGGTCGCGTCGCAGATAAAGCCGGTATCCAGTTTCGGCTGCTGAACCGCCGCAAGGGACCTGCTGTGCAGGGCCCACGCACGCAGGCAGATCGAAAGATTTACCGCACCGAGATGCTTGCCGCGACCAGGTCACAACCGAATCTTGAGATTGTGATTGGTGAGGTTACCGATTTGGTCCGCGAAGGAACATCAATCAACGGCGTTGTTATCAACGAAGATCGGGAGGTATTGGCACCCTCGGTCATCCTGACGACAGGAACCTTCCTTCGCGGCGTCATTCATATTGGAGATAAACAGGTTTCCGGCGGTCGGATGGGTGAAAAGCCGTCCAACGACCTCGCAAAAACGCTGGAGTCCTTCGATCTTCCATTGGGGCGTCTGAAAACAGGCACACCGCCGCGCTTGGACGGGCGTACAATTGATTGGGGCGGGTTGGACGAACAACCGGGCGATGCTGAGCCGGTCATGTTTTCGTTCCTGTCTGATGCACCAATTGCGCGACAGGTGTCATGCGCCATAACTCACACAAACAGTCGGACGCACCAGATCATTCGCGATAACCTAAGCCGTTCCGCGATGTATGGCGGACATATCGAAGGGGTCGGCCCCCGCTACTGTCCGTCTATCGAGGATAAGATTGTCCGATTTGCCGACAAGGAATCCCATCAGATTTTCCTTGAGCCAGAGGGACTTGATGATCACACGATCTACCCGAACGGCATTTCGACGTCTCTTCCTGAAGACGTTCAATTGGATTACGTGCGATCCATCAAAGGATTGGAGAATGCCGAAATCCTTCAGCCCGGATACGCGATCGAATATGATTATGTCGATCCGCGCGCGTTGAACCTCGACTTTTCGTTGAAAGCAGCATCCGGGCTATACCTTGCAGGCCAGATCAATGGAACGACCGGCTATGAAGAAGCGGCAGCGCAAGGTTTGGTTGCTGGATTGAATGCGGCGCGCCGCGCGAAAGGGTTGGATCCAATCACTTTCAGCCGTTCTGACAGTTACATCGGGGTAATGATCGATGACCTCACATCCCGCGGTGTGTCGGAACCCTACCGAATGTTCACTTCCCGAGCGGAATATCGGCTGTCGCTTCGTGCGGATAATGCTGATCAGCGTTTGACGCCTAAAGCCATTGAACTGGGCTGCGCCAGTCAGGAGAGGATCGCTGCGTTTGAGGAAAAGATGCGGCGCTTGTCGCGGGGCCGTGCGCTGCTGGACGAGATGAGTGTCACATCCAAGCAGTTGGTCGAGGCGGGTGTTTCGATTTCTCAGGATGGTGCAAAGCGTACCGGCTTCGAAGCTCTGGCTATCGAAGCTGTCACTTGGGATGCTTTGGACTCTCTGTGCGCTGAGCTTGAAGAAATCGATCCTGTCACGCGCAGTCAGCTGGAGAAAGACGCGTTGTACGCCAATTATATTGAGCGACAGCAGAAAGATATCGAAGCCTTGCGCCGCGACGAAGCGCAGAAAATCCCGGCAGAGTTCGATTTTTCTTCAATCGAGGGTCTGTCCAACGAATTGAAAACCAAACTGTCCGCGGCAAAGCCGGGGAATATCTCGCAGGCGTCCCGGGTTGATGGTATGACGCCGTCGGCGTTGTTGTTGATCTTGTCCAGACTTCGTACGACCTCCCGTCAGGAGCGCGCTACCGGATGAATGTTTCACGTGAAACACAAGACCGGCTGAACATTTATCTCGATCTTCTTCGTAAGTGGTCGCCCAAAATCAATCTTGTGTCGCCTGCGTCTTTAGAGGACGCAGGCAAAAGGCATTTTGACGATTCGTTGCAATTGGCTGAACTGTGCCCGGAGGGCGCAAAGGATTGGGTTGACTTAGGATCTGGCGGTGGTTTTCCGGGAGCCGTCATCGCAATAGCCAAGGTTGGGGGCGAATTGAACGTAACCCTTGTGGAAAGTGATCAACGCAAATCCGCGTTCCTACGAACTGTTTCACGTGAAACAAAAACGCCGTTCAATGTTATTTCAAAGCGCATCGAAGATGTTGAGCCGTTGAACGCGGATGTTGTCAGCGCGCGTGCTCTCGCACCTTTGACCGATCTTCTCGAGTTCGCTGACCTGCATATGAAACCAGGGGGCGTTTGTCTTTTTCTGAAGGGCGCAAACTGGCAAAACGAGGTGAACGATGCGCAAAAGAAGTGGCGATTCACCTGCGAAGCGCATAAAAGTAAAACCAGCCCAGACGCATCCATCCTGAAGATCGGAGATCTTGCCCGTGTATGATCCGACGCGCCCGGCCGGACCGAAAATCATCGCAATCGCAAACCAGAAGGGCGGTGTTGGCAAGACGACAACGGCAATCAATTTCGCATCTGCCCTGGCCGAACTCGGACAGAATGTATTGGTCGTTGACTTGGATCCGCAAGGAAACGCCTCGACCGGTCTTGGAATTATGCCGGAAGATCGACGTGCTACGACTTACGATCTTCTTCTTGATGACTTTCCCTTGAGCGACATCATCTGCAAGACACACCTTGATGGGCTGAGCCTCGTTCCGTCCACAACCGATCTGAGTTCTGCGGACATTGAGTTGATCGCAAACGAAAAACGCAGCTTCTTGCTTCATGATGCGCTGCGACAGACGGATATGGATCAGTATGATTTCGACTACATCCTGATCGATTGCCCGCCGTCTCTGAACCTTTTGACGGTCAACGCGATGGTTGCGGCTCATTCGGTTCTTGTACCCTTACAGAGCGAATTCTTCGCACTTGAAGGGCTGAGCCAACTGATGCTGACAATCCGTGAAGTCCGGCAATCGGCAAATCCAAACCTCCGGATCGAAGGCGTTGTGCTCACGATGTACGACTCGCGCAACAACTTGTCCCAACAGGTCGAAGCAGATGCGCGGGATAATCTTGGCGATCTGGTCTTCAAAACGGTCATTCCCAGAAATGTACGCGTCAGTGAAGCACCGTCTTATGCAATGCCGGTTCTCGAGTATGACACCACGTCCAAAGGGGCGGCTGCCTATCGCGCGTTGGCGCGCGAATTTCTGGGCAAACATGAAACGATGACAGCAGCGTAAGAGGGCGGTATGGCCGAAAAAAAAGAGCAGCGCCGGGGATTGGGGCGGGGTCTGTCGGCTTTGATGGCCGATATCGAACCGGAAGCAACCACAGACGCAACGCCGGCGCGGGCAGCGCGCACATTGCCGATAGAAAAACTGATTCCAAACCCGGATCAGCCCCGTAGAAGTTTCGATCAGGATGCACTGGAAGAACTGAAGCGCTCGATCAAGAGTAAAGGCATCATCCAGCCGCTGATCGTTCGGAAACATGCGGGGTCTGAAGACAGCTACGAGATCGTCGCAGGAGAACGTCGTTGGCGTGCGGCCCAGGCGGCTGGCGTTCACGAGGTTCCGGTTGTTGTTCGCGAATTTTCAGATGAAGACGTTCTCGAAATCGCGATTATCGAGAATATTCAACGGGCCGACCTGAATCCGATCGAAGAAGCGGCTGGTTATGAACAGTTGATGACCCGTTTCGGTCATACCCAAGAGAAGCTCGCGCAGGCGCTCGGAAAAAGCCGCAGCCATATCGCAAACCTTCTGCGTTTGCTGACTTTGCCGGAAGTTGTGAAACAGGCAGTAACGGATGGTAAACTGTCGGCCGGGCACGCCCGCGCACTTGTTACCGCACCAGATCCTGTTCTTTTGGCCGGAGACATTGTTCGGCGCGGGCTCTCCGTCCGAGAGGCTGAACGTTTGGTCCGCGAGGCGCTTAACCCCGAAAAAGCATCCAAGCCGAAAACGTCTGGCGAGGTGTCTTCATCGTCAAAAGATGCGGACACGAAGGCGCTCGAGGCCGATCTCTCTGCTGCTTTGGGTATGAAGGTGTCGATAAACCACAATGCGGGCAAGGAATCCGGATCCGTGTCAATCAACTACGATACGCTGGAAGATCTCGACGCCCTGTGCATGGTCCTGAGCGCTGGACGTTGATCAGCCTTTAGCGAGCTGAGAAATCAGATAATTGAGAACGGGGCGGCCTTGCTGGGTTGCCCCGAAACGTTTTTCATCACGCCAAATCAAACTTTCACTGTGCAGCTGTTCCAGCTTTGCCCAGTCAAGAATCTCGGAAACGTCATCCAGATATAGACCTTCGCTAAGGCGCAAACCCATGATAAGGCGTTCGTCCGCCACATCTTGTGGTGATAAAGGCTCTGTTGATCTTACACCTGTGCCGGACTCAACACCAGCCAACCACGCTTCGGGGTTTTTCCAGCACTCTGTCGCCAGCCGCTGTCCGTTGAGCGTCAATCTGCCGTGGGCGCCGGGTCCAACGCCTGCATAGTCGCCCCCGCGCCAATACAGCAGATTGTGTTTGGATTCCGCGCCTGGCCTTGCGTGGTTGGATACTTCGTACGCGGTAAACCCCGCCTGACTGCACAATTCCTGGGTCAGCTCGTAGAGATCCGCACCAAGATCATCGGTCGGCAATCCCCGCAACAGCCCACGCTGCGCGCGATCCCAGAACGCGGTGCCTTCTTCGATGGTTAATTGATAGAGGGATAGATGGTCCACGGCCAACTCCAGTGCCGTATTCAGCTCGGATCGCCAGCTATCAAGAGTTTGATTCTGTCGGGCGTAGATGAGATCAAAGCTCACGCGTTCAAAGAATTGCCGCGCGGTGGAAAAGGCGGACTGCGCTTCGGACACACTGTGCAGGCGGCCAAGTTTCTGTAAATCGGGGTTATTCAGAGCCTGAACCCCCAGGGAAACCCGGTTTACCCCCAGCTTTGCGTAACCCTCGAAGCGATACGCCTCAACGGAGGTCGGGTTGGCCTCAAGCGTAATTTCGATGTCGTTCGAAAACGACCACACGTCTCGTGCGGCGGCTAGAACGGCACCGACAGTCTCGGGCTCCATCAGGCTGGGTGTACCGCCCCCAAAAAAGACCGAGGTTAGAACACGCGGACCCGTTTGAGCCCCGGTTCGCCGGATTTCCTTCGTCAGCGCCTGCGCCCACGCCGACTGATCGATCGAAGCGCGCACATGGCTGTTGAAATCGCAGTAAGGGCACTTTGCGGCGCAAAACGGCCAGTGGACATAAAGACCAAAGCCGCGATCCTGCCAGAGCTCAGTCAAAACACCCCGCCACAAACTTGCGGAAGGCGGCAGCGCGATGGCTGATCCGGTTCTTTTCCCAGCGGTCCATCTCACCGAATGTGATGTCATACCCGTCGGGTTGGAACACCGGATCGTATCCATGGCCCTGATCACCGCGCATGGGCCAGACGATCTGACCGCTCATGGTTCCGGGGAAAACCTCGTCATGTCCATCCGGCCATGCGAGCACCAAGGTACAGCAGAAACGGCCGGTCCATGGTGGCTGAACACCGGAGTCCAGAAGCGCCTTGTGTGCTTTTTCCATTGCCATGATGAAGTCACGACCAGTCTCTGTTTCCGCCCAATCCGCTGTATAGACACCGGGCGCGCCCCCCAACGCATCGATCTCAAGACCACTGTCGTCAGACAATGCGGGAAGGCCAGTGGCTTTGGCCGCCGCATGCGCCTTGATCCGCGCATTTTCAACGAATGTCGTACCGTCCTCGACTGGCTCGGGAAGGTTCATCTCGGCGGCGCCCACGACCGAAACGCCGAAATCCCTTAGGAGATCGGCAATTTCTTCGAGTTTCCCGGTGTTGTGAGTGGCGACCAACAGCCTGTCACCCTCGAACCTGCGTGTCATTCGGCGGCCTTCAGTTGAAGTTCGACGAGTTCCTGAACGCCGGAATCGGCCAGATCAAGCAGATGAGCCATCTGATCGCGCGAGAACGTTGCGCCCTCGGCAGACATCTGAATTTCGATCAACTGGCCGTCACCCCGCATGATGAAGTTTCCATCAACACCGGCTTCGGAATCCTCGGGGTAATCGAGGTCGAGCACGGGTTGCCCGGCGTAAATCCCGCAGCTGACCGCTGCGACCGGCGAAATCAACGGATCGCTGATCACATTCCCGGCCTTCATCAGCTTGTTGACCGCAAGGCGAAGTGCGACCCAGCCACCGGTGATTGATGCGCAGCGTGTTCCGCCGTCAGCTTGAATCACATCGCAGTCAACGGTGATCTGGCGTTCGCCCAAGGCAACACGATCAACACCAGCGCGCAGGCTGCGGCCGATAAGCCGCTGGATTTCGACGGTGCGGCCCTGCTGTTTGCCAGCCGAGCTTTCGCGGCGCATGCGGCTTGTCGTAGACCGCGGGAGCATTCCGTATTCGGCTGTTACCCAGCCCAGGCCTGACCCCTTGATGAAGGGCGGTACACGGTCTTCGATGGTTGCCGTGCAGAGAACATGGGTGTCGCCCATGCGGATCATACAAGATCCCTCTGCGTGCTTGCTGATCCCGGTTTCGATTGAAACCGCGCGCATTTCGCTTAATTTCCGTCCTGACGGTCGCATGGTCATTCCCTTTGATTGCCGTGTACGGATACAGGCAGGCTTTCTGGTTCCGCAACCAAATAGTCTGTCCGGCAGGGGGCCGTCACCAGCGAAACGAGGTGTGCGATTGGATAACGGATCGAAACTTCTGGATGAACTGAACGACCGCTCGCGGGAGGTGTTCCGCAAGGTGGTCGAAGGGTACCTCCTGAGCGGTGAACCAGTAGGCTCACGAACACTGACCCGGACGCTTGATGAAAAGGTATCTGCTGCGACCATCCGGAACGTGATGCAGGATCTGGAGTTCCTCGGATTGCTCGACAGTCCACACATCAGCGCCGGGCGTGTGCCGACACAGCTCGGGTTGCGGATGTTTGTCGATGGTTTGCTTGAGGTCCGCGACCTCGATCAGGACGATCGTCAGAAAATCGATGCAACGGTGACAAGCAACAGTCAGGACGTTGCAACGATTCTCGACCGGGTCGGTTCAGCCCTGTCCGGGGTCACTCAAGGTGCATCGCTTGTTCTTACTCCAAAGCACGAAGCGGCGATCAAACATATCGAATTCGTTCCGGTTGCCGGAGATCAGGCTCTGGTCGTACTGGTGTTTGCAGATGGACATGTCGAGAACCGTCTGTTCACGCCACCACCCGGCCAGACGCCAAGCTCCATGCGGGAAGCCGCAAACTTCCTCAACGCGTTGGTAGAAGGCAAAACCCTTGCCGACCTGCGCCGCACGATCAAGGACGACATCGCCCGAAAGCGACAGGAGCTTGATGCTCTGGCCGCGACACTGGTCGAGCAGGGATTGGCCATCTGGGATGATCAGGCCGACACCTCTGGTCGGTTGATTGTCCGTGGGCGGTCGAACCTTCTTGCTGAGGATGCCCACGCAGGCGAACTTGACCGGATCAGAGAGCTGTTCGACGACCTTGAGCGGAAGCGTGACATTGCCGAATTTCTCGAACTGACCGAGCAGGGCGACGGTGTGCGCATTTTTATCGGCTCTGAGAACAAACTTTTCTCACTTTCGGGTTCCTCTTTGGTGGTGTCTCCATATATGAACGCTGATCGTAAAATTATCGGTGCGGTGGGGGTCATTGGCCCGACACGGCTCAACTATGGACGGATCGTGCCGATTGTAGACTACACCGCGCAGCTCGTCGGGAAACTCCTCGGCGACCGCAACCAAGGGTAACGAGATGGCGGAAACGGATCACACAAAGGATTTTCTCGACAGCCTGGCCGAGGCTGAGGCAGAGGAAAACGAAGCGTTGGAGGAAGAGATCAGCAACGAGGAAGCTGAAATCGACGCTCTGCGCGCAGAGCGGGATGATCTGAAAGACAAATTCATGCGTGCGCTGGCCGATGCCGAAAACGCACGCAAGCGGTCCGATAAGGATCGTCGTGAGGCACAGCAATATGGTGGATCGCGTTTGGCGCGGGATCTGCTGCCGGTCTACGACAACCTGCAGCGCGCATTGGCTGCGATCCCGGAAGAACAGCGCGAATCCTCAAAGGCGCTGATTGAAGGTGTTGAGCTCACCATGCGCGAACTGCTGAACGTGTTTTCGAAACACGGTGTTCAGGCGATCAAGCCCGAAGTCGGAGACAAGTTCGACCCCCAGAAACATGAAGCGATGTTCGAAGCTCCGGTGCCTGGCACCACAGCAGGTGAGATCATTCAGGTTTCGGCGGAAGGATTCATGCTGTTCGATCGTCTGCTGCGCCCGGCGCAGGTCGGCGTCAGCTCAATGCCGAAATCGTGAACTAGTCGTCCTGAAGAAGCGCTTTCAGGTTATACAGAGCCTGAAGTGCCTCTATCGGAGTCATTTCATCGGGGTGCAGATCTTTGATCTGCGCCTCGATTTTGCTTTCAGCGGCTGGTTTGACTGGTTGCGGCGCATTGGCGACCGCTGAGAAGAGCGGGAGGTCGTCAATCAGGGCTTTCGGTGACGTGTTCTCGCGTTCGCCTTTCTCCAATGCGTCCAGAACAGATCGTGCCCGCGTGATGACTGCGGGTGGAAGACCGGCGAGCTGAGCCACTTGAACACCGTAGGATCGATCCGCCGCGCCATCGCGGACTTCGTGCAGAAAAATCACCTCTCCATCCCACTCCCGCACAGCCACCGTGGCGTTTTTCACACCGTCGAGCGTGTTCGCGAGTGTGGTCATCTCGTGATAATGCGTCGCAAAGAGCGCGCGAACCTTGTTGACGGATTGCAGGTGTTCCAACGTCGCCCAGGCGATAGAGAGGCCGTCATAGGTGGCGGTGCCGCGTCCGATTTCGTCAAGGATCACCAGCGCGCGGTCGTCTGCCTGGTTCAGGATCGCGGCGGTTTCGACCATTTCCACCATGAAGGTTGACCGTCCACGCGCAAGATCGTCTGATGCACCGACGCGGCTGAAGATCTGGCTGACCACTCCGATATGTGCGGACTTTGCGGGAACGTAAGACCCAATCTGCGCCAGCAGGGCGATCAGGGCGTTCTGCCGAAGGAATGTCGATTTACCGGCCATGTTCGGGCCGGTCAGAAGCGTGATCGCGGCTTTGTCGTCCTCTGCTGAGAGGCTACAGTCGTTGGCCACAAATCCGGTACCGCCTTGCGCCTTGAGTGAGCGTTCGACAACGGGGTGACGCCCGCCTTCGATGTCAAAGGCACGGCTGTCGTCAACGATTGGCCGGCACCAATCCAGATCGGTCGCAAGGTCGGCCAGCGCGGTTGCGAGATCGAGTTCGGCCAATCCGCTGGCCAATGCGTTGAGTGCTGCCTGATGGTCAAGAATTGCGCGACTTAAGGTGGCATAGAGCCGCTTTTCGATCTCAATCGCCTCACCGCCCGCGTTCAGAATCCGCCTCTCGAGTTCGGACAGTTCGACAGTGGTGAACCTGATTTGGTTCGCCGTTGTCTGGCGATGGATGAAGGTCTCATTCAGTGGCGGGGCCATCATCTTTTGAGCATGGGTCGACGTGGTCTCGATGAAGTAGCCCAGCACATTGTTGTGCTTGATCTTGAGTGAGGACACGCCGGTCATCTCGGAATACTGCGCCTGAAGCCCCGCGATCACGCCGCGCCCTTCGTCACGCAGTTTTCGCGCTTCGTCCAGGCCGTCGTCATAGCCGGGTGCGATGAACCCACCGTCACGTGCAAGCAGCGGCGGTTCTGCAACAAGCGCGTCGTCCAGAAGGGCGGCAAGCTCGGCGTGGCCGGTGCAGGAGGATACGGCGCTGCGCAGGATTTCGGGGAGATCATGTGTCTCTAACACAGCCGAAATCGCCTCGGCTTGCGCCAATGCGTTGCGGATTGCCGCCATATCACGCGGCCCGCCGCGATCAAGGCCAAGCCGGGACAAGGCGCGGTCCACATCGGGCACGCGTTTGAGGACGTCGCGGACCTGACGGGCGGTCATCGGATCGGAAATGGCCCAGGTGATCGCATCCTGACGATTACGGATCACGGTCAGGTCGCGCGAGGGCGTGGAGACACGCCGCTCCAAGAGCCGGGCACCACCGGCCGTTGCGGTTCGGTCGATCACGGACAGCAAGGAACCGGCACGCCCACCTTGCAGCGAATGGGTCAGCTCGAGGTTGCGCCGTGTTGCCGCGTCGATCTGCATCGAATTGCCCAGCTTTTCCTGCTGCGGCGGCCGCAACAGGGGCAGGCGTCCTTTCTGCGTGAGATCGAGATATTCGATCAGCGCGCCCAATGCCGACAGCTCGGGACGCGAGAAGTGACCAAAGGCATCCAGGGACGACACGCCGAACTGTTGGGTCAGACGGGCGGTGGCACCGGTCGAGTCGAAGGTGGATTTGCCAAGGATTGTCGGCTCGAGCCCCAGATCATCAAGGACACCGGACAGAGCGTCGTCCGTACCTTCGGCCATAAGGATCTCTGACGGCAAGAGCTGTGCCAATTCCGGACCGACGCGGGCCAGCGACAGGGGCAGCACGTGCAGCGCGCCGGTTGAAATGTCGGTCCACGCAAGTGCCCAATCGTCTCTGACACAGGCCAAAGCGGCCAAAAAGTTGTGCCGCCGCGCTTCCAGCAGCGTTTCCTCGGTCAGCGTACCGGGCGTGACCAGACGCACCACGTCGCGTTTAACGACAGACTTGGACCCGCGCTTTTTCGCCTCTGCCGGGCTTTCCATCTGTTCGCAGACTGCGACGCGAAACCCCTTGCGGATGAGCGTCAGCAGATAGCCTTCGGCGGCATGTACCGGAACGCCGCACATCGGGATGTCGTCCCCGTCGTGTTTGCCGCGTTTGGTGAGCGCGATGTCCAACGCTTCGGCTGCAGCAGCAGCGTCGTCGAAGAACAATTCGTAAAAATCGCCCATGCGATAGAACAATAAAGCATCCGCATACTGGGATTTTATTTCCAGATATTGCGCCATCATGGGTGTGACGGGTGATTTATTCGCGTTCACAAGCTTCCCCTTGGTGCTTTGGCGTGACATTAAGGCGACCGACCCGGGTGGAAAACCCGATTTTGACGTATGAGGCCTCTGACGCATGTCCAACCCGAAATACACCCGCGAAGAAGCGCTTGCCTTCCATCTTGAACCGACCCCTGGCAAATGGGAGGTGCAGGCCACCGTCCCGATGACCACGCAGCGTGATCTGTCGTTGGCCTATTCCCCGGGCGTCGCCGTTCCGTGCGAAGACATCGCGAAAGACCCCGGTCTGGCCTACGACTACACCAACAAGGGCAACCTCGTTGCGGTTATTTCGAACGGGACGGCGGTTCTGGGTCTGGGCAATCTGGGTGCGCTGGGATCGAAGCCGGTGATGGAAGGGAAGTCCGTCCTCTTCAAACGGTTTGCGGATGTGAATTCCATCGACATCGAGTTGGATACCGAAGACCCCGATGAGTTCTGTAAGGCGGTGCGTCTGATGGGGCCGACCTTTGGCGGGATCAACCTTGAGGACATCAAGGCGCCGGAGTGTTTCATCATCGAGCAGCGTCTCAAGGAAGAGATGGCTATCCCGGTCTTTCACGATGACCAGCACGGCACGGCGGTGATCTGTGCGGCGGGTTTGCTGAACGCGCTGCATATCTCGGGCAAGAAGATCGAGGATGTGAAGATCGTTCTCAACGGTGCTGGTGCCGCCGGTATTGCCTGCATCGAACTGCTCAAGCGGATGGGTGCGCGTCACGAGAACTGCATCGTCGCGGACACCAAGGGTGTGATCTATCAGGGTCGGACCGAGGGCATGAACCAGTGGAAATCTGCGCATGCGGTCAAGACCGACGCGCGCACGCTGGAAGAGGCGATGGTCGGTGCGGACGTTTTCCTTGGGGTGAGTGTCAAAGGAGCCGTGACGCAGGACATGGTGCGGTCGATGGCGGACAACCCGGTGATTTTCGCGATGGCGAACCCGGACCCCGAGATCACACCGGAAGAGGCGCATGAAGTGCGGATGGATGCCATTGTCGCAACCGGACGCAGCGATTATCCGAACCAGGTGAACAACGTTCTGGGCTTCCCATACCTGTTCCGGGGGGCGCTCGACATTCACGCGCGGGCAATCAATGACGAAATGAAGATAGCTTGTGCCGAGGCGCTGGCTGAACTGGCGCGCGAGGATGTGCCGGACGAGGTGGCTCTGGCATACGGAAAAAGCCTGAGTTTCGGGCGGGATTACATTATCCCGACGCCCTTCGATCCGAGACTGATTCACCGCATTCCGCCTGCTGTGGCGAAGGCGGGCATGGACACAGGCGCTGCACGGCGGCCGATCATTGATCTGGATGCCTACGAAGAGTCGCTGAAATCAAGAATGGACCCGACGGCCAGTATCCTGCGCGGGATCAACGCGCGGGCGCGGTCAGCACAGGCGCGGATGATTTTTGCCGAGGGGGACGACCCTCGCGTGTTGCGCGCAGCAGTGATGTATCAGCGGTCGGGTTTCGGCAAAGCACTGATTGTCGGGCGCGAGGCCGATGTGAAGACCAAGCTGGAAGAGGCTGGTCTGGGTGATGCGGTGCGCGAGATCGAAGTCGTCAACGCGGCCAATACCCAACACCTTCAGCGTTACAAGGACGTGCTTTACGGCCGTTTGCAGCGCAAAGGTTACGACCACCAGGATATCCACCGCCTTGCGGCGCGGGACCGTCACGTTTTCAGCGCGCTGATGCTCCAACAGGGGCATGGCGACGCACTTGTCACAGGCGCGACACGCAAATCGGCGCATGTGATGGAACTGATCAACCATGTGTTCGATGCGGATGCGTCACATGGGGCGGCAGGTGTGACGGCGCTTTTGGTCAAGGGACGTATTGTCCTGATCGCGGATACGCTGGTTCATGAATGGCCGGATGAGGAGGACCTGGCGAACATCGCGGAGCGGGCCGCTGAGGTTGCTCGGCTGATGGGGCTTGAGCCACGCGTGGCGTTTGTGTCGTTCTCGACCTTTGGCTACCCCGTTTCGGAGCGGGCGGAAAAGATGCATATCGCGCCGCGTGTTCTCGATCGGCGCGGAGTCAATTTCGAGTACGAAGGCGAAATGACCGTCGATGTGGCGCTGAACCGCAATGCGCAGAAGTTCTACCCGTTCCAGCGGTTGACCGGACCCGCGAATATTCTGGTTGTGCCGGCGCGCCACTCTGCGTCGATTTCGGTCAAATTGATGCAGGAAATGGCCGGGGCGACGGTGATCGGGCCGATCCTTGCCGGTGTGGACAAGTCGATTCAGATCTGTTCGACCTCGATGACAGCGCAGGACATCCTCAACATGGCGGTTTTGGCGGCCTGCAAAGGGCGGTAAGACATGACGGTTTTCAATCTCGGCTCAATCAATGCGGACCTGTTTTATCAGGTTCCCCATCTATTGGCGCCGGGAGAGACACTGGCCTCGACCGAACACAGCCGCGGGCTTGGCGGCAAGGGCGCGAACATGTCGGTCGCTGTTGCCCGTGCTGCCGTGCGGGTTGTTCATATCGGGGCGGTTGGGCCAGATGGGCGCTGGGCGGTGGATCGGCTTCTGGAATACGGCGTCGATACGCGTCACATCCTCGAAATCGACGTACCCACGGGACACGCCATCATTATGGTCGACGATCATGGCGAGAACGCGATTGTTCTGTACCCAGGGGCAAATCGGGCCTTAACAGAGACACATATTTCGGCGGCCCTCGGTGAAGCAACCGACGCGGACACGTTTCTTTTCCAGAACGAGACGTCATGTCAGGTAGAAAGTGCCCGACTGGCTTCGGCGCGCGGACTGCGCGTTGTGTATGCGGCCGCGCCCTTTGACGCATCCGCTGTTGAGGCCGTACTGCCCATGCTGGATATGCTGGTCATGAACGCGGTTGAGGCCGAGCAATTGACCAAGGCGACGGGGATCGCGTTGACGGATCTCCCGGTCAGGGATGTGATTGTGACACTCGGCGGTGACGGGTGCCGCTGGATCAATACGGACGACGGAACGGATCGGACCTTTCCCGCGATCCCAGTTACGCCTGTCGATACAACGGGTGCTGGCGATACTTTCACGGGATATCTGGTGGCCGGTCTGGACCGTGGACTGCCGATGGAACAGGCCATTTCGCTTGGTCAGCAGGCCGGGGCGATCATGGTGACCCGTCATGGCACAGCAGATGTCATCCCTGACCTCAAGGATGTGCAGGACGCCCGGCTGGGTTAATTCGCGACAAATGGCGCATCGGCGCCCCAAAGCTCTTTGATACGAGCATCGCGACCACAGCCTTTGCGGTAGCGCTTGTAGGCGTCTTTCTGCGAAATCGCGCCAAAGCGGGTCAGTACGCGATTTGTGCCTTTGAAGTAATCCTGATGGTACCCCTCCGCAGTATAGAAAGGTTTGGCGTCCAGGATCGGGGTCACGATTCTTTGCCCGAGTTCGGCTTGTGCGGCGGCCTTCGCGGCTTCTGCATCGGCACGTTCCGCAGCATTGGTGACGAATATCGCGGTTGCATAGCTCTGACCGCGGTCACAGAACTGTCCGCCTGCATCGGTTGGATCAATGGAGCGGAAGAACAGATTATAAAGCTGGGATCGGTCGATCACCGCGCTGTCATAGCTGATCTTTACCGCCTCATAATGACCAGTGCCGCCACGTGTTACTTGCTTGTAAGTCGGATTTGCCACGGTACCGCCAGTGTAACCGGAAACAGCATCCTTGACGCCGCGCACACGCTCAAAATCCGCTTCGACACACCAGAAGCACCCTCCCGCGACAATGATCTCGCGGGTTTCGCCTGCCTCAGCCCGGGCGGCGTTGATAAACGTCCCCGCGAGGATCGAGAGGAAAAGCAGGGCAGGGCGCGCGCGGCGAAGCAGTTTCATGGTGGTCTCCTCGGCTTTGGGATCATCCTGTTCCGAAACAGTCGAGTGGCGCAAATTCGAAACGTCCGTCTCACCAGAAGGTGAGATCGAGTTACCGCTTGCCTGCAAAACGGCAGACGCTACCGTGCCGGCATACATCAAGGAGAGCCGGACATGAGAGTTGCCATGTGGTCGGGACCGCGCAACCTGTCGACGGCGATGATGTACGCATTCGCGCAACGCGCCGATTTCGAAGTTGTCGATGAGCCGTTTTACGGACCCTATCTGCGTCTGACAGGGCTTGATCACCCGATGCGCGAGCAGATCCTTGCAAGCCGGCCGGAAGACGCTTTTGAGGTGGAACAGTCTCTGATTGGATCAATCAAGGATGGCAAGCCGAACGTCTATCACAAGCATATGTGCCAGCACATGATCGAAGGCATACCGCGGGACTTCATGGCGGAGTGCGTGAACGTGTTCTTGATCCGGCATCCGGCGCGGGTGGTTGCGAGTTTTGCCAAAGGGTATCCCGAGTTGACCGCAGAGGATATCGGCTTTGATGCGCAGGCCGATCTGTTCGATCATGTGGTGTCTTTGGGTCAGAAGCCGGTCGTTGTCGACAGTGCGGATATCCGGGAGAATCCGCAGGGAATGTTACAGAAATTGTGTGACGCCATTCGGTTGGATTTTGATCCGGCGATGCTTCGATGGCCGGCAGGTCCAAAACCCTATGACGGGGCGTGGGCGCCGCATTGGTATGGATCGGTCCACACGAGTACCGGATTTGCCGGCCCTGAAGGACCGCTTCCTGAGTTGGCTGGCGAACTTGCGGATCTGGTCGAACGGACGATGCCTGCGTACAGAAAGTTGCAGGCTGAAAAACTCCTCCCGTAGGTTTTTTTCCGACGTCGTGAAACCAAAGTCGATGCGCGTCCGTGTCTGTTTGGGCCAGCAGGGGGAAGCCCTGCTTTCAAACAGGAGACCGAAAATGAAAAATGCTCTTTCAACCTTGGTTTTTGCACTGTCCGCATCTGCGGCAATGGCTGCAGGGCATGCAATGCCCCCGGCTGTCGATGCGATGGATCAGGATATGTCCGGAGGCACCGTCACCGCCGCAACCGTAGTGGCGCCGGCAAATGGTTGGCTGGTTGTGCATCGCACCGATTCCGAGATGAAGCCCGGCCCGGTGATTGGGTATGCGCCAATCAAGGAAGGTGAGAATGCGAATGTGACAGCTATCCTTCAGGAGAATGTGGGTTCCGGGGAGATGCTCATGCTTATGGTGCATGGGGAGGACGGCGGAATGTCGACCGGTGTTTTTGAATACACGCTGGGCGCCAAGGAAGACGGCCCAATCCGCGTGGACGACGCGCTGGTTATGACCGTGATTTCCGCGAATTAAAAAGAAAAAGGCCCGCCGATTGGCGGGCCTTTCTGCCTGTTTAGAGATTGTATTATTTCAGGCGACGGTTCCGTGCGGCGAGCAGTTTGAGACGCAGCGCATTGAGCTGGATGAAGCCCTGCGCGTCTTTCTGATCGTACGCGCCTGCGTCTTCCTCAAAGGTGACATGCGCTTCTGAATACAGCGAGTGATCGGACCAGCGGGCAACCGTATTGACCGACCCTTTGTAGAGCTTCACACGAACTGTGCCGGTGACGTGTTCCTGGCTTTTGTCGATAAGGGCCTGAAGCATCTCCCGCTCGGGTGAATACCAGAAGCCGTTGTAGATCAGTTCCGCATAGCGCGGCATGATCGAATCTTTCAGGTGACCCGCACCTGAATCCAACGTGATCTGTTCGATCCCGCGATGCGCCTCAAGCAGAACAGTGCCGCCGGGCGTTTCGTAGATACCGCGCGACTTCATTCCGACGAAACGGTTTTCCACGAGGTCCAGACGGCCAACGCCGTGTTTGCCGCCAAGTTCATTCAGCTTGGTGAGGATCGTGGCGGGTGACATCGCCTCGCCGTTGATGGCTACGGCATCGCCCTTTTCAAAGGTGATCTCGACCATTTCGGGGGTGTCCGGCGCATCCTCGGGGTGGACGGTGCGCTGGTAGACGTAATCGGGTGCTTCCTGCGCCGGGTCTTCCAGCACTTTGCCCTCTGAGGAGGTGTGCAGCAGGTTCGCATCGACCGAAAACGGCGCTTCACCGCGCTTGTCCTTGGCGATCGGGATTTGGTTCTTTTCTGCAAAGTCGAGCAGTTTGGTGCGCGAGCTGAGATCCCATTCGCGCCACGGTGCGATCACCTTGATATCGGGGTTGAGCGCATAGGCCGCGAGTTCGAAGCGCACCTGATCGTTGCCCTTGCCCGTCGCGCCGTGGGACACAGCATCGGCACCGGTTTCGGCAGCGATTTCGACGAGGCGCTTGGAGATCAGAGGACGCGCGATGGACGTACCGAGCAGATACAGACCTTCGTAAAGAGCATTGGCGCGGAACATCGGGAAGACGAAATCGCGTACGAATTCTTCACGGATGTCTTCGATGTAGATGTTTTCCGGCTTGATGCCGAGCATGACTGCTTTTTCGCGTGCCGGTTCCAGCTCTTCGCCCTGGCCCAGATCGGCGGTGAAGGTCACGACTTCGCAACCATACTCCGTTTGCAGCCATTTCAGAATGATCGAGGTATCAAGGCCACCAGAATAGGCCAGCACAACTTTTTTGGGCGCAGACATGGGTTTTCCTTTAACGGGTTTGCCCGGGCGATTACTTGTTTTTCAGAGCAGGGGCAAGAAGTGGCCTTGGAACAGGGTAGGCAAGACAGGAGCGTGGGTGAGATGAAGGGTTGGCAGATTTTCCGACATTCGTTCAATCTGGTGATGGCCAATCTGGATCAGGCGCTGCGCCTGTCACTGGTGCTGTATCTCGTGCAAAGCGCGTACACGGTGTATTCGTTTCTCAATCCGCCCGAGATGATGGATTTCGAAGGCACGCAGGTGCCGGTGATGTCGCCTGAGGTTATCGTTCCCACGATTCTTCTCGGACTTCTTGCGGTTATAGCGAGTCTTTGGATCGCTGTTGCGTGGCATCGCTTTGCCCTGACCGGAGAGAGTGCGGTCGGCTGGGTGCCGCGGTTTCACGGTTCTGCCATCATGGGATATCTTGGCCGGTCCATCATGATCGGTTTGCTGGTCGTTCTGGGTGTGATCGTGGTGTCCATTCCCGTTGGAATTATCTCTATCGGTCTGCCGCCTCTTGCCGGAATCATGTCGCTGATCCTGATCGGTCTGGCCGCGTATCTGTTCTTTCGCCTGGGTATCATGCTGCCCGCAGCGGCATTGGGCGAGAAGCTGACGCTTGGAGACGCCTGGGATGCGACCAAGGGGCAGAGCGGAACAATTCTGACGCTTGCCCTGATCGTTGTTGGCGCAAGCATCGTTGTTCAGTTGCCTTCCTGGTTCAACGATGACCCCGGTTCGGTGATCAACATCGTTTATTCGCTGGTGGTGAACTGGTTCGCTACGATCATCGGTATCTCGGTGCTCACCACGCTTTACGGGCATTTCGTCGAGAACCGTCCCATTGACTGACCGCGTGCGCCCATGCGCTATTGCCCCGAGGGGGATGTATGACTGATTTTGCCCAATCCGCGCGCGATGCGACCAAGGCGATGCGCGAGGTGTTTCCGCCTACGCCGCTTTTGCGCAATGCGCATCTGTCCGAACGTTATGACGCCGATATCTATCTGAAGCGGGAAGACCTTTCGCCCGTGCGCAGCTACAAGCTGCGCGGTGCCTTCAACGCGATGCGTAAAAGGCCCGACGCCGATCTTTTCGTTTGCGCCAGCGCGGGCAATCACGCGCAGGGCGTGGCGTATATGTGCAAGCATTTCGGAAAGCAGGGCGTGATCTTCATGCCGGTGACGACGCCGCAGCAGAAGATCCAGAAAACCTCAATGTTCGGGGGGGACAGCATCGAGATCCGTCTGACCGGGGACTACTTCGACGACACGCTCGCTTCGGCTCAGGCGTTCTGCGCTGAGGCCGGCGGGCACTTCCTGTCACCCTTTGATGATGAAGACGTCATCGAAGGGCAGGCGAGCGTGGCGGTCGAAGTGATCGAACAATTGGGCCGGATGCCGGATCACTTTGTTATTCCGGTTGGTGGCGGCGGTCTTTCTGCGGGGATGCTGAGTTACCTTGGAACAGAGTGCCAATACACATTTGTCGAACCCGCAGGTGGCGCGTGCCTGCGTGCGGCACTGGAGGCCGGCAAGCCTGTGCGACTTGAACATGTCAACACATTCGCCGATGGCGCGGCGGTGGGTCAGATCGGGCAGAAGACATTTGCGCGACTGAACGGGGTCGGCCTGGCCAACACCCTGACGATCAGGGAAGATCGCCTTTGTACGACGATTCTCGAAATGCTGAATGTCGAGGGAATCGTCCTTGAACCCGCCGGTGCCCTTTCGGTGGATGCGTTGCAGGATCTCGGGCAGTCCATCAAGGGGCGCACGGTGGTCTGTGTGACCACAGGAGGCAATTTCGATTTCGAGCGTCTTCCGGAGGTCAAGGAGCGGGCACAGAAATACCTTGGCTTGAAGAAATACTTTATTCTTCGACTGCCGCAGCGCCCCGGCGCACTCAAGGATTTCCTGAATTTTCTGGGTCCTGAGGATGACATTGCCCGGTTTGAATACCTCAAGAAGTCTGCGCGAAACTATGGGTCTGTGCTGATCGGGATAGAGACCGGACATGCCACGAATTTCGATCGGCTGTTTTCACAGTTGGACGCAGCGGGTTTCACGTTTCAGGACATTACCGACGACGATCTGCTGTCGCAGTTCGTGATCTGATGCGATTTGCGGGCGCGGCGGCGATTGTTACCGGTGCCGGACAGGGCATCGGTGCCGCTTTGGCGCGAGGACTCGCTGCGCGTGGCGCTCGGGTCCTGGTCAGCGATCTTTCAGATGCTGCTGCCCGGAGTATTGCCGAAGAGATCGGAGGCATTGCGCATCACGGTGATCTGCGTGACCCCGGCGTGATTGCCGACATGGTGTCGACGGCGCTGGACAGGCTAGGGCGCGTCGATATGCTGTTCTCAAATGCAGGATTCGCGCTGGGCGAAGCGGACGGACCGACGTCGCGCCCGGATGCGCATTGGCAGTCAAGCTGGGATCTGCATGTCATGGCGCATCTGCGTGCATCCCGTCTGCTGTTGCCGCGGATGATTGAGCACGGGTCGGGTGTTCTGGTGAATGTGGCTTCAGCTGCCGGGGTGCTGTCGCAGATTGGCGACGCGGCGTATTCCGCCAGCAAACATGCGGCGGTCAGCCTTGCACAGTCTCTGGCCATCGAACACGGCGCTGATGGGATTCAGGTATCGGTCGTTTGCCCGTTATACGTGGCTACGCCTTTGCTGGGGTATGACGATCCAGAAACGCCGCGTCCGGACGGAGTGATTTCGCCTCAGGATGTGGCCGAAGCGACGTTGACCGGGGTTGAGGAGGGGCGGTTCCTGATCCTGCCGCATCCCGAAGCGCATACCTATTTCGCGCAGCGTGCCGCGGACACGGACCGTTGGATTTCGGGAATGCAACGGCTGCGCGCACGGGTACGTGAACAGACAGACGGATCGGACCCAGCAACGCTGCACCGGTTCATCTAGGCTGCGAACCGCAGGGTGTATTCCGTTTCGAAAAACGCGCGCGAACGTTTGTAGAGCTCCTTCAGAGCCGCGACATCGACAGTGATGTATCCCTGAGCCGCGTCAGATTCGGCAGCTGAACAGATGTCGGACAGGTCGGAGAAACCAAGGTTGAGTGCCGATCCTTTGAGGAAATGCATGAGTTCCTGCATCTGTTCCGGCTCATGCTTTGCGGCGTCGAGACGCGAAAGCGCATCTTCAACCTCCATCAGGAACAGTTCTGCCACTTCATCGAAATCCTCAGTGCCGATTTCATTGCGCAATTCGGCCGCGCGCGCCCAGTCAATCATGCAATCCTCCATTTGAGGGAATCGGTAGCAGCAAAAGATTAAGAATCTGCAACGCTCTGCCGCTGCTTCATTCGAATTCTCAGATTTACCGGCTGTTAATGGTCCGGCTCTAAACCGCTTTGGGGGCCGACGCATGGGTTGGTAAAGCGGTTATGTTACAGGACGCGCGTTTTGCGTTCCCCGATGTGCAGCAGGTGCAATTCCGCCGCGTTCTCGTGGTTGATGACAGCCGTGCACAGCGTCGGATCCTCATCCTGATGCTCAGGCGTTGGGGCTTTGTTGTGGCTGAGGCAGACAGCGGCGAAAAGGGTCTGGAGATATCTGCCAGCTTCCAGCCCGATTTCATTATTTCCGACTGGATGATGCCGGGAATGAGCGGTCTGGATTTCTGTGCGGCCTTCCGAGCCGCGGCCCGTCAGACTTACGGGTATTTCATTCTGCTGACATCCAAGTCGGACAAGGCGGCAGTGGCTTCGGGGCTTGAATCGGGCGCAGACGATTTTCTGACAAAGCCCGTTAATGGTGATGAGCTTCGCGCGCGGATCAATGCGGGCGCGCGGATCCTGTCGATGGAGCAGGAGTTGCGTTCCAAGAACGCGATGATTGCCGATACTCTGTCCGAACTGCAAAGCATTCACGCCTCGATCGACAAGGATCTGCAGCAGGCGCGCATCCTGCAGCAATCTCTCATGCCTGTCCGCAGCGCGATTTTCGGCTCTAGCCGGGTGAGCCTGCTATTGCAGTCCTGTGGCCATGTGGGCGGTGATCTCGCCGGGATGTTCGGGGTGGAGTCCGGTGATTTCGGCCTGTTCAGTCTCGATGTGTCCGGGCACGGAATTACGTCGGCGATGATGACGGCGCGTGTGGCGGGGTATCTGAGTTCCGAATATCCCGACGAAAACCTCGCGCTTGCCCGCAAGGGTAGCGGCTACGCATTTCTTCCGCCAAGCGAGTTGGCCGGTAGGTTGAATAGGCGGGTTGTTCGGCAGCAAGGTGTTACGGAATACCTGACGCTGGTCTACCTGCATGTCTGTGAATGGACCGGGATCGCACGTTTCGTTCAGGCGGGTCATCCTCCTCCTCTGCTTCTTAGGCGGAACGGTGAAGCGCACTTCCTTGGTGCGGGGGGGTTGCCGATCGGTCTGATCGACGAAGCATCCTATGCGGACCATGAGATCCGGCTTCATCCAGGTGATCGCGTTCTGCTTTACACCGACGGATTCACCGAGTCGGTGCTTGCTGACGGGACCATGCTGGACGAGGCTGGGCTGCTGGCGCTGATTCAGACCATTCCGGCAGGGGCCAAGGGCCCGGATTTTCTCGATGCGCTCTACAGCGGGCTGAAACGCAAGACGCGCGCCGGGCAGGAATATGACGACGATATATCAGCCGCGCTTCTGGAATACGGAATTGCGTGACGCAAAACGCAGGACGAAGTCCCGGTCACCTGTATTGGCCAGTGTTTCGGCAGCCTCTGGGATGCTCATCCAAAGGGCCGTGTGATCGGGTTCAATCGGATCGCCATACTGAACGACCGGAAGGGCCATGTAGATCAGGCAAAGTTTTTCGGCCCAGAGATCGTATTCGGGCATATAAGTGAACCGGCGGTAGGCACCGAGACGCGTGGGGCGGGCGATCCGCCATCCGGTTTCCTCGAATACCTCGCGGATCAGGGCCTGTACCGGCGATTCGCCTGGATCGACGCCACCGCCGGGCAATTGCACTTCCGGCTCCGGCGCCTCCTGATGGGTGAGCAGGAGGCCGTCACCGACAGGCAGAATTGCGTATGCCCCTGTCCGAAGCGTGTACGTCCGACCTGATTCAGGCGGTTCGCCAAACCTGCGCATCATACCAAACCCTTTCTGCCCCTTGGACCTGCCTGTTCCTCGCTTATATAGTCCCGAACATGCCGGAGGGCGGCAAGCAAGGAAATTCCATGACACTCGGATCGAAACTCGCCTGGGACGACACCGTCCTGCCATTTCAACTTGACCGTTCGGACATCCGTGGCCGGGTGGCCCGTTTGGATGGTGTGTTGAGCGGCATCCTCAAGCAGCACAACTACCCGACGTCGGTTGAGGCTCTGGTGGCTGAAATGGCCCTGCTGACCGCGTTGATCGGACAGACGATCAAGCTGCGCTGGAAGCTGTCGCTTCAAGTTCAGTCGAAGGGCGCTGTACGGATGATCGCGACGGACTTCTATGCTCCTCAAGCTGAGGGTGAACCCGCGCGCATCCGGGCATATGCCAGTTTTGATCGTGAGAAGATCACGGATGGTGCTCCGATGGATCAGATCGGAGAAGGGTATTTCGCGATCCTGATGGATCAGGGCAAAGGCATGCAGCCCTATCAGGGGATCACGCCGCTGACTGGGAACACATTGTCGAGCTGTGCCGAAGCGTATTTCGCGCAGTCTGAACAATTGCCCACCAAATTCTCGCTGAGCTTTGGCCAGTCGACTGAACCTGGTGTGGCCCAGCATTGGCGCGCCGGAGGCATCATGATTCAACACATGCCCAAGGCGTCCCCGCATGTTCAGGGTGGCGGTTCGGGTGAAGGCGGATTGCTCGCGGCCGAAGATCTTCTGAACGACGATGAAGGCGAGAACTGGGCCCGTGCGAATTTCCATCTCGCGACGGTTGAGGACATGGAACTGATTGGTCCGTCGCTGCCATCGACAGACCTGTTATTCCGCCTGTTCCACGAAGAAGGCCCGCGTGTATTTGATGCTCTGCCGGTGCGTTTTGGCTGTACGTGCTCAGAAGATCGGGTGCGGCAAAGCCTCTCGATCTATTCCGCGCGGGATATCGAAAAGATGACCACCGACGAGGGTCGCGTAACAGCGGACTGCCAGTTCTGCGGAGCGCACTATGATCTTGATCCCGCGACGGTCGGGTTCGAGGCAAAAGAGGTGTCGGGTGAATGACCGGAAACGGATCGAGGCCGCGTTATTGCAGAACAGCGGCGCTTCGTCCGACTTTGACCTGAACCCTGATGTGGTTCTGCCCGCCGGACGCAAACTTCGTCCGGCGGGTGTTCTTGTGCCTGTCATCGCAACAGGTGGCAGGACGGACGTTTTGTTGACCAAGCGGTCATCGCGACTCAAACACCATCCCGGCCAGATTGCTTTTCCTGGTGGAAAACAGGATGAGGGCGATGCGGATGTGATCGCCGCGGCGTTGCGTGAAGCGGAGGAAGAGGTCGGACTGCCGCGTGAGACCGTAGATGTTCTTGGAACGCTGCCTTCGCATGAAACGGTGACGGGCTTTTTGGTGACGCCGGTGATCGGTTGGATTGACCGCGCATTCGACATTGTTCCGGAGCCCGGTGAAGTGGCCGAAGCGTTCCGTGTTCCCTTGGCACATGTTACCGATTCAACACTGTTTACTGTGCAGTCCCGGCGATGGCGTGGCACACGGCGGCATTACTACACCGTTCCCTTTGGCCCGTATTACATCTGGGGTGCCACCGCGCGTATCCTGCGTGGTCTGGCTCAGAGGATGGAGAGCGTATGAAGGTTTCGGGTGACTGGCTGGACTCCGACGGCACTCAGGCAGTGTTCGCTGCGCTGACAGTCGAGGGCCATGTTGCCTATGCTGTCGGCGGATGCGTTCGGAATGCGCTTATGGGGGTTCCGGTTACGGATGTGGACATTTCAACGGATGCCACCCCGGAGACTGTTCAGGAGCTGGCAAAAGCCGCAGGATTGAAATCCGTCCCCACCGGCATCGACCATGGAACCATTACGATTGTCTGCGACGGCACGGGTTATGAGGTCACGACTTTTCGGGCGGATACGGAGACAGATGGGCGGTACGCCATCGTCCGTTTTTCGACCGACCTTGCCGAAGATGCAGCACGTCGCGACTTCACGATGAACGCGCTTTATGCCACTGCGGACGGCACGGTAATTGACCCGCTGGGAGGATTGCCCGACCTCGAGGCACGGCGTGTCCGTTTTATCGGCGACGCGCATGACCGGATCACCGAGGATTATTTGCGAATCCTTCGGTTTTTTCGTTTTGCCGCTTGGTATGGAGACCCGGAATACGGCTTTGACGCCGAGGCCTTGGCCGCCATAGCCGACAAGCTGGATGGACTCTCCGGCCTGTCCCGCGAACGTGTGGGGGCGGAGCTCATGAAGTTGTTGTCGGCACCGGATCCGGCGCCAGCGATCGCGTCTATGGCACAGACCGGCGTTCTTCAGCTTGTCCTGTCTGGTGCCTCTCACACGGCGTTGGCCCCGTTGGTGCACCTCGAGAAATGCGCATCCATGGCTGCCGATCCACTGCGGCGTCTGGCTGCGCTGGGCGTGTTTGATGGCACAGCGCTGCGACTGTCGAAGAAGGCGCAACGCCGGATCGAGCAGTATCAGAGACTGATTTCATCGAACGAAGGTCCAAAAGAGCTTGGCTACCGATACAACGCTGACATTGCGTGCGATGTGCTTCTCTTGCGGGCCGCGATGTTCGAGAGCCCGCTTGATCCGGGCTCTCTGGATGCGGCCAAGACCGGGGCGCTGGCGAGCTTTCCCGTTAAGCCCGGAGACCTCATGCCAGCCTATTCAGGGGTTGCGCTTGGAAAAAAGCTGCGCGCTCTCGAAGATCGCTGGATTGCGTCGGAGTTCCAACTCGGGAAATCCGACCTTCTTGAGTGACGGGTTTCCTCTGACAGAAACCCGCGCTAGGGTTGCGGTGTCATACGGACAATACCGAACATTGCTTTACCTTTCGTTCCGGGCTGGGGGCATCTGTGCCCGTTGCTGTCCGGCCGTTGAATTTGCCAGGAGACCGTTCGGTGTTCCGCTTCTTTGAAAATCTGGTCGATCCCTATGGTCCTTATGACGAGAAGGACACGCCGCCTTCTCGGCTGCTGCCGTTCCTGCTCGACTATGCGCAGCCGTTCAAACGGATCTTCGTCTACGCGACGATCATGTCAGTCATTGTTGCGACAATCGAGATCGGTCTGATCTGGGCGATGGGCTGGGTTGTCGATATCCTTGCCGGAGACCCGGAAGCAGTATGGGACGCCTACGGAGGATGGCTCGTTGGTTTGGCGGTGTTCATCCTGCTGATCAGGCCTGCCCTGCAGGCTCTGGATGTTCTGCTGCTCAACAACACGATTCTACCAAATTTCGGGACGCTGATCCGTTGGCGTGCGTACAAGCATGTGTTGCGGCAGTCGGTGGGATGGTTCGAGAACGATTTTGCGGGCCGCATAGCGAACCGCATCATGCAGACGCCTCCCGCAGCGGGCGAGGCCGTGTTTCAGGTCTTCGACGCAATTACCTTTTCGCTGGCTTACGTCGTCGGAGCGCTGGTGCTGCTTGGACAGGCGGATGCGCGACTTGCGATCCCGCTGATTGGATGGCTCATCCTGTACGGGATGCTGGTCGTCTGGACGGTAAAGCGGGTCGGGCCTGCTTCTCAGGCGGCATCGGACGCGCGGTCCGAGGTGACTGGCCGGGTTGTAGACAGTTACACCAATATCCATTCGGTCAAGATGTTCGCGCACAATGATGCGGAGTTGGACTATGCGCGGGACGCCATCGAGAACACCCGCCGTACGTTCCAATACGAAATGCGGCTGTTCACGATCATGGACGTGGTGCTTGTCACGCTGAACGGGTTGCTGATCGTGTCCGTTGTGGGTTGGGCGCTTTGGCTTTGGATGCAGGGTCAGGCAAGCGTGGGTGTGGTGGCGGCGGCGACTGCGCTGACGCTCCGGCTCAATGCAATGACCGGTTGGATCATGTGGGCGCTCACGTCGTTTTTCCGCCAGCTCGGTGTTGTCGCCGAAGGAATGGAAACCATCGCGCAACCGATAACTCTTGTGGACGAGCCGATGGCAAAACCTTTGGCGCTTACACAGGGGAAGATCGAGATTCAGTCTCTATCACACCATTATGGCCGCGAAACGGGCGGGCTGGACGCAATCAGCCTGACCATACAACCGGGAGAAAAAGTTGGCCTTATTGGACGCTCCGGGGCTGGAAAATCGACTCTCGTGAAGCTTCTGTTGCGGTTTTATGATCCGGAAAGCGGGCGCATCCTGATCGATGGTCAGGATATCACCAGGGTGACACAGGACAGTCTGCGCATGGCCATTGGAATGGTGCAGCAGGACAGTTCGCTGCTGCACCGATCCGTACGCGAGAATATTCTTTACGGGCGGCCGGATGCCAGTGAGGCGGAAATGATCGCGGCGACGCGTCAGGCACAGGCCCATGAGTTCATACTGAACCTACAGGATCCGCAGGGTCGAACCGGTTATGATGCACAGGTCGGGGAACGGGGCGTAAAGCTTTCTGGCGGTCAGAGGCAACGGGTGACGCTGGCACGCGTTATCCTCAAGGATGCGCCGATCCTGCTTTTGGATGAAGCAACAAGCGCGCTGGATTCCGAGGTCGAGGCGGCGATTCAGGACACGCTTTACGGGATGATGGAGGGCAAGACCGTGATCGCCATTGCGCACCGCCTGTCGACCATTGCGCATATGGACCGGATCCTGGTGATGGATCAGGGCCGGATCGTCGAAGAAGGCGCGCACGACGCGCTTTTGGCGCAGGGCGGGCTATATGCAGGGTTCTGGGCTCGCCAGTCTGGTGGGTTTATCGCAACAGAGACCGAGGCTGCCGAGTGAAACTGTTCCGGATCGATCCCTTTGCCGAAGCTGATGGCCCGCCGCCAAAGACGCTGGGCGCGTTTTTCCGGTGGGCGTTGAAGGACAGCGGTCCGGTTCTGTGGCTGGCGGGCATCCTGTCAGTCCTTGGGGGTGTAGCAGAGGTTGTGGCTGCGATCCTGCTGGGGCGGGTGATCGATTCCGCGCTGGATGCGGATTCGGCGACCGTGTTCAGCGACAGCTCGGGGCTGCTGATCCTGTGTCTGATCTTCTTTCTTTTGTTCCGACCCATCGTGATGGGCCTGTCCGCCTATTCGCAGAACATCATGATGCAACCGAACATCATGAACCTCGTTCTGTCGCGCATCCATCGCTACACGCTGGGTCAGTCGGTTACGTTTTTCGACAATGATTTCGCGGGCCGCATCGCGCAGAAGGAAATGCAGACCGCGCGTGCGCTGAACGACGTTGTGACCGAAGTGGTCCATACCGTTTTGTTTGCTGTTGCTTCCGTTGTGGGGGCGATCCTGTTGCTGGGCACTGTGGACTGGCGGATTGCGGCCGGCCTGGGTGTCTGGATGATCGCCTACGGGTTCCTGATCCGGTTTTTCATGCCGCGCATACGCAAGCGGTCCAAAGCCCGGGCCGGGGCGCGGGCGATGGTGACAGGTCAGGTCGTCGATACCGTGACCAACATCAAGACGGTCAAGCTTTTTGCACATCAGGGTTTCGAAGACCGCGCTGCGCTGGGCGCAATGAGCGAGTACCGCAAGCGGTTCCTCGATTTCAGCGCGGTTTCGGTTGCTTTTCGGTTTTGGCTTATGGCTCTGGCCGGGATCCTTCCTGTTCTGCTTGTGGGCGGTGCGTTGTGGTACTGGTCTCTTGGTCTGATTTCCGCAGGCGACATTGCGGCGACAGGGGCCATCAGCCTTAGGCTGGCCCAGATGACAGGATGGGTCAGCTTTACGCTCATGAGCCTCTATTCGAATGTTGGTGAAGTCGAAGACGGGATGCGCACGCTGACGCCGGATCACACATTGGTCGACAGGACCGGAGCGACCGACCTGAAAGTCAGTCGGGGAGAGGTCAGGCTTGATTGCGTCAGCTTTGCCTACGGGAAAAAGAAAGGGGGGGTCGAAGACATTTCTTTGACCATCCATCCTGGCGAAAAACTTGCCATAGTTGGGGCGTCGGGCGCGGGCAAATCCACGCTCGTTTCGCTTCTTTTGCGGCTCTATGACGCCGAAAAAGGCACTATTCGCATCGATGGTCAGAACGTGTCCGACGTGACGCAGGAAAGCTTGCGTCGGCAGATTGGCATGGTCACGCAGGAAACGGCGATGTTCAATCGTTCGGCGCTCGATAACATTCGATATGGTCGACCGGATGCAAGCAAGGACGAGGTGATTGCCGCAGCGCGAAAGGCCGAGGCACACGAGTTCATCAAGGATCTTGAGGATCATCTGGGGCGCACCGGTTATGACGCGCATTTGGGAGAGCGTGGGGTAAAGCTCTCTGGTGGGCAGCGGCAGCGCATCGCGCTGGCACGCGCAATTCTCAAGGACGCGCCGATCCTTGTACTGGACGAAGCAACCAGTGCTCTCGACTCAGAGGTCGAAGCACAGATCCAGTCTGCCTTGGAACGGGTCATGGATGGCAAAACGGTTCTGGCCATCGCACACCGGTTGTCCACCATCGCCAGCATGGACCGGATCGTTGTCATGGATCAGGGACATATCGCCGAGGTCGGGACGCACGACGCCTTGCTTGCCAAAGGTGGGCTCTACGCCCGCTACTGGGACAGGCAGTCCGGCGGCTTTATCGGCGCGCAGGCGGCGGAATAGCTCTCGACCGGAGCGTTTGGCTGAGGCACAAGCCGCGACATGACAGATGTGGCGATCAAACGACTTGGCCATTTGGGTGACGGCATCGCCGATGGGCCCATCTATGTTGCGGGAACTCTGCCGGGTGAGGTGGTCAGCGGGACGCTGGATGGAGACCAACTGCGCGACCCCAAGATCGTCACCCCGTCCGAGGACCGGGTCAAACCTCCGTGCTCTCACGCGAAATCGTGTGGCGGTTGCCAGTTGCAACATGCGTCTGACAGTTTCGTGTCGGAGTGGAAGCGGGACGTCGTACGCCAAGCGCTTGCGGCTCAGGGCATTGCGATTGATCTGCCCGAGCCAATCACGTCGCCGATCCGATCTCGGCGGCGAGCGACATTTTCGGTTCGCCGTACCAAGAAAGGCGCTCTGGCCGGATTTCACATGAAGGCGTCGGACACGATCATTGCGGTTCCGAATTGCCAGCTTTTGCACCCCGACCTGGTTGGCGCACTTCCCATGGTCGAAGCGCTGGGCAGTCTTGGCGCATCACGCAAGGGAGAATTGTCGGTTCTTCTGACCCGGACCGTGACAGGTTTGGATGTTTCGGTGAGCGGTGGGAAAGAGATGGACATCGAACTGCACCAGTCTCTTGCGGACCTGGCACGCGAGTATGACGTTGCGCGCATCTCGTGGGATGGCGAAATCGCCCTTCAGCGCCGTGCGCCGATCCTCCAGTTGGGCCAGGCCGAAATGTCGCCGCCGCCCGGTGCCTTTCTGCAGGCGACCGAAGACGGTGAATACGCCCTCGTTCAGGCCGTAAAGCAGTCTCTAAGTGGGGCAAAACGGATCGCAGACCTGTTTTCGGGCTGTGGCACTTTTGCGCTTCCGCTGGCCGAGGAAGCCGCTGTGCATGCGGTCGAGGGAGATCGCGACATGATCCGCGCATTGGATCAGGCCTGGCGCGGGGCCGAGGGCCTCAAGCGGATTACATACGAGGTCCGTGACCTGTTTCGCAATCCGTTTCTGCCGGAAGAGATTGACCGCTTTGATGCGGTGGTGATCGACCCGCCGCGTGCCGGCGCGGCGGCGCAGGCGGCCGAACTGGCAAAGGCCCATGTGCCCCGCATTGCGCATGTTTCGTGCAACCCTGCGACGTTTGCGCGGGATACTGCCACACTGATCCGTGCGGGATATGACCTTGAATGGGTCCAGGTGGTTGATCAGTTCCGTTGGTCGACCCATGTGGAACTCGTGGCGCTGTTGCGTCGGGACAAGTGAAGAGGCGGCGCAATGCGCAACAAAGTAGCCAGTTTTCTGGATCAGACCTGGGTGGGAAATTTCATTGTTGGAGTGATCCTCTTCAACGCTGTCCTGCTCGGGATGGAAACATCGGACCGGGTGATGGAGACAGCCGGTCCGATGATCCTTGCTCTGGACAGTTTGTGTCTGATCATCTTCGTGGTCGAAATTGCGCTGAAGCTTTTTGCGCATGGATGGCGATTCTTCCGAAGCGGCTGGAATCTGTTCGACTTTTTCATCGTCGGTATCGCGCTTGTTCCCGCCACACAGGGCTTTTCGGTACTCCGGGCGCTGCGCATCCTGCGGGTTCTGCGAGTGGTCTCTGCAACACCGCGCCTGCGACGTGTGGTTGAGGGGTTCATCACGGCGCTGCCGGGTATGGGCAGCGTATTTCTGCTGATGGCGCTGATCTTTTACATCGGTGCTGTCATGGCGACCAAGCTGTTCGGCGATGCCTTTCCCGAATGGTTTGGCGATCTCGGGCGCTCTGCCTATTCGCTGTTCCAGATCATGACGCTCGAATCATGGTCGATGGGTATCGTCCGGCCGGTTATGGAGGTGTTCCCCTGGGCGTGGGCGTTCTTTGTGCCGTTCATCATGGTGACCACGTTCGCCGTGGTGAACCTGCTGGTCGGTCTGATCGTCAATTCCATGCAGGACGCTCATGCAGAGGAATCGAACGAAAAAACCGACGCTTACCGGGATCAGGTCCTTGCGCGGCTTGAAGCGATCGAGAGGCGTCTGGATCAGCGGTAATCTGCCGGTTCTTACTCACGGTTTCGTTTTCCCGTGAGCCGCATAGTCTGGTAAACTGCCTGCAAAACAAAACGGGCAGTGTGTTTTCCAATGGTCAGGCTTCTTTGCTTACTCGCGCTTCTTCTGGGCCTGACGGCCTGTGGGAAATTTACCACCTATGATGGCCCCGAGGTTACACGGGTGGTCGTCCAGAAATCAGATCGCAAGATGTACCTGTTACATCACGATGCCGTTCTCAAAAGCTATGATATCGGGCTGGGTTTCGCCCCGGTTGGCCACAAACAGGTCGAAGGGGACGGCAGGACGCCGGAAGGCGAATACATGATCGACCGTCGCAACCCCAACAGCAGTTTTTATCTGTCCATTGGGATCGACTACCCGCGCCCGCGGGATATCGAGATCGCCAGTACGATGGGGAAATCACCGGGTGGTGACATTTTCATTCACGGACGGCCATGGAAGTACCGCAAGGGTGGGCGTGACTGGACGTGGGGCTGTATCGCGGTAACGAACCGCGAAATGCGCGAAATCTATGCGATGGTGCGGAATGGGACGCCGATCACGATCAACCCGTGATCAGGTGTCCGCAGATCAAAGTGTATGTTGCGTCGCAACGTGTGATGGCGAGGAGATCAGGACGGTGCGTTTACCGGGATGAACCCTGTTTCGCCCGGAGAGCCGAGGATCAGGTTCCACCAGATCTTGCCGTTTGATTCCTGATACCAGGAGAAGCCCATTTCACGCGCGGACGGATCAAGGATCACCGTCCGCGTGTTCGGTGCTTCCATCCAGGCGCCAAGCGTTTCGAGTTCAGTTTCATATGTCTCGGAAATGGCTTCACCGACGAGTTTTCCACTGTAGCCCGCCCGTTGAATCCGGGTGATGGGAGACGACCCGTCAGAACCGAAATGCCAGGGCCGGTTCTGAACGCTCATGTCGCGCGCATGGGTGGCGGCGGCAGCGTTCAGCCGTGCATTCAGTTCAAGAGCCGGAGCGCCTGAGGCCTGACGCAATGCGTTGATCGCGTCGAGCATGCGGAACTGGATACGACCGGTATCTCCTGCCCGGATACGATAAACGCGCGGCAGGGGTTTTCCGTCCGGGCCAAGCGCAGATTGCGATGGCGCGCTGGCGCAGGCGGTGAGCACCATGGCAGCTGCACCCAGAAGGAAAGTCGAACGCTTCATGATCGGTCACCCCAGTTTCATCCTCATAGGCATTAGCCGCAGTCATGCGAAGGTTCAAACACACAAAGCCGAGATTTGCCGATATGACATTCCTTTGAATTGCGACTGAGGCATTGAGGCAATATAGATAAGCGCAGAATTTCTGGAATAAGCTGATAAAGAGGCCATCGCCATGGCAAACACTCCGCGTTTTCCCGTGAACCGGCGTCGTTTTCTTGCAGGATCCGCTGCGCTGATCGCGACTCCCGCCGTTGCGCAGGACGTCAATGATGGTTCGACCGTCGAAATCGAACGTGATCTGTCTCAGATCGTGCGACGCAACATTTCGAGCTTCCGGACGTTGGACTGGCAGCCGTATTTCAGCAACCTGAGCAATGGGGCGATCCTTGTCGATATCGATTCGCGGGCTCTGCATTACTGGGAAGAGAACGGCAACTATCGGCTGTATCCCTCTTCTGTGCCGCTGACTGAGGATCTTACCCGCCGCGGTCGCACCAGCGTCGTGCTCAAGGACCCTGAGCCGGACTGGCGTCCGACTCCGTCGATGAAGATCAGAAACCCTGAATGGCCGGACTACGTTCCGCCGGGTCCGGATAACCCTCTTGGCACACGTGCGCTGCACCTCAGCTGGACCTACTACCGCATTCACGGAACGCACGACACGCGCAAGATCGGGCGTCGTTCCTCCAATGGGTGCATCGGTCTTTACAACGAGCACATTGAAGAACTTTACGAGCTGGCGAAAGTCGGCACGCAGGTGTTGCTAATTTGACGACATGGCGCTCAAGCAGGAAAGTTGTGCGATAAGATAGGTTTGCAATTGCCACGATAAGCTGCTTAGAGAGTCATACGAGGTAAGTCTTGGGTGCTTGTCGCGTGTCACATCTGTGAGCACCGACTAGCGAACTATCTGGAGGTTAACATGAAGAAACTCGTTCTCGCCGCTGCGTTTGCAGGTGCTGCTTCGACAGCAATGGCTGGTTCCTATGCAAAAGACGACGTGGTCATGGAGCCGGTCGTTGTGGTTGAAGAAGCCGCAGCAAGCTCCTCGTCCGCTGGTCTCATCATCCCGCTGGTCGTTATCGCCCTGCTGGCTGCTGCTGCTTCGGACTAATCCACAGCGGATTATCTAAACGAAAAAGGCGGTGCCGATGCACCGCCTTTTTTGTATTCGGTACACGGCCCAACTGCGATCAGTCGAGCCAGCCGTTCATGTTCTCTTCGATCACCGCCGACAAAGCCGCGATATGCGCGTCGTCGTCGTTGAGGCAGGGGATGTAGGTGAAGTGCTCACCCCCCGCCTCTTCAAAGCTTTCCTTGATCTCTTCGTTGATCTCTTCCAGCGTCTCGATGCAGTCGGCTGAGAACGCGGGTGCGCAGACCGCGATGTTCTTCTTGCCGTCTTCCTCGGCCAGACGCGCGACCTCTTCAACGGTGTAGGGCTTCAACCATTCTTCGGGGCCGAATTTCGACTGGAAGGTGGTGGTGATCTCGGTGTCTTCCCATCCGAGCCGCTCCTTCAGCAGACGCGTCGTCTTCTGACACTGGCAGTGATAGGGGTCGCCCTCCATCAGGTAGCGCTTGGGCACACCGTGATAGGAACAGACAAGGATATCGGGCCGGGTTTCCAGCTTGGCATAGGCGCGTTCGATCGACTGGGCCAATGCCTCGATGTAAAGCGGGTGCTGGTAGTATGGGTCGACCGTGCGCACCGTCGGTTGCCACTTTTCATCCATCAGCGCGCGGAAGAACTGATCATTGGCCGTGGCCGATGTCGCGCCCGCGTAATGCGGATACAGCGGAAAGAAGAGGATCTTGCGGCATCCGGCCTCGACCATCTCGCGGACCTTGGATTTGGTCGATGGATTGCCGTAGCGCATGCAGAAATCGACCATGACCTGATCGCCATAACGATCCTGCATTGTCTTGGTGATCTTTGCCGTCTGATCCTTGGTGATCGTCATCAACGGGCTTTCGCCCTGATCCTCGTTCCAGATCGACTTGTACGCCTCGCCCGAGCTGAATGGGCGTTTGGTCAGGATGATCAACTGCAACAAAGGCTGCCAGAGCCATGGGCTGTAGTCGATCACCCGGCGGTCGGACAGAAACTCGTTGAGGTACCGGCGCATTGGCCAGTAGCTGTAGTGATCGGGCGTGCCAAGATTGGCCAGAAGAATCCCAACACGCTCTGCCGGGATCTTCGGGTGATCCGTCGGGGCGTGGGTCGGGCGTTGAGCTGTTTTGGTCGCGTCCAACATCGGGCCTGCATCCTTAAAGTCATTTAGCGGGCTAACTAACCTCTATCTGGGTCAGGTCAATCTTTCAGCGGCGTTTCCACCGTGTTCAGTGCATCAGCGAGCCGCTGAGCGGCTGATCCAGGCCGCAGGGGCTGCGGTTGGGAGGCATCCGGTGCCCAGCCCGTCAGTGTGATCAGTTCGAACGTCGCAACCACTCTGCCGCTCTCATCGGAATAGGCGTCTGCGTACAGCTGCATTGCCCGCATCAAGACGTCCCGGCGCGTTGTGGTTCGCATCCGGGCGGAAAGCGCGTTGGTTTCGCCCATGGCACGCAGATCGTGCATCAGGTGCAGCGGGCTTTGGTAACTTGTGGTGAGAACGGCACTGTCCGCAACAGGAAGCGCCAGCCCTGCGCGTTGCAGCAAGGCTCCCAGATCGCGGATCTCTCCCATCGGTGCAACGCGTGGAGACAATCCGCCTGTGATCTCGATTTCGGCCTGCCCAAGCGCGGCGCGAAGCTCCTGAAGTGTTTGCCCTCCTGGTGTCACCACGAGAAGCAAGCCGTCAGGTCTAAGTGCTCTGCGACACTGAATAAGCTGGCCGACCGGGTCGTTTGCCCAGTGAAGCGCCATCGCGTGAATGACCAGATCATGGGCTGATACGCCAAGGTCCAGCACTTCGTCGTCTGCCAGCAGATTTGCGTCCGGAAACGCCGTTCGCCACGCATCGGGAAATGGTGTCACAATCGCGGGCGACTGAAAGGTTTTGTTAACCAGCGACAGGCGATCCTGAACATCCGCAACGGCTTCGTCGTGCAGGAACAGGGCCGGATTCCGAAGCGCGCGCGCCCGATTTCGGGTCAGCGCAGAACGGTCGGTCAGGATCGGAGTATCGGACATGAGCGGCAGATAGGATGCTGCGGACAGGATTGCAAACGGCGATGCGGATGCTGTACCCGCCGCGGTGCCTCGCGTGCGGTGGTCTGGTCGAGCAGGACAACGGTCTTTGTGCCGAGTGTTTTGCACAGACGCCTTTCATCACCGGGCTGGTCTGCGATCTTTGTGGGGTGCCTCTACCCGGTTCTTCCGAAGGGCCTGTCCAGTGCGATGACTGCCTGCGCATCGGGCGGCCATGGTCACGCGGGCGCGCACCGTTGCGCTATGAGGGCGTGGCCCGCAGGCTGGTGTTGGGTCTCAAACACGGGGATCGGCATGACATTGTGCGTACGGCGGCGGATTGGATGATAAGGGCGCTGCCCGAAGATCTGCCGTCCGAGTGTTGCGTGGTGCCGGTTCCGCTTCACGTGACCCGCCTTCTGCAGCGTCGGTACAACCAGTCTGCGCTGCTGGCTCAGGCCATCGCGTTGCGACTGGAGATGGAATTCTGTCCTGATGCCCTGATCCGGCAAAGGAGAACACTCCCCCTTGAAGGCAAGTCGCGAGACGCGCGATTTTCGGAACTGTCGGATGCGATTATCGCTCACCCGAAACGGTCTGAGGTCCTTGACGGCCGGTCTGTCCTGCTTATCGATGATGTCATGACCTCGGGCGCGACGCTTTCTGCGGCAGCGCAGGCGTGTCACACCGCACAGTGCCGAGAGATTTATGTCACCGTTCTGGCGCGCGTTGCAAAGGCTGCTTAAATCCCCGACAATCACCTTCAGGGGACATGCCATGCAAACAATTGAAATCTACACCTCACCTCTCTGCGGTTTCTGCCATGCTGCCAAGCGTCTGCTGACCCAGAAAGGCGTCACGTTCACCGAGATCGACGTTTGGGCCGATCCCAGCCGCAAACCCGAGATGATCCAGCGTGCAAACGGTGGTCGGACCGTGCCGCAGATTTTCATTGGCAATACCCATATCGGCGGATGTGACGACCTCTATGCGCTTGATCGTGCGGGCAAGCTCGATCCGCTTCTTGCTGCGTGAGCGTTATGCGGGCGGCGTTGCTTCAGCTCACGTCGTCGGATGATCCGCAGACGAACCTGCGGGTCACATCAGAACTGATACGTCGTGCGGCGTCAGACGGTGCAGGACTGATTCTCACGCCTGAAGTGACCAACTGCGTCAGCAGCAGCCGAACACACCAGCAGACCGTTCTGCGTCATCAGTCTGATGACCCGACTCTCGAAGGCCTGCGCGAGGATGCTGCGCGTCTGGGTGTCTGGCTTTTGATAGGGTCGCTCGCGCTCAAGGCTGATCCGCCGGAAGAGAGGTTCTTGAACCGATCTTTCCTGATCGCGCCAGATGGATCGATCGCGGCGTATTATGACAAACTGCACATGTTCGATGTGCAGGTGACGGAGACGGAGACGTACAAGGAATCCGCAGGATTCGCGCCGGGCAGCCGGGCCGTGGTTGCACCCTCTCCGTTTGGTGCGATCGGAATGTCGGTCTGTTATGACGTTCGATTTGCCTATCTTTATCGCAAACTCGCACAGGCCGGGGCGGAAATTCTGACGGTGCCTGCAGCGTTTTCTCCGGCAACGGGCCCGATGCACTGGGAACCTCTGCTGCGCGCGCGGGCAATCGAAACCGGATGCTACGTGCTGGCCCCGGCCCAGGGTGGACAGCATCCCGCTTCGCGGGGTCGCAGTCGCACAACGTATGGGCATTCGCTTGCCGTTTCGCCCTGGGGCGAGGTGATCCTTGATGCAGGATCGGAATTCGGGGTCCATCTGGTTGACCTGGACCTGTCCAACGTGGCAAAAGCGCGTCATAAAATCCCATCTTTACAGCATGATAGAGATTTCATCGGCCCCGCATGAACGACAGCAGCCCCCTTGCCATTTCACTCTTCAGTGAATTGCTGACAGCGGATCAGCTGCTGCGGAACCGGTTGACCAGAGTCTTGCCGAACAAGATGGAGATTTCGCACTTCTCGGTTCTGAATCAATTGGCACGGGGCGGTTCCGAGAAAACGCCGGCGCAACTCGCCAAGGCGTTTCATGTCACCCGTGGCGCAATGACGAACACTTTGGGCAAGCTGGAGGCGGCAGGGTATGTGCATATCCGCCCCGATTGGGATGATGCACGCCGCAAACAGGTGTCAATCAGCCCAGCGGGTTTGTCGGCGCGGGACGCAGCGATCGCGGCGATCACGCCACTGATCAACGAGATGGTCGAAGAGTTGGGCGACACAAAGGTGCGCGCGGCGATCCCGGTGCTTCGGGAACTGAGGGTGAAGTTGGAAGAGCCTGAGAGCCGGAGTTAGGTGTCCCTTTTCCGGCCGCAGAGTTGAAGCCCTTAAGGCTTAAGGGACGCTGTTACGTAGTTCACGCTCAAGTCGCGGTCCGAGAGACTCCACCGCCACGACACCGGATTGAACTGAAAGCCTTTTCTGTCCACCGGTTCCAGCCCCGCTTTGCGCAGCAGATCGTACAGTTCGTCAGGAGTTATGAACTTGGCCCAGTCATGTGTGCCTTTGGGCAACCAGCGCATGATGTATTCCGCGCCGACAATAGCTGCCGCAAAGCTTTTGGCGTTGCGGTTGATCGTCGAACAGAGGTGCAAGCCCCCGGCCCTCAGAAGGCGCTGGCAGGCGGTCAGGTAGGCCAGTGGGTCGGCGACATGCTCGACCACCTCCATGTTCAGGACCACATCGAACGACTCGCCAGCATCAGCCAGCGCTTCGGCAGTTGTATGACGGTAGTCGATCTCGAGTCCCGAGTGTCGGGCATGGGCCTGTGCAACGGGGATGTTTCCGCCGGCGGCATCCACTCCAACCACCGTAGCACCCAAACGTGCCATGGGTTCGCACAGAAGCCCGCCGCCGCACCCGATGTCGAGGATGCGCAGACCTTTGAACGGCTCTGGTTGATCCAAGTCTCTGTCGTACTCTGCCGCGATCTGTGTCGTGATGTAATCCAACCGGCAGGGGTTCAGCATGTGCAGCGGTTTGAACTTACCATTCGGATCCCACCATTCGGCGGCCATCGCCTCGAACTTGGCGATTTCTGACGGATCGACGGTCGTCTGGGCGGTCATGAGAGATTTCACCATGGTCTTTTCGTGCTCACTGCCAATATAGATTGGGTATGGATAAATACCCGAGCCAAAAGCGCGCAGTGCAGTACCTTTATCCCCCTATTGATCCCTACGACCAGCGGATGCTGTCGGTTGGGGATGGGCATAGTGTTTATGTCGAGCAATGCGGGGCGGAAAATGGAATTCCCGTAATCGTGCTGCATGGTGGGCCCGGCGGCGGATGCAGCCCGTCGATGCGCCGCTATTTCGATCCGCGCGTTTTCCGGGTGGTTCTGTTCGATCAACGCGGCTGCGGTCGGTCACGCCCTCATGCCAGCGTTACCAATAACACAACCTGGGATCTGGTGGCGGATATCGAATTGATCCGTGAAACGCTGGGTATTGACCGGTTTATCGTTTTTGGTGGCAGCTGGGGGGCAACACTGGCCCTGATCTACGGAATCAGCCACCCGGACCGGGTTCGCCATCTAGTTCTGCGCGGCGTCTTCACGATGACCAAAGCCGAACTGGATTGGTTCTATGCCGGGGGTGCCGGCCAATTCTGGCCGGAAACCTGGGCGCGTTTTGTTGACATGATCCCCGAGGATGAACGCCACGATCTGATCGGTGCGTATAACCGACGGTTGTTCTGCGGCGACCTGCGAACCGAAACGCGCTTTGCGCGGGCTTGGTCCTCTTGGGAAAATGCGCTTGCGTCAGTCCATTCCAGCGGTTCGGGAGGAGAGTCGCCCGGCGATTATGCAAGAGCCTTTGCCCGCCTTGAGAACCACTATTTCATTAACAATGGGTTCCTTGAAGAGGACGGCTGGATCCTGAACAACATGGATCGACTGTCGGGTATTCCCGGAGCGATCGTTCAGGGCCGGTATGACATGATCTGTCCACCGGTCCGTGCCTGGGAGCTCGCGCGCGCCTGGCCGGAGTGCGACCTCCGTATGGTCCGCAACGCGGGTCACGCCTTGTCCGAGCCCGGGATCAGCGCGGAATTGATCCGAATTATGGACGGAATTTCAACATCTTAGTTTTTGTCAGCGATTTGATGTTTACACATCGCGCCCTGTTGTTAACGTATGCATCTGAGGGACACCAAGGTTAAGCAAAGACGTTGCATTCGGTCATTCGCATCATTCTTCAGCGTCTTGCGCTTGGATTGCTAACGCTCTTTGTCGTTTCCGTTGTCATTTTCACAGCCGTGAACATGTTGCCCGGAGATTTCGCGCAGGCGATTCTCGGGCAAGGAGCGACACCCGAAGCCGTCGAGGCCATCCGCAAGGATCTTGGGCTCGATCAGCCGCCCATCACACGGTACTTCCAATGGCTGGGCGGGGCCATCCAGGGCGATCTCGGCAATTCGTTTGCACAGGCGAATTTCGCCAGCTTTGTCGGTGCGGACAGCGGAGTGCGCACCACTGTGGCGCAACAGATCGCGCCGCGCTTTGCCAACACCATGTTCCTTGCGGCTGTAACGGCCTGTATCGCGGTCCCGGTATCGCTTGTTCTGGGTATTCTTGCTGCGCTGTTTCGAAATTCGGTTTTTGACCGGGCAACAAACGTCACCACGCTGACTTCGATTTCGTCGCCCGAGTTCTTTCTGGCCTACGTGCTGATCCTGTTCCTTGCCGTGCTGAACCCGCTTCTGCCGTCACTGTCCAACATCTTTGAGGGTATGTCATTCGGCGAACGGCTGGAAAAAACCCTGCTGCCTGCGCTGACGCTGACGTTGGTCGTGACGGCGCATATGATGCGGATGACCCGTGCGGCAATCATCAACCTTCTGGCCTCGCCCTATATCGAGATGGCGCGGCTCAAGGGCATGTCGCCGATGCGGGTCATCGTGAAACACGCCCTGCCGAACGCGCTGGCGCCGATCATCAACGTGATCGCTCTCAACCTTGCCTATCTCATCACCGGGGTGGTCGTTGTCGAGGTGGTGTTCGTCTATCCCGGCATCGGCCAGCTTTTCGTCGACAGCGTGAAGATCCGGGACATTCCGGTTGTGCAGGCCTGCTGCCTCATCTTCGCCGCTGCCTATATCCTGCTGAACCTTCTGGCCGACATCCTGTCGATCCTGTCCAACCCACGTCTGAGGCATCCGAAATGAATACGCTTCTGACATTGGTTCTGATCCTTGTGATGGTCGCGGCAGGCGGTTGGGTGTTTCGTTTTGCCGGGCAGAAGGTGACCGGCAATGCACCTGCATTCCGCGACATGCCCTTTGCCGTCGCCTTCGGATATGTGCTTGGCGCGTGTCTGCTTCTTTTTTCGATCTGGTACTTCTTCCAGCCCACCACAACAGAAGCAGGCGTTCCGAATGCCGGTGTCGTCTTTTTCCGATGGGCGGTTCAGTTCTTCATCATCGCAGCGATCGCCGCATTTCTATTCCGTCTGCTTGGGCGGACGGTTGGCACCGCTGGAAGCCGAAAGCTGTTCCGTCAGATGCCGCTGACGGCAAGTTTTGGCGTTCTGGTGGTCATCCTCTACGCATTTACTGCAATTTTCGCGGCGTGGATCGCGCCTCATGGGCAGGAAGAGATTTTTGCCAAGGTCAACGTATTGCCGGGCGGAAACGCTGCAACAGGAGGTGATCCTCTGCATCCGTTGGGAACCGACCAGATCGGACGTGACCTGCTCAGCCGCCTGATCTACGGCGCGCAGAACACGGTGGGCATTGCCTTTGTCACGACCTGTCTGGCGTTCTTCCTCGGTGGATCACTCGGATTTCTTGCGGCTACCCTTCAAGGTTGGCTGGACCAGATCCTCAGCCGCGCGGTCGATGTGCTGATGGCGATCCCGTCGCTGATCTTTGCACTACTTCTGATGACCATCGCCAGCGCCTGGGCCGGGTCAGAGCGGTGGTTGCTGACGATTTACATGATCATCATCATCGCGGTGATCGACAGCACGCGCGTGTTCCGTCTCGCACGTGCGGTGGGTCTGAACATCGTCGTGATGGATTACATCGAAGCCGCGAAGCTGCGGGGCGAGGGCCTGGGATACCTGATCTTCAAGGAAATCCTGCCCAACGCGACTGCGCCGCTGCTGGCGGAATTCGGTCTGCGGTTCTGTTTCGTGTTCCTCACCATCGCGTCGTTGTCGTTCCTTGGCGTGGGCATTCAGCCTCCATTGGCCGACTGGGGTACCATGGTGCGTGACAGTGCGCAGTTCATCAACTTCGCGGCGTTCTCGCCCTTGACCGCAGCGCTGCCGTTGCTTGCAGCCGGTGCGATTGCGCTTCTGACTGTCGGGGTGAACTTCGTTGTGGACTGGATGCTTCACAGAAGTTCGGGGTTGAAGGAATGAGCACGCTCGTTGAAATCCGCGATCTCTGGATCGAAGGGCGCAGCGACGAGACGTGGTCGCCGATCATCAACGGTGCCAGCCTGACGCTGAACAAGGGCGAGGTGCTGGGCCTCATCGGGGAATCGGGCGCGGGCAAGTCGACCCTTGGTCTGGCTGCGATGGGCTTTACCCGGGACGGTGTTCGCATCTCCAAAGGGTCCGTCACCTTTGACGGGATCGACCTGATTGCCGCCTCGGCCGCGAAAAAGCGCGAGCTTCTGGGCAAGCGCATCGCCTATGTCGCGCAGTCAGCTGCGGCCAGCTTCAACCCGGCGCACAAGCTGATCGACCAGCACACCGAAGGCCCGGTGCAGCATGGTGTCATGTCCCGTGCCGAAAGCATGAAGGACGGAATCGAGCTGTATCGCCGCCTGCGTTTGCCGAACCCCGAGGAAATCGGTTTCCGCTATCCGCACCAGGTTTCCGGTGGCCAGCTTCAGCGCGCGATGACGGCGATGGCAATGTCCTGCCGTCCCGACCTGATCATCTTCGACGAACCGACCACGGCGCTTGATGTGACCACGCAGATCGAAGTTCTGGCGTCGATCCGTGATATTGTCGAACAGTTCAACACCGCTGCGATATACATCACGCACGATCTCGCGGTCGTCGCGCAAATGGCCGACAAGATCAAAGTCCTCCTCAAAGGGGATGAAGTCGAAGAGGCTGACACAAGAACGATGCTTGCGCATCCGAAAGAGGACTACACCAAGAGCCTCTGGGCCGTGCGCGCATTTGAGCGCCCGCAGAAACCCGCTGTTTACACCGGCGCGACCCCGGTTGTCTCTGTCCAGAACGTGTCGGCTGCGTACGGAAAGATTCCTGTGCTCCATGATGTCAGTTTTGACATTCACGAGGGGCGTACCGTTGCTGTCGTCGGTGAATCGGGGTCGGGAAAATCCACCACGGCCCGCTGCATCACCGGGCTTTTGCCGCCGACCAAGGGTGTCATCGAATTTGACGGACAGCCGCTTCCTGCAAATTACAAAAGCCGAAACAAAGACCAGCTTCGCCAGGCGCAAATGATCTATCAGATGGCGGACACCGCTTTGAACCCGCGCAAGTCCATCGGCGAGATCATCGGTCGTCCGGTCCAGTTCTACATGGGCCTTACGGGCAAGCAGAAGCGGCGCCGCGTGGAAGAGCTTCTGGATGAGATCGAACTCCCCGCAGCCCAGTATTTCGACCGCTTGCCATCAGAACTGTCCGGCGGTCAGAAGCAGCGCATCGGTATTGCCCGTGCGCTGGCTGCCGAGCCGAAGTTCATCATCTGCGATGAGGTCACGAGCGCGCTGGACCAGTTGGTGGCCGAAGGAATTCTCAAGTTGCTGGCCCGGCTGCAGGATGACCTCAAGCTAAGCTACATGTTCATCACGCACGATCTTGCGACGGTCAAAGCGATCGCCGACGAAGTTGTGGTGATGAAAGAAGGTAAAGTGGTGGAGCAGGGTCCGAAGCACGATATGTTCGTGCCGCCGCACCACCCTTACACAGACCTTTTGCTCAGTTCTGTTCCCGAAATGGACCCGGACTGGCTCACCAATCTGCTCAACGAACGCGGAGTTGATAACATTGGCGATGCAGCTGTTGATAAGATGTCATGAGAATCGGTCCATGACCGGACCAACAGGCGGCTGAAGACCGCCCAAAAACACAGGGAGACGATGATGACTCGTATTTCAAGACGTGGACTATTGAAGACCGGTGCAGCCGCCGGTGTTCTTGCGGCCAGTGGCCTTCCGCTGCGCGCGCAGCAGCGCGGCGGCACGCTGCGCCTTGGTCTGGCCGGCGCCAACACCTCCGACAGCTGGGACAGCCGGACTCACTCGGACAGCTACATGATCATGGCGGCGCACGGCGCGGTGTTCGACTGCCTCACCGAAGTGGCGGCAAACGGCGAACTGGTTGGCGAACTTGCAGAAAGCTGGGAAGCCTCGGCAGACGCGGTAACCTGGACATTCAAGCTGCGCCAGGGCGTGACTTTCCACAACGGCAAAGCGTTCGGAGCTGACGACGTTCTCGACTCGCTGCAGATGCACACGGCGGAAGGTGCGAAATCGGCTGCCAAGCCGATCGTCGAAAACATCGCCGAGATGAAGAAGATCAACGATCACGAAGTCGAGTTCACGCTCAAGGCCGGCAATGCGGACTTCCCGTTCCTGCTGTCGGATTACCACATCTGTATCTACCCGTCGGGTCAGATCGAAGAAGCGATCGCACAAGGCATCGGTACCGGCCTCTACAAGGTCGAAAGCTTCGATCCGGGCGTGCGCACGCTGCTCAGCCGTGTCGACAGCCACTACAAGGATGGCAAGGCAGGTTGGTTCGACAGCGTTGAGATGATCGCGATCAACGATTCGTCGGCCCGTATGAACGCGCTGATGACCGGTCAGGTGGACGCGGTGAACCGCGTTGATTTCAAGACCGAGCCGCTGATGCGCGCGAACCCGATGATCAACATCTTCGAAGTGACGGGCAACCAGCACTTCACCTTCCCGATGCTGACCAATGTCGATCCGTACACCAACCTGAAGGTGCGTCAGGCTCTCAAGCATGCGGTCAACCGTCAGGAGATGGTCGACAAGATCCTGCTTGGTCACGGTGCGGTTGCCAACGACAACCCGATTGGTCCGGCAAACCAGTATTTTGCCGGCGATATCGAGATGAACGACTACGATCCCGACAAGGCGGCATCGCTGCTCAAGGAAGCGGGTCTCGACGGTCTGTCCATCGATCTTTCGGCGGCCAACGCGGCCTTCCCGGGCGCGGTCGATGCTGCTCAGCTCTACCAGGCGAGCGCCAAGGCGGCGGGAATCAACATCAACGTCGTGCAGGAACCGGATGATGGTTACTGGTCTAACGTCTGGCTGAAAAAGGCATGGTGCGCCTGCTACTGGTCCGGCCGCGCGACTGAGGACTGGATGTTCTCGACGGCGTATGAATCCGGTGTTCCGTGGAACGACACGGGCTGGGAAAACGCCCGCTTCCAGGAGCTTCTGCTGACCGCCCGTGCCGAGCTCGACAGCGACAAGCGCCGGGAGCAGTACCGCGAGATGCAGATGCTCGTTTCCAAGGAGGGTGGCACTGTCATCCCGATGTACGCGAACTTCGTAGATGCGCATTCCAACAAGCTCACCAACTCGGGCACCATCGGCAACGTATTCCAGATGGACAGCTCGCGCATGATCGAGCGTTGGTGGTTCGCGTAATTTCACCAAGACGCCAAAGAAAATGCCCCATCTTCGGATGGGGCATTTTTTGTTTCAGGGCGGCGTTTGTCAGAGATGAGTGTCGTAATCCGATACGAGCAGATGAAGCGGTGCCTCGTCCTCCTCGATGTTGGAGAACCGGCCGATCGGCTGTTCGAAGATGTTGTCCGTCAAATCGTCGTTCACGGTTGAAACCTCACCGATCAGGACATCCCCACCCTCTCCCCAGAAGGCGTGCCAGTTATTGGGGAAGAGCGTCACTGACTCACCGGGATCAAGCTTCAGATGACCACCAGCGGCCAGTGTTCGGATCGTGCCGTCAACCATGACCGACACGTCCGAAGTGCGATCGATCTCGCCCTGCGCATCGGCCATGAAAAGCTCGATCACCAAAGTGCCTCCACCCCGGTTGATGATGTCTTCGACCTTGAGGTCATGGCGGTGCATCGGGCTCAACTGTCGATCTCGGGAAATCATGATCTTTTCGGCGTAGAGCATGGCGCTCTTCTTGCCGAGGTCGCTGTTCAGCCCGTTACGGGTCGTGAACAGGAACAGCCCCATTTCGTCGAAGTTTTCTTTGCCATAATCGGTAATGTCCCAGCCCATGCGCCGGGTCTTGATCTCTGCGTGATCGCTGGATCTCAGGTCTTCCGGAGAAAGATAGGCGAAAGGCGGTAACGTATATCCGAATGACCGGATAAAGGAATCGCCCTCGCGGAGGATTTCGTTGATGCGGGATCGTTTCATTTGGGCCTCGCTGCCAGTGTTGGCGCTAACATAGCGATGCATACTGACGCTGAAAAGCCGCCGCAGAGTCTGTCGCTTAATCGCTCGTGGTAAACTGACCGAACGAAACTGTTCTCGGATACCTGACGGGCACGCTCAGGCACCCGTCTTCAGCTTCAGCCAACCCGGTCCAGAAAACGCATGTCTTACAGAACGTAGCGGCTCAGATCCGCGGATTTGGTCAGTTCTCCCAGATGCTGGTCAACGAATCCGGCGTCCACTGTAAAGGACTGTCCGGACTTGTCCGGTGCATCAAAGCTCAGATCTTCGAACACCCGTTCCATCACCGTATAGAGACGACGCGCGCCGATGTTTTCGACCGACTGATTTACATCCGCCGCGATCTTGGCCAGCGCCGCGATACCGTCCTCGGTGAAGGATACGGTCACGTCTTCGGTGGCCATCAGCGCAGTGTATTGAAGGGTCAGAGCGTTGTCCGTCTCGGTGAGGATGCGTACAAAGTCTTCTTCGGTCAGCGCCCGCAGATTCACCCGGATCGGAAGCCGCCCCTGAAGCTCTGGAAGCAGATCCGACGGTTTTGCGATGTGAAAGGCGCCTGACGCAATGAAAAGGATGTGGTCGGTTTTGACCGGACCGTGTTTTGTGCTCACGGTGGTGCCTTCAATCAGCGGGAGCAGGTCCCGCTGCACACCCTCGCGGCTGACATCCCCGCCTCGGGTCTCCTGCCGCGCGGCGACCTTATCGATCTCGTCCAGAAATACGATTCCGTTCTGTTCGACCGCTTCAAGCGCCTGGACCTTGACCTGCTCGTCATCCAAGAGCTTGTCAGCCTCTTCCGCGATCAGAACCTCATAGCTCTCTGCCACGGTCATCCGCTTGCGCGTGGTCCGGCCTGCGAAGGCTTTGCCGAAAAGGTCGCCAAGGTTCATCATGCCAGCGCCGCCGCCCATTCCGGGCTGACCCGGAATATCCATCATCGGGAACGGGCTTGACGTGTCCTGAAGCTCCAGTTCGATCATGGTGTCATCCAGAAGACCGTCCTTGAGCTTTTTGCGGAACATCTCACGCGTGGCATCGCGCGCACCCTCGCCTGCAATAGCTTCGATCACCCGGTTTTCTGCGGCTTCGTGGGCCTTGGCTTTGACGTCTTCACGCATCTGATCGCGGGTCATTGCGATGGCGGCATCAACCAGATCACGGATAATCTGTTCGACGTCCCGGCCGACATATCCCACTTCTGTGAATTTTGTCGCTTCGACCTTGATGAACGGTGCCTTTGCGAGTTTCGCAAGACGTCGGCTGATCTCGGTTTTGCCGACACCCGTTGGCCCGATCATCAGGATGTTCTTGGGGTAAACCTCTTCCCGCAGGTCGTCGCTCAGCTGCTTTCGGCGCCACCGGTTGCGCAAGGCGACCGCCACGGCACGCTTGGCATCCTTTTGGCCGATGATGAACCGGTCAAGCTCGGAGACGATCTCGCGGGGGGTCAGGTCAGTCATGGTAAATCCTCTTCGGCGTCAGACGTGCCACAGCGGTTCAGCCGCTGATGGTTTCGACCGTCAGGTTGCCGTTGGTATAGACGCAGATATCCGCCGCAATCGCCATTGCCTCTCGGGCAATCTGTTCGGCGTCTTTGTCGGTGTCCATCAGCGCGCGTCCGGCGGCCAAAGCGTAGTTCCCGCCAGATCCGATTGCAGTCACGTCATGCTCGGGTTCAAGCACGTCACCTGCTCCCGTGATTACATAGAGTTCCTTGCCATCGGACACGATCAGCATCGCTTCGAGTTTTTGCAGGTATTTGTCCGTACGCCAGTCTTTCGCCAGTTCGACACTGGCGCGTTGCAATTGTCCGGGAGTCGCTTCGAGCTTGGCTTCCAGGCGCTCGAGCAAGGTAAACGCATCTGCCGTCGATCCGGCGAAACCCGCCACCACATCATAGCCGCCGGGTGAAATCCGGCGCACTTTGCGGGCTGTGCCCTTGATCACGGTCTGGCCAAGACTGACCTGACCGTCCCCTGCGATCACCACTTTTCCGCCCTTGCGAACGCCGATGATCGTGGTGCCGTGCCAGCCTGGAAAGTCGTTCTCAGCCATGAAAACCCCCTTTAACATCAGTGACGATATGGGCCGAACCGTGATCCCACACAAGCCCTGCAACGCAAAACGCCCGGCACAGCGGCCGGGCGTTTGGAAAAATCCTCAATCGGATCAGATGCTTTCGTCGATCCAGCTTTTCAGCGCCGCTTTCGGAGCAGCGCCGGTCTTGTTCGAAACCACCTGACCGTCCTTGAAGATGAACAGTGAGGGAATCCCGCGCACACCCATTGCGGCGGCAGAGTTCGGGTTGTGGTCTACATCGACTTTGGCAATCTTTACGGCATCGCCATATTCGGCGGCCAGTTCTTCCAGTGCGGGCCCGATCTGTTTGCAGGGCCCACACCACTCGGCCCAGAAATCGACCACTACGGGCACGCTGGAATTCTTCACTTCGGCGTCAAAAGTATCATCGGTCACGGCGACGGTGGACATGGAAAGGTCTCCTTGCGGCTCAGGCGCATGTTTCAGTCGGAGCAGGAGACTAGGTAGCCTCCGTAAGGCCGTCAAGGTGCCTTGCTCTCACGAGAGCTTGTGTCACGGTTTCTTTTGACAACGGCATGTAGGTGGCGGTCCTCGTCCAGAGGATTCCTGTTTCGATCTGCCTGTCAGGGTAAATGGCAGCCAACATCTGATGATACGCGCCCATCTGCCTGAGCAGACCTTCGGGTGTCTGTGACTCTGTCGTCGGCACGGTGCGGTTGGTTTTGAAATCCACGGCAATGATCCGGTCTTCGTCGATGATCAGCCGATCGATCACGCCATGCAGTTGCGTGTCGGGAAACGCATCGATTTTCGCTGTTATCGGAACCTCTGCCAGAGTGGTGGGTGCGAAGAACTGTTGAAGCGATGGGGTGTCGAGAACGCGTATCGCTTCTTCAGCCATTTCGTCCGCCAAAGGGTGATCATCCAAGAGCAGACGCGCGGCGTCTGGCCTGTCAGCAGAAGCCATGGACGGCAACGTTTCCAGCAACAGGTGGATAAGCGTTCCGCGGTCTTTTGCAATGTCCGAAAGGTCTCCATCCGCACCCGCAAGTGCCTTTGCGCCGCCAAGGTCAGATGGACTCAGCACCTCAGCATTCTTCTGGATCGCAGGCGCATCGCAAAGAAAGATGTCGGGAAGGGCCGTTTGTTCCGGTGTTTCCTGCGGGACAGGTTGTGCGCACATGTCCGGCCAGGTCATGTGTTCCAGCCGAAGTCCTTTTGACGGCCCATCATCGTAGAACCCGAATGTGTGTGGATGTCCGCCAACAGTCTCTAAGCTGGCTGAAATCCGGTCATGCCAGCTTTCCGCATTGGGGTCCGGAGTGCCCGCTCCGGCGACGACCAGCCAGCGTTCGGCGCGGGTCAGCGCAACATAGAGAAGCCGGTCTTTTTCTTCCTCTTCAGACAGTCGAACCTGTTCAACCAACGCCTTTTGATACGCAGCCCGCGTTTTGTCGGCGCCGCGCCAGTGTGCGACACCGTCACCGACGACGAAGGAGTCCCTGCCCGCCTGAGACGCTTTCTTGTGCGTGTCCGGAAGTATGACGATAGGCGCTTCCAAGCCCTTCGCACCGTGAATCGTCATCACCCGGATCCGCGCGCCTGCGCTGTCGACCGTGCGCTTGATCTCAATATCGTCGGTTTCCATCCAGTGGAGGAAACCGGTCAGGCTTGGAATGTCCGTTCGCTCATACGCCAACGCCTGGTTGAGTAGCGCGTCTATCCCGTCTTCTGCTTCTGTGCCCAGCCGACCGATCAGTTTCTGTCGGCCTCGGTGCCGGATCAAAACCCGTTCAAGCAAGTCGTAGGGGCGCAGAAAGTCCACTTGTTCCCTGAGGTCGTCCAGAACCTCGAGGACTTCCGGAAAGTCGTCTCTGCGCCGGCGCAACTCTTCCCAGAGATGCGGAGACTTGCGACGATGCGCGAGGTCAAATATCGCCTGTTCATCCAGACCGAACAGGGGTGATCGAAGAGCGGACGCCAACGACAAACTGTCTTCTGGTGTTGCGAGGAAGGACAGCAGCGCGCGCAGGTCTTTGACAGCAAGTTCGTCCATCACCTTGAGCTTGTCCGCACCGGCAATAGGCAAGCCAAGCGCCTTACAGGCCCGAAGGATTTCCCTGAACAACTGACCGCGACTGCGCACGAGGATCAGGAAGTCCCCGGCGTGGACCGACCTGGATTCGACCTTCCCGTTTTTTATGGCTGTCGGAATGGTCGTTCCGTCGGTCAGCGTCTTGTTGATGAACCGCGCGATGCGCTGGGCCAGCATGACGTTGTGATGTGTTGGACTGACCCGGTCCACTGGAGTGTCCCATGGCAAGTCGTCACCATCATCAATGGCCGGTTCGATCAGTGGCCACAGATCGACGCGCCCCGGCAGTTGGTCATGAAAGGAAATGTGAGTCTGATCAGGCAGGAAACCGGCTTTGTCCCGCCCTTTGAACAGTTCATCGACCAAGCGCAGGATGGGAACGGAAGACCGGAACGAATAGCTGAGCTGCCCATCCTGCAGCGGAGCGTCGGTCATCTGCATCTGATCTCGGAACGCGGCGCGCATGTGATCGAATTCTCTCGGGTCGGCGCCTTGAAAGGAATAGATTGACTGCTTCTTGTCCCCGACCACAAAGATCGTGCGACGTGTTGCGCTGCGCGCGCCTTCGCCAGACGTGAATTCCTGGGCCAATCTGTTGATGACATCCCATTGCGCGGGGCTGGTGTCCTGGGCCTCGTCCACAAGAATATGGTCGATCCCGCCATCCAGTCGGTACAGCACCCATTCCGCCTGCAGCCTGTCGGTCAGCAGAGTACGTGTCCGCGTGATGAGGTCGTCGAAGTCAAGCCACCCCCGCGCCTGCTTGGTTTCCTCGTACCGGTTCAGGAATGCGGCAGCGAACCGGTGTAGAACCGTATCCCGCGAAACGGCATCCAAGGCCAATCGGGTTTCCCGTGCAGCTTCGATGCGCCCGAACAGATCTTCCAGTCGATTGATGCTTGCTGCCAGCGACCCTTTGCGCAGCTTGGCCGTCGGGGGAAAGGTTTTCCGCACTTCGCCTTTCTGTGTGAACACGATGTTTTCGAGGGCAAGCAAACCGTCCTGATCCGCTCCTTGCGCCGCATCAATGGCATCTGCAAGGTCGTTGTCGCTCTTTCCGCCGGTTCGCAGTTCAGTCACTAACTCAGCTAAAAATGCAGTCTCACCGGCTGGAAAGACCTGAGCCAGGACCATTGGCATCGTGTCTCCATCGGTCAGCCCATAACGCTTTCTGAGGTCATCGCTGGTCATTGCGGGGGAAAAGGCCTCCCGCTGCCCGACAATACGATCCGCAAGTTCATGGAGCGGACCGTTTGGTGCGATATGGGCAAGTTCGGCAATCAGATCAGCCCCTCTGCCTTCCGCCATTTCGTCCAGGATCTGTTCGCGGAGCAGTTGCGCGGCACGATCGTCGATTTCCTGAAACTGAGGGCTGACCCCGGCTTCCAGAGGAAATCGGCGGAGGATCGAGGCACAGAATGCGTGGATCGTCTGAATACGAAGACCGCCCGGTGTTTCGATCGCGCGGGCGAACAATGTCCGCGCGCGGGCAAGAAAATCGTCGCTCAGTTGATCGTCACTTTCGCCGAGCTCGGTCAGTTCTTGCCGAAGCTTGTCGTCATCCAGCATGGCCCATTCGCCGAGACGCTTGAACAGGCGGTTCTGCATTTCGCTTGCGGCCGCATTGGTGAATGTCAGGCACAGAATGTGTTCCGGCCGCGAGCCACCCAGCAGAAGTCTCGCCACGCGGTCCGTCAGAACCCGTGTCTTGCCCGATCCAGCATTGGCACCCAGCCACGTGGACGCGGTGGGATTGGCCGCGCGGACCTGCGCTTCGGTGGCGTCGTCGCGGCTCATGTCACAGGTATCCTGACTGCCGTATCGGATGCATCCCACTCTCCAAAGCGAGACAGCTGATCATAATCAGAGCCGAAAATGTCCCTGTGCATCCGGTTGCGCGCGGTGAAGCCCATGTTCGGGTCACGGTAAGCATCGATCAGTTTGACGAGCATCGCGTAAGTCTTTTCAGGTGGACAGTCCTGCAACGGTGCGGGCACCTCGCGACCATCCCCGGAGAATGAAATATACCGCGCATCGGCCACGCCGCGTGGGTGGAAGTCGGAAAAGCCACCCTCACAGATCAGCGCGACCGTAACCAGAAGCTGTACGTCGAACTGCAGTTGCTGATCTTTTGTGGGCGCTGTTCCAGTTTTGTAGTCGTACACCAGCGCTTCGCCACGGTCATTCAAGTCGATCCTGTCGGCCTTGGCAGATACGGTGAACGGTGGATCGGCGACCTGCATTTGCCCTTTCTTTTCGAACAGAACCGGTCGAGCCGCCGATTGCCTTGCACGCTCCGCCTCGACGAACCAACGCGCGATTTTCTCAATGCGAACGCGCCACTGAATGCGATCCGTTGGCCATGGAACGTCGGAACTCAGGATGTCCTGAGCCACCTTGATCAAATGCGTCTCAGTCAAAGGAAGCGCATTTTGCACCGTATCAGAGACGAATTTCTCGAAAACGCGGTGGATCACGGTACCTCGGTGCATCGGATTGGGTGCATGCTGGATTGGGTTCAGTTGACGCAGCCGCAGGACCTTGGACCCATAGATCGCGTAGGGGTCACGGATCAGCCTTTCGATGTTTGTAACCGAAAGCTCATCTGGCCGCGCGGTGACCGGCGGTGCGGGTGAGGGCCGTGGTGCCTGAGGCGCATAGATGGGTGTTTCGAGAGCCTGTCCAAAAGCCAACCATGATCTTCCCCGATCTTGCATGGCTTGCAAAGCCTGAGGTCCACCGGTCTGGGGCAGACCCGTCATCAGATTGGTCAACCGGTTGAGCCAGCGGGAAGGCACGGTTTCCGCATCTTCCGAGCGCTCAGCCCGTGTCAGCCAGACCTCACGAGCGCCAATGGCCTGCTGAAAATCATGCGCCGACAGGCCGATACGCCGTTCGGGCAGAAGCAAGCCGACCTGCTGGCGCATTCTGCGATTCAGCCAGGGGTCTGGTGGAGGCACATCCGGCCATGAATGTTCGTTCAGACCTCCAAGGATGACAAGGTCCGCGCCCATCACGCGCGCTTCGATGGTACCCCAGATGAGGATATGGGGGTGCGGTGCATCGCGATCCCGCACTTCGGCGGACCGCAGGATTCCGTCTATCAGACCGGCATAGTCGCGCGCGGACATCGCCCCACCGAAGCCAGCGTTCTCGATAAGGTCCTCGAACTGCGCACGGCACGTCTCGCCCGCTTTCTTGTTCCACAGTTCCGCCGCATCATCGCTCGCTGACCCCGCACAGATCTCTTCGGCCTGTGCCACATGCTGGCCAACATGATCGCTGAGTGATTGCTTGCCCTGCAGGCCGGGTTGCAACAGGCATCTGTCAATCCAGGCGAGCCAGTTTTTGGCCTCGTCGGCGCGCTTCCACGACATCAACTGCTCAAGATCAGGGTAAGGCACGCCCTTGTCCCGGATAAAAAGTTCCAGTTCTGACGTCCAAAGCCGGTGTTGCCCCCGATCTGCTCCGGTGTGGCAAAGCGGATGCTTGAGGATGGTCAGCAGGGCGTCTGCAGTCGGCCCGTTCACGCGCAATTGTGCGATGTGGCGCAATAACCGTCCTGGAGCAGAGAGTTGCGCCGGTGTACCCGCGCTGTCATCTGGCAGAATGCCCCACCGGTCCAATATGGCTGAGACCCGACGCGTGAGCATCCTGTCCGGCGTGATCAGGGCAGCGGTGGTTCCATCTTCGGCGGCCTGCCTCAACCGTATCGCAATCGCGCGGGCCTCGTCTCTTGGGGAGGGCGCTTCGAGCAGAGTTAGAGACTGAGTGGCTTGGTCCAGCGACGGCAGCTTCGGTCCGTCAGACAGCCACTGATCCGTGACAGGCGCCGGACGCAGCGCCAGTGAGACCAGAGCGTTGCGCGACGGGCTTGGTGGAGGTGTCATTGTCCATGCGCGTACCGCATCGGGCTGGAGGTTCAATTTCTCCATCAGCCGGGCAAAGCGGAATTGTGGATGGTCTTCACCCTGCATTGCCTCTGTGTTGCGGACATCGCTGCGCAACACGTCCCACACCTGTTCAGGCAGATCAGTGTCGAATCCCGGGAGAATTACCGCCCCCTGAGGCAGCTGTGCGGCAGTGGTCATCAACTGAAACGCCGTCCCGCGTGACCCGGTAGATCCTGCGATAATCACCGGATGATCCGGTGGTGTGTCGCGCCATAGGTTCAGACGGTTCGCCAACGCCATTCTGTTGACGGCCGCAGAATCCGGCAAGTCGTTCGAAGGGTCGAAATACTGGGTGACAATATTCAGAAACCGTTGAGCGCGCTCCCAGTGTCCTGACTGGTCCGTCACGTCGAGCGCGGCAATGTCCTTGGGCGTTACACCTTCAGCCTGCATTTCATCAAGAAGCGCGCCAAGGCTCTGGGCAAGGTCATAAATCGCAGAGCGCGGGGCAAGGCTCGGATCGGAATCGATCAGCCGCCCCACGAGTTCGGCCAGTTCAAGCTGTCTGCGAAGCGCGGGAATTGGACGCGGCAGGCGTATACGTTCAATCGGGTCAGCAAGGTCGGTGATCAAACGAATACGCGGAAGAAATCCTGCGCCCATTTGGTCGAAAACCGCTTCTACACGGCGCTGCATGCGGCGCGTGTTCAGAAACAGTTCGACCCGCGCCATCGCTTCCGGCGGTTGGTCCTTGGTTCGGTCCTTAAGTCCCCTAACCAGCTCAGTCGCGAAATCCGCCCCGGGCGGAAGCGAAAAGAGACGCGGCCTGTCGCTTGGGTCAAACATGGTCAAATCCCAACATCTTCTCAGCAAGCGCGATGCCACCGGGATGGCCCACATCGCACCAGCGTCCGGGATAGGTAATCGCTCGAAGGGCGTCCTGGGACTCCAGTTTTTCCCAGACTGACTTCAGTGAAAAGGCATTTTCAGGTGTATCAGAGACACAATCGGTGTGGATGAGCTGTACCCCTGAGTAAATTGTCTCCGTCCCCCAGGACCCATAACCGTCTTTTGACACATCAAGGTCTCCGGACCCGGTGTGTCCAATCACCTGTGATTTGGGGACGCACAGCAAGAGCGCCTGCATGTCATCGGTCCAGACGGATTGCAGCAGCGAGAGGGGGTTTGGGCCGTCCCAAACCGCGTCGGTGTTCATTGTAAATACCACATCCGATTCAAGCATTGGCAACGCAGCTTTGAGTCCGCCGCCAGTATCGAGTATGTCGGGCAACTCGACATTCACCCGAACCTCTGTTCCGGCGAAATGTTTAACGATTTGGTCTGCCTTGTAATGCGCGTTCGCGACAATGCGATCGGGGTGAACAGCCCGGACCAGATCCATGGCATGTTCGATCAGCGGTTTGCCAGCGACTTCCACCAACGGTTTCGGCCGATCCTTCGTCAGGTGGCCCATACGAGTGCCAAACCCAGCGGCAAACAGCATCACCGATCCGGGCATCAGTTCGTACCTTCCTTCAGACGGCTTGGTGTGGGTTCGGGAAAAAGGCGGTGAACCAGTGGCGCGATTTCTTTCGAGACCGGAGAGGCGAGGCTCGTTTCGATATGTCGCCACACCCGGGGAATAAGGTTCAGGTATCCGGGTTTGCCCATTTCTGTCGCCAACCGCGCGAATATCCCCAAAATCCGGAGATTGCGCTGCAGGCCAATCAGATGAAACGCCGGCATGAATTCTGACTCAGATCGGCCGGTTCCGCCGAGATAGTGAGCAAGCACTGCGTTGTGGGCTGCATCAGACACATCCCGGCGTGCGTCCTGCAGCATGGAAACCAGATCGTAGATCGGCGGACCCGCAAGTGCATCCTGAAAATCAAGAAGCCCAACCCGTTCAACGCCCGAACGTTCGGGAAGCCAGATCATATTCTCGGCATGAAAATCCCTCAGCACCAGAACTGAGGTCTTAGGCAGATGCTTGTCCAAGTGGTCGGTCAAAAGGGAGGTTATGCGATCCGCCTCCCGACCAGCGCTCCGACCCAAAAGGGGCAGGTAATGCGTAAAGGCAGGTTCAATCATTTGACCCAGGACCTCGGGCGATGCTGTCGTGAGGCCATCCGGGGCAGGCAGGTTTTCGAGGTGAACGAGAACATCCGTCGCGGCCAAATAGAGCGGAACTTCCGTCTCTGGAGTTTGCGCAATGACACGCGCGAATTGCGCATCACCAAAATCCTCGAGCAGCATCAGCCCTTTGTCCCGCTTCAAGACTGCCGGAGCAGAGAGACCGATGCTCCGAAGGTGGTTTGCGATGCGCTCAAAGCGAGCTGTGTCGTCCTGCGGATCGACCATGAGGATGGCCCGTTTTTCGCCGTAACAGAGCCTGATATACCGTCGAGAGGACGCATCACCCGCAAGAGGTTCACGCATTGCGCCTTCCCAGCCTGCGCTTTTCAGGAACGCATCGACATTCATGCCAGAGCCTCTTTGACACAACTGGTCCAGTGCGGCGCGGTCCATGTGAACTCGATCTGTCGGGTGTCGTTCTGAAGCATGTCGTCAAAACGGACGGTGAGGGCGGTCTCAGGCGTCAGTTCGGCAAGCCTGTCGGGCCATTCGATCAGACAAATCGCTGCCTGAAATGCGTCCAAGAGGCCCAATTCAACAATCTGATCCGGATCGCCCAAGCGGTACAGGTCGGCGTGCCATAACTCGCAGTCCGGCAAATCGTAGGTCTGAACAAGCGTGAAGGTTGGAGATGGAACATCTTCGGCTTCGGCCAGCCGCGACAGGATCAGCGCGCGCGCGAAATGGCTTTTTCCGGCTCCAATTCCTCCTTCCAGAAGCAAAGTGTCTCCGGCACCAAGCTGCGCCCCCACGCGCCTTGCCAGCTGTGCGGTCTCATCGGGAGAGTGTGAGGTGAAGGCCGCTCTGCTTTTGGTCATGCGGCATGTTTACCTTCCCTGATGTGGGCTGCAAGATTGGAAACCCTCGCTCAGGCGGAAACGATCTGAAGCCCGTCCTGTTCGTTTGCGCCTTCTTGCACCTTGGGCTGGTGACAGAAGCGAACCAGCGTCGCGCCGTAGCAGATCGGATCGACCCGACAGACGATCCTACGCCCATCTTTTGCGCGCAGGTCACTGTCCCAACTCGCCCTTTCGGTACTGGTGGTCACGAAGTCCCTAAGTTCGGGCCAGACCGGGCTTGGGTGAAATGCTGTTTTCCATTCCTGCGTCGCTTCCATGATGGTGAATTCGGTGATGCGGGTGTCCGGATCAACTTTCCACATCAGCTTGTAGGCTGTATTGCACACGGTCAGGACACCCTGCTGCGTGAACGCCGCGACGGCATCTTCCATCGCGTCGATCATCGACTGCATGGTCTCCAGTTCAGCGCGAAATCCCCGCGTCAGAGACACTTCGGCTGTAATGTCGTTGAACAGAAATGCGATGGCCCCATCAGGATAAGGACGCCCGGTCACATCGAAGGTTTGACCGCCGGCCAGGTTCCAGGTCTCACGGTATCTGTCATCGCTGGCAGCGGCGACAAGCTTGGCCATCTTCTCTCGCCAATTGTCATAGTTTTTCGGCTCAGGCATCACGCGGCGTTCGCGCAGCTTGTCGAAGAATTCAAACAATGGTGGTCGATTGCTGAGAAATTCGACCGATATACCGCTCAGATCGATCAGGGCCGGGTTGAACAGGGCCAAGCGCCGTTCGCGGTCAAAAATCGCGAGTCCGGTGGTGAGATTTGCAAAGGTCTTGGAGAGGGTCTGCACAAAATTTCGCTGTGCTTCCTCGGCATGCACAACTGCGTCAGCGCCATTCGCATAAAAGAGAATTCCGGTTTCGGTTTCCTTGCGTGTCACTTCGAGCCATTTTGGGCCAACGGAACCGGAGCCTTCCAGCTTTATACGCTTCGAACACAGGATTTCGCCGTCGAAAATCTGTTCTGCAATTTGGGTTGCAAAAGCGGTCTTTCCGCCGTGCTGGCCTGAAAGGTCGCAAAAGGCTTCGTTTCCCCAGATCACTTCAGTTCGGGCATCCACGCACCAGATTGGATCGGGCGCATATAAGAGCGCTGGTCGGATTTGGGAGACAGCCACTTCGTTCTGGCGATCAAGAAACCACTGTTTGGAAGTTTTTTTCTGCGTTGGAAGAAAGGTTACCCGATATCCTCCTGCAACCTTACGGAGTGAGACAGAAACAGGTGATTGGGCTTTGTTAGGCTCGAATTCCGTCAGGGTTAGGGGCAGAGATGGCACGATGTGGATTAAAGCCTTGCGTGTGCTTTCCCATGTGATTGGTGTGGGGATGTCTGCGAGCAATGGCCAGACTTCATCATCGGCATCGACAAGAACGCCATCTTGGAAGAGCAGAGACAGACTCTGTTCAAATGTCGTATCAGGTGAGTACGGGACTGGGCGGTTTCGTTGGAAAATCCATGCAGCGACCGCACCGGCACATACCAGACCAACGATAATGGGTGGCCAAAAAACCATTTCTGCCCGGACCTCCGCGTTTGTGCGCAGGCTGGAGTCAACGCGGAGATGGTTAATGGATCGTTAAGTCTGACGCAGGAACCGTCAAAGATCGAAAGACGGGTTCTCGCCGATACCCTCACCTTTCGGGAGCGTGGGCGGAACGATTGCTTCTCTTGGCCAGATCACCTCGACAACCGCTCCGCGACGTTTGCTTGTGCCATTCATGCGGTCGCTGCCATTGGCAAAACTGAGTTCCGCACCGGATCGCTCAAGAAGCGTTTTGGCGATGAACAGTCCAAGCCCCATTCCCTCATATTCGGGCCGCGTTGTACGGTCGCGTTCGGTGCGCCGGTTGCGAACGAACGGATCACCGATCCGACCCAGCAAGTTCGTCGGATAGCCTGGACCATCGTCCAAAATGCGCATCGAAACGGTCTTTTCGTCCCATCTGGCTTCGACCCAGACCGTTGCACGGGCAAAATCCACTGCGTTCTGAATCAGATTGCGGAGGCCGTGAATGACTTCGGGCCGGCGCAGAACAAGAGGTTGATCATGGGTGATCTCGTTTTCGTCGCCCAACCCGTCGATCAGAACATCCTTCCCTCTGTTCACATGGGGTTCCGCCGCCTCGCGGATGACTTCGAGCAATGGCGCTGAGCGGATCTGCAGGTCTTCTTTGCCGGCCCGGCCCATGGATTGCAGAATATCGCGGCATCGGTCTGCCTGGTTCCGGATCAGGCGAGCGTCTTCCTGAAGATCCGGATGATCGTCCAGGTCTTCGATCAATTCAGCACTGGTCAGTTTGATCGTCGCCAGCGGTGTGCCAAGCTCATGCGCTGCCGCTGCGACGACACCGCCGAGATTGTTGAGCATCTGCGTTCGGCTGAGCGCCATTTGCGTGGCAACGACGGCGTCGCTCATTGAATTCATCTCTTCTGTGATCTGGCGCGCGTACAGCGACAGGAAGATGACTGCGATCGTGATCGCGACCCATTGCCCAAAGACGAAAACGTCTGCGATCCGCAGGATGAAACCCTGCTCTGTCCGCAGCGGCAGGTGGAAAAACATCATCAGAGTGACAAGAGCAAGGGCCGTCGCTCCAATTATGATTGTCGATCTCAGGGTCATGATCGTGGCCGAAACGATCACCGGACCAAGGATGAGGATCGTGAATGGATTATGGAGTCCACCCGTCAGGTAGAGCAGGAACGAGAGCTGAAGCAGATCGAACAGCACCATCAAGAAGTTTTCGGCTTCATTCAGGCGCTTGTTTTCGGGAAATACGAAGATGGCGATGAGGTTTCCGACAATGGAGACCCCGATGGCCAGATAGCAAAGGCCCAGTTCGAGCTGCAGGTTGTAGAATTTCTGCGCAAGTGTGATTGCGGTCAGCTGGCCCACAATGGCGAACCATCTCAACCAGATCATTGTCCGGAGGCGAATGAAGCTGCCCCGCTGGCGTTCCTGGAAGAGTCCGAATTCGGATTGCGTCATCTGCGCCCTTTCGTCACTTGCTCCGGCAGGGAAAATCCTTACGTCGGCAGAAACGAAGCATAAGCAAGGCACTTCCGAAGAGAAGAGCTTTGTTCGCGGGAGAACCAAGAGGACGATATGGTACGTTTGGCGGCAATCTCGGCAGGAGTGGCACTTGTCGCACTTCTTGGTGGCATCTGGTACGCCACCATGCCCGGTGGCGAGGGGGATGACAAATATGCCCAGTGCCGGAACACGAAAGTTGCCGGTGGTGCTGACACCATTGGCGGGCCGTTCACGCTCGTCAATTCTGCCGGTGAGACAGTGACGGACAAGGATGTGATCACAGAGCCGTCGCTGATTTACTTCGGGTATACGTTCTGCCCCGATGTCTGCCCGCTCGATACTGTTCGAAACGCTGAATCGGTCGATATTCTGCGTGAGCGGGGATACGATATTACCCCGGTTTTCATCTCAATCGACCCGAACCGCGATACCCCGGAAGTGGTTGGTGATTTTGCCGCCAATCTGCACGAAGATATGATCGGGCTGACCGGAAGCGAGGAACAGGTGCAGGCCGCGAGCCAGGCCTATCGGACCTATTTTCGCCGACAGCCCGGGGATGACGACTACTACCTCGTGGATCACTCGACCTTCACCTATCTGGTGATGCCGGAGGATGGTTTTGTGGAGTTCTTCCGGCGCGAGCTCAGCCCGGATCAACTTGCCGAGCGCGCTGCCTGCTTTCTTGAAGTTGTGCAATAGAGGGCCATTTGCCCGTTGATGTTGAAAAATTCGCCGGTAATACTGGCGGATAACGCAAACGCGACGGGAGGGAACCACTGTGAGCGAGCGGACACTGGACGATCTGGGCGAGGACAAAAGCCTCTTGCTTGTGGACGACGACGAGCCGTTTCTGCGCAGGCTAGCCAAAGCCATGGAGAAGCGCGGGTTCGAAGTTGAAACCGCTCCGTCAGTGACATCCGGATCTGCCATCGCAACCGCCCGTCCCCCTGCTTATGCGGTTGTCGATCTACGACTTGAAGATGGCAATGGGCTCGACGTTGTGGAAGTGATCCGCGAGAAGCGCCCCGACAGCCGGGTCGTGGTTCTTACGGGATACGGAGCCATCGCGACTGCTGTTGCGGCGGTCAAAATCGGCGCAACGGACTACCTCTCGAAACCTGCGGATGCGACAGACATTACCAACGCTCTGCTGGCCAAAGGAGACGACCTTCCGCCGCCGCCAGAGAACCCGATGAGCGCAGATCGTGTCCGTTGGGAGCATATCCAGCGCGTTTACGAGCTTTGTGATCGCAACGTGTCAGAGACTGCCCGCCGGTTGAACATGCACCGCCGCACCTTGCAGCGAATTCTTGCGAAACGAAGCCCCAGATAGGGCTGATTACACAATCGGGTCAGGTTAGGTCGAAGCGTTTGCTGATCCGGTCGACGATTTGTCCGTTTGCAAGCGGAACGTCTGGATGAAAGGCGTAATCTTCGAACCCGCGGCTTTGATAATATGCCAAACCACCGGCGTTGTCGGCTCGGATTGTAGCGTTGATCCAGCGATACCCCAACGCCTGCGCCGCAGATTTGGTCTTTTCGAACAGCTTTGATCCAATCCCGAAACCGGTCTCTCCTATCGCTACGAATGTTGCGATGTCGCCAACATCGGGACCAAGTTCATGATGCGGTTCAATAAACTGGAAGCCTTTGATTTCACCGGCGTCTGTTTCTGCTACGAACCATGCTGAACGGGTTGGCGCGCGATGCATCCACTCCAGAAGAGAATCGCGTGATACAGGTTTGGTATGCGCAGTCGTGCCACCTTTGCGGATAATGGCGTCAAGCAGTCCGGCCATCTCCCGGGCATCAAACTCGCCCGCGCGTCGAACTGTGATCACAACATCGCCTGCAGCAAACTGGCATGACGTTCAGTGAACTCGGAGCGCACCGCCACTGGGGGGCGAAGAACGATAGACAGGTCTGCAATCAGATCGAGATCCGGGGCGCCAAAGAACCTGTCCGCCTCAGCGCGTGTGAATCCGGCGATCTGTGTTGCTTCCATCCATGCACTGATGCGGTCTGCCTTTTTGATCTGCCGTTTGAGTTTTGCGGGCGTCACCGCCGGCAAGCCGAAGCGAATGTGTATGGCTGCCGACAACCTGTCGTCCAGATCGCCATAGCCCGGTCCGACAGCCGCCTTAACCGGAGAGATCATGTCGCCGATTACGTATTCCGGTGCATCATGCAGAAGAGCAGTCAGTCTTTCGGCGGCCGTGGCCTTGGGACAGAGCCGCGAAAAAAGCGTCTCGACCAAAAGTGAGTGTTCAGCCACCGAATAGGCATAGTCCCCAAATGTCTGACCGTTCCAACGGGCGACAAAGGCCAGGCCATGAGCGATATCTTCGATCTCGATATCCACGGGTGTCGGATCCAGCAGATCCAACCGCCGACCGGATAACATCCGTTGCCATGCGCGCGGGGGTTTCGCCATTGTTTTCCTCGTTTTCAACTTCGGTAGTGCGCCAATCGCAGGTTGTAAACTGCCGCGCATTGCCCGCGTGGTGACCCCGTGCTAACTGCCCTTTCAACCAAGTATGACATGTGGAGTGCCGGGAATGGCCAAGGATTATATCGTCAAGGACATCGCACTGGCCGGATTTGGCCGCAAGGAACTGGACATTGCCGAAACCGAAATGCCGGGGCTTATGGCGCTGCGCGAAGAATATGGCGCGGAGAAACCGCTGGCCGGCGCGCGGATTGTCGGGTCTCTGCACATGACGATTCAGACCGCGGTTCTGATCGAGACGCTTGTCGCGCTGGGCGCAGATGTGCGCTGGGCGTCGTGCAACATCTTCTCGACGCAGGATCACGCGGCGGCGGCGATTGCCGAAGCAGGCGTTCCGGTTTTTGCGATCAAGGGCCAGACGCTGGAAGAGCATTGGGATTACCTCGACAAGTCGTTCATGTTCCCCGAAGGCGCGAACATGATCCTCGACGATGGCGGCGACGCGACGCTGTATGTGCTGCTCGGCGCACGGGCGGAAGCGGGTGAAGAGATCATCCCTGTTCCGCATTCCGAAGAAGAGGAAGTGATCAAAAAGCAGATCGCCAAGCGCATGGCAGAAAGCCCGGGCTGGTTCACCAAGACCCGTGACGCGATCAAGGGTGTGTCCGAAGAAACCACCACCGGTGTCAACCGCCTTTACCAACTGATGCGCGAAGGCCGTCTGCCTTTCCCGGCGATCAACGTGAACGACAGCGTCACCAAGTCGAAGTTCGACAACAAGTACGGCTGCAAGGAATCGCTGGTTGATGGCATCCGCCGCGCCACCGACACGATGATGGCCGGTAAGGTTGCTGTCGTGTGCGGCTACGGCGACGTGGGCAAAGGCTCTGCCGCGTCTCTCGCCGGTGCTGGTGCCCGTGTGAAAGTGACCGAAGCCGACCCGATCTGCGCGCTTCAGGCAGCGATGGACGGGTTCGAAGTTGTGCTGCTTGAGGACGTGGTGGGCACGGCCGACATCTTCATCACAACCACCGGCAACAAGGACGTCATCCGCATCGAGCATATGCGCGAGATGAAGGACATGGCCATAGTCGGCAACATCGGCCACTTCGACAATGAAATTCAGGTGGCGTCCCTGCGCAATCACAAGTGGACCAACATCAAGGAACAGGTGGACATGATCGAGATGCCCTCGGGCAACCGCATCATCCTGTTGTCGGAGGGCCGTCTGCTGAACCTTGGCAACGCCACGGGCCACCCGTCCTTCGTGATGTCCGCGTCCTTCACCAATCAGGTGCTGGCGCAGATCGAACTTTGGAAAAACGGCGACCAGTATGAGAACAAGGTCTACATCCTGCCCAAGCATCTGGACGAAAAGGTCGCCCGCCTGCATCTGGGCCGGATCGGCGTGAAACTGACGCAGCTCTCTCCGGAACAGGCCGCCTATATCGGTGTCACTCCGGAAGGTCCGTTCAAACCCGAGCACTACCGGTACTGATCAATTCAAAGGCCCGCCAATGACTGGCGGGCCTTCACATTCGCAATCAGGCGTCTTTCGGTATCCGAAGCGTCTGACCTGGGTAGATCTTGTCCGGATCGCTCAGCATCGGACGATTGGCCTCGAATATCTCTTTGTACCGAGCGCCGTTGCCCAAGGTCTTTTCGGCGATCGCCCAGAGCGTGTCACCTTTCTTGACCTCGTGGAACATCGGCTCGTCCGAAGTGTCAGCTTCAACCGAGGAGACACCTTCGACGTTGCCGACCGCTAGGATCACTTTTTCACGCTCTTCCTGTGTCATGTCCCCGCCGGACACGACCACCTTGTCGCCCTCTACCTTGATCTCGGCGCCCTTGGTGTCGAGCCCGAGGTCAGCGACCTCTTTCTGCAAGACCGCCGCTGTCGGCACATCATCCGCGCCGACAAGTTTACGACCGGCCGATTTCATGAAATTCCAAAGACCCATTAGTTCCTCCTGACAATGATACAGCCCTAGCATTGAGTGACTTTCCCGCCAGTACCAGAGGGAAAACTCACTCCTGTTCCGCAAAAGTGCATTTTTCGTTGCCCGAGCCATGGGATTTTGCCACCTTTGCGCAAGTTGGGGGCCGGTCCTCCGGGGAACCAAGACTTCACAGGGAGACAGTGATGGGTAAACGAGACGACTTGATCGCAAAGTATGCGGATGACCTGAAAAACAAGTGCGGCATGACTCCGGATATGGACTTGCTGACCAAAGTGACGATTGGCTGTGGACCTGCCATCTACAATGATGACGCCTCGACCGTCGCTGGTTCGCAAGAGTCCGAACTGGAAACGGTCAAAAACAATTTCCTCATCAAGAAACTTGGTTTGAGCGATGGTCCGGAGCTGATGGATGGCATCAACTCGGTGATCGAAACCTACGGCAAGTCGGAGCGCAACAAATACCGCGCTGTGGTTTACTACATGCTCACCAAGCATTTCGGCAAAGAGTCGGTTTACGGCTGAGGGCAAAGCTCTTTCGTTTATCGAAGGGCGTCCCCAACGGGGCGCCTTTTTCTATTTCAATTGAAGAAAATGCCGTGGACTTGGCGTTTGGTATCTGCGCGCCACACGGGTATAACCGGAGGGACGGTCAGGACGACCGAAACCATATTCAGTTGACGCGCGTGGTGACTTGGGAGCGCGGGAACGGAGGGTTTCGGCGCAGGCCGGACCCTCCGTGAATTAAAGAAGGGTCAAAACCGCGCCAATGATCGTGCATCCAAAGACAGCATAGCCACCGTCGATCATAGTCAGTGCAAAGGGCCTTCCTGCGTAGGCGTTATTGATCATCGTCCACGGCGCAATAAAGAACAAACCAATTCCCAAACCCGTCAATGCGCCTTTGCTCACAGTCTCGATCCCGCTCATTGCAAAGATGTGGCGCATCATGCCGGCGACCAACAGCATGCAAATCGCTGAGAGAATGAAAGGAAGCGGGCTGGTGTTTGCAGGTTTGCCGCTGGAATCGCATTCCACGCCGGACGCCGTGATCCAAGGCTTGGACAGAATCATGTACCAAACTGCCCCAAACACCCAAGATGCCGCTGCGGCGGCAATAACTGACACAAGTCCCATGGAACCCTCCTTTGATATGCTGGCAGCATATCGCCAAAGCCGTGTTCCTCTTAATGAAAAAGCGTCTTAACGGTTCAACCCGGCCCATTCACAGATAATCTGCCATTCATCCGGAGTGACAGGCTGAACGGACAGACGGGAATTGTTCACGAGGACCATCTTGGACAGCCGCTCATCCGATTTGATCTGCTCAAGAGTGGCCGGCGTTTTCGCCGGTTCCAGCGCTTTTATGTCCACGCACTCCCATCGTTCATCATCGGTAGTGCTGTCTGGATGTGCTTCGGCAATGACCTCAACGGTGCCGACAACGGCCTTTTCCTTTTGGGAATGATAGAAGAATCCCCTGTCGCCGACCGCCATTTCACGCATGAAGTTGCGTGCCTGGTAGTTTCGAACGCCGTCCCATTCTTCGCCAGCGTCGCCTTTGGCGACCTGATCCTCCCACGACCAGGTCGAGGGTTCCGATTTGAAGAGCCAGTACCTCATCGTTGAATCACGCGCTTCCAAGGGATCAGATCGACGCTCTGAAACAATCCGGCTTGCGCATACGGGTCATTGTCTGCCCAGGCTTGAGCCGCCGCCATGTCGGGTACATCGAGAATGACCAGCGATCCGATCATCTGGTCCTTTGCATCCAGCAGCGGTCCAGCCTGTTCGACAACGCCTGTTGCCTCAATGTAGCCAAGATGGGCGTCACGGTTGGCTTTGCGGGTTTCCAGGGCACCGGGTTTGTCTCGGGCGATCAGGGCAATCAGCATTCATTCTTCCTTCAATGGGCGGGTCATCAGGGCGTCTATGGCATCTGTGATCGTCGTCGATCCGTCAAGAAGCTCGGTCACCGTTCGTGTGATTGGAACATCCAATCCTTTTTCGTTCGCAATCCGAAGCATTGCATGCGCTGTTGCGGCGCCTTCGACGGTGATGGAGGGATCGAATTTTTCGCCTGTTCCGAGCGATAGACCAAGCCGATAGTTTCTCGACAGATCCGACGTACAGGTAAGCGCAAGATCTCCAAGGCCGGACAGGCCGGAGAGGGTTTCAGGGCGTGCGCCCAAAGCAGCACCAATCCGCTGCATCTCTGCAAAGCCTCGGGTCATTGTCGCGGCACGTGCGCTATCGCCCAGACCGGCGCCGATGACCGCACCGCAGGCAATTGCCATCACATTTTTCAATGCGCCGCCCAGTTCCGCACCAACCGTGTCGGACGTGCGGTAGAGCCTGAGCGTCGGTGTGGTCAGAGCCTGTTGCAGAACCGCGCCGGTAACGTTGTCGGCGCAGGCCAGCGTCAGTGCTGTGGGCCGTCCGATAGCGATATCTGCTGCAAAGCTCGGTCCTGTCAGAACAGCCGATGTGATACCCGGCAGGGTGTCTTCGAGAACGCGGGTCGGACCCAGCCCGCTGTGCAATTCGATCCCCTTGCAACACGCAACGAGTGCTGCGGAGGGTGCCCCAAGGTCTGCAATGGCAGCGCGCATTGACTGCAACGGAACCGCAATCAGAAGAGCGGTGCCTTTGGCAGCGAGTGCCAAGTCCTGCGTCACGTGCAGGCTCTCGGGGAAAGGCGCGTTCGGAAGGTAGGCTCTGTTGCAGCGCAACTCGGCCATATCGCGCGCTTGATCCGCATTGCGGCACCAAAGATTGACCGTGTGACCGGCTTTGCCCAAGGCGATTGCAAGGGCGGTCCCAAACGCTCCTGCTCCCATGACCCCGATCATGCCTTGGCCCCTTTCTTTCCGCTGCCCAAAGCTGCGGGCGCCTGTTTGTCGAGCGGCCATCTTGGGCGTGCGGAAAGACTCAGATCGTCGGCGCCCTCCGATGCGAACTTTTCGGCTCCGGCGAAGGCGATCATTGCCGCATTGTCTGTGCAGAGGGCCAACGGTGGCGCGACAAAGGGGATATCCCGTGCGTCGGAAAGTGTCTCTAGTGAAGCACGAAGTGACTTGTTGGCGGCGACACCGCCGGCGACGGCGAAGCCCGTGATGTCATTGGATACCTCTAACGCGCGGCGCGATTTCTCGACAAGGACATCCCGGATCGCGGCTTGAAACCCCGCGCAAAGATCGTTGACATCTTTCGGATGAAGACCCCCCTGATCGGAAACGAGCTGGTCGCGCTGCCTGAGCAGAGCGGTCTTGAGCCCCGAAAACGACAGATCACACCCGGCGCGATCAAGGAGAGGCCGGGGAAACTTGAAGCGCGTTTCGTCCCCATCCTTGGCATGCTGTTCAACCGAGGGTCCGCCCGGTTGTGGCAGACCCAGAAGGCGGGCGGTCTTGTCAAAGGCTTCACCGGGGGCATCGTCAATTGTGCTGCCAAGGCGTGAAAACCGGTTAGGTCCATCCACACGCAGAAACTGGCAATGCCCGCCGGACACCAGCAGAATGAGATACGGGTATTCCAAACCATCCGTCAGACGCGGAGTCAGCGCATGCCCGGCAAGGTGATTGACTCCAATCAGAGGCTTGCCTGTGGCGGCACTCAGGCCTTTGGCCATCATCACTCCTGAAAGGACACCACCGATCAGGCCGGGGCCTGCGGTCACCGCAATGGCGTCGATTTCCGATAATGGGGTTCCAGCCTTGTTAAGTGCCGTTTCGATGCAGATGTCGAGCTTCTCGGCATGCGCGCGCGCAGCGATTTCAGGCACAACCCCGCCGAAAGCGGCATGCAGCGCGGTTTGGTCCGCGACCACCGAAGACAGTATCGTGCGTCCGCGGAGTACCGCTGCGGCGGTATCGTCGCAGCTGCTTTCCAGCCCGAGAACAGTGATGTCGTGGTTCATCAGACTTTCCGTTGCACCCTTGAGGTCGAGCAGTTACCACCCTTGTCTGCTGCTCACAACAAGACGGACGGTATGGCTGACCGACGCCCGCTTCTGCTGCTGACCCGCCCCCAAGCCGCCTCCGAGGCGTTTTGGGCCGCTCTGCCGCGTGAGACCCGTGAAAATGCCGAATGTTTAATCAATCCGTTGATGAGCATACATGTCACTGGCCCGCTGCCCTCACTTGATGGGGTCACTGGCTTGATCTTCACGTCGGCGAACGGTCTACATGCCTACAAGGCGCTGGGCGGTGCTAATCTTGATCTGCCTGCAATTGCGGTTGGAGAAGGAACTGCGAAGGCTGTTCGGTCGTTTGGTTTTGATACGGATGTAGCCGGTGGGACTGCTGATCAGTTGGTTCAGCACATTCTGGATCGGGGCTATCCCGGCGGCCTGCTGCATGTGAGGGGGGAGGTGGCAATTGGAGATGTCGCCCGGCGACTGTCGGAAAACGGAGTGCCGACCGCGGAAGCCATCCTATATCAGCAGAAACTTGAGCCTTTTTCGGAGAGGACGCGGGAAGCTTTGTCGCAAGACAGACACATCCTCGCACCGGTATTCTCACCGAGGACGGCTCAGCAACTGGGTCGCGAATCGGACGGCGCGACGCATATCCGGTTTGCCGCAATCAGTCGGGCTGTAGCGGATGCCTTGCCAGATGCGGTCGCAGACAGAGTTCGAATTGCAAAGATGCCAAACAGGGACGGCATGGTGCAGTTGGTGAGTGAAATGATCTCGGATGACCTGACGCTTGAGCGGCGGCAGCGAGACTTGTAAGGTAAAGTTGACAGTCATGTCGCGGAGACTTGACAGATTCGAAGGAAATACCGGTGGCGAAACGCAAAAGCACGGACACGACCTCAAACGAAGAAACCGAAAAGATGGCCGAAGCGGATCAGGCAAACGATGCGTCTGACAACTCGGAAGACGTCTCCAAGGATCTGGAGACAGCGGCTGAAGCCATTGAAGCGGTTGAGGTTTATGCCCCTGTCGACGAAACGCCAGCGGGCAGCGAGGCTCCTCCAACTGATGACGGAACCGAAACTGGGGACTCTGCTGCCGATGGAGTGATCGAGCAGGCCGAGCCGACCGAGGAGGATCGGGTTTCGCCCGACGAAGACGCGGTTTCTGCGGACGAATCCTCGGACATCGAGTCGGATCAAAATCAGGAAGCAGAGGACTCTTTCGTCGCCGATGACCATTTGACCGAGGAAGAGGCCGAAAAGCTGATCGAAGAGGCCGAAACGGTCGAAGGGCACGCCGCGGATTATCAAGCTGTGACCGAACCGGATCAGATGCCAGTCGCTCCGCAGGTCGTGAAAGAGACCACGATCGAGCGGAAGGGTGGCTTTGTCCCGATGCTCTTGGGTGGCGCTGCGGCGGCCGTTCTTGGTTACGGTGTTGCTGCCTATTCCTCACAGGCCGTTTGGCCTTTCGAAGCGTCGTCTGACACAGGTTTCGAAGATGAGGTCCGGGACGCCCTTGCGACACAGGACGGGTCTTTGTCAGATCTCGGCGCGCGAATTACAGAGCTGGAGGGTGTTGAAGCTCCGACTGTTGATCTCGGGCCGATCGAAGAACAGGTCGCATCCGTGCAGGCGGTCAGTTCCGATCTTGCCACGCGGCTCGATGAGCTTGCGGCGCGGATCGATACGCTTGAGCGCCAGCCGATGGAGCAGGCAGTGTCGGAGGAAGCGATCGCTGCCTATGAGCGGGCCTTGGCCGATCTGCAGGCTGAAGTTGAAGCGCAACGTGCCGAAGTTGCACAAATGGCTCAGGAAGCCATTCAGGCCGAGGGTAACGCAGAAGAGCAGGCCCAACTTGCCGCGTCGCGTGCTGCGCTCGCGGAAATTACGACGGCACTTGAAACCGGGGCTGGATTCACGAACGCAGTGTCGGTGCTTTCCAATAATGGTGTGACACTGCCCGAGGCTCTGTCGGCACATGCTGAAAGCGGGATTCCGACATTGAGTGGATTGATCGAAGGCTTTCCCGATGCAGCCCGCGCAGCTTTGCGTGAAGCGCGCAGCGTGGAAACTGACAGTGCGGAAGGCACAAATCGGATCGCCACGTTCTTCGCCAATCAGCTCGGTGCGCGGTCCGTCGCACCGCGGGACGGAGATGATCCGGACGCGGTGCTGTCGCGAGTCGAGGCTTCGGTGAAGTCGGGTGATCTGGGCACCGCCCTGTCCGAGTTGTCGGCACTTCCGGATGTCGCGCAGAGCGCGATTGCTGCCTGGCAGATGCAGGCTCAAACTCGCCTCGAGGCGAAAACGGCAGCGGACGGTCTCGTCCAGCAGCTTCTTCAGGAATAAGGGGGGCGTCTGATGCTTTGGTCTCTTTTCAAGATCGTTCTTTTTGTCGTCATCGTCGCAGCCCTGACCCTTGGTGCCGGGTATCTCATGGAGAGCAACGGCGGTATCCAGATTACGGCAGGAGGAACTGAATTTACCCTCGGCCCGCTTCAATCGGTGATTGCGGCCCTTGTGGCAATTCTGGCGGTGTGGATCTTCCTGAAACTGTTTTCACTCCTCATTGCGACGCTGAAATTCATCAACGGTGATGAAACGGCGATTTCGCGCTACTTTGATCGAAACCGCGAACGCAAAGGATACCAAGCTTTGAGTGAGGGTCTTATGGCTCTGGCTTCGGGCGAAGGCCGTTTGGCGATGGCCAAAGCTTCGAAAGCCGAGAAATACCTTCACAAACCGGAATTGACCGATCTGATCACGGCACAAGCCGCAGAGATGACGGGTGATCGGAAAAAAGCGGAAGAGGTCTACAAGCGGCTCGTCCAGAACGACACGACACGTTTTGTTGGTGTGCGCGGTCTGATGAAGCAAAAGCTTGACGCCGGTGATACCGACACGGCACTCAAGCTTGCGGAGCGGGCGTTTGCAATCAAGCCGAAGCACGAAGAAGTGCAGGACACATTGCTTCGACTTCAGGCAAAGTCGGCGGATTGGACCGGCGCGCGCAAGACGCTCAATGCCAAGCTAAAGCATGGCGCGTTGCCGCGTGATGTTCACAAGCGGCGGGATGCCGTCCTGGCTCTGTCCGAGGCAAAAGAAATCCTTGATGAAGGCAAGACGATCGAGGCGCAGGAAGCCGCGATTGCTGCCAACAAGTCCTCACCTGATCTGATCCCGGCGGCAGCCATGGCCGCGCGCAGCTACATTGCGCAGGGCAGGCAGAAATATGCGGTGCGGATCCTCAAGAAAGCGTGGCAGGTGCACCCGCATCCCGACCTTGCTGCGGCCTTTGCCGAAATTGAACCGAACGAAAGCGCAGATGCGCGTTTGAAACGGTTCAGACAGCTGACAGCCCTGTGCCCTGACCACCGGGAAACAAAGCTGCTTCTGGCCGAATTGAATCTCGCTGCTGAGGATTTCCCCGAAGCACGTCGGTCGCTTGGAGATCTTGCCGAGAACGAACCTGATACTCGGGTTCTGGCCATCGCGGCGGCCATTGAGCGCGGCGAAGGCGCATCCGATGCCGTTGTACGTGGCTGGCTGGCCCGGGCACTCACTGCACCGCGCGGACCGCAATGGGTTTGTGACAACTGCAAAACGATCCACAGTGAGTGGACCCCAGTCTGCTCAACATGTGAAAGCTTCGACACTCTGAGCTGGACGACCCCTCCGCAAAGCGAAACCGTGCTGCCTGCGGGTGCGGAGATGCTGCCTCTGATTGTCGGTTCACTCGAAGACAAATCGAATGAAACCGAAGAAGCTGAGGTGATCGACCCGGAGCCGGTATCGACCCCTGAAGCCCCCACAGAAGCAACGGTAGAAGACACGGCATCTCCGGTCGATGAGCCGTCCGACGCTCCGGAGCCGGAAAAGGTGAAATAAGACTTTTCTCGGCATTAAACCGATGCTAACAGCCCGGCCAATCCCCGCACGTTCGTCTGGGATTGGCCGGTGTAGCTCAGCTGGTAGAGCACGTCATTCGTAATGATGGGGTCGTAGGTTCGAGTCCTATCACCGGCACCACCTTCTTCGACATATCCCCTAAAGAAACATAGTTAAGTTTTTTGCCCAATGGGTTTCATAAGTTGCAGGTGAGTGGCCATCTTTGTGCAAATTGGACCCTCTCCGGACATTCGCCAGGATAGTCATCGCCATAGCGCCGCTTCCCCGAACCGTTCATGCGTAGCATGGTCTCGCAGTCTACGGTCAGCAGTGTGGAATGATCTGGCCCTACTAGGGTCAGGA
>NZ_JFKC01000011.1 GCF_002115805.1 Marivita geojedonensis | reverse complement strand
GCCGTGATCCCGCCACCGGAGAAACCGCCGATGAGGTAAGGGCCGGCTGGCTGCACCTGCTTCATCTCGGCTATGTAATCACGCGCGGCATCCTTGATCGAACTGTGCGGTTCTTCATCCCCATACAGCCCGCGGGCCTGCAGACCATAGAAGGGGCGGTCATTGCCAAGAAGCTGGGCAAGATGCCGAAGGTTGAGCACGTTTCCGAACATCCCGGCGACAAGGAAGAAAGGCGTCTGGGAGCCACCTTCCCCATCATGCATGGCAACAAGATGCTTGAACCGCCGTTTGCTACGTTTCGGCTTCTGCTCCTGCACTGTCTCAGAAGCGGATTGGCCAGTGCGCTCCTGGATGAGGGCGGCGCAGGCACGGATTGTGGGCGCTTCGAACAGTATCGAGATCGGGAAATCCACCGCGTAGGTTTTGCGGACTTTCGCAAAGAGGCGTACCGCGATCAGAGAATGCCCCCCAAGGTCAAAGAAACTGTCTTCAACGCCAACGTTCTGCACGCCCAGAAGGTCTTCCCAGATTCCAACAAGTGTCCGTTCAATTTCGGTTTCCGGCGCAACATATTCGCCATCCAGTTGCGGGCGGTCAAACTTCTGGGATTCCCCACCCGTGTCATTCGTCATGCCGGCCTGCTCGATCAAAGCATCCATGTCGAGCGATGAGACATATATCTGGGGCATCGATTGAGTCAGAGCCCGCACGAATGCCTCTGCGCCATCTTCGGGTGGTATGCCTTGCGACAAGTTGTGCTGGAACCGTTCTTCCGCCACCGTAAGGGGTTGTGAGGACTTACTGAAATCCGCTGGCTCGAACTCTGATTTGCTCACCTTGATCGGAGCCGAGAGACTGGAAGTATCGTCAAGCCGCTTGATCGAGAAACCTTCGATTTCCGTACAAACCGTGCCGTCGGGCATAGCCAGCGTGATATCGAAAGATGCAGTTTGATCCTGATTTCGATTGTCCGACGCAGAGCGTACCCAGCTTACGATCCGCTCAGGCAAGCGGTGGTACACCCTCACGCTGTCATAAGAGACGGGCACCCACAGCCTGTCGGCGCTGTACCCGTCGATAAGCTCCATTGCCCAGCCCGTCGCGATATCGAGCAGCGCCGGGTGGTAATGCCAGCCTTCATCGTCGAGTGCAGCCTGACCGAGCGAAAGGTCGGCGATACCCTCTCCGGTCCCATAGGCGCAGCTGTCCAAGACCTTCCAGCGTGGCCCGAATGACAACTGCCTTTCCTGCGCTGCATCGAGTTTGCCGCCATCTCCTGCCATCAGGGCGGGACCGCAGCTGGCACGAATGGACGCGATATCGAGCGGTTTCGGTTCCACTTCAGGTATGAGCGACAGGTCTGCGGACACGATCGGGACAAAACCTGCGCGCCCGTCAAGCACGCAGCTGCCCAGAACATCCATGTGATAGCCATCATCGCGACGCATCAGCCGTAACCTGATGTCGCGGTGCGCGTCATCAGCAACGTTCAGCGGACGCAGGAACGTCATATCCTGAATGGCAAAGCAATCGGTTTCCCCTTGGCCGCGCAAAGCCTGCGCCGCAAGTGTCAGGTACCCCGCACCAGGGAAAAGTGCCTCTCCGTTCTTGAGACGGTGTTCATCAATAAACCAGTCTTCAGTGGAATAGCGCGCTTCGAACAACCTGTGCCCAGCTGGGTCAAAGCCTGCCTTGTGCAACAACGGAAGATCGATTTCGTCAAAAGGCTTTACCTCGGTATCCCCCACGCGTTGGGCCATCGCGTCGGCTGCCATTCCCACTTCGGACCAGATGCCCCAGTTTATCGCAACAACCTTGGTGTGACCGCCTATGCGCGACAACGCAAAAGCATTCAGGTAATCATTGGCAGCGACATAGTCGATCTGACCCGCAGGTGCGGTCTGTGTGGAGGAAGAGGCGAAAACCGCGATGAAATCGGTCGACCCGTCCGCGAACAACTGATCAAGAACCTTTGTGCCATGAATTTTGGCTGAAAAGACCCTCTCGACCGATGCTGTGGATTTCGCCAGCAGCGGTGAGTCATCCATGACACCGGCCGCATGGATAACACCGTCGATCCGTGTGTTCTGCGCAAGGCTGTCGTCCACAACCGTCGTCATGTCTGCAAGGTTGCACACATCCGCCGCATAAGTTCGGACGGTCGCGCCCAGCGCTTCAAGCTCCTGCACGGCTCGAATTCGCCTGACTTGCTTGTCCTGTGGAGCGTGATGCCTGAGGAACCGGTCCCAGAGCGCTCGCTCCGGCATCGGATCGCGTGCCGTCAGGATAAGTGTGCACTTCTGAGCAGCCAGAGAGCGCGCAACTGTCTGGCCGATCCCACCGAAGCCTCCGGTGATCAGATATGTTCCACCGGGGTGAATGGGCGTGTCCGACTGCGCGTCAAGGGCAGTTTTCTGCAGGCTTTGCTCATACCTGCGTCCATCCCGAAGGGCGGCAATCGTAGATGACGGCCGGGCAATCAAGTCTTCCAGAACGAGGTCTGCCAGATCATCGCATGCAGAGGAATAGACCTTTTGGCTTGCCCCCTTCAGAAAGACGCTCTTCTTCGGGGCGTCGGGCAACACAAGATCCACTGAGGCAACGGACAGCCCCGGTATCTCACGCGGGATCACGCGGACGGGCCCAGACAGAATGGCTTTCTCAGGGGACTTAAGCACCTCATCGCCCATCGCTGCTGCGCCGTTTGTGAATACAGTTATCTGCGTCGGTTTGGGAAGCGTGTCATCAGCTATGGCTTGCGCGATGAACAACAGCGAATAGAATCCGTGCTCCTGAATCCGGTGGAAAAAGCTCGACCCGGGGCGGTGGCTTTGATCCTTGGTGACCGCCCAGAAATGCGCGATGCGGCTTGGCACGAGGCCGCGTGCCAGCATGTCCCGGAAGAGAAGATCGTACCCCTCGCGCCCGCGTTCTGGTGCAAGGACGTAAGTGCTTTCGTCAAGCCGCGCAAAGCTGTCGCCCGGCCAGACCTCGATCACCGCATGTCCGACATCACGCAGTTTTCTGACAGCGCGGGACGCCACGCCGGCATCGTCCATAAAGAAGAGCCAGCTTTGCTTTTCGGCCTTGTGAAGTTCCCTGCGCGCATCAACAGGTGATGCTGCATATTGCGGCTTCCAAACGGGCGTCCACGCCCAATTTTCAATGCCGTCTATCCGTGTGAGATAGTCCGTTACGGATTGTGCCTGCGGCTTGCCAGGCTCAATGAAATAGCGAGATCGCTGAAACGCGTAGGTCGGCAATGGAACGCGACTGCGCTTCGCGTCACCCCAGATCTGCTCCCAGTCGAAATTCCCGCCAAGGGCCCAGAAGCGTCCAAGCACCTCAAGCATGTGGCGATCATCTTCGATCTCTTCCTCGGGGTGTCGGAGGCTCGACAGAACCTGGTTAGCCGAAATCCCTTCGGATTGGCGGGCCAGTGCAGAGAGCGCTTTTCCCGGTCCCACCTCCAAAAAGATACGGTTGGCTTTCTCAGACAGAGTTTCAAGGCATCGCGCGAAGTGAACCGTCCCCCGCAAATGTGACACCCAATAGTCCGGGCTGGTCGCTTGTTCATTTGTCATGAACAGGCCCGTCCGGTTGGAGGTGATCGGGATCTTCGGTGGGTTGAGCGGGATAGATGCGAGGTAATTCCGGAACCTGTCCAGTATTGGCTCAAGCATTCGAGAATGTGCCGCGATGTCGATGGGAATACGCTGGAAATCAATCTCGCGGCGTTTCAGGTCTTCTTCGAGATCCAGAAGCGCACCGCTTTGCCCGGATGCAACGCTGAGACCGGGGCTGTTGATGGCACCAAGGTCAAGCTCATCGCCAAGTAAAGGCTCCAAATCCCGCGCCGGCAGAGCAACCGAGATCATCCCGCCCTTCTCAACCGTGTCGAACAGAGTTCCGCGCAAATGCACGAGTCCGATGCAATCCTCGAACGACATCACACCCGCAACACAGGCGGCCGTGTTCTCTCCCATCGAATGGCCGCACAGAGCGGCAGGTTCGATGCCCCAACTCATCCAAAGCTGCGCCAGCGCATATTCGACGATCATGATCAGCGGCAGCTGAAGGGAGGGCTGCCGCAATGCTGCATTCGCCTGCGGCTCTTTTCCGGCTTCCGGCAACCACAGCGCACGGATATCGCGCTGTTCCAAAGTCTGGAGATGGGCAAGCCCGCGGTCCATCCATTCGGCAAAGACCGGTTCGGTTTCGTAGAGATCCCGAGCCATGCCCGCGTACTGCGCGCCGCCGCCCGGAAACAGGAATACCGTATCGGGCTTCGAAAGTGCCTGATGCGTGTGAACCCTTCGCGTGTCGTTCTGTTCGATCAACCTTGCTGCATCGAGGTGATCAGACGCCACGATCACACGGCGTTTCTCGAATGCCTTGCGACCTTCTTTCAGAGTCCATGCCACATCAGCCAGTGATTGATCCCGATTGGCCCGCAGGTGCGCTGCGAGCTTGGCAGCATTCTCATCCAGCGCCGCTATTGTACGACCCGAAATTGTGAGGATCTGAAATGGCCAGTCGCTCTCCTCAGACAGTTGAGCGGGTGGTGCTTCCTGAAGAACCACATGCGCGTTCGTCCCACCGACGCCCAGTGAATTGACGCCCGCGCGGCGCGGGTGATCCGAGGCCGCCCAGTCCGTCAGGCGGTCATTGACCCGAAACGGAGAAGTTTCGAAATCAATGGTCGGGTTCGGTTTCTCAAACCCAAGGCTGGGGGGCATCTGGCGGTGGTGCAGCGCCATTGACGCCTTGATCAGGCTCGCCACGCCAGCGGCAGTGTCCAAGTGTCCGATATTCGTCTTGACCGATCCGATCCGGCAATGACCAACCCTGTCGCTTGTAGCGTGAAACGCCTGCGTCAGCGCCGCGACCTCAATCGGATCCCCAAGATAGGTGCCTGTACCGTGGCACTCGACATAGTCGATGCTGTCCGCCGTCACGCCGGCGATGGCATGTGCTTCGGCAATCGCCTCTGATTGGCCCTCGACTGAGGGGGCAAGGTACCCGGCTTTGGCCGCCCCATCGTTGTTGACTGCACTTCCCTTGATAACAGCCCAGATATGGTCGCCATCTTCAAGCGCATCGGACAGGCGACGCAAGACCACGACACCTGCACCCGAGCCAAACACGGTTCCCTGCGCGCGGTGATCAAATGCATGACACTGACCGTCAGGGGACAGAATTTCGTTTTCCTTGTAGAGATACCCCTGCCCCTGTGGCAGTTCGATGGTGACGCCTCCTGCAAGCGCCATATCACATTCGCCATTCAGGAGTGACTGACAGGCATAATGCGTCGCAACAAGAGAGGTCGAACACGCGGTTTGAACGTTCACCGAGGGGCCATCCAGATCGAAGATATGGCTCACTCGTGTGGTCAGAAAATCCTTGTCGTTTCCGGTATGCCGCAGCAGGAACATCCCGGTCCCTTCGACCAGATCCGGGTTGGAACAAAGATTGAAGTAGAAATAGCTGCCCATGCCGCAGCCGCCGAACACACCTATGCGCCCGTCATGGCGGTCCGGTGTGTGTCCGGCATTTTCCAGTGCTTCCCATGCACATTCGAGGAACTGTCGGTGCTGCGGATCCATGATGGCCGCATCCTTGGGGGACAAACCAAAAAACTCGGCATCGAACTGATCGAAGCCATCCAGAGGTGCCGCAAACGGGACATAGTCGCGGTGACGCAACAGGCCGGGTGACACACCTGCCTCAACCAGCTCATCCTCGGTCAGACGCCGGATTGATGACACGCCCTCCCGAAGATTTCGCCAGTATTCCGCCAGCGATGCCGCGCCCGGAAGATGAGCCGACATACCGACAATGGCAATGTCGCCCTCTGCCGCCGAATATGCTTCGGTTGCCTGGTTGATCATGGTCGCACCTTGTTCCCCAAAACCTGAGTAACGCAGAAATATGAAAAAACTTAGGCACTGGTGACGGACAATCAGACACTACAATTCAGGCCAGCCCTCACAAAGCCTCAGAGGCTGGCCAGATTGGCAATCGCGTTCGCATTGACCCAAAGCGCAAGAGCCGCAGCTACGGCGCCAACAAGCGCATACACCCCATCATGCTTGGGGTCCCACGCTCCGACGTGCCGCGCCATCCAGACGACAAACGGATACGCCGCCAGCCCCGCGACCCCCTGCCCAATCAATGCACCGAAGAGCCCGCCCACAGACAGGCCGAGAAATAGGCAGCCGAACGTCAGGATCGCACGCGCGGCTGACAGTACGAAAAACCGCCGCGAATCCCCGGCAGCCAGGGCCGCCTGTTCGTAGGTCATAACGATGATATGAGGGATCTGCATCGCTGCGATCAAAACCACAACGGGACCCGCCATGGCATAACGGGGATCATACAGCAGATCGATCAGAACCACACCGGCCACCGAAACGGCCCCGGTCAGGGCAATCATGGCTGCGGTCAACAGAAAGCGCATCTTCTGAAGTTTCGCAAAGTTCTCGGCGCTCGCGGATGGTGGACGTTCGCGATACACGGGGATCAACACCTTCCGTGTCATCACTCCGCCCATCAGCAACGGAAAGCTCGCCAGGAAAAATCCGATGTTGTAGATGCCGAACAGATCTAGTGCGAGGTATTTCCCAAGCAGAAGCTTGTCACCTTGCATGTAAAGAAACCCGCAGATCGTACTCAGAAAGATCCACTTCCCGAACCCGATCAGTTCGCCCGCTGCTTCCCTTTCCCAATGGAACCGGTTCCGTTCTCCAGGCAGGAAGAGATTGTAGAGCACAAGCAGGATGACGGCAGACGCGATACCACTGATGACCAGCGCCCAAACGGTATGCAGAATCCAAGCCAGAATTACGGCTACGACGATGCCCGAAGCCTGCGCGGTCAGGTCCAGAACGGTCAAACGCCCCAATAGCAAATGGCGATTGGCGGTATCCATCCGTGTCGGATTGAAACCCGCAACCAAGAGGCTGATCCCGGCACAGGGCAAAATCCAGGCGAGCAAGGGCTCTCCGTAGAGAGCCGAGACAGGAATTGCAATCACACACGCGAACAGCCAGAGAAGAACGCCGCGCATGACCTGAATCGTCCATGCGGTATCAAGGAACTTCTGATCATCTCCGCGTTTGGACTGCATGATCGCCGGACTGACCCCGACATCGGAGAACATGGCCAGGCCCTGCATGATCACGGCAACGAGCGCCATAAGACCGAAGGCTTCTGGAAACAGCAGGCGCGTCAGGATCAGGTTCGACGCAAGGCGCAGCACTTGCCCCATGCCATACCCACCCAGCGTGAATATCGAACTTCGCATGAAGCGCGCGTTAAGAGATCCACCCCGAAATCTTGAAACCAGTGCTTCCATCACCGGCCGCGGCTCCATTCCGTGCTCCCGGTCTCAGTGAGTTTCACTGCAAGTGCCACACCGGAATAAACCGCGAATCCAAGCGGATCCCGCAGGGCCAGTTTCGCTTTTTCCAGAGTTGAAAAGTCGGGTTTGTCATCGTTGCGCACGAGGTCAGGAAACCTGTCTCTGATCTCATCAACTCCGGCATTTTGCCGTCTGCGCACCCTGACAAGGTTGCCCCATCCTTCAACAAGCGGCCAGGTGTAGGATGCACTGACGCCGACCCGCTCGTCCGGGCGAAAGCTCAGGCGCACAAAGGTATCGTCTGAGATAATATCGGGGAACGAGCCCCACCGCATCCGACCAGCTGCATTGACGGCGAACAGACCTGCACCGGGAACGCCATGCTTCATGAAAGGCACTTTTGAATAAATCCGGGAATAGGCTCGTGTTGCCCACGTCCGCGCTCTGGCCAATTCCAGAGTTCCGCTTGCATAGCGGGGGTTCGGAGTGTTCAGAGCTTTGAACAGATCATCCAGAAGCGGGCGGGAAACCTCTACGTCGGCGTCGAGATACACGCGGATACCTGCGCGCGCGACCTGATCACCCGCGTTCAAAGCTCCGAGCTTGCCCCCTTCCTCGCGATCAAGAACGCGCAGGTCGAGTCCTTTTGCAGCAAAGGCGTCCTGCCAGGACAATGCGGCGTCTGTTGTTCGGTCACGACTTCCGTTGGAAATCACTATGGTTTCAAAGTGGCGGTCCTGCTTCCACGTGCTGTCCAACACAGCACGCAAACAGCTGCCGATCAGATCCTCTTCGTTAGAGGCTGGTATCAAAACGCTCAGGACCGGCAGTGTTCCTGTTGTATCCGCTTGGACATCAGACGGCATAGATCGATATTTCCCGTGGATGCAGCACAGCTGCAGGCATCGCGCCCGGTTCGCATAAAATCATGTCAAATTTATGGATAGGGGAAAACCGCCTTGCTTTTGACTCAGTCAGTCCGGTGCAGCAGCGGTCAGTGCGTCCCATCGTGGCGTTGAGTCACCGAGATAGCGTAATGCGCCCCAACTGCCCCACTGGCTCGGCGGGGCGACATCGACAAAGGCATTGAATGGGCTTTCCGTGAAAGCACTCCAACGCGTAAGAGCATGCCGGTACAGTTCAACCATATCTTGCGTGTAGTTGAAGAAGGTCAGGAAAGAGACGAGCCGCTCATCACCGAGTCCGTCACCTACCGGTGCAGCATGTGTCCCACCCTCATACATCACAAGGTCGAGTCCCGCCGCTCGTGCCGCTTCCGCATGGTAAGGCCAAAGCGTTTCGGTCAACTCGCGGAGCGAGCCACTGCGCACGATTTCCGCTGCGGCGCCGGCAGCCCCATCAAAGCGTGAGCGTTTCACGAACTCGCGTAAAGCAACACGGGACAGACCCTCGGCGACCCCCGCCTCTCTCGCCCTGTTCTCTGCGGCCTCCAAGAGCGGAGTGATCGTTTCAGGCTCTCCAAGCTCATATCCGAAATATCCGGTCACGGCATATGCATCAAACCCCTCAGCAGGCGGATACCCAAGGGCATCGATTGCCTTTTCTCCATACAGGATTGCCTGCTCCAGTTCCGGCCAGCCTGTATGGACGCCAATCACGCGAACAAGACGCGATTCCGCGTCGACGCCAAAAACATCGGTCCAGATGCCCATAACCTCGGCAGCGCGCAGGCCATAGAATTGCATCCAGCCATCGCCGATATCGCCCCATCGCTCTCCGGCCTGCTGCTGAGCCCAGCGGGACTGCTCGAACAGGAAATTCCAGACTTCGTTGGAATACTCCACAAAGACTTGACGTTCCGGTTCAACGGTTTGCTTAACGGTCTCAGCAAACTGCGCAACCAATGCATCATTTGCGAGGTGCGGGATCGTAAACCAAGGATCCGCGTCTAGTTCGTTTGCCAAAGACACCATCACATTCAAGGGCACGCCGCGCCACGCATACGAAAAATCCGTGTCTCTTGGCAGGTCGTCCCAATCCTGCGTTAAAGAGTCGTTCGTGTTCATCCAATCCATGAACCTGACCAAGGTCGTTGCATCATGGATGGCGAGCCAATCCGGATTGAACAGAGCTCCTTTGGCAAAAAACTCCAGTTGGTCTTCCCTGACGACTCGGATGTTCCGGATCGGATCATTCGGATCAATACGGGAAATCGCGATCCCGACCGCCCCAGGACCGGGTGTGTAGGAAAAGACGCGTTGGCCCTTGCTGCGGGAAACGACGCGCCCTCGTCCAGTCACCTGAAGGTCACCTTCTCCGTCGAACAACACATGGTAACGACCTGACAGATGGGTAGCCTCGGGCGGCTGATCCGTGAGGATCAGGGTTTCGATTTTCTCGACGTCCAAAGGAACGGCTCGCGGCCATCCCGACGAATCCAAATGGCCTTCGGTCAAGAGATCTTCAAAACTCTTGCCACCCCATTGCCCCGGCAAATGACCAATCCAGGGGCGGGCGGTCTTCATGATGTCCAGAAATGGATGCTGGGTCGACCAGTCGGAAACCCCGTTAAGCCCGAACGCGAGGCCAACAGTTGCCCGCTCCTGCGACACTGCTGTCAACGGAGTCCAAATCAGCAGCACCAACAGGATCGCAAAACGGTTCACGACGCTGCCCTTCGAACAATTGCAAGGACGGCAAACGCCTTAGGGTTTGAATGGTTCGCGTAAGTCACCTGAGTAAACCTGCTAACGTTCCTGTTGGGTAAATCTTGCACGCCAAGACTGCCGAACCGCCTGTGCATTCTCAAGCTGTTCCTGCGCAACTGCAACCGTTTGGCGGCCGGTGTGGAGCATATCGACTTCTGAAACAGACAGCGTAGACTCTTCTGTCGAACGCGTGTCATTGGGCTTGAGCTTTGGCGCAGCTTCGCTGTCCACAACGCTTTTGAGATCCGGCACGAACCCTTCCACCTTCAGCCGGGCCTCAATGCGGCGTAGATCCGAGTGTTCCGGCCTTGGCCGCAGTTTTGGAACTTCAGTCAACGCAATCTGAAGAAAAGTAATGCTGTCCGCCTGTTCAACGAGTCGATCAACAAACTCACCGACGGCTGACTTTCGCTCTTTCTTTGTCAATCCGGTTGTTGAATTCAGCTCCTCCAATGCATCGAAGAACCGCTGATGTGACAGATATGCGGAAAAGGACGCGTGCCAGCTCTGCGTCGCCAGCTCTGTTCCCCGCATTTCAAGGCTCAGCGCTGCAAGACCATCTGGATCAGTATTTTTGCCAACAATTTCAATCTCGGTTGAAATACGCTCGGTGAGTTCCAATTCGACATGGCGATGCACGGCCAAGTCCCGGTGAAGAGCCGACGAAATGTCATCGAGTATCGGCGCAACGCGCGGATACAGGCCAATTTGGAAACCGACAGGCAATTCGTCAAAAACGCGGGCGAGAGTCAGCTTCTCCTCGTTCGTGACATCCGGTAGATCCCTTCGTGCTGCGGACAGCAGATCGGACAGGGCGTTACATTGCGGTATCAACGCAACATCAGTCGAATCCGAAACAAGAACCGCGCGCAGGAAAGCGTGCAAACCTTCGAGATGCCGCGTGTCCAACGATGCGCGCAGAGCTGCGGCTCTCGCTTCTGCAAATTGCCCATTCGTCAGAAACGACAGGATCATTTCCTGATGCGCATCGCTTGTCTCGTCACTCAAAGCTTCAACTGCCAACGTTGCAAATAAACCAGCCTCTTTGCCTTTTGCATGTTGCGTGACATTGCTCCAAACCGCGTCAAACCAGAAGCACTGGTTGCTATTGTCCGCCCCAATTGCCGGGTTTTCGACAGGCTGAGGAACATGGCCCAAACTCTCGTCTCGATTCTGACCGGTGGCCAGATCGAAAAACCCTTGGATCGCTGAAGCCTGACCGATCTGGGCCGCGATCTGTTTCGACACTCGACCTACCATTGCAGAATCCAACGGTATCTCCTCCGCAGATTTGACAGCGAAGCGAATGCCCCATGGTTCAGGCAGCAAAGCGGGTTTCTCCGGCAGGATCGGCAGTATTACGGGCCGGTGTGAAGGCGAAGGCGCTGCTGCGGGTACGTCCAGAATATCGATTATGATCAACCGACCTGACTCGGTCTTCAGCTGGACATCGCATTCGCAATCCAGATCAAGGCTCAATCCATCTCCTTTGCGCGAAAGCCCCGCAACGCGGCCTGCGCTCAGACGTTTGAACATCAGACTCAAATCGAGACGGTCAATACGCGGCGAAACATCCAAGATGTACTGTCCATCTTTGGTCAGACGATGGTGGACGGTCTCCACTTCATCTTGGGTCGAAATGGTCAATCGGGTGAAACCGTCATGTTCGCCTCCGCGCACAACACCGGTGTTGGCAATCGCGGGAAGTGCCAGCACCAAAACGAAGAACGACGCAAGTATTGCAGCGTGTCTATGCATGGTTTTTCAATGACCGAAGCGCATCATCAAGCTCCGAAAAACCGGGACGGAAATGGTGCGGAATGCTTTGCCTGGCGACTTCGAGACAAATCTTGGGTGGGTGCTGGTGCAAATGAGACACCAGCACCTCTTTGATCGCACGGTAGAAATTGATGTCGTCATCGACAGCCGCCTTGACCTTCGAGGCAAATGGAGCAACCAGACAATAGGCGAGGAAAACGCCAAGAAACGTTCCCACCAGCGCTCCACCGATCAACTTGCCCAACACCTTAGGCGGTTGATCAATCGATCCCATCGTCTTGATCACGCCGAGGACCGCAGCGACGATGCCCAGCGCGGGTAGGCCGTCTGCAATTGATTGCAGTCCATGAACCGAGTGTTCCCGGTGATGCCTGGTCTCGTCGATCTTTTTATCAAGAAGCTCTTCGACCTGCATCGGATCGTCATAGTTCATAGACGCCGAACGAAGCGTGTCACAGATGATGTCGAGCGCTGCGTGATCCTTTAGAATTCTGGGAAACTGAGTAAAAATTTCGGACTCTTCCGGGTTGTCGATATGAGCCTCAAGTCCAACAGGGTTCTTCCGCGCGACACTGATGAGTTGATACAAAACCTGGAGAAGCTGATTATAGTCCTCAGCTTTCCACTCGCTACCTTTGAACACCTTCAGAGTATCTTTGCCGGTCTGTTTGAGTGAATCGAAGGAATTCCCCACCGCAAAGGCACCGACCGCAGCCCCGCCGATCATCATCAGTTCGAATGGCAACGATTTCAAAATGATGCCGAGCTTTCCTCCGGCAAGCAAGTATCCGCCGAAGACCATAACGAAAGTGAAGGCGATTCCAGCCAAAGCAATCATGAATTACGGTTCCTATGTCTTTTGGATACGTCGTCACATCACGACAAATTCGGCATGCAAAGCGCCAGCTGCCTTGATCGTTTTGAGAATGTCGATGAGATCATTTGGCGTGATGCCAAGCGCATTCAGACCCGTGATCACATCCGTCAGCGTTGTACCGCCGGGGACTTCTGCAAGCGACGCAGAGGGCGCATTCTCGATCCGCGCATCTGTCCGCGGAACAACCAGCGTTTCGCCTTCTGCAAACGGATTGGGTTGCACGACGATGGGTTGCTCCTGAACCGTTAGGGTCAGATTGCCCTTGGACACCGCAACGCGGGATACACGCACATTTTCGCTGATCACTATGGTTCCGGATCGCTGATCGACGACGACCCGGGCCAAAGTGTCTGGTTCGATTCTCAGATTTTCGACCTGTGCCAGAAAATGCGCAGGCGACTGCTGGCGGGATTGAGCGAGATCGACATGAACGGTGCCCGAATCCGTCATGCGGGCTATGGGCGCTCCGGCCGCCACGTTTATCGCCCGCTCAACCCTGTACGCCGTCGAAAAATCCGGGCTCTTGAGAGCGAGTTTCAGGTTCTGCAATTCTCCGAATTCGAACGCGACCTCCCGCTCGACAACAGCACCGGATGGAATGCTGCCAGCAGTTGGAACACCCTGGACGGTCTTCGCGGCTTCGCCCTCCGCAACGACGCCCCCGGCAATAATTGATCCCTGAGCGACGGCGTAGATTTGACCATCGGCTGCGTTGAGCGGCGTCATGACCAGCGTCCCACCACGCAGGCTTGATGCATCGCCGATGGCCGACACGGTGACATCAATGCGGCTTCCCGCCCTGGCGAACGGTTGCAATTGCCCCGTGACGATCACTGCTGCGACGTTCTTCGCCCGGAACTGCTCTCCCGTCACATTGACGCCAAGACGCTCCAGAATGTTGGACATCATGTCTTCTGTGAATGGAGAGTTTCGCAAACCATCCCCCGTTCCGTCCAACCCGACGACCAGCCCGTAGCCCACGAGATCGTTACCGCGTACGCCCTCGAAATCGGCAAGATCTTTCAAGCGAACCCCTTGGGCCAGCGCCAATGCCGGGCAAAGCAACAGCCAGATGGCAATGATTACCGGTCTCATCTCAGATACTCCGCCAATGACGTTCGGCTCTGCCGCGCGGCAATTCTGTAAAACACGTCAAGCTGTTGTTGCGCCGCTTCGAATTCAGCCGCTGCCTCAAACTGATCAACCCCGATCAGAGACAGGCGGTCCAACTCTATGCGCGTAATGTCAGCCTCAGTTGCGCTGGCTGCATCGGCGATACGGGCTTCCGTCAATCCAAGACTGGCCCGTTCCTCCGTCAGCCATTGATCGCCCTGAAGAAGATCTGCGCGTCCTGCCTCAAGAATCTGAGACTGTTCGGGCAGGGACAAACCGGCGCTTTCTGCCAAAGCCGTCTTCGCCAACGCCCTCAGCACGCCGCGAGGGGTTTCACCATCCGCGCGCAAAGCAAACACCGCAGTGGTTTCGCTGCTCAGGGGCAAGGTCATGAAACCATCCGTCGACCCCTGATATACCGCGTCAAATGATCCGGAGAGCGCATCGAACCAAGCATCGACTCCTGCCAACACATCAGCCGCAGACGACGCCCCGGCAAGATCTGTTCGGATCATATCGAGAAAAACCGCTCCGTCTGGCAGTGGTTTGGTTTGTGTTGCAGAACCAGAAAAAAGATACCGTCCTGCGATCGAGGAATTGAGCGCGTTAACCGTATCGACAAAAACACGCGAGGCATCCAACGACAGTGCTTGAATTTGTGACGAATTCTGAAGCTGAGGTACAATTGCCAGGTCATTGGCCAGATCGACAGATTGTTCCTGAATACGCTCCAGAGTTGCTTGGCTGGCCCCTGCAAGTACCGCCGCTTCTGATATCCCGCGTTGGTGCTGGACGAGGAGTGACGATTTCCTCTCTAGCAGAGTTATCGCAAGTGTCGCGCCACCGAGGTGACGCGCCTTGTCGGCTGCCAGACCTGTCGTTGCCGATTCCGCTGCGGAGTCCGCCTGATTACGCAAGTCGGTCTGCAAGCGGCTGGCCAGCATGTAAGACGCAAGATCACCAATGGCACGCATATCTCAATCCTCAAATCCTAAGAAGTTCTGACAGCATGTCGTCGACCACCTGGACAACACGCGCATTGGCGGCATACGCCTTTTCAAGCTCGATCAGTTTTTGCAGTTCCTGGTCTGTATTGACACCGTCCGACGCAATGGACTCGCGCAGAGCGTCAAGCTGATCTGACGACAATGAAAATGCCTCTTGCGACTGGACACGCTGCGCAGCTTGATGCGCTGACAGGTCCTGCACATGCGCGACAAGGGATCGTGCCATTGTCCCCAGAGACGCAGACCCCGGCGGTATTGCAGCAGAGATCTGCTGATGGAGTGCCAGCAACAGAACGGAATTCCCTGCATCCCCTTCAAAGGTCGCACCAAGACCATCCCGCCATTTCCAGAGATCGTTGCTTTCCGAAGCCAAATCGACATTCAGTTCAATTCGGCCCGAGAGTCCCGTTTCATTCGCTACCGTGAAGACACCACCATTATCAGTGAATACGCCCAAGTCCGACGGCGCGAGAGTCGAATCCGGACCTCCAAAGCCAAACCGTTCGATCACGTCGCGAGCAATGGCATCCAGTTGCGCCTGCGCATCCGATCCAGTGATATCGCGCAGGACAAACTGCGCCTCAAGCGAACCACCGTTCATCATGCCTGATCCGGGAATATCGATGCCTGCTCCGTTGATCTGCAGTCTTGAAAGAAGACCATTTCCGACGGTCATGTGCGGCAACACCGTTGACGGTGTTTCGAAGGATAGCGACACCGCGTTCTCGTCGAGCAGCGTTCGGCCCTGCGCAGTGAATACCGCGATGGTTCCGCTGTCACGCTCGACAACATGCAGAGGGACAAATTCGGAGAGCCGGTCGAGTATCATATCCCGATTGTCCATGAGGCTATGAGTGTCCTGCCCCAGATGGCGCGCGGTCATTATCTGAGTGTTCAGCTTTTCCAACCGTTCGAGACCGGAATTGATCTCCAAAACGGAGGATGCAATCTGCTGGTCTGCTCGAGTGCGCAGTTGATCGATGCCACCGCTCGCGGAGCGGAGGGCGGATGCCAGCCCATCCGCGGCGTCAGACAGGTTTTGAAGACGTGTGGTCGATGAAGGATCGGAAGCCGCAGACAAAAGCGCGGTTTCGAACCTCGTCAGCTTGTCGGCAATCGAACCAAGAGTGTCGGCGCTTCCTATGATCCGTTCCAGTTCGGCCTTAAAGGCGGCAAACGCACCGCTGGCAGAGTGATCGGCAAGCGCCATCCGTTTCTGAAAGGCGAGGACCGGATCCGAATAGCGACTGATCTGTGCGACGCGAACCCCCCCGGAAGAGTGGTTCGGGTCGGTGGTCAGTTGAAGCTCACGTCGACCGTAACTTTCGTTCAGAGCATTGGCGATATTTGCCGAGACCACTGTCGTTCCACGTGCGTTTGAGGTCAGTCCGCTCATCGCGTTGGAAAGCGCACCTGAAAGGCTCATGGTTGTACCCTCCTTCAGTTACTGGATTCAGCGTTTGATGTTTGTTGCTTCCTGCAACATCTCGTCCACCGTCTGAATGACTTTCGCATTCGACGAATACGCGCGCTGTGTGCGGATCAGTTCGGTCAACTCATTTGCGATGTCAGTTGCGGATTCCTCGAGAGCGAAGGACAGAATGTCTCCGGTCGATCCATTGCCCGCATCCCATAGGAAGAAGCTGCCGCTTTCGGGGGTCGGCATGTAGAGCTGACTGCCCGCGGAGGCCATGCCGTTCGGGTTTGGGATATCGACCAGCGGCACCTGATACAGCGTGCGTGTTGTTCCAGTATCATAGAAGGCATTTACCAGCCCCGTTTCATCCACCTCGACTGACGTGACTTTGCCCACTGGGGCACCGTCCCGACTGATGTTGAAGGACGCAAATATATCTGAGAGCTGAGACAGGCCTTCGTTCAACCCAATTCGCCCAATGTTTATATCGATCGGACCGCTGGGTGCTGTAATCGTCAGGATGCCGGTGCCAGGGTCGTACGGCCCGCCGGTTACATCTGTGACGTTCAGCAACGTCCCCCCGAGTGTTCGCGCATCATCGAATTCAAGATCATATTGACCGATGACCGTGCCCGGATCAGCGCTGTCCACGATCTCAAGTGACCATTGGTTGGATGTTCCAGTTGCTGGGACAACCGGCGTAAAGGTGAACTCAAGCGTCTCGGCGCGGCCAAGGTTATCATAGTATTCGACTGATTGGGTCAGCGGGTCGCCCAGCGCACCCGCTTCGGTTTCCGTTGCAGGAAGGTTGATCCCCAGTTCAATTCGGGTCGTCGGTTCGCCGCTGAACTGGTTCACATTGATACGTACCGGTTCCAGTGCTTCGCTCGTTGCCCGCGGATAATTGGGGATGCTGCCATCAAGATTTGCAGGCCAGCCAAGCAGCATCTGACCGGATGCAGTACGGAGATAACCATTGGCATCGGTTCGGAACGAACCCGTGGTCGTCAGAAACATCTGTGGCGTTTCCGACCCTGCCAGAACCTCTATCGCCTGTGCCACCGGGAGAAAACCACGGCCGCTGACAGCCAGATCGGTCGAGTTGGACGTGGTCGTGATCGCGCTGTCCTGATCGATATAGCGCTGCGTCGTGGTGCGAACGCCCCCCGCCGTGTAGGTGCCCCCGCCAGACGTGACGACCATGGAATGGAAATTGGCCTCCACCCGTTTGTAGCCAGGGGTCTGTGAGTTGGCGATATTGTCGGAGATTGTAGCCAGTCGGGTCGCGTTGGATGCGAGGCCGACAACGCCTGCACTAAGGGAAGAGGATATCGACATGAAACGCCTTTCTGGTGTGGTGGCTCTTTGCCCCCACACCTTTGAGGCGGCCGATTTAACGGCAGCCTAACGCTTAAAAATCGAATTACTTCTCTCTGCGATCAGTAGCGGAGATAAATCAGCTCTATCCGATTGTTGCGCGGCGCCATCGGATTATCGACCGCAGGTTCGCGGTCGCCATAAGCCGTCACACGCCGCAGACGATCCTGTGGAAGGCCGTATTCGACCAGCAGATCAGAGACCACAAAGGCACGTTCCGCCGACCAATCCCAAACGGGATCATCCAGACGGACAACGGGAACCTTTGCGACATGACCCTCGATCGCAATTCTGTTCGACAAGAGCTTGCTGACTTCTTGGACCGCATAAGCGATTTCATGCATGAGCTTCGTGGGCTCCGCGCCGTCGGTGAACAGAGGCACATCCGGCATATCGAAGAATTCAAGAACCAGTCCTTCGTCAGTCACCCGCGTGACGACATGCCTGAGCCAGCGGTCCTCCAGCAGGCTTTCGCCTCCAAGGCCAAGCAAGACATCTTGAACCTCCTTGAACGCGTCGGACTGCGCATTGTCCGCCGATTTATCCGCTGCATCACCAGTCGTGTCCTGCAGTGAGCTTGCTCCAACACCCATTCGGGGGAGCACATCCGCAGCAAATATGCTTTCCCCCATCATCATCCCGTCCGACCCGCTGGACAGACGGCTGATCGGGGCGGTTGGGCTGAAATAATCCGCAATGCCTTTGCGTTGCTTCTCCGTGGTCGCATTCAACAGCCACATCAGCATAAAAAATGCCATCATGGCCGTGACAAAGTCCGCATAGGCCACTTTCCAGGCACCGCCATGGTGACCGCCGCCCGCGATCACTTTCTTACGCTTGATGATAACTGGCGCGACATTTCTGTCGGTCGCCATGCCCTACTCTCCTTACGCCCCGCATTGGGAGTAGCAGCAGTGTGTTAAGCATAGCTTAACGCCCAAGAAATCGAGCGACTGAGTGACGATGCTACAAGCCGAACCGGTGAGGAGAAAACGGTGCGAGATCCTGATTGCTTGGCTGATCAGATATCAACCCGGCAACGAGACGTCCTGTTTTCGGACCTGCGGTCAGGCCAACATGCTGATGCCCAAATGCGGTATAGACACCTGTATTCCGCACTTCGCCGATCAACGGCAGACTGTCTGTTGTGGCCGGGCGGTGGCCCATCCATGTTTCCTCGCCATCAAACTCCAAATCCGGAAAGGCGGATTTGATCTTACGTCGCAACAGCGCAAACGGGGCCTCGGATGGACCTGCTTCCAAGCCTCCTAACTCGACGATCCCGGCGCAGCGCAAGCCAGCCTTCATCGGGGTCGCAACAAATTTGCCAGAGGTGATCATCGACGGCGTCCGCGGCCCGCCAGACGCGTTTTTCATGACGATGTGATATCCCCTTTCAGATTCCAGCGGAATGCTCAAACCCAGTCGGGTCATCAGCTGCTTTGACCATGCGCCCGAAGCCACCACCGCCGCGTCGCAATCAAATGGCCCCTGTGTCGTGACCACGCGAGGGCGGGATGGGTCACTGGTTTCGATGTCTTCGACACTTGCCTGAACAATCCGTCCGCCCATCGCTTCGAAGTCGCTGGCCAAGGCTGCAACGTAACCTCCGGGGTCAATGACAAATCCGTGGTCCTTCACCACCGCAAGACACCTGATCGCTGAACCGAAACACGGATCGTAGTCCTGCACATCCGGTCCTTCGATCAGGGTCGGTGGGAACCCATACTGGCGCTTGAGGTCCCACGCATAGCGGTCATCCTCAAACTCAACGCGCGACCCATAGGCATAAACATAATCGCTTTTTGTAAGGAACTCGCGGGCCTTCAACCCGTCTGTCAGAGCGAAATGCTGAGCAACCGTATCTGCGGTAATCTCGGTCAAACTCGCCGCAATTCTCTTGGTGTCCCTGTCATTTGCATGTTTGAGATACCGAACCAGCCAGGGCGCAATCCGCGGCAGATAAGACCAACGCACAAACAGTGGTGAATCCGGATCAAGCACCATCTTCGGAGCTTTGGTGATCAGACCCGGCGTTGTCACAGGCACCATTGCAGAAGCCGCCAATAGCCCTGCATTCCCATAGGACGCCGCTTGCCCAGGTCGATCTCGATCAACAATCGTCACATCCTGACCAAAGCGCCTGAGCCAGATTGCAGTCGAGACCCCTACAATTCCGGCCCCAATGACGATGACGTGTTTCTGCATCACGAATGCTCCGATGGTGCCACTCTCAACTGCGGTTGCTGCAGAGCATGACACCGTTTTTCGTGTAGGAACAAGGTGGGCAGAACGCAGCACATGATGAAATCGCGAAGCTTTGCTTGAATTCCGGTGCACGCAGAACAGGTCATATCCAACAAGAGGAGATCGACATGCGGGAAGGACTGATCGGAACCGTTGTGGCGCTTGCAACCGGCATCGCGCTGCCTGCCGGAGCCGAGATATTTCACCGCGAAACCATACAGAATTTCCGCGCCGTCAGTATCGCCTACGATGCATTGGTCTGCGGAATCTGGGTTGCCAACGAAAGCCACGAAATTGTTCTTCTGTCCACGTTCGGCAAAGAGCTGAGACGGATTGAAACCGATATGGGCATGGTCCGCAGTCTGACGGTCGAGGAGAGCGGACTGCTCATTGCCAGCGGCTGGGGCGAGTTCCGCAGACTGGATCGCGACGGACGCCCGATCGATACGCCATTCAGACTCAGCGAAACGCTCTACGATACCGAAGGCCTGCACCGGGATGCAGATGGAAGCTTCCTTGCCGTCGAGGACGATCCATCCCGGCTGATGCGCATTGCGCCTGATGGTACGATACTCATGGAACTCTTCGGCGACAGTTTTGATCCGCCCATGACCGAACCCCAAGGCATCACACGTGATCCGTATTCGGGAAATATTCTGGTGGTCGATGACAACGAAGGTTTGAACAGTCTGTTCGAACTTGCGCCGAATGGTAGGGTGCTGTCAGTATCTCCTTTGTCGCAATACGGCTTCGATGCCGAAGGGGTCGCGCTGCAACCCGAGACGGGGACGCTCTATGTCGGCTTCGACGGTGGGCAGGCACTTGCGATCTTCGACTGGGTGCCGACGGAAATCACCATCGACACGCCCTTGGAGCGCGGCCCTGACTGCGCTTATTCCTGAAAGTCAGACCGGAACCGTCACCTCGGGTCTTTTTCCGAACCGAATGTTGAAGATCAGCAGGGCGACCACGGCTGCGACACCAGCAAGATTCACGACGATCTCTCCGGGCCAGAGGCATACGAGGCCGGCAGTCAAACACAGCACCCGCATGATCAGACCAAACGGGCGCTCCATGCAGCCCTGCAACCCAGCAGATAGAGCATAGACACCAAAGACACCAAGGACGAAGACCTGGATCATCGCCGGCCAATCTCCCGACAGGAATGGTGTGTAAGCGAACAGAACCGGGATGATGTACAGGCCTTTGGCAAGCTTCCAACTTGCGACCCCTGTGGCCATCGCCGGAGCCTTGGCAATCGCCGCTGCCGTGAAGGCTGCAAGGGCAACCGGAGGTGTAACGTTGCTGTCCTGCGAGAGCCAGAAAATGATCATATGCGCCGATAGCAGCGCGCTGGTCGCGACCGCAGGCGGCACGACCAAATCTCGCAACGGTGCCGCAATCTCGAGCGGAAGCGACTGGATCAGTCCGGCGGCTTCAGAATAGGTCACTTCGCGGCTCAGCAATTCGATCTGATCGGGAACACCGAACATGAGAACCGCCTTTGCTGCTTCCGGCAAAGCACCTGCTGCCATCTGCGCAATCACGAACTGGTCGCTGATCATGCCAGACAAGGCAGGCGCAGAAAGTGTCGCCAGAACGATATAAGCCGCAGTAACGGGAAGGCCCATGCCAAGGATCAGGCTGGCCAAGGCGATCAGGATAAGGGCGACCATGATGTTGCCCCCCGCCCAGCTTGTGATCATCAGGCTGAACGTGTTGCCTATCCCCGCAGTGGCAATGACGTTCACCACCAATCCAACCGAACACAACAGAACCGCCGTCAGGACCATACCCTTCGAGCCCATGACGAAAGCCTCGAACACGGCTTTCGGTCCCATTCGGTTCTTTGTCAGCCAACTCGAGGCGATGACCGCAAGAATACCAAAGACCGCTGCATAGGTCGGCGTAAATCCAGCGACCAGCAGACCGATGAGTGTGCAAATCGGAATGATGAAGCTGGCGCCACCTTCCCTGAAAGCAGAGCCAAGCGTCTGACCTTCATCCGGGATCGGCTGAAGATTGTTCCGACGCGCTTCGATCCGGACAAAGAAGGCGACCGACAGGAAGTAGAGCATCGCCGGTAACGCCGCGACAGCGACAATGGTTTCATAAGGAATCTGAGTGAAACTCGCCATCACGAAGGCGCCCGCGCCCATAATTGGCGGCATCAACTGCCCACCGGTCGAAGCCGCGGCTTCAACTCCACCCGCGAATTTTGGGGCAAAGCCGGCACGTTTCATCAGGGGGATAGTAATCACGCCCGTGGATGCGGTGTTGGCCACCGCTGACCCCGAAATCGTGCCTGTCAGGCCAGAGGCGATCACCGCCACGATCCCCGGGCCGCCGACCAGTTTGCCCGCAACAGCCCGGGCCATGTTGATCACGAACTCACCGGCTCCAGACCGCAGCAGGAACGCACCGAAGATGATGAACAAGAACACATAGGTCGACGATATTCGTGCGATCGTTCCAAACATCGCGTCATCGCCATAGATCGACCGGAACGCGACGGTCTCGGCGCTAAGGCCTGGGAAAGAAAAGACGCCACCGACGAACTGGCCCCAATAGGCTACATAGCTCAGCGAGAGGATGATCAGGATGGGAATGATGATGCCGGCGACACGGCGTGTCAGCTCGATTGCACCTACAATTGCGACAGATGCGGCGATCCAATCCGCGGTCGAGAATTTTACGCCTCGGTCGTAAATCGCGTTTTCAGCCTGAGCGAGCCAGACGGCAGACGCCGCAACCGAAATACCCAAGGCAAAATCCAAGGCGAGCGGAGCAGTTCTGCCAGAGGACCCCCGCCACATCGGATAAAGCAGGGCCGCCAACATCGCGAAACCAGCAAAGTGAAACGCGTTGCGTTGAAGTTCGGACAGCACCGGATCAAAGGCTACGTAGATATGGCCAACCGCGATCACGAAACAGATGACCGACAGCGCCTTGTCCGCAAGCCCATCGAATGAACGGAGTCGTCCTCCGTCCTCGTCTTCTTCAGTCTTTGACATGGCCCCACCCAAACGTCAGAGAACCAGCCCACGTCACAGACGCGGGCTGGCTGAATTCGTGTGGATTATTTTGCGATCAGACGATCAGGAATGTCCAAGCCGACTTCCTGATAGTAGCGCAGCGCACCAGGGTGCAGCGGCAGCGGCAAACCTGCAATGGCACTCTCGATGCTCATTACCTTGGTTGCCGGGTGGATCGCCTGCAGGAACGGCAGGTTCTCATAGATCGCCTTGGTCAGCTGGTAGACATGCTCTTCCGGGATGTCTGCATTGGTGGCAAGGAAGTTCGGCTGTGCAACGGTCTGCACGTCCGCGTCCTGACCGGGATAGGAACCGGCCGGAATTGTGTACGGCGTCCAGAGGCCTCGATCCGAGTCGGCCTTTGCCATTTCTTCTTCAGTGAGGCTCAGAAGCGTGACACTGTCACCTGCCGATGCCATCAGTTGGCTGATCGCGCCGACCGGAACACCGCCCGGTGCACCGATGCCCTTCACCTGCCCGTTCTGCAGCGCTTCGGCCGAGGGGCCATAGCCGCCGTAGACCAGCTCGTAATCCGTGTCGATGTCGACGCCGAAGCCGGACAGGATGGTGCGGTTCGAACCGATAGTGCCCGAGTTCTGCGCGCCCATCGCCATGGCCTCACCCTTGAGAGCAACCATGTCGGCCAGTGTACCCGTAGTTGCGACGTCGGAAGACACGATGAAGTGCTCAACGTTCTGCCAGAGCATCGAAACAGACCGCAGGTTTTCCTGCGGGCCGACCTCGGCAATCGGTCCGGTTCCAGTCGCGGCATAGTAGCCGAAGAGACCCTGAAGAATGCCGAACTGGGCTTCGTTTTCGCGCAGCAGCCGGATATTTTCACCTGACCCGGCCGAACTGATGGCCGACATACCGATCTTCTGTTTCGGCTCGAGCTTCACCTTTACCAGCGTCGACAGAGCCACGCCCACCGGATAGTAGGTGCCGCCAGTCGATGCGGTTGTCAGTACGTAATTTCCACCTTCGTCCTGCGCATGCGCAGCGATGCCGGAAAGAGCAATGGTCGCCGCGAGTGCGACGGTCTTGAAGTGTTTCATGTAGTCCTCCCCATATGCGCACTTGAACGGCGCTGATGAGAAGAATAGCGCGAAAATCACATTTCGGTAGGAAACAATCCGCAGGTTAGCGACAACAGGCCTTGCGGAAATCCGCAGAGATCAATCGAGCAGCTTGGATTTCTCCAGACCCAGCTTCACGATCTTGTCGTTCAGCGTTCTGCGGCCAATACCCAGCGCCTCTGCCACTGCGTCCATGCGCCCTCCGTGGTTCGAGATGGCCTGAGAGATCAGCGTCTTTTCAAAACGGGCGACCGCTTCGCGCAGAGTGGCTGGCACATCGTCTACCAGGTCGTCCGTACGCAATGCTTCAGCGACGGAACCCCCACCACGGCGCGCCGCCAATACCCGACGTTCAGCGACATGGCGCAATTCGCGTACGTTGCCGGGCCAGCTATGTGCCAATAGCGAGGCTGCATCTTCTGCCGTCGTCTCAATGGGTCCGATCTCGTAGGTCTCACAGAGCTGCGACACGAAATGCTGATAAAGAAGGATGATGTCGTCGCCACGGTCAATCAGCCGGGGCAGACGAAGTTCAAAGGTGTTCAGCCGGAACAGGAAATCGGCGCGAAATGTGCCAGCCTCGACCAATGGTCCCAGATCCTCATTCGTCGCTGCAACGACACGCACATTGGTCTGCACTTCGTCATCGGAACCGACCGGATGGATTACGCCTGTCTCAATGGCGCGCAAGAGCTTGGTCTGCACTTCGATGGGGCAGGCAGTAACTTCATCAAGGAAAAGCGTACCTCCGTCCGCCTTCCGAAAACTTCCGCGCAGTGTCTTCGCTTTGCCAAACACCTGTTCCTCGACCCGGTCCGGCGCAAGCGTCGCGCAGTTGATGGCAACGAATTCATGGTCCCGTCGCGGTCCCAGACGATGCAACGCCCTCGCCACCAGTTCCTTGCCGGTTCCGGTTTCCCCTGTGATCAGAACGGGACCGTCCGACATCGCCAGATCCACGGCTTCAGCCTTCAGTTCCGCAACACGAAGGTCGCTGCCCAAAAGCACCCGATCCAGACCAGACAGCGAAACAAGCTGTTCCCGCATCCGTTTGGCCATATCGGTCAGTCGATGCTGTTCTGCAGCATGTCTGAGCACCGTCAGAAGCCGCCTCGGCTCGAACGGTTTTTCGAGGAAGGAATACGCACCGTTTTGAATCGCATCCACGGCCATCGGTATGTCACCATGCGCCGAAATGAGCACCAGTGGCGGAGCAGGACGGTTTTGCATCTCGTCCAGCAATTCCAGCCCGGACATGCCCGGCATGCGAACGTCGGAAAGAACCACATCCGGCGATGTGGCCTCCATTCTCGACAGGGCCGTCTGAGCCGCTCCCACCGCCTCGACAGACCAGCCTGAGCGTTCGAGAAGCACGGCAAGAGATTGCCGCATCTCGGCATCGTCATCGACAATCAACACACGAAACTTGTCAGGCATCACTGTCATCCGGTTTCGGAAGCGCAATCACGAAAAGAGCTCCACCATCTGGTCCATTCTCTGCGTGAAGCGTTCCCCCCATTTCGTTGATGATCTGCCCCGAAATGGCAAGCCCAAGCCCCATTCCCTTTCCAGACGGCTTTGTGCTGAAAAACGGTTTGCTCAGATCGGCGATATCAAGGTCACCCAGCCCATGCCCATTATCTGCCACCGAAAGGATCACGGACCCTCTTTCTTCTCTCATGGTCAGCTTAACGGCACCTTCATCATGGTCTTGCGTGGCATCAATCGCATTCCGCAACAGGTTCACGATCACCTGTTCAAATCTTTCCGGCCGGCCCCGCACCCGAACCTGTGCTTCGGGCAGAGACACCTCAATACGAATTCCCGCTTCCCGCGCCGTATGCTGCACGAGTTGCAACGCGGCATGCACGGTGTCCTGAACCGGAAACGAGGTCGGAGAGGACGCCGACGTGCGCCCGAACAGACGCAACTGATCCACGATGCGCTGCATCCGATCGACCAGCCCTGACAACTGCGGCCAGAGCGCGTTAGGCTCTGCGTTGGCAGCGATTTCTTCGGCCACGAGGTAGTTTCGCATCGCCGAGATCGGTTGACCGAGTTCATGGGTGATCGAAGCTGACAACTGACCGAGCGCAGCAAGCTGTTCTTTCTGGGCAAGCTCGGTGCGGGCCGTTTCCAGCTTCTTCTCCGCAATCCGCCGCTCCTCGATCTCACGCGTCAGGCGCTGACGGTCCGCATTGGAGATAGCCAGAGCATTCCGCAGCTGTGTCGCCCGGTAAACCGATGCCGCAACCGTCAGGAGCAACAGCGTCATCAAGCCGCCTGCCACATACAGCAGAGCTTGCCTCCGCGAATTGCGGACCTCGGACAAAAGGTGGAGCGACCAGTCTTCCTCCTCGAGATATGCCCTCGTCCAGACGTAGGCCGTGCCATCCAGCCGCGCGCGACGCTCACTTTCCGGAGTCCAATCCAGGGGGAACAGTGTCTTGTCCCCGAACTGCTGCTGCTCTTCCAGTGTCTGGCGCTCGAAATCCGAAATAGGTGACATGTAACCGTAGATCAATTCAGGGTCCGAACTGGCAAGAACGACGCCTTGCTCATCTGCGACCAGCACGAGTTCACCATTGCCAGACAAGGCACGGCTCAGATCATCGAACCCGATCTTGACCGTGACGACACCATGAATCGTGCCGGCGGAATCCCGCACTGGTTCGGCAATGAAATACCCCGGGCGACCGGTCGTGACTCCGACCGCGTAGTAACGGCCGGACTCGCCAGCGAGAGCATCGCGAAAATAGGGGCGGAACGTGTAGAAATTACCAACAAGGCTGTCCCTGTCGCGATAATTGGAAGACGCCACTGTCTTGCCGTTGACGTCCAATACAAAAACAAACTCGGCACCCGCTCGCGCCGCAATGTCGGCCAGGATCGGGTCAAGTTCTGCGGTGTCCCCGGTGATCAGAGCATCCAGCGTGCTTTCGTCGATCGACAATACATAAGGCAGGTGTTCCAACCGCGTCAGTGCATCGTCAATCGAAGACGCGAAAAACTGCGCGCGTTCCGGAGTTGTCGCCGCTTCGCTGCGCAGAAAGTATGCCGCAAGCGCGAGATAACTCCCGACCGCGATCACGCACAGACCGACAACGGCAGCCACAAGAAACACCCCACGCCGTTGCGGCGGGTCACCGGACAGGGTGGGATATCTGCTCAGCGTGTCGGTCATGCTTCGACCTATATCGAAGGATGACCAACAAAGTCAGCGATAAATCCGGACGTCACTCCGCAGCCACAGGTTCAGGTCCGGCGTCGGCTTCGGACGGTCGTGCAGCCAACACCAATCGCAGAAGCGGTGGCACGGTCAACAGCGTGAGGAAGGCCGACATCGACAGCCCCCCGACAACCACCACCCCAAGCCCGCGATACAACTCGGACCCGGCACCGGGGAAAAGAACCAGAGGCAGCATCCCGCAAACCGATGTCAGCGTAGACATGAAGATCGGTCTGATACGATTGCGCGTCGCCTCCTCGATGGCATCGACGGGAGACATGCCTTCTTCGCGCAAGAGGTAGAGAGACTGATGCACGATCAGAATCGCGTTGTTCACCACGATCCCAACAAGGATCACGAAACCCAATAGCGTCAGCATGTCCAAAGGTTGCGTACCGATCATGTTCAATACGGCGAGCCCGCCAACGCCGCCAGCAGCGGCCACGGGAACAGAGATCATAACGACCAGAGGAAGGACAAATGACTCGAACAGCACCGCCATCACGAGAAAGACAATCACCATCGCAACCGCGAGGTTGATCTGGATTGCGTTCCACGTCTGAGACAGCTGATCCGCAGTCCCGGACACCGACATGCGGACGCCGGGGGGCAGACCCTGTTCTTCCAGCGCGGCGATTACGTCAGTTTCCAGCAATTCAACGGCCGCTTCCAACGGCAAAGCATCCGAAGGGCGCACTTCCAGAGTAATGGTCCGCAGGCGCTCAAGGTGCCGGATTTCGGTTGGCCCAGCCGTTACGCGCACCTCCGCCAACTCAGAGACCGGCACGATCCGCCCTGTCGGCGTGACCACCGGGAAACTGCCGACATCCTGTGTGCGCAGACCACTGAGCACGGTACTGTCGCCCTTCAGTGTCAGATCAAGCCGCCGGTTGCCAACATTGATCTCTGCCACGCGCAGGCCGTCGTTGAACGCATCCACTGTCGCGGCAAGGTCCTGAGTGGTCAGACCGGCATCCGCCAGACGGATGCGGTCAGGGATCAATCGCACTTCGGGTGCGCCCAACTCGAGACCGGGAATGGGCCGGAACTGGTGTCCTTCTGATCGCGGCAGCAGCTGCCCGATGGTACCCGCCGCTTGACCGGCGACACGCAGGATGTCTTCAAGCTCGTCGCCAGAGATGTTCAATTCGATGGTCCGACCACCCCCCACACCACGTCCGAACAGGGAAGGTTGGGTCATGAACCCGAAGGTCCCCGGTTCGGCAAAGATCGGGCGCGAGAGGATCGGGATGACCTCAGCCACACGGCTGCCATCGACAGCCGCCGCACCGACGAAACTGTTGCCCGGTGTGGCGACAAAAAAGAACGACTCCAGCGCCGGTTGGCCGTCCTCGGTTTCGGAGGCCGGGGCTGCATCCCACATCGGTTCCGCGACCGCCTCGATACGCTGGGCGATGGTTTCCGTGGTCTCGAGGTTGTAGCCCGGTGGCGGGATGATCAAACCGAAAACCAGGTTACGGTTTCCCTCGGGCAGGTATTCCAGCTTGGGCAAAAACGTCCAAGCAGCCACCGCTGCACCTGTCCCGATCGCGGCCACCATTACCAGACCAGCCGTACGGAAGCGCACGGTGAAACGTACGTATTTCATGATGAGCCATGTAAACCCGCGCCCGAAATGGTCGATGCCGGGAAGCCCCAGCTTCTTGGTTTCCCCGCCCTTGAGCAACCGGCTCGACAGCGCTGGAATGACCGTCACCGCCACCACCAGCGACAGCAGAACAGACACGGATATCGCCACCGCGATGTCGCGGAACAGCTGCCCCGCTTCGAGCTGCATAACGAGGATCGGGATGAACACCATGACCGTTGTCAGCGCAGACACAAGGATTGCGCCCCACACCTGCTTGGCGCCGATATACGCGGCCTCGCGCCGGGGTTTGCCCTCTTCCCGCAATCGGAAAATATTCTCGAGGACCACAATCGCGGCGTCCACAATCATGCCGACTGCAAACGCGATCCCGGCCAGAGAGATTACATTAAGCGTCCGCCCCGTGACGGCCATCGCCACGAAGGTCGCCACGATCGACACCGGGATCGCCATACTGATGACCAGTGTGGCCCTTGGGCTGCGGAGGAAGATCAGCAGAACCGCGGCCGCCAGCAAACCACCGATCCAGATATTCTGCGTGACGAGATCAATTGCGCCTTCGATATAGATCGTCTCGTCATAAACCTGCTCAAGCGTCAGACCGTTCGTCGCAACCGGACCCGCCTCAAGTTCCGCTATGACAGCCTTCACCTCTTCCATCGTCGAAATAACATTCGCACCCTGTTCGCGCACGATGTTGAAGGCCAGCGCCGGTTCGCCCCGGAACCGGAGCCTTGCTGTGTTTTCCTTGTAGGCAAAGCTCACATCCGCGACATCGCCGACGCGGACGCGGCCCAGTGCGCCATTGGTCCCAAGGCTCTGGCTGCGCAGAACAACACTGTTGATAGCCTCGATGGTGTTCAGGTTACCATCGGCGCGCACGGTGTAGCGGCGTTTGCCTTCTTCCACGTCACCAGCTGAAATACTGATGTTCTCGGCCCGCAGCCGCTGCACGACCGCAGGGATCGTCAGGCCCAGCCGCGCGAGTTCCTCCGGACGGATCACGATCTGCAACTCACGGGAGACACCGCCGAACACATTGACGGTAGAGACCCCGTTCACCCGCTCAAGCCGTTCCTTGACAACGTCTTCAACGAAATCGCCGTAGGTTGGCAGCGGACGTGTGTTGCCCTCCTTCGCTTTGACCATCACCCAGGCGATTGGGCTGTCATCAGACCCGGAAGTGTTCAGCGTCGGTTCTCCGGCCTCGCTCGGATAGCCACCCACGCGATCCAGACGGTTCGACACCAGCAGAAGGATGTCGCCCATGTCGGACCCGATGGCGAATTCTAGCGTGACCGATGCCTGACCCGTGCGGGCGCGGCTGGTCATGATCTCTAGCCCTTCAAGCCCCCGAAACGCGTCTTCCTGCGGATTGATGATCTCTCGTTCGATCTCGGCAGGGGCGGCGCCAGGCCATGTGGTCTCGACCACAACCACCGGCTTGCGGACGTCCGGCGCCAATTGAACGGGAATGCGGCTGAGCGCCAAAGCGCCAAACAAGACGGCCATGATGACCACGGCCATCACAGCGATAGGGCGTTCGATGGACGCGCGTATGAGGTCCATGGCTTAACCGTTGCTCCCGGGTTGTGCAGATTCCTGCGGTGGGCCTGACGGCGCAATGTCCTGCCCCGGACGCAATCGCTCGTTCCCTCGAACCACTACTTCGTCGCCTTCCGTCAAGCCGGACAGAACCTCGAAGGAGTTGTTGAGAGCGGCACCAATTTCGACATTGCGCGGCATAGCCTTGCCGTCCTGGTTGACGAAAACGCTCCAACCGCCCTGTGCCTGCACCAAAGCATCCTTGGGCACGACAAGCACCTCGCGCGGGGCGCTGACCGGAACATCCAGTGTCACGGTCTGTCCCACTGCGATAGCCATGTCCGTGCCTGCAACTTCAAACCGGACAGGGCGCGTACGTGTGGCGGCGAATTCGGTCGGAAGAATGGCCCTCAGTGTCAGCGTGACCGTATCCCCAATGTCTGTTGTGGCGGTTACCGGCTGATCCACACGCAACGCCGAGACATAGCGCGCGGGCACATTCGCTTCGATCTCAAGTGCGCTTGTGTCGATCAGCGTCGCCACCTGACTGCCCGACGCGATGAACTGGCCGACCTCTGTCGTGACATCAAGGACAACGGCGTCAAAAGGGGCCCGCACAACCGCATTGTCGAGGCGGTAGCGCGCTTGTTCGACAGCGTTCTGCGACGCCTGAATACGCGCCAAAGCTTCCTGCTGTGCGCCGCGCGCCTCGGCAAAATCGCTGGCCCGTTCCTCGAGTTGCGCCTCTGCAATGGTCGAATTCTGGCGCAGGGTCTCGGCACGGCGGAACGCTTTTTCCGCCCGGTCCAAGCGCGCTTCGGACACGGAAATACCGGCCCGCGCAATGGCAATCTGCGCTTCGGCCTGAGCGAGTTCGATCTCAAGAAGTTCCGTATCGAGCCGGGCCAGGATGTCACCCTGTGCAACGCGGTCGCCGACCCGCACCGGAACCTCTTGCGCCACACCGCCGACTCTCGCGGCCACAGCGCTTTCGCGCCCGGCAACAACCTCTCCAAAGACAGATACCGTTTCGGCCATGGTGCTCGTTGTAACCATAGCTGTTGAAACGCCAGCCGGACGCCCCTGCGCTGCGGCAAGAATAGGAAGGCTTGTCAGAAATGCGAACAAGGCAACGCGGGCAAAAGCACGCATGGCGGGACTCCTTTTCGTATCGGCTCAATGCCGCATCGCAGAACTTAGCACGTCTTTGCGGAAAGGCAGGGCCTGACGCACAAACAGACCCCGCAGGGAACTCGCGACACGTTCACTCAATGATACGCATTAACGCGGAAGAAAGGCCAAAAGCTCGGACATGAGGTCTTCAGGAGCTTCTTCCGGGATGGCATGGCCGCAGTCCAACGCTCTTCCCCGAACATCAAGCGCCTTGTCCCGCCAGGTTTGCAAGACATCGTAGGTTTCGCCGACAACCCCTTTGGCGCCCCAGAGCGCCAAGAGCGGCACTGCGATGCGGCGATCACAGTCAGCGCGGTCATGGTCGAGGTCAATGGTCGCCGCCGCGCGGTAATCCTCGCAGATTGCATGAACTGTGGCTGGGTCCCGGTAGGTGCGCAGATACTCAGACAGGATCCGGTCACTGACCGCACCTTCGGTTTTCACCTGCCCCGCGATATGGCGGCGCAGAAAGTATTCCGGGTCCCGACCGATCATACGCTCGGGCAAATCCTCGGGCTGAATCAGAAAAAACCACCAGAAATACCGTGTGGCAAAGGCCTGGTCGGTTCTCTCGTACATGGTCAGAGTGGGCGCAATGTCCAGCACTACCAATCGATCCACCATTTCTGGATGATCCAGCGCCAAGCGATGCGCAACACGCCCGCCGCGATCATGCCCGACCACTGCAAACCGTTCGTGGCCCAGAGCACGCATGAGCGCGACCTGATCCTTGGCCATCTCACGTTTGGAATAGGGCAGATGGGGAGCGTGGCTTTCTACTTTTTCGCTGTCGCCGTACCCGCGCAGATCCGGCGCCACAACCGAATAGCCCGCCTTCACCAAACCGGGCGCGATCTTGCGCCAGACGACATGTGTCTGCGGGTGACCATGAAGCAAAAGCACCGGCGGTCCGTCTCCGGCGCTGGCGCAGTGGATGCGCAAGCCGTTGACGGTCTCATCTCGAAGCGTGAACCCATCCAGAAAGCGCGAGGCGGTCACACTCAGACACCGTCCAGAAGGGCGTCTGCGATCGCGGTGCCGCAGGTAACAGTGTCGGCTTCTCCGCCTAGATCGGCGGTGCGCAGCGCATCTTCGGCCAGCACAACCTCAATCGCGCGGACGATGGCCGCAGCGGCTTCTGGCTGACCTAAATGGTCAAGCATCATCGACGCCGCCCAAATCTGACCCACTGGGTTGGCGATGCCCTTGCCCGCGATATCGGGGGCCGACCCATGGACCGGCTCAAACAGCGACGGGAACCGGCCTTCGGGGTTGATGTTGCCCGACGGCGCGATCCCGATTGTCCCGGTGCAGGCCGGACCGAGATCGGACAGGATATCGCCGAACAGGTTCGAGGCAACAACCACATCAAACCAGTCGGGGTGCAGAACGAACTGCGCGGTGAGAATGTCGATATGGTATTTATCTACCTTTACGTCGGGATACTGGCCCGCCATCTCCTGAACGCGCTCATCCCAATAAGGCATGGTGATCGAGATACCGTTCGACTTTGTCGCCGAGGTCAGGTGACCACCGCGGGACCGGGCCAGGTCAAAGGCGTATTTCAGGATACGGTCGACACCGATCCGGCTCATCACCGTTTCCTGAATGACGACCTCGCGGTCCGTACCCGGGAACATGCGTCCACCGATAGAGGAGTACTCCCCTTCGGTGTTTTCGCGCACGATCATCATGTCGATGTCGCCGGGTTTTCGACCGGCGAGTGGCAGCGGCACTCCGGGCATCGCGCGTGCCGGGCGCAGGCTCACATATTGGTCGAACTCGCGCCGGAACTGGATCAGAGATCCCCACAGTGACACGTGATCCGGAACGATCTCGGGCCAGCCGACTGCCCCGAAAAAGATCGCGTCACTTCCCGCAAGTTGATCTTTCCAATCAGGCGGAAGCATCTCACCGTGCCTGACGTAATAATCGGCGCTTGAGAAGTCGTGTTCCCGATAGTCGAAACCAAGATCGAACCGCCGCGATACTGCCTCCAGGACGCGCACGCCTTCAGGGGTGGTTTCCTTGCCGATCCCATCTCCGGGGATGACCGCAATTTTGAAGCTGTTTTGGGTCACGAACCAGATCACCTTTCGTGAGAACGCGGCACAGAACGCGCCGCCTCATTGAGATATATCCTCCTGGCCCGCAGAGCCAAGATCGGTCAATTTCAGGTGTTGTCTCCCCGGATCGCCTCGCACACCGCATCGGTCACTTCCCTAGTCGTGGCAGTCCCGCCCACATCCGGGGTGAGTATGCCTTCGGAGCAGACCTTTTCGACCGCCCGCATCAGCCGTGCTGAGGCATCGGGTTCACCAAGATGATCAAGCATCTGGCTGGCGGTCCAGAACGTGGCCACCGGGTTGGCGATCCCCTTGCCGGTGATGTCAAAGGCTGAGCCATGGATCGGCTCGAACATCGATGGGTACCGCCGTTCGGGATCGATATTCGCTGTCGGGGCCACACCGAGGGAGCCCGCCAACGCACCAGCCAGATCGGACAGAATATCGGCATGAAGATTGGTCGCCACGATCGTGTCGAGAGACTGCGGATTCTTCACCATGCGCACAGTCATCGCATCGACCAGCATCTTGTCCCATGTCACATCGGGAAACTCCTGCGCGACCTCTGCTGCGATTTCATCCCACATGACCATTCCGAACCGCTGCGCGTTCGATTTGGTGACAACGGTCAACAGCTTGCGCGGACGCGACTGCGCCAGTTGGAACGCATAGCGCATGATGCGCGTCACGCCCACGCGGGTGAAGATGGACACCTCAGTACCTACTTCTTCGGGCATGCCCTTATGCGCGCGGCCGCCGTGGCCCGAGTATTCGCCCTCGGAATTCTCGCGCACAATGACCCAGTCCAGATCACCAACGTCGACTCCGCGCAGCGGCGATGTCACACCGGGAATGATCTTGGTCGGACGCACGTTCGCGTACTGGTCAAAACCTTGGCAGATCGGCAGGCGCAGCCCCCACAACGTAATGTGATCCGGCACATCCGGTGCACCGACGGCCCCGAAATAGATCGCGTCAAATGGCTTGAGCTGCTCCAGCCCGTCCTCGGGCATCATGATCCCGTTCTTCTTGTAGTAGTCCGACCCCCAATCAAAGGAGGTCACATCGAAGCGCACATCCCCGCTCCTTTGCGCCAGAACGGACAGAACCTCGCTGCCTGCATCGATTACCTCCGGTCCGATGCCATCTGCGGGAATGGCAGCAATTCTGTACGTCCGCATTCTTTTCTCCTGATTGTTGGTCCGGCGGATACTCTGTTCAGCCGGTGGTTTGGCTGGACAATCGCAACTTGACCTGACCAAGACAACGCGCCAGAGATCATATAAAAAAATGAAATAATGGTCGCTTAATGGAACTACGTCAGCTGCGTTGTCTTGTTGAGGTCGCGGACACGCTTCATTTCGGGCGCGCTGCGCAGAACCTCGATATGCTGCCCGCGTCGCTGGGCCGGCAGATCAAGATGCTTGAAGAAGACCTAGGCACCCGCCTTCTGACACGCACGACACGCAGCGTAGCGCTGACCGAAGCAGGGCGGCAGTTCGTCGATGCGGCACGAGATATCCTGAACCAGGCAGATCGTCTCGAAGCGGCCTTCCGTGAAAACAGACCGGAGCAGACGCCAATCCTCCGCATCGGGGTCATCGACAGCGCCGCTGCCGGGTTGATGCCCCAGCTCCTGCCGCATTTCCGTGAGGTGCATCCGGATATCGACGTGGAGCTCCTCGAACAGAAGACCATTCGCCTCCTCCCGCGCCTTCTCTCGGGTCGCCTTGACATCGCGATCATCCGATCGCCCGAGGTAAGAGACTCCCGACTCGAATACCAGCACCTGTTCTATGAAACCGCTGTCGTGGCCGTACCTGAAACCCACCCGCTTGCAAAATACTCCTCTGTCACGGTCGAAGACATGGCAGACGAACCCCTGATCGTCCCCGAACGGACCTCTCGACCACACAGTCACGACCTCACCATGAAACTCTTTCTCGAAGCCGGTCTGACCGCCCGCGTTGCTCAGATCGCCGAGGAGAAACAAACCATCGTCAGCCTTGTCGGCACAGGGATTGGTCTGGCCATTGTACCGCGCTGGGCGTCGAGACTTGCGGTCGGCGGGGTTACATTTGTCCCACTGGACCTCCCTTCTGGCGCAGCCAGAAACCGGTTGGATTTGTCCGCAGTATGGGTTCGTGACGTGCGTCATCCTGCGCGGGATTCGTTCCTTACAGTCCTTAAAGAGCGTCTAAGCAGCATCGCGGACACCGCGTGACCAACTCACGATGGATTGTTCAAAATTATTGAATAATCAGAACCCCCGAAACCAAGGTCTTTTGTCTTGAACTGATGAAATCCTTGCCTGTAGCGTAATTCCATGCGTCGCGGATCAGTCCGCCAGGGAAAGCAAGAACATCTGCGCCTGACGAACGCGCACAGTGGAGGAAAACAATGAAATTTACCGCTTTGACAGGGGCCGTTGTGGTCGCTGCCTTTACGGCAACCATGTCCGTTGCTCAGGACCGCACCGGCTGGCCGGAAAGCTTTACCGTTGGCACAGGTTCGCAGGGGGGCACCTATTTCGGCTACGGTTCCGGCTGGGCCGGTATCGTGTCCGAAGTTCTGGGCGTTTCGGGCGGTGCCGAAGTCACCGGTGGCCCGATGCAGAACATGGCGCTGGTGCATACCGGCGATCTTCCTTTTGGCATGACGACCATGGGACCGGCGGCGGAATCGATCGCAGGATCGAACCCGATCGCGCCCGGTCTGCCGATGACCAATGCCTGCGCGATGTTCCCGATGTACCAGACACCATTCTCGGTGACCGCACTGTCCTCGTCCGGCATCACTTCCATCTCGGAAATTCCGGACGGCGCGCGCATCGGTTTCGGACCGGCGGGATCGACCTCCGACACCTATTTCCCGCGCATGATGGAAGAGCTGGGTGTCAATTTCGAACGCCGCAACGGCGGCTGGTCCGACCTCGGCGGTCAGCTTCAGGACGGCCTGCTCGACGTGATCGCGTTCGCTGCTGGCGTCCCGGTTCCGGCCGTGTCGCAGCTTGAGGTGCAGACCGATATCAACATCATCGAGTTCACCGAAGAAGAGCAGGCGAAGATCACGGCGGCCTTCCCGGTTGCGAATTTCGAAATCTCGGCCGATGCCTACACCACACTCGAAGCTCCGGCGCGCTCGGTGTCGATGTGGAACTTCGCAATTGCAAATTGCGATCTTCCCGAAACTTTTGTCTACGAAGTGGTCAACGCAGTCATGTCCGACAACGAGCGCATGGTGAACACACACCGCGCAGCACGCTCCACTCTGCCGGAGTTCTGGGACCGCAATACCGTGATGAAGTGGCACCCGGGCGCGGCGCGCTGGTTCACTGAAAACGCCGGAGCCGAAATCGCCGCAGACATGATCCACGGTGGCTGAGCCACAAGAACTGCCAATGACGCGCTTTCGTCATTCGTAGCAAAACATAACGCTGGCCGTGCCCGACTTGCGGGCGCGGCCTTTTTTGAACGATGATAGCGAAAAGGTATCGCCAGAATACCGACGCTTCAGCCGGGGGGAACCATTCCATGACCGATCCAAAGACCGCGCCGATTGACGACGAACCCGACGCGCCGGTTCTCGCAGAAGGCGTTGATGAAGAACCCATCGAGAGCAATCGCCGCCTTTTCTCAGGACGCGCGTATCTCCTCATGGCGGGCCTTTCGACATTCTACGCGGCCTTCCACATGATTGCGCTCAACGGCGTGTCAATATCGGCTTGGACCGGGCTCGATCTGCCGTTCCTGCCCCAGTTTCCGCTCGAAACCTGGAATTTCCGGATCGCCCACATCGCAGGTGCGCTGGCGCTCGGCTTCCTTCTGTTTTCGGCACATACCTTTTCGGACGACGGCCCGCCCCATAAGGAAACGAGGGCAATCTCCATTCTTGCGGCCATTTTGGTTCTGCCGGCCCTCGTTTCTGGCGTCACCGCGATCGGGTTCCTGAACCTCATCAATTCGGGCACACTCCCCGAGATGGGCGGCCTGACGACCTGGGCCGCGTTCCCCGGAACCGAGATCTATTCGAGCGAGGTCTGGTGGTTTGGAACCCCGCTCCTGATCGCCACCTTCGGAGCAATTTTGACCGGATGGTTCGAACGGCGCGGACGGGAGCTTTTCGCAGCGTCCGACGTGGTTCTCGCTCTTTGTGGTCTTGTCGTTGCCATCTATCTGATCGGCATCTACGGAACGGCGGCCCGCAATTCGGTTGGTACGCCCTTTGTCCCTATTGGCGTGGCCTTCGCGGCGACAGCTGGCTCCGCCATGATCCTTGAACTCACGAGACGAGTCGCAGGACTGGCGCTTGTGATCATTACAGCCGTTTTCCTTGTCTATACTTTCACGGCGCACCTGCTTCCCGGCATCCTTGCCGTGCAAAGTGCCTACAGCTGGCAGCGGTTCTTCGGCCACGTCTATTCCGACGCCGGTATCCTTGGACCGACCACGGCGGTGTCATCGACCTACATCATCCTGTTCATCATCTTCGCGGCTTTCCTGCAGGCGTCCAAGGTGGGCGACTACTTTGTGAACTTCGCCTTTGCGACAGCCGGACGCGCACGGGGGGGACCTGCCAAAGTGGCGATCTTCGCATCCGGTCTGATGGGAATGATCAACGGAACCTCCGCAGGAAACGTGGTTGCCACAGGCTCACTGACGATCCCGCTTATGAAAAAGGTGGGATACCAGAAAAAAATCGCGGGCGCGGTCGAAGCGGGCGCGTCCACAGGCGGTCAGATCATGCCGCCGATCATGGGGGCGGGGGCCTTCATCATGGCCGAGATCACCGGCATCCCCTACACCGACATCGCCATTGCCGCGATCATCCCCGCGGTTCTCTACTTCGTGTCGATCTACTTCATGGTGGATTTCGAAGCGGCCAAACTGGGCATGCGCGGCATGCGCGAAGACGAGCTTCCCAAGTTCAACAAACTCGTGCGGCAGGTCTATCTGTTCATTCCAATTCTGATTCTGATTGCAGCGCTGTTCATGGGCTATTCCGTGATCCGGGCAGGCACTCTCGCAACCGTCGCTGCGGCTGTGGTGTCTTGGTTCACACCCAATCGGATGGGCCTGCGGTCGATACTCAAGGCGTTCGAACTGGCTGGCATCATGTCGATCCAGATCATCGCTGTCTGTGCCTGCGCCGGTATCATTGTTGGCGTGATTTCACTGACTGGCGTGGGCGCACGCTTCTCGTCCGTGCTTCTTGATCTTGCCGGTGTCAGCCAGCTTCTGGCGCTCTTCTTCGCCATGTGCATCGCGATCCTGCTGGGGATGGGGATGCCGACTACAGCCGCCTATGCAGTGGCCGCGTCCGTCGTCGCACCGGGGCTGGTGCAGCTGGGGATCCCGCAACTGACCGCGCATTTCTTCGTGTTCTACTTTGCGGTGCTGTCAGCCATCACGCCACCGGTGGCGCTGGCCAGCTATGCGGCAGCGGGGATTTCCGGTGCCAACCCGATGGAAACCTCTGTCGCATCGTTCAAGATCGGCATCGCCGCCTTCATCGTGCCGTACATGTTCTTCTACAACAGCGCCCTGCTCATGGACGGCACATGGTTCGAAGTTCTTCGCGCCGGTGTGACGGCAACCATCGGGGTCTTCCTGCTCAGCTCAGGCGTTCAGGGCTGGTTCCTCGGGGGCCGATCCGCCTGGTTCCTGCGGGTTGCGTTGATCTTCGCCGCGTTGTTCATGATCGAAGGCGGTCTGATCACCGATCTGATCGGAGTGGGTATCGCTGCTGCAACCTTCTTTGTTCAGAAGGTCGTTCACGCGCGTCCGGATGCCACGATCCCTGTACGCGGCGCCGATTGATCCCGAACAGGTCCGCCCACGCAATCACGCGTGGGCGGTATTATCAGCAATACCGCTCGGGGCCGGCCCATTGCGCCGGTGTGTAGCGATCGCCATGTGCCCATCCACTGGGCAGGATGGTCTCGATCTCGGCCATCATCTCATCTGTGAGATTCAGGTCAGACCCGGCAGCACAATCGGCCAGATGCTCTTTGGTGCGTGTGCCCGGGATCGGAATGATATGGTCCCCGCGCGCAAGACACCACGCGATGGCAAGTGCCGAAGGCGTGGTTCCGTGATCCGCCGCATAGGCCTTGAACCGGTCGATATAGGGCAGATTGAAACCGTAGTTCGGCTCTACGAAACGCGGTGTGTTTCTGCGCAGATCATTGTCGGCGAAGCGGGCCGGGTCAGGCGTTGCATCAGTCAGCATACCTCGCGCAAGTGGCGAATACGCGACGAGTGCGACACCAAGTTCCCGACAGGTGCTATGCAACCCCAGGTCAGGTTGGCGCGACCAAAGAGAATACTCACTCTGCACGACATCAACCTGACCAACCGAACATGCCCGCCGCAGCGAAGCCGGTGCAATCTCGGAAAAACCGATCCCACCGATCTTCCCCTCCTGCTTGAACGCCAGCAAGGTTTCCATGACGTCCTCGATTTCAAGGTCTCTGTCGCGACGATGGATGTAGAACAGATCGACATGGTCCACGCCCAACCGTTTCAGGGACCCATGCAATTCGTCGCGCAGGTAGTCCGGCTTGTTGTTGAAGCCACGGTTGCCGTGCTCGCGATCCCTCCAGATCCCTGCCTTTGTGGCAATCGTGAATTTCGAGGCATCGCCCTGAATGAAAGAACCGATCACCTGCTCGGACAGACCGAGCCCATAGATGTTGGATGTATCGAGGTGATCCACACCCAGATCAAGCGCCGCAGAAAGCGTATCATGCGCCTCTCGTTCGCTGGTGCCGCCGTAGGTGCCTGCAAAGCTCATGCAGCCCAGACCGATTTCCGACACCATTTTTCCCGATGACAGCAACTGGCGTTTCTTCACAGAAGACCTCCGCAAATATCTTGTCCCGGACGCGCAGCGCCCGCGCAGATAACATCATGCGCAGGCGGCAAGGGAAAGATGACTTGACCGCTTTTTACGCTGCAACAGCACGGCGACCTTCTGCAAGACCACGCGCCTGCAAGATCGCCAGACATTCTGGGTCGTCCATGGCAAGTTCAAGCGTTGCTTCCAGCATCCCTGCCTTTGAACCACAATCGAACCGTCTGCCGGAGAATTGAAAGCCACCAACCCCGAATTCCGACGCACCACGGGCAATTGCATCTGTAAGCTGAATTTCTCCACCAGCTCCTGGCACCTGTGTAGCGAGTGCCTCAAAGATGTTGGCATCGAGGATATACCGTCCGACCACCGCCTGTCGGGATGGTGCATCCTCGGGTTTGGGTTTCTCGACCATGCCGTCTGCTATCACGATGGACCCTTCTTTTCCAGTCACAGACAGGACGCCATACCGGTGTACCCTGTCCTCCGGAACCTCCATCGTCGCCACAAGATGTCCAACCCGACCGGTAGTATACGCTTCGACCATCTCACTCAGACACCCCTGCCGACCAAGGATCAGATCGTCCGGCAAGATCACAGCCACCGGACCGGGCAGGACGTGGTCCTTTGCGCAAGCGACCGCATGACCCAAGCCCTTAGGTTCGGTCTGCATCACAAATCGAACATCGTCTTCAACCGGGTTCAGCGCGGCGTCGGATAATGCCTCTGCGACATCATCCTTTCCCCGAGCCCGCAGCTCGCGCGTCAGCCGGGCGTCTTCCATGACATGACGCTCAATAGCGGTCTTGGACGGATGGCTCACGAAAACAAGCCGCTCAATCCCGGCGTCGCGCGCCTCATCCACGGCATATTGAATAAGAGGCGTGTCCAGAACGGGCAAAAGCTCTTTGGGCGTGGCCTTTGTAGCTGGCAAGAAACGGGTGCCAAGGCCTGCAACGGGGAAGATTGCGGTGCGCACGTGACGGTTCATCGAAAAGTCCTCGTTTGACAAAAAATCATGTCTTCAACGCGCCTGGATCGCAAAAGGTTTCGCAGATGCAGCATTTTTTCTGCATCCGCACGGAACCCTTTCGATCCATGTGCGTTGAAGGGTTATGGTAAAAGCTGAAACAGGGCATTCTCATGAAGGTTGACCGGTTTGGCGGCGCTCTCTATCCGCGCGCAGCGCTTCCTTTCTCGAACATAGCGATTATCGGAGCCGGGGCCTACGGAACGGCCCTGGCCCATGTCGCGGCGCAGGGCCAGACCCACGTGACCCTCTGGGCCAGAAACGCCGACCACGCTGAAGATCTGAACAATGCGGGACGCAATGAGCGATACCTCCCCGAGGTCGATCTCGCACCGAGGCTGCGAGCCACGGCTGATTTGGCTGACGCCCTGTCCCGGGCCGAAGCCGCTCTGCTGGTCGTACCATCCCGGGCGGTAAGGGACATGTCCCAGGCGATGCGCAAGGTCATACCCGACGGGATTCCCATCACCGTCTGCGCCAAGGGGATAGAAGCCCAAACGGGCTTTCTCATGTCTCAGATCGTCGAAGACGAATTGCCCGGACATTCCGTCGGCGCGTTGTCCGGGCCAACATTCGCAAGGGAGCTCGCGCTTGGGCATCCTTCTGCTGCGACTCTCGCCTTTGCATTCGATCAGGCATCCCGGCTGAATCCGGAAACCAGCGCTGCAGCGCGGATGGCTGTCACGCTCACGACCCATGCGTTTCGCACTTATCTGTCAGATGACCTTGTCGGTGTCGAAATCGGCGGCGCGGTGAAGAACGTCATCGCCATCGCCTGCGGTATGATGAGCGGTGCAGGCTATTCGGAAAACACGCGCGCCGCGCTGATCACCCGTGGGCTGGATGAGATGAAGGCTCTGGCCGAGGCGTTGGGCGGTCGACGCGAAACGGTCACGGGATTGTCGGGGATCGGGGACCTGACTCTGACATGCTCGAGCACGACCTCGCGTAACATGTCGCTGGGAACGCAACTCGGCAAAGGCGTGCCGCGGGCCGAGTGTTTCGACGGTCAGCCCATCGTGGTCGAGGGCGAGGCCAACGCCAAATCGGTTACAGATCTGGCGCGAAAACTCTCTGTGCCAATGCCGATCTGCGAAACGGTGCGCAGTATCCTGCATGACGATCAACCGATTGCAGAAACTTTCGCCCGGTTCTGGTCCGAGCCGATCGAGTCCGAACCCCGCGCGATGTCCCTGACGTTTGAGCACCCAGCACCCACGCTCGCGTCCCCCGTTTTCAAGGAGACTGCAACATGACCATTCAGGTCCCCATCCATCGACCCATTGGCGAAAAACCCTTTGTGCTTGCGACCGATCTCGATGGCACGTTTCTTGGCGGGTCCGCCGATGCACGGGAAGCTCTTTACAATTGGATCGAGGACAACCGGCACACGATCGGTCTGATATTTGTCACAGGGCGCCATCCGGAGTTCATCCAAGAGCATTGCGACACCTTCGGGATTCCCATGCCCGATTACGTGATCGCTGATGTTGGTACGACGATTGCACAAGTCCATTCCCCGGGGATGGTTCTTCCGGTGCCCGAACTCGAGGCGCCCATCGCAAAAGCATGGGAAGGGAAAGCCGACGCGGTTCGGACTCTTATGGAAGGGGTCGATGGCTTGACCCTGCAGGACACTCCGTTCCGACACCGGCTGAGCTATGACATTTCCCCCGATGGCTTCAGCCTGCCTGATCTCGAACCGGTCCGCGCGCTGGATGTTGATGTCCTGGTCTCGGACAACCGGTTTGTCGATATCCTGCCAAAGGGCATCTCCAAAGGTCCGACCCTGAAACGTCTGATCAACGCCCTTGGCATTGCGCCCGAGCGCGTTCTGACTGCCGGCGACACATTGAATGACATTTCGATGCTGACAGCCGATCTGCACGCCGTTGCCGTCGGCGGGTCTGAAGACGCGCTTTATGACGCGCTGCCTGACAGTCCCAAAATTCACCGTGCTCGCGCGATTGGCGCTGCGGGCATTCTCGAGGCTATTGCGGCCTTTGACCTTCATCCAACTCCAGGGAGTTTTTGATGTCCTCCGATCTTGTGATCGTCTACCACCGCCAACCCTATGAAGAAGTCGAAGAGAACGGAAAAACCGTTCTGCGTGAAAACAAGAGCCCGAACGGGATCGTGCCAACGCTGAAGAGCTTTTTCGGCAAGGTCGATCACGGTTCATGGGTTGCATGGAAACTCGCGGATGATGCCAATGACCCCGGATGGGAACGGCAGATCGAGGTCGAAGACAGTTTTGGCAGCTACTCGGTCTCGCGCCTTCCACTGACGCAGAAGCAGGTACACGAGTTTTATCACGTCACCTCGAAAGAGGCGTTCTGGCCGATCCTGCACAGCTTCAAGGACCGCTACAATTACGACCCGGTCGACTGGCCCAACTTCCGGGAAGTGAACTGGAGGTTCGCCGAAGCCGCCGCCGCCGAGGCCGCGCAGGGCGCACTTGTCTGGGTGCATGATTACAATCTGTGGCTGATTCCCGGCTATCTGCGCCAGATGCGGCCTGACGTGAAGATCGCCTTTTTCCACCACACCCCCTTCCCAGCGCCGGACATGTTCAACGTGTTGCCGTGGCGCAAAGAGATTATCGAAAGCCTCCTCGAATGCGACAGCGTCGGGTTCCACATCCCGCGTTACGCGACCAATTTCGCTGCAGTCGTGCAAAGCCTGTTCGATGTGGAAATCACCGAGCGCACGATCGTGTCCGATGATCTGATCGCCGAAGGCACCGCGCTGACCGAGCGGCGCATGCCGACAAGGCTCGGCGGTCCCAACCGGGACGTTCATCTGAGTGTCGCCCCGGTCGGTGTCGATGTGGATTACATCCAAAGCCGTGCGCGCGAGGAAGCAACCGAAGCACGCACGAAAGAACTGTTGGACGATTTGGACAGCCGCAAGCTGATCCTCTCGGTCGGGCGCACCGACTACACCAAGGGTGGGATCGAACAGTTGAACTCGTTTGAGCGCATCCTTGAAGACCGACCCGAACTTCGCGGCAAGGTGCAGCTGATGCACGTTTCCGTAAGCGCAAATCGAGGCATGGCCGCTTATGGTGAAATTCAGTCTGCCATCGAGGAAGCCGTAGGCCGGATCAATGGCCGGTTCGGCTCGCTTGACTGGCAACCCATCACGCTTGTGTCACGCGCCATCCCGTTCAAGGATTTGGTCGCATACTACCGAGCCGCGTCTGTCGCGTGGATCACACCTCTGGCAGACGGAATGAACCTCGTCGCCAAAGAATTCATCGCGTCGCGCATTGATGGAGACGGAGCCTTGGTGCTGTCGGAATTCGCAGGTGCCGCAGTTGAACTCGGCGCAGCAGTCGCAACCAATCCCTTTTCGAACCGCTCAATGGATGTGGCGATCTGTCAGGCGCTCGACATGTCAGAAACCGAACGTCGGGACCGTATGAAAGCGATGCAGTCGGCCGTGCGGAGGTACGATTTGTCGAGCTGGGGGCTGTCGGTGGAAGAATTGCTTCCCAAACCCCACAGAGATGCCGCCTGATTCAAAAAACGGGGCCGCAGTCGGCCCCGTTTCCTATTCGGCCAGATGGCAGGCCACGCGCATCCCGTTGATACTCCGCATCTCGGGGCGCTGGCGTTTGCAGATATCCTGCGCAATCGGACAGCGCGGGTGAAAGGCGCAGCCAGACGGCGGATTGATCGGATCCGGGATTTCCCCTTCCGGCGGCTGGACCTCGCGTCCGAACCCATCCATCTGAGGTGCAGCTTCCAAGAGCATCTGCGTATAGGGATGTTTTGGCGTTTCAAAGAGATCGTTCGGCGACGCTTCTTCCACCAGACGACCGAGATAGAGAACGCCGATCTTGTCCGCCATGTGACGCACCACGGTCAGGTCGTGGCTGATCAAAACATAAGTCAGACCGAAATCATCTTTCAGATCGCTCATCAGGTTCAGAACCTGCGCCTGAACAGACACGTCAAGAGCAGACGTCGGCTCGTCACAAACGATCAGGTTCGGCTCAGACGCCAAAGCCCGGGCTATGCAGATACGCTGGCGCTGACCACCGGAAAATTCATGTGGGAACTTGCCAGCGTCCTGAACGGACAACCCGACCTGTTCCAGCAGCTTCTCAGCCAGACCCTCGGTCCTGCCACCACGCGACGCCACCGGTTCCACGATGATGTCGCGCACCCGCCAGCGCGGATTGAGCGACGCATAAGGATCCTGGAATATCATCTGGATATCTGACCGGATCGCATCGATTTTTGCCGCGTCGGTTTCGCTGGCCAGATCGATGCCTTCGATCTCGACCGTACCGGAGGACGGCTTAAGCAGACCGACCAGCATCTTGCCGATGGTCGATTTGCCCGACCCGCTTTCCCCGACAAGCGCATATGTGCTGCGCGGTTCCACCTCGAAATCCACCTCGGACACCGCCGTCAGAAAGGCTTTGGATCGGCGCTCGATCACCCGGTTCAACCAGGGTTTCGACACGTCGAACACGCGGCTGAGGTTTTTGACCCTAACAAGCGCCATCAGATGACCTTTTCATCGACCAGAGGATACCAGCAGGCGGCCTGACCATTGCTGACCCGCGGCACCGGAGCCTGTCGGCATTTGTCCGTTGCATGGGGGCAGCGGGGATTGAATGCACATCCATCCGGCACAGCATCCAGACGCGGCATCGCGCCGGGGATCTGGTGCAGACGCCGCTTGCCCTGCGACGCAAGCGGGGTCGAGGCCATCAGCCCGTGGGTATAGGGATGCTGGGGATGGGTCAGCACATCGCGCACCGGCCCCAGCTCGGCAAGGCGCCCGGCATACATCACCGCCACGCGGTCCGTCGCTTCTGCGATAACGCCCATGTCATGTGTGATCAGCATCACAGCTGTTCCACGATCCCGGCACAGGCGGCGCAACAGCGCGATGATCTGTGCCTGCACCGACACGTCGAGTGCGGTCGTCGGTTCGTCCGCAATCACTAGCGACGGCTCTGCACAAAGCGCCAAGGCTATGACCACACGCTGCCGCATACCGCCGCTGAATTCGTGCGGATAACTGTTGACGCGCTCTGCCGCGCCAGGGATGCCCACCTCTTCCAAAGCGGCCACAGCCCGCTTTTCCGCCTCGGCCCGGCTGATTGGCAGGTGCGTCAGCATTGTTTCAGTGAGCTGATCCCCGATCCGCAGCAGCGGATTGAGCGAGGTCAGAGGGTCCTGAAAGACCATACCGATTTCCTTGCCCCGCAGCCGCCGCATCGCATCACCCTTGAGGTGGTCGATCCGCTGACCGTTCAGCCAGATCTCCCCCTTCGAGATATGCGCAGGCGGATTAAGAAGACCGATCACGGCGTTCCCGGCCATCGATTTGCCCGCGCCGCTTTCGCCGACGATGCCAAGGATCTCGCCCGCCTGAATGTCATAGCTGACGCCATCCACGGGGCGCACGATGCCATGTCGCGTAGGAATTTCGACCGACAGGTCGCGGATCGACAGAACTGGATCAGCCATCAGCGGAGCCTCGGGTTCAGAGCATCGCGGAGCCAGTCGCCGAGCAGGTTGACCGACAGCGCCAAAGCAAGAAGCGTGATCGCCGGGAAGAGCAAGATCCACCACTCACCCGAGAAGAGGAACCCCTGACCGATACGGATCAGCGTGCCAAGAGATGGCTGGGTTGGCGGCGCACCGACACCAAGGAAGCTCAACGTCGCTTCGGCAATGATCGCAAGTGCAAGAGAAATGGTGGCGATCACCAGCACCGGTGAGAGCACGTTGGGCAGGATGTGCCGCAGCATGATGGCGCCCGGCGTGCGCCCGATCAGGCGCGCGGCCTGCACGTATTCCTTGTTCTTCTCAACCAGCGTCGCGCCCCGCACCACGCGGGCGAATTGCACCCAGTCCGAGAGGCCAATGGCAAGGATCAGCACCCAGATCGCCATCTGATCGCGGTATTCGACCGGTGTCACACCCTTGGCGATGCCGAAGATCAGCATGGCGACCAGGATCGAAGGGAAAGTCAGCTGCACATCTGCCGTCCGCATGATGATGGTTTCGGTCCAGCCGCCGACATAGCCGGAGATCAGGCCAAGCGTGATCCCCAGCACCATCGCAAAGAAGACGGCGGCGACACCAACGAACAGCGAAATCCGCATGCCGTAAAGAATGGTCGAGAACACGTCACGACCTTGATCATCTGTACCCATGAGGAAGCTGTCCCCGGTGAACGCATTGGGGGTCATCGGCGGCGTAAAGCCGTTCATCAGGTTCAGCGATGCCGGATTGAACGGATTGGTCGGTGCGATCAGCGGCGCAAATATTGCCGAGAGCACAAGCACCACCACGACCGCAGCGGACACCATCGCAACGGGCGAGCGACGGAACGTGTAAAACAGGTCGCTTTCCAGGGCGAGCCGGAAGCGTGATTTCGGCTTCACCGGAATTGGCAGATCCGACATCAATGGCCTCCCGATCGGTCAACCCGCAAACGTGGGTCGATGAAGAAATAAAGGATGTCCACCAGCAGATTGATCCCGACAAACATCACCGAGATCAGCATCAGATACGCCGCCATCACCGGAATATCGACGAACTGAACGGCATTGATGAACAACAGACCGACTCCCGGCCACTGGAACACGGTCTCGGTGATGATGGCGAACGCGATAATCGCGCCAAGCTGGAGACCGATCACCGTAATGACCGGCACCATCGTATTCTTAAGCGCATGGCGGAAATTCACCGCGCGGTCCCGCAGACCGCGCGCACGGGCGAAACGGATGTAGTCCTGCCGGAGCACCTCGAGCATTTCGGATCGAACCAGCCGCATGATCAGGGTCATCTGATAGAGCCCCAAGGTGATCGACGGCAGGATGAGCGCCTTCAGACCGCTTTCCGTCAGAAAGCCTGTGGTCCAACCACCAAGGTCCACGGTCTCTCCCCGCCCGAAACTCGGCAGCCAGCCCAGTTCGACAGAGAACAGATAGATCAGCAGGATGCCGATCAGGAAAGTGGGCAACGACACCCCGATCAATGATGCAGACATGATCGCGTTTGCCAGCACGCCATCGCGCCGGATCGCGGTGAACACGCCCAGCGCGATGCCGAACAGAATTGCAAGAACACCGGACACCATTGCAAGTTCAAGCGTGGCAGGGGCGCGCTCCAAAAGGATTTCCGCCACGGGTCGACCCTGCCGATAACTGACACCGAAGTTGCCCTGCACCGCACCTTCGAGAAACTTGTAGTATTGAACGACAAATGGCTGATCGAGCCCCAGCTGCGACCGAAGCCGCTCGATATCCTCGGCAGTGCGCTCCTGTCCAAGCATGTTGTCGATGGGATCCCCGACAAAGCGGAACATCGCAAAGGCAACAAGCCCGACGATCAGCAGCACAAGCGCCGATTGCCCCACACGCCGAATGATATATGCGAGCATACCGCCCCCGGAATTTCGTGCTCCGGGATCTCGCAGATCCCGATGCGTCGTGGTGTTCGTTTATCCAAAAGCTGCTTCAGCACTTTTGGCCTGACACCTATGTGAGATGCCGCGGCCCAACGTCTTGGACCGCGACACAATGGTTTACCGCTGCATGAGCAAGCGGCGTGATCAGTTCATGGTGAAGTACTTGATCTTCGGCTGATCTTCCGGGTCCACTTCGATGCCCACTTTCTCGGACATGCCCCAGTTGAGAACCTGGTGGTGGATCGGAATGTAAAGCTGCTCGTCCTGAACAACACGCCAGATCGACGCGATATCCGCGTTGCGGGCTTCCAGATCAGTGTTCGACGCAAGCGATTTGATCTTCGCATCCAGGTCGTCATTGTCGAATCCTGTGCCGTTCCACGTGCCGATATCGGACTCACGCCCATGCACGAGGAAGTTGAAGATGTACTCGGAATCGTAGGTCGGAACACCCCAGCCCAGCATGTAGAAATCGGTCTTGCCATCGGTGATCAGCGGGAAGTGCTGCGCCTTGGGTTTTGCGTCGAGGTTCACGGTGATGCCGATCTGGCCCAGCATGCCGACCGCCGCCTGACAGATAGCCTCATCGTTGACATAACGATCGTTCGGGCAGTCGAGGCGGATCGAGAACCCATCGCCGTAGCCGGCTTCGGCCATGAGCGCTTTTGCACCTTCGATATCGGTCGTGGATTCCGAATCCATCGCTTCCGTCCAGCCGTTGACGAAGGGCGGCGCAATCATACCAGCCGGCTGGCTCTGGCCGCGCATCACGACCTGACGGATCGCATCACGGTTGATCGCCATCGACATCGCCTTGCGCACGCGCACGTCAGCCAGCGGGTTCGCACCGTCGATATTGTCCGCTTCGATGTCATCCGCGCCTTGGTTCATACCAAAGAAGATGACGCGGTTCTGCGGTGCCTGCTTCACAACCAGACCATCGGCGTTGTTCACGCGGTCCAGGTCTTGCACCGGCATGTCCTGAAGGAAGTCGACCTCTCCCGACAGCAACGCAGCCACACGGGTCGCAGCGTTCTGGATCGGCGTGTAGACGATCTCGGTGACCTCCATCGGGAACTGGTCGATACCCCAATAGTTATCGTTCTTCACCATGACAGTCTTTACGTCCGGTTCACGGCTTTGCAGCACATAGGGGCCGGTTCCGTTGGCATTGGTCGTGGCAAAGGTGATCTCACCACCTTCGAAGTCCTGCACGTTGACCGTGTTGTTCGCCTCGGTCCAGCCCTTATCCATGATGAACAGGTTGGTCAGGTTCGACGGCAGGATCGGGTTCGGCCCATCGGTGACCATTTCGACGGTGAAATCGTCAACCGCTCGCACTTCGGTGATCGAACCGATCAGTTCTTTCATGTCAGAGTTCGGCTGCTTGGCGCGCTCGAAGCTGAACACAACGTCTTCAGCCGTGAAATCAGCACCATCGTGGAATTTGACGCCCTGACGCAGGTTGAAGACCCAGACATTGGGATCATCGGCGCTCGGTGCCCAGTCGGTGGCCAGCGCGGGTTCGAACGCACCGGTCACATCACGGATGATGAGCGGTTCGTACATCTGGTGACGGATCGTATGCGTCGGGCCTTCGTTCTGTGCATGCGGATCAAGCGTCAGCGCATCGCCGGACCGCGCCCAGCGCAATGTTTCGGCGTTGACCGTGGCCGTCGTGGCAAGCAGCGCAGCAGCCATGGAAATAGCAAGTGTTGTCTTCATGAGACTTCCCTGTGGTTCGTTATCATTGGTGATTTGCTGTGCCATCACTCTTCGACAACGGCACAGGATTGGCAAGACCCATCCCGACGTCATTTTGTGACGGCAAGGTAAAACAAAACCGGCGCGGAAATCCGCGCCGGGCATTCTGTCACCAAGACAGAAATCGCGTTGTCTGGCCAAGAAAGAGCGGTCTATTCCGCCGCCTTGTACCACGCCACGATCTGCGCCCGCTGTTCCGGGTCCATCTGGATCGCGTTCGGCGGCGGCATGGCATGGGACCGACCGGCCTGCAGGTAAATCTGATGCGCGTGCTGCGCGACGTCCGCCTCGGTCTCCAGATATACGCCCTTCGGCGCCCAGCGAATGCCATCCCAAAGCGGCTCGCGCGCGTGGCACATCGAACAATTGCCCTGTACTACGTTATAGGCATCCTCGAACCCCTCGGCTGAGGCAAAGCGCATTTCGAACTCGGTCATCGGACGCTCTGCCGCCTCGTCATAGGTCTCCGTCCCGCCCAGTGTCGAAAGCCACGCGATGATGACAAAAATCAGCGCCGTTACCGCCCAGGTCCAGTGCGGCTGGCCTTTGCCCGCGTGCATGGAGTTGAAGTAATGCCGGATCGTGACCCCCATCAGGAACACCAGTGACGCGATCAACCACGCGAACTCGGTCCCGAAGGCCAGCGGGTAGTGGTTCGACAGCATCAGGAAGATCACCGGCAGTGTCAGGTAGTTGTTGTGGGTCGAACGCAGCTTGGCGATCTTGCCGTACTTAGGGTCCGGCGTGCGCCCCGCCTTGAGGTCCGCCACCACGATCCGCTGGTTCGGCATGATGATGAAGAACACATTGGCCGTCATGATTGTCGCTGTGAACGCCCCCAAATGCAGCAGTGCAGCACGTCCGGTGAACACCTGGTCATAGCCCCACGCCACCACCACGAGGATCGCGAAAAGGAGCAGCATCAGCACCGTCGGCTGTTCGCCCAGCGCGGATTTGCACAGGAAATCATAAAGCAGCCAGCCGATGGTCAGCGACAGCGCCGAGATCACGATCCCTTGCCACAGCGCCAGATCGGCCTTGGTCGGGTCGAGCAGGTACAACTCACCGCCCACCCAATAGACGATCATCAGCAAAGCTGCGCCCGACAGCCACGTCGTGTAACTCTGCCACTTGTGCCAGGTCAGGTGCTCCGGCAACCGCGCCGGGGCGACGAGGTATTTTACCGTATGGTAAAACCCGCCTCCGTGGACTTCCCATTCTTCGCCATACGCCCCCTCGGGCATGTCCTTGGCCGGTTTCAGCATCAGGTCCAATGCGATGAAATAGAAACTCGCCCCGATCCACGCCATCGCGGTGATCACATGCAGCCAGCGCACCGCAAAGGCGATCCAGTCCCAGAGAACGGCGAAATCATACATGGCGAAAGGCTCCCTTGGCTGTTTCCCACAAACTAGCGGCACCGCCATTCTTCTGCTATTCCGATGAAACTCCAAGCTGTATCAAAAATCTGCGAATAATGTCCTATCTCGACAACATCAGAACCTTTGTCCGTGTCTACGAATTGGGCAGCATGTCCGCTGCCGGACGCGATTTGCGGATTTCGCCCGCCGTCACCTCGACGCGGATCGCACAGCTTGAGGAACATCTCTCGGTGCGGCTCTTCCAGCGCACCACGCGTAACCTGACCCCTACGGAACAAGGGCGGCTGTTCTACGCCGGTGCCGTCGAAGTCCTCGAAGCGGTTGAGGCCGCCGAGGCACAGGTGGTCGATATCACCGAAAAACCCCGTGGGTCGATTTATGTCGCGGCCCCCTTGGGCGTTGGCCGCCGCCTGATCGCGCCGCAGGTGCCCGCCTTTATCGAACAGTACCCCGAGGTTTCCGTTCGTTTGCGCCTGACGGACCGCAAGGTTGACCTCACCACCGAAGGCCTCGACCTCGCGGTGTTCCTGGGTGAACCCGAAGACAGCACTCTGCGCATCCGCAAGATCGCCGATGTCGACCGCGTGCTCTGCGCCGCGCCCAGTTACATCAAGGCGCGTGGCATGCCGAACACGGGCGACGACCTGCTGAACCAGAACCACGAATGCCTGAACTTGCGGTTTCCCGGCGCAACCGAATTCCAATGGCGGCTCCAGACCTCCGATGGCCCCAAGCGGTTCAAGGTCAAGGGCCGTTACGAATCCGACGATGGCGACGTTCTGACCGATTGGGCTCTGGATGGTCAGGGCATCGCGCTCAAACCCATGTTCGAAGTGGCCGATCACCTGCGCGCCGGGCGCTTGATCGCGGTGGCCAAAGACACGCCACCCGTCCCGATCCAGATGGCGTGCCTCTTTACGCACCGGCGCAGGCAGGATCCCAAGACACGGCTTTTCATGGATTTCGTGATCGGAAGGATCGGCACGGCGATCAAGAGTGCCTGATCGAGATGAGAGTTCCGCGAACCCTAGACGGCAGCCCGATGTCTTTCCTCATCGGCGCCTTTGGAGACCTCGGCAAAGCTGCTCCGCATCAGCCACTTGGTCAATGTCCGTTCCATAAGGTCATGCCCAGTTAGCGTAATTCGTCCGGCATCGATTTCCTTTTCGAATGTCGTGTGTCCCATCCATGCGGATGTCAGCGCGCGAAGTTCGCACACAACGAACAGGTCTACGTCGAATTTGGGGTCGGTATAGCACAGGTCGGTTTCTTCCCCTGGCTTTGCGACTAGCCAATAATTCGCGGTTTCATTCGGGGCATCATTCAGAACGAACTGGATCACACATTTTGGCTTTGGCAGTTGAAGCCGGTCAATCTTTCCCCGGATTTTCCACATCAGCAGCCGTGCATCCAGGTTTTGGAGCGACACCTCGCAGTCAATGTTGCGATGCGCCCATTCACCCAGTCCACGGATCAACGGCTCCAATTCATCGGCAAGGGCGGTTGTCAGATACTCGGCGCGGCCCTGACTGTCGGCTTGGCGCGCGACAAGACCGTTGGCTTCCATTTCCTTCAGGCGCTTGGAAAGCAGTCCCGGCGACATGCCCGGCACGCCCCTTTGAATCTCGTTGAAGCGTGTCGAACCGGACCACATTTCGCACAGCAGCAGCATGGTCCAACGCGGCTCGAGCAGACTGGCTGCCATCGCCACCGGGCAAAACTTTGGGTAATTGGCTTCTAACATATCGGCACCTCCTCCTGCAGCAAAGCATCTCGCGCGGGCTGGCGTCTACTTCAGAAACTATAGTGGATTTACTGCATTTGCAGAACTGGCTTGCCTCGCGCGACCAATGCGAACCTCAGCCCACCAGAGATTGGAAGCAACGGAGGTGAACCATGCCACTGGTAGATATCGAAGTGATCGAAGGCGTTTTTGACGACGCACAAAAGGCGAAAATGATCGAAAAAGTCACCAACGCGATGGTTGAGGTCGAAGGCGAAAACATGCGGCCCGTGACCTGGGTTCGGGTCAAGGAAGTGCGCAGTGGCCATTGGGGTATCGGTGGCAACACGCCCAGCGCTGACGACATCAAGGCGATGGCGGCAGGTTGAGTTCGGATTGGCCGGACCGACCAAACTGGCGCGATCCGGCCAAGACCTCAAAAAATGGAGAAGACCCAATGGATCGCAACACTCATGCCCGCGAAGCACAGCTGAGGGCACAGGCCGTTTACAGGCAGCGTCCCGAGACAGCCCGGACCGTTCATCGTGGATCGGCAGTGGTTCACGACGGATTAACCTGCACTTTTGAGCAGGATGGTCACCGCGTCATTCTGGATATGCCTCGCGCGATTGGAGGCAGTGATGAAGGGCCGACACCCGGTTTTTTCGCCAGAGCGGGGATTTGTGGGTGTCTGGCAATCGGGATCAAGATGACAGGCGCAAGAGAGAACGTGGCGCTGGACAGCGTGACAGTTGGGATTGAACAAGACTGGGACAATCGCGGCGTACTCGGAATGGATGGTGCGAGCCCGGTTCCAAGCGACACGCGTATCCGCATCGAGATCTCCAGCTCTGAATCTGAGGAAAAAATTGGAGACGTGGTCACGCGCGCACTGAACAGCGATCCTTGGTTCCTCGCATATCGGGATGCTCAACCAGTTCGCACCGCGATTTCCGTCATCGAGAAAGTCTTGTAATGGATGCTCGGCTTCAAATGCGCGTGCAGCGCTATGGGTGGGATGCGGCGTCGGCGCATTATCATGACTCATGGGGCAAACAGCTGCGCCCCGCCCATGATCGACTTCTTCACATGGCACGAGTCCAAAGTGGACAGAACGTGGTCGAGACGGCCTGCGGCAGTGGTTTGGTCACGTTGCGCCTGGCTGAGATGGTGGGTGACGCAGGCTCAGTTCTTGCCACGGACCTGTCCCAAGGCATGATCGATGACTTGAAAGCAAGGCTGGAGGCGAGCGCGACCCCGAATGTCAAAGTAGAGCGTATGGGTGCAGAGAAACTGGACCTGCCAAACCAGAGCTTTGATGCAGCAATTTGTGCGCTTGGTCTCATGTATACGCCCGATCCCGCCGCAGCTGTTTCCGAAATGGCGAGAGTGACGGGTTCCGGCGGAACCGTGGCAGCAACCGTTTGGGGGAACCGCAGGAATTGTGGATGGGCCGAAGTGTTTCCCATCGTGGACTCCCATGTGGCATCCGAGGTGTGCCCAATGTTTTTCGGAACGGGCGCGCCCGGAATACTAAAGCGTATTTTCGAAGATGCGGGTCTGGGACGGATTGAAGAGATCCGCCACTGCGAAACCCTTGAGTTTGGAACCGAACATGACGTCTTGGACGCCGTGTTATTGGGCGGGCCAGTCGCCCTCGCGGTCAAACGGTTTTCAAATGAGATTTGGGCGGAAGTTCAAAACTCCTTCCTGGCCTCAGTCGCGGACTTCCGGCGAAATGACGGCAGCTATGGCATACCGGGTGAATTTGTCACCGTGAAGGGTGTACGCGAGGCCACCTAGGACATTCGCGCTTACCGTACGAGCCCCAGTCTGAGCCTGGGCTCAACTCCCCCGATAGGTCGAATACCCATACGGAGATAGCAAAAGCGGCACATGGTAATGCGCCGCTGCATCCGACATGCCGAACCGGATCGGCACCTCATCCAGAAACAGCGGATCGGCCCCAGCCTGCCCGGTCGCGCGCAGGTAGTCGCCCGCGAAGAACACCAACTCGTAGGTTCCGGTCTGGAACGCATCAACCGGCAAGATCGGGCTGTCGGTGCGCCCATCGTCATTGGTTACTGTCTCGGCGATCTGCTCGGTGCCGGAATCGGTCACACGGTAAAGAACGATCCTGATCCCCTCGGCCGGGCAGCCCTTGGCGGTATCCAGAACATGGGTCGTCAAATAACCGGACATCGCGGCCTCCTGTGATCAACTGCCTCTTTATGCAGCCATCCGTCCGAAATGCGCAAACTGTAAGCCATTTGAGACAGCTTTCGGGATTTCTTGAAAAAGGAATTCGATTATTCGGATTACAAAGACAACCGATCAGGAGGACACCGACGTGCAACGCTATCCACGCGACATGATAGGCTATGGCGCCAACCCACCCAAGGCCAACTGGCCAAAGGGTGCAAAGATCGCCGTTCAGATCGTGCTCAATTACGAAGAGGGCGGCGAGAACAACATCCTGCATGGCGACAAGGCCTCGGAGGCGTTCCTGTCCGAGATCACCGGCGCGCAGCCCTGGCCGGGTCAACGGCACTGGAACATGGAATCCATCTACGAATACGGCTCGCGCGCCGGGTTCTGGCGCCTGCACCGGATGATGAAGGACATTCCCATCACCATCTACGGCGTCGCCACGGCGCTTGCCCGCGCGCCTGAACAGGTCGCCGCGATGAAGGATGCCGGGTGGGAAATCGCCTCGCACGGTCTGAAATGGGTCGAACACAAGGACATGCCCGAAGACGAGGAACGCGCACAGATCCTCGAGGCGATCCGCCTGCACACCGAAGTGGTCGGGGAACCGCCCAAGGGGTGGTACACCGGGCGCTGTTCCAACAACACGATCCGGCTTGTCGCGGAACAGGGCGGCTTCGACTATGTCGCCGACAGCTATGCCGACGACCTGCCCTATTGGATGCGGTTCGGGGATATCGACCAGCTCATCATGCCCTACACGATGGACTGCAATGACATGCGGTTCGGCATCCAGGCGGGATATACCAATGGCGACCAGTTCGAAAGCTACCTCAAGGACAGCTTCGATTACCTTTATGCCGAAGGCATCGAAGGCTCGCCCAAGATGCTCTCCATCGGCCTGCATTGCCGCATCGTCGGCCGCCCCGGTCGCGCGGCTGCGCTGAAGCGCGCGCTGGATTACATGGCGGGGCACGACGGCGTCTGGTTCGCCACCCGCCAGCAGATCGCGCAGCATTGGGCAAGGGAACACCCGGCCCCCACCGCGCAGCGCCCGTCCGAGATGAGCCAGGACGACTTCGTCGCGGCCTTTGGCGGTATCTTCGAGCATTCCCCCTGGATTGCCGAACGCGCCTGCGCCTATGAATCCGGCCCAACCCACGACACGGCGCGTGGCGTACACAACCTGCTCTGCCGCGCCTTCCGCAGCGCGTCGGATGAGGAACGCCTCGGCGTGCTGAACGCCCACCCCGACCTTGCCGGCAAACTCGCCGCTGCCGGACGGCTTACTGCCGAGTCCACCGCAGAACAGGCCGGTGCCGGCCTCGACATGCTGACCGACGACGAACGCGCCACGTTCCAGAAACTCAACGCCGATTACGTCGCGCGCCACGGGTTTCCGTTCATCATCGCGGTCAAGGACAACACCAAGGCCAGCATCCTCGACGCCTTCCACCGCCGCATCGGCAACGACCGCGCCACCGAATTCGCCGAAGCCTGCCGTCAGGTCGAACGCATCGCCGAGCTGCGGCTTTTGGACAAGCTTGGCGCATGACCCGTCAGATTCAGACAGAGCCGCTGACAGCGGACGCCTTCGCCCCGTTCGGCGACCTGCTCGATTGCGCAGGTGCGCCGGACAAGATCATCAACCAGGGTCTGTGCGGCCGCTACCACGACCGCGCGACGCTCGACTTCGCCGATGGCCGCGCCGGGATCAGCATATTCAAGGCCGAGCTGCGCAGCCTGCCCTACACGCTCGACCTGCTGGAGCGGCACCCGCTGGGCAGTCAGGCCTTCGTCCCGATGAGCCACGATCCCTTTCTTGCGATCGTCGCTCCGGACGCCGATGGCAAACCCGGCACACCCCGCGCGTTCCTGACCCAGGCGGGTCAGGCGATCAATCTGCACCGCAACACCTGGCACGGGGTTCTGACCCCGCTGGCAGGCAGCGGCCTTTTCGTCGTCATCGACCGGATCGGAGACGGCAAAAATCTGCAGGAACACTGGCTCGACACCCCCTACGAGGTGATCGACGGAAGTTAACGAACCGGCCGCCTTTGAGGAGGGGCGTCCGGCAATAAAACAAGTGGTTACGAGGGAGAAGGAACCATGTCAGACGCATCCATCGGCACGCCGGAGCAGCTCCGCGATCCGAATTACACACCCCCCATCGCCAAGGCGGTGCCCCTGGGCATCCAGCACGTTCTGGCGATGTTCGTGTCCAACGTCACCCCGGCAATCATCGTCTGCGGCGCGGCGGGCTTCGGCTTTGGTTCCAACAGCCCCGATTTCCCCCAGATGATCTACATGATCCAGATGTCGATGTTCTTTGCAGGCATCGCCACGCTGTTCCAGACCATCGGCTTCGGTCCAGTCGGCGCGCGGCTGCCCATCGTGCAGGGCACCAGCTTTGCCTTCATCCCGATCATGATCCCGCTGGTCGCCGGCAAGGGCGTCGATGCCATCGCGGTGCTGATGGGCGGCATCCTTGTCGGCGGCCTGTTTCACGCCTTCCTCGGCCTGTTCATCGGCAAGCTACGCTTTGCCTTGCCGCCGCTGGTCACGGGCCTTGTCGTCACGATGATCGGCCTCGCGCTGGTCAAGGTGGGTATCCAATACGCCGCAGGCGGCGTTCCCGCCATCGGGACCGAAGAGTACGGCTCTCTGCTGAACTGGACGATGGCCGGCACCGTGATCATCGTCACGCTGGGGCTCAAGTTCTTCACCCGTGGCATGCTGTCGGTCTCGGCGGTTCTGGTCGGCCTCCTGGTCGGCTACGTCGTGGCCTTCGCTCTGGGTCAGGTGAACCTGGGCAACGTGGGGCGTGCGGCGAGTTTCGCCTTGCCGAACCCGCTGCATTTCGGGTTGGAGTTCTCCTTCGCCGCAATCCTCGGCTTCTGCCTGATGTCCTTTGTCTCGGCGGTGGAAACCGTGGGCGACGTGTCGGGCATCACCAAAGGAGGCGCGGGCCGCGAAGCCACCGACAAGGAAATCCAGGGCGCGACCTTTGCCGACGGTCTCGGGACTGCCGTCTCGGGCCTATTTGGCGCGCTGCCCAACACCTCCTTCAGCCAGAACGTTGGCCTGATCGCCATGACCGGCGTGATGAGCCGGGGCGTCGTCACCATCGGCGCGCTGTTCCTGATCCTCTGCGGCCTCGTGCCCAAAGTGGGCGCGGTGATCTCGTCGGTCCCGATCGAAGTGCTGGGCGGCGGTGTGATCGTCATGTTCGGCATGGTCGTCGCGGCCGGTATTTCGATGCTGTCTGATGTGAACTGGAACCGCCGCAACATGGTGATCTTCGCGATTGCTCTGTCGCTGGGCCTTGGCCTGCAACTCGAACCCGGCGCGTTGCAGTACCTGCCGCAGACGATCAAGGTGCTCGCCACCTCCGGCATCCTGCCTGCCGCGCTTATCGCCATCGTTCTCAACCTCGTCCTGCCACAGGAACTGGCAAGTGAATCGACCGAGGAAGTTTCGGGCGGCATGTCCGGTCACGGCTCAGGATCTATGCCCGGCGAATAACGGCAGCAGATCCAATTATGCAAACACCCCCGGCCAGACGGCTGGGGGTGTTTCGTGTCGAATAAACAAGCCTGCTAACTTTGATCTGGCAAGTGACTTGCTGCAAAGCTATCATCCAATGACGTTATTTCGCCATAGGAGACTGCGTGGCTGACCGAGTCACCATCAAGGACGTTGCCCGCGAAGCCGGGGTGAGCGTGACCACCGTTGACCGGGCAATCAACGGTCGGGCCAAAGTACGGCCCGAAACCATACGCAGGATTTCCGAAGCTGCACATCGCATCGGCTACCATGGAACCGGGCTCTTCCAGGGGCGGCTGAATGAGTCCCTGCCAGAGCTTCGGCTGGGATTTGTGCTTCTGAAGCAGTCTCAGGAGTTTTATAAGAATTTCGCACGCGAGATAGAACGCGCGGTGTCTGAACGCTCGGATATCCGGGGGCAGGCCGTAATCCGATACGCGTCTTCTCAATCGCCGTCCGAATTCGCCGAACTGCTGTCAGAGCTTGGAGCCTCCTGTGACTCGATCGCCGGGGTTGCGGTGAATGACCCCAAACTTGACCGCGTCGTTCAGGATCTGAAGGACAAAGACGTTCCAGTATTCTCGATGCTCAATGATTTCGCGCAGGGCATCCGCAGTTGCTATGTCGGCATGAACAATATGAAGATCGGAAGGCAGGCTGCGTGGCTGATCACCAAAACCGTGCATGAACCGGGCAAGCTGGCCATTTTCGTCGGCGGCAACCGTTGGCACGGGCACGATCTTCGCGAAGTGGGATTCCGATCATTTGTCCGGGAAACCGGGCGTGGGTTTCAGGTTCTGGACACGCTCGTGAACCTCGAGACACGCCAACTGACCTACGAGGCAACGCTCGACCTCATTCACCGTCACCCGGATCTCAAGGGTATCTACGTGGCAGGTGGCGGCATGGAGGGGGCGATCGCCGCTTTGCGCGAGGTTCATTCCGAACCAAAAGTGGCGCTCGTGGTAAACGAACTGACGGCCGAGAGCCGCGCAGCATTGATCGATGGATATGCCACCATGGTGATTTCCACACCGCTGGCCAAGGTTTGCGATGATGTGGTGGATATGATGGTCAAGACCTCGCTGCATGGTGAGGACGGCGTATTCGGGCAGCTGTTTCTCGACCCGGTGCTGATCCTGCCTGAAATCGTATGATGACGTGTTTACGTCATTATTGCGGCCTGGAAAGCGTCATGAATGACGCATTTTTACGCGCGTAGCATTGACCGAATCTCACAATTGACGACAGGTTACCTTCCGTAAGGCAGGCTTTGACACGACCCGAAGAGGTTGGCGGAGCTGCGCTGGGAGGAAAAATGAAGACGGCTCTGAACCACATGACCGTGCCCGGTCTGGACTATGTGGCGTTTCTGGACCTTGCATCCAAACTGGGATGCGCCGGGGTCGAGGTCCGCAATGACATCGACCAGCCCCTCTTCGACGGGCGCTCCCCTGCGGACGCCGGACGTATCGCGCAGGACAAGGGCCTCAGCCTATTCGGTGTGAGCCAGGTGTATCCCTTCAATGACTGGTCGGCAGAGCGCGAAGACGCGGTGAAAGCCCTTATCGGGATCGCCAAAGAGGCTGGCGCCGATACGATCAGCCTGATCCCCCGCAACGATGGAACCGCCCTTGGCAACGGTGAGCGGCAGGCAAATCTGCGCGTCGCGCTGCGAGCCATCCTTCCATTGCTGCAGGATGCCGAACTCATCGGCCTTGTGGAACCGCTGGGTTTCCAGCGCTCGTCGCTGCGCCACAAGGCAGAGCTGGTGGACACGATCCGGTCCATCGGCGGCGAAACGCATATGCGCATCGTGCACGATACGTTTCACCATACACTGGCCGAGGAAGACACTTTCTTCCCCCAGATGACAGGCATTGTGCACATCTCCGGCGTCGTCGATCCCGCGCTGACATTGGGGCAAATGGAAGACGAACACCGCGTTCTCATCGATGCCTCGGACCGTCTTGGCAACATCGACCAAATCGCTGCGCTGCTCTCGGCAGGATATGACGGCCCGGTCTCCTACGAATGCTTTTCACCGGAAACCCACGCGCTGACGGATCCGTACAGTGCAATCCGGAGATCCTTTGACTTTATCGCTTCCGAACTTCAGGCGCACGCCGCCTGAAGGGACGACCAACCGCCCCGCCAGCGGGGCTTCCGGTTTTGAGTTTGGTGTGCCGGACACCGTTTAGGGAGGAAACCATGAAGAAAACTCTTATTGCTGCAGTCACGCTGTCGTTGATGTCCTCGGCGTCGTTTGCGGAGACAATCGGCGTGTCGATTGCCCGCTTTGACGACAACTTCCTGACCGTCATGCGGAACGGCATGGAAGACTATGCGTCCGGCATCGATGGCGTGGATCTCGTTGTTGAAGACGCACAGGATGACGTGGCCCGTCAGCTTGACCAGATCAACAACTTCGTCGCGTCCGGCGTTGACGCGATCATCGTGAACGCCGTCGACACCAACGCAACCGAAGCCATGACACAGGCCGCCGCTTCTGCCGGCGTACCGCTCGTCTATGTGAACCGCCAACCTGTCAACGTGGACACACTTCCCGACGATCAGGCGTTCGTCGCCTCGAACGAAATCGAGTCCGGTACACTCGCCGCATTCGAAGCCTGCAAGATGCTGCGTGCCATGGGGCACAGCGGTGGCGCATCCGGCTACCTGCTGATGGGGCAGCTGTCCAACCAGGCGGCGGTACAGCGCACCAAGGATGTCGATGACATTCTCGGCATCGACATGTGCAACTTCATCTCGATCATCGACCGCCAGACGGCAAACTGGTCGCGCGACGAAGCGCAGGATCTGATGACCAACTGGTTGTCCTCGGGTGAAGACTTCCAGGTGGTCTTCGCAAACAATGACGAAATGGCCATCGGCGCGATCCAGGCGATGAAGGCCGCAGGCATCTCGATGGAAGACGTGGTTGTGGTCGGCGTAGACGCCACTCAGGACGCTCTGGTTGCGATGCAGGCGGGCGATCTCGATGCAACCGTTTTCCAGGATGCGTTCGGTCAGGGTGAAGGGTCGGTCGACGCAGCTCTGGCGCTGGCCCGTGGCGAAGATGTCGATCAGAAAGTCTACATCCCGTTCCAGCTGGTCACCCCGGCTAACATCGACAACTTCCTGAGCAAAAACTGAGCCTGAACGACTGAGAAGATCGGGGCGGCGCACCAACTTCGCGCCGTCCCGACTGCAACGCGAGCAGCGCGCAGAACGGGCGTGCGGAGGGGAAAATGGCAGATCAAACATCACACGGTATCGGCGGACTGACCTACGACAAGTCCAAGCGCGCCTGGCCGAACGAGGCCAATGTCTTTATCGCGCTGGTTTTGATCATTCTGATCTTCGAGGCTCTCGGACAGATCCTGCCCTACATGAACGGCCAGAGCATGCTGTTCGATTTCAACACCAACCGGGACGGCACGATCCTCAACATCGCGCGGATCAAGATCGTGATCCTGCAGGTGTCGATCATCGGGATCATCGCGCTTGGAGTAACCCAGGTCATCATTTCCGGAGGGATCGACCTTTCCTCAGGGCCACTCGTCGGCGCGGCGGCTATGATCGTGATGTCTTTTGCACAAACAGAGCTGGTCAACGGCAACCCGAACCCAAAGGCCGTGTTTGGGCCTTGGTCGTTTGACCTTCCCGTGATCATTCCCATACTCGTGGGGTTGGCCTTCGGTGCCTTGATCGGCGCGATCAATGGCACATTCATTGCCCTTACCCGAATCCCGCCGTTCATCGCGACTCTTGGCATGTTCCTGATCTGCCGCGGCATTGCTCAGTGGTGGACCAAGGGGCAACCCGTCTCGTTTCCGACCGAACAGTACGCAGCCCTTGGCGCTGGTATGATGCCTGTTGTCTGGTTCGTCCTGCTGGCCGCCGTGTTCTTCGTGATCATGAAATTCACCGTTTACGGCAAGCACACATACGCCATCGGCTCGAACGAAGACGCGGCACGCATGTCGGGCATCAACGTGAAACGTCACAAGATCCTCGTTTACATGATCGCGGGCATGCTGGCCGCCTTTGCTGCGATCGTGCTGAGCTCCAAGAACCTCACCGCGCAGGCCGGCATGGGACAGTTCTACGAACTCTACGCCATTGCCATGGCCGTAATCGGCGGCGTGAGCCTTACCGGAGGGCGCGGCTCTATCGTCGGCACTGTTCTGGGGGCGATGGTTTTTGGCGTCATCCAGTCCGGCTTCACCTTCATCAAACTCGACGCGTTCTATCAGTTGATGGCCATGGGCGCGATCATCATCAGCGCCGTCGTTCTGGATCAATGGCGTCAGCAACGCGCCGCGATGCGGTCCTGAGGAGGGATCACCATGTCAGACATCATCCTTGAGACCCGAAACCTGACCAAACACTATGGCGGCGTACATGCGCTGCAGGATGCCAACTTCGTTCTTCGCAAAGGCGAACACGTTGCAATCATGGGAGACAACGGTGCAGGGAAATCCACCTTTGTCCGCCAGATTACAGGAGTGGAGCAGCGAACCCGCGGTGACATCATTTTCGACGGTAAACCGGTGAATTTTTCCGGTCCGATCGACGCCCGTGAGGCAGGGATCGAGACCGTATTCCAGACGCTGGCGCTGGCCGACGACCTTGATGTACCCGACAACCTGTTTCTGGGGCGCGAGATCACGAAGTGGAATTTCCTGGGTCCGTTCCGGCTCCTTGATTACCGTTCGATGCGCGAAGCGACACTTGCCGGTTTGGAAAAGACTGCCGTGAAAATCCCGAACATCCGAAACTCCATCCGCAACATGTCCGGTGGTCAACGTCAGTGCGTTGCCATCGCGCGCACGGCAACGTTCCACTCCAAGCTGACCATCATGGACGAACCCACGGCGGCGCTTGGTGTGCAGGAAACCGCGCAGGTGGAAAACATCATTCGTACTCTCAAGGAAGCAGGGGAACCGCTGATCCTTGTGAGTCACAACATGCGTCAGGTGTTCGATCTGGTTGATCGTGTCGTGGTATTCCGGCGTGGGCGTATCTGCGCAAACCTTGACATCAAGAACGAGGATATCTCGGGCGAAGATGTCGTGGCCTACATTACAGGCGCAAAGACCCAGGCAGGTTACGAAGACGCCGCCTGACACCGGCAGATGCCCGGTCCAACAGGACAGGGGCAAAGCCAAATAGCGACCGGCGCGGCCTCCCAGCGTCGGTCGCCCAGACTGCATTGCGCAACAGCGCCCAATCCGTCCAAGGACGCCAAGATCATGAGGATCACATGACCGTTCGTTTCGCCATTCTCGGAGCAGGCCGCATCGGCCAGGTCCACGCCCGCGCTGTCGCTTCGACCGAAGGTGCTTCACTGGTCGCTATTGCCGATCCGGTGGCTGAAGCAGCCGAGCGTGTGGCGTCGGGTTATGGATGCGATATCCGCACCATCGACGAAATCGCGGCAAGCGACGATGTCGATGCGGTTGCGATCTGCACACCGACCAACACACATGCCGATCTGATCGAACAGTTCGCGCGTGCTGGAAAAGCGATCTTCTGTGAAAAGCCGGTGGATCTTGATCTGGGACGGGTCAAAGACTGCCTGAAAACAGTCGAGCAGGAAGGTGCGACGTTGATGGTCGGCTTCAATCGACGCTTTGACCCGGATTTCAGGGCGCTCAAAAAGGCCATCGATGAGGGCCGGATCGGGGATGTCGAGATGGTCACAATCTCCAGCCGCGATCCGGGCGCACCGCCCGCTGAATACATAAAGGTGTCTGGTGGCATCTTCCGCGACATGACAATCCACGATTTCGACGTCGCGCGCTGGCTTTTGGGCGAAGAGGTGGACACCGTTCAGGCAGCTGCATCGGTTCTTACCGATCCCAAGATCGCAGATCTGGGCGACTACGACAGTGTGAACGTGATCTTGACGACGGCAGGTGGCCGGCAATGCACAATCACCAACTCCCGCCGCGCGACTTACGGCTATGACCAGCGGATCGAGGTGCTTGGATCGCACGGGTCGGTCTCGGCCGAAAACATGCGCGAAGCCAATATCGAACTGGCAAATGCAGATGGTTTCCACCGCCCGCCGCTGCTTGATTTCTTTATGACCCGCTACGTGGCTGCCTATGCGAATGAAATCGCCGCATTCGTCGCCGCTTTGGCCGGAGACGGCAAAACCCCGACGACCGGTCATGATGGGATGATGGCGCTGGCACTGGCTGAGGCGGCGCTGCGCTCGGTCAAGGAAAAGCGCGTCGTGCATGTGTCGGAAATTCTCGACGATGCATGATCCAACACTGTGTCCAGGCCAGAGGTCCAGGACCAGGACCAGGAATGTTACCGTCGTGCCAGGATGGCACCATGGCGCGACACCGAAGACAATGAAGGACTGAACCATGGCCAAGACAATACGGTTGACCGCTGCACAGGCATTGGTGCGCTATCTCACGGCACAGATGAACGAGGATGGCGATCCGTTCATCGCCGGGGTCTGGGCCATCTTTGGACATGGCAATGTCGCCGGTCTGGGCGAGGCGCTCTATGGCGTGCGCGACTCGCTGCCAACATACCGAGGCCACAACGAACAGACGATGGCACATACGGCGATTGCCTATGCCAAGCAGTTGCGCCGTCGTCGGGCGATGGCTGTCACGTCATCCATCGGACCGGGCGCAACCAACATGGTCACTGCGGCAGCGCTGGCACACGTCAACCGTCTTCCTGTCCTGTTTCTTCCCGGCGACGTCTTTGCCAACCGTGGCCCGGACCCAGTGTTGCAGCAGATCGAGGATTTCTCCGACGGCAGCGCTTCGGTCAATGATACGTTCAAGACCGTAAGCCGCTATTTCGATCGGATCACCAGACCCGAGCATCTGCTGACGGCCCTGCCGCGTGCGTTCCGCACGATGACCGATCCCGCAGATTGTGGTCCGGTGACCCTTTCGTTCTGCCAGGACGTCCAGGCCGAAGCATTTGACTACCCGGTCAGCTTTTTCGAGCCGCAGGTCTGGCACCAGCGCCGCATCCGTCCCGATCATCACGAACTGCACCGCGCAGTCGAGGTGATCCGGTCTGCCAAACGCCCGGTGATCGTCGCAGGTGGCGGGGTGCATTATTCCGGCGCGATGGAAGACCTGAAAGCCTTTGCCGAAACGCACAACATCCCTGTCGCCGAAACCCAGGCGGGGAAATCCGCTCTGCCCTGGGACCACGCCCTGAACCTCGGGCCCATCGGAGTCACTGGGGGCGAGCCGGCCAACACTGTTTGCGCAGAGGCAGATGTGGTCATAGGCATCGGCACCCGTTTTCAGGATTTTACAACCGGGTCCTGGGGACTTTTTGCCAATCCCGAACGCCGTATCATAAGCCTGAACGTCAACGCTTATGACGCTGCTAAGCACGGCGCGATGCCGGTGATGTCGGACGCAAAAACCGGCCTGACCGAGCTTGCGCTCGAACTGGTGAGCTACGCCGCCGACGCGCCTGCCCCCGACCTGAAATCCGGCTGGTTTTCCAAGGTCGATCCGCTGACCGATGCACCCGAGGGCAATGAGCTACCAACAGATATGCAGGTCATCGGCGCGGTTCAGCGTGCTGCGACGGATGAGACGGTCGTGATGTGCGCTGCAGGCACCATGCCCGGTGAATTGCACAAGCTGTGGAAGGCGGGAAAGCCGGGCAGCTATCATATGGAATACGGTTTTTCCTGCATGGGCTACGAAATCGCGGGGGCAATGGGAATCAAGATGGCCCAGCCGCAGGCCGACGTTGTCTGCTTTACCGGGGATGGCACTTACATGATGGCCAACTCGGAAATGGCCACGGCTGTCATGATGGGTATCCCCTTCACAGTGGTCGTGACCGACAACCGGGGCTTTGGCTGCATCAACCGGCTGCAGATGGGCACAGGCGGGGCCGAGTTCAACAACCTGCTCGACCACGCGGTTCACGCGAACCCTAGTGCCATCGATTTTGCCCAGCACGCAGGATCCATGGGCGCGATCAGTGTCAAAGTAAGCTCCATTTCGGAGCTCGAAGATGCACTGGCCAAGCGTCACGACATGGCGGTTCCCTACGTGATCGTCATCGACACTGATCCCTATCCATCCACCGAGCATGGGGGAACCTGGTGGGAGGTTGGCGTTCCCGAAGTCTCGGTCCGTCCTGAAGTGAACGCCGCGCGGGAACGGTATGAAGCCAACAAATTCAAACAAAGGGCAGACTGATGGCGATCAAAATCGGCATCTCGCTGATTGCCTGGCAGAATGACGACCTGCCCGATTTGACAGCGGCCTACACAACCGAAGGTGCGATGCAAGACGCCGCACGGATTGGCTATCAGGGTGTCGAGCGCGGTCGCCGGATGCCAGCCGACACCGAAGGGTTGCGCGCCTATCTGGATCGCTATGGCGTGTCACTCTGCGGCGGTTGGTGTTCGGGCAATCTGATGGTGAATGACCTTGCGACCGAAAAAGCCGCAATCCGGCAGCAGGTCGAACAATTCGCTGCCCTCAATGCGCCCTGCATCGTCTATGCGGAATGTTCCAACACCATTCAGGGCGACATCGCCCGCCCGGTCAGCCAGCGCCCCAAACTGACCCGTGATGAAGTTATGGCGTATGGCGCGAAACTGTCGGAACTTGCCAAATGGTCCGCCGACCAGGGCTGCGTTCTGTCCTACCACCATCACATGGGTGCAATGGTGCAGGATGCCGAGGACATCGACTGGCTGATGGAGGGCAGCGATCCTGCACTGACCCTGCTTTACGATACAGGTCATCTGCATTTCGCCGGGGCGGACCCTTTGGCGGTTCTCGAAAAATGGGGTCACCGCGTTCACCACGTTCACTGCAAAGACGTGAGGCAGTCGGTGCTGGACTGGGTGCGATCCGAGGACCGCAGCTTCCTCGATGGTGTGGCCGCCGGCGTCTATTCCGTGCCGGGTGATCCGGAAGGCTGCATCGACTTTATGGCCATCACGAAAAAACTGGCGGCGATGGATTACAACGGCTGGATCGTTGTCGAGGCCGAACAGGACCCCGCCAAGGCGCCGCCCTTTGAGTACTCAAAAATCGGCTACGATCACATTCGCGCAATCGCCGCCGCCTCCGGTCTGGAGATCGCGCAGTAAGGTTCAACCGGTCCCCGCTTGGGGCCAGCACCGAAACCATGCAACAGGAGGACGACATGGTACATCGCACATTCGGATATATCGGTTATTTCGATCGGGAGTCCTGCGATCTGGATGAATTCAAGGTGCTGACCTCGCAACAACTTCAGCCAGCAGACGTGCCTCATGCTGCCGGAATCGAAAAGAACGTACCGATCTATGACATGACCGCGCTGCGATCTGCTCTGGACGATCCTGAAAAGCAACAGTCACTCATGTCAGAGTGGGCCTGGGTTCTGCGACAATCCGCAGGTGTGATCGCGCTGAAGCGCGCGTATGCCGATACGTCATTGATCGACCGTGCCTCGGATGTGTTCAACGCGATTATTGCGGATGAGAAATCGCAAACCGCAGGCAAAGGCGATCATTTCGCTACGTCCGGAGCCAACGACCGGGTCTGGAATTCGTTGCAGAAGCAATGTCTGCGCGATCCCGAAGGTTTTGCGCTTTACTTCGGCAACCTGTCCATCGCCGCAGCTTGCGAGGCATGGCTTGGCCCGAACTACCAGATGACCGCGCAGGTCAATCAGGTGCGGCCGGGTGGAAAGGCGCAAAAGGCACACCGGGACTATCACCTCGGCTTCCAAAGCGCGGATCAGTCCGCCCGATACCCGGCACATGCCCATGAAGTCACGGCGACGCTGACGTTGCAGGGCGCGGTTGCGCATTGCGACATGCCGCTGGAAAGCGGTCCGACAAAGCTCCTTCCCTTCTCGCAACTTTACCCGTCGGGGTATCTTGCGTTTCATCGGGAGGATCATTCGGATTATTTTGAGGCGAACCATGTGCAGGTTGCGCTGGAAAAGGGCGATGCCGTCTTCTTCAATCCCGCGCTGTTTCATGCGGCGGGCGAAAACCGGAGCAGCGACATCAATCGCATGGTCAATCTGCTGCAGGTCTCATCCGCGTTTGGCCGCGCAATGGAAGCCGTCGATCGCCGGACAATGAGTGCCGCACTCTTTCCGGAACTTGTCGCGCTCAAACAGGGCGGACGTTTGTCCGCCAGCGAGTGTGACGCTGCTATCGCGGCCTGTGCGGAGGGCTACAGCTTTCCAACCAATCTGGACACAGATCCGCCCATCGGCGGCAACGCTCCGGAAAGCCAAGCCGACATGCTGCGTCGCGCGCTCGAAGAAGGCTGGACAAATGCTCAGTTCCGGGACGCTCTGAGCGATATGGCGCATCGTCAGGCAGCCTGACACATAGACGGCAGGTCCGGGTGGATTTTCCGGGCCTGCTTGCTCCACGGCGCTCAGCGGCCGAACACGAAACAGAAAAGGATCCGAAACATGCCCAACCTGCTGCGCAAACCCTTCGGCACACGCGGAGAGGTGCATCGGATCACTCCCGAGAGCGCTGGTTGGCGCTATGTCGGGTTCTCACTGTACCACCTAAAAAAAGGCGACACCGCGTCGGAGGCGACGGGAGACCGCGAAGTGATCCTTGTGATGGTCGAGGGCAAGGCGGCAATTACCGGGGCAGGGCGGGACTGGGGCGTGCTGGGCGACCGCATGTCCGTCTTCGAAAAGACGCCGCCGCATTGCCTTTACCTTCCGAACGGTTCCGACTGGACTGCCACGGCGGAAACCGATTGCGTTATCGCGGTCTGCTCGGCACCCGGCAAAGGTGGGCATGCGGCGCGCACAATCGGGCCGGATGGCATCACGCTCACGGAGCGCGGTAAAGGTGTGAACACCCGCTACATCAACAACATCGCGATGGAGACCGAGGATTACGCAGACAGTCTGTTGGTCACCGAGGTGTTCACGCCGAACGGGCACTGGTCCTCTTATCCCAGTCACCGTCACGATGAGGATGACTTCCCGCGCATCACCTATCTCGAAGAGACCTATTACCACCGGCTGAATCCGGCCTCCGGATTTGGTATCCAACGCGTCTATACCGATGATGGCCAACTCGACGAAACAATGGCGGTGTCCGACGGCGATGTTGTCCTTGTCCCACGAGGTCACCACCCCTGCGGCGCGCCCTACGGTTTCGAGATGTATTACCTCAATGTCATGGCCGGCCCGTTGCGGAAATGGCGCTTTGTCGCTGCACCTGAGGTCGAGTGGATCATGGAGCGGGACGCCTGACCAGGACGTCTTCAGATCGACTCGGGCACGTGAAGATCAGGCGGAAGGAACACCTGTCCAAAGCTCGCGCCACCTGAAGACGCCTCCAGCATCGCCGCAACGCAGCGGCGGCACAGCTCTGCCAACGGCGTCGCAATTGCCATCAGGGCATAGCGGTCCACCAGCGCGGCTCGGCTTTCCGGTGTCAGTTCATTGACCACGAGCCCTACCCGACCCGCCGGGCGTACCTCCCTGAGCGCGGCGATAGCGCCTTCCATGCCCCCGCCCGCAACGTAAATCCCACGAAGATCCGGCCTGCGGTTCAGCAGATCCAGTGTGGCCTCGTATGTCACCTGGCGGGTGTCCAGGTTGACCATTGTATCCAGCATCGTGAACGCGGGTGCGTTCTGGCGCAGGTAACTCTGAAACCCTGTTTCACGCATCATGTGACCATACCAGCGTCCCGATCCGACAAAAATGGCAAGCTCTCCAGGCTGGCGCAGGCCCGTGGTCAGCATCCAAGCCGCGATGCGGCCAACCTTGAGGTTGTCCATCCCGAGATATCCAGCCCGCGTGTCCTGGGCAAAATCGTTTAACAGCGTAAACACCGGGAGACCATTCGCCCGGCACCGCCCAACCAGTTCCACCAGCCGGGGATGGTTTGGCGCGACAACCGCCAGCGCATCCACCTCATCGGCCACTTCGCCGATAACGGACTCGTAGGCTTCGATGGCCTGCGAGTCGGGAAACCGGATTTTGGTTTTTCCGTTCACATCGCTACGGGCAGCAACGGCCACCTCCAGTTCCGTGGCAAAGTTGCGATAGAATGCCTGTCCGGGCTTTTGCAGCACAAAACCAAGTCTTTTGACAGGTCGCGCCTTGGCCTCGACACGCAGCCTTGCCAGCCCGCTGGCATGATAGCCAAGCCGTTCCGCAGCTTCGGCCACCCGTGCAACAGCCCGCGCTGACACGTTGCTGCGTCCGTTGAGCGCCCGATCGACAGTCGCCACACCCAACCCGGTTTCGCGGGCAAGATCAGATATGGTGGGTCGTTTGGACATATTGATGTAATCACATCAGTTTATCCACATAGACTGATGTTTTTTGATGTAAACTGCAAGTGCGCTGCACCTTTTCACCCATCTGCTGTGCTAGCAACGGATCAGGCCAGAACGGGAGGACAGGATGGCGCGACGCGATTATTCGATGCTGGGATCCGACGCCCGGCGCGCGGTTGAGACCGGTCTGGCGACGGCGGAATGGTATCACACCGACATCCCGCGCAAAGACATGAAAGCGCTCATGAAACGGACGGATTCGCCCGCGATCCAGGACACTCTCATACTCTTTGGCTGCATGGCAGTCTTCGCAGCAGTTGCCATAGCTCTGTGGCCATCGTGGGTCGCAGTCCCGTTCTGGTTGGCCTATGGCGTGCTTTATGGGTCCGCAATGGACAGCCGTTGGCATGAATGTGGCCACGGCACAGCCTTCAAGACACCATGGATGAACGATGCCGTTTACCAGATTGCCTCGTTCTGTATGGTTCGAAATCCCGTCACATGGCGCTGGAGCCACGCACGGCATCACACAGACACGATCATCGTCGGTCGTGACCCGGAAATCGTAGCCATGCGCCCACCCGCGCTCATCCGCATCCTTCTGAACGTCTTTGGGATACTCGATGCGCTGAACGGTTGGAAACGGATGCTGCTCAATGCCAGCGGCAGGCTTGATCCGGAAGAGGCGACCTTTATCCCCGAACAGGAGCATCCCAAGGTGGTCCGTGTCGCGCGCATCTGGACGGTCATCTACGCCGCCACACTCGCCAGTGCCCTGCTGGCCCAGTCTTGGATCCCGCTGCTTTTCATTGGACTGCCCCGGCTGTATGGCGCATGGCACCATGTCATGACCGGTGTTCTGCAGCACGCGGGTCTTGCAGACAATGTTCTCGACCACCGGCTCAACAGTCGGACAGTCTACATGAACCCGGTCAGCCGCTTCATCTACTGGAACATGAACTACCACGTGGAACACCACATGTTCCCGATGGTGCCCTACCATCGGCTGCCCGAACTTCACGAGATGATCAAACATGATCTGCCCGAGCCGAACCCGTCAATCTTCGCAGCCTATGCCGAGGTCTGGCCAGCACTGAAACGGCAACTGCGCTACGAAGACTACTTCCTGCGCCGCGACCTGCCTGCCACCGCGCGCCCGTACCGAGAAGACCTGCACGCCGACGCGCTTGGCATACCCGCAGAATGATCAATCCAGCAGAAGGAGTTTGGCGAATGGCACAATGGATAGACGCCTGCGCAACCGACGATATCGAAGAAGAAGACCTGATCCGTTTCGACCATGACGGTCACACGTTCGCCATCTACCGCAGCCCGGATGACGAATACTTCTGCACTGATGGTCTGTGCACCCACGAAAACGTCCACCTCGAAGACGGTCTGGTGATGGATTACGTCATCGAATGTCCCAAACATAACGGCCAGTTCGACTATCGTACCGGAGAAGCGAAGCGTGCTCCTGTTTGCGTGAACCTCGGCACCTACCCTGTCCGGGTCGAAGATGGCCGAGTGCTGATCGAGGTCTGAAAATGGGCCTCTATCACACCCGACCCACCGTCGCCGACATCCGCGACCTTAAGGGAAAGCGCACCCTGACCATGCTGTATGTTGAAACGCCTGAAGAAGCGGAGGCGGCAGCCGAGGCAGGGATCGATATGTTGTCCATCATCGACCCGCTCTGGTCACCGGACATGCGCGACGCGGCCGGTGACTGTTTCGTTCAGGTCGGCCTCCTTTACGGCGAACTCGTCACGCAGGAGGACTACCAGCGCGCCGCGCATCGTGCGATGCAGATCGGCGGAGATTGCGTTTATTGCGCATCTTCGCCGGGAACAATCCGTGCATTGACCGACGATGGCATCCCGGTGGTCAGCCATGTGGGCCTCATCCCGTCCAAGGCCACATGGACAGGTGGTTTCAAAGCCGTCGGCAAAACCGCCGAAAGTGCCCGCAGTGTCTTTGATCACGTGAAGATGCTGGAATACATCGGCTGCTTTGGCGCGGAACTCGAAGTCGTGCCGGATCGCGTCGCCGAAGAAATCGCCAAACGAACCAGTCTTGTCCTGCTTGGAATGGGCGCCGGCCCATATGCCGATGCGCAATATCTCTTTGCCGATGATGTCCTGGGCCAAACGCAGGGCCACACACCCCGCCACGCCAAAAGGTACCGCGACTTCAATGCCGAGTTCGCGCGACTGCAACAGGAACGTGTCACCGCTTTTCAGGAGTTTCGTGCTGATGTCGCCTCGGGTGTCTACCCGGCGCGTGAACACAGCGTCAGTATTGATGACGCCGAACTGGACCAGTTCATCGCCGATCTCGACAAGTGATCACGCGGACGGAGTCCGAGGGCGGCCACGAAGCCAGGCGAGAACCTCTTCTGCGTTTTCCGCCGGGTCAGGTACGTCAGGCATCACCATGATCAAGCGGCCGTCCTCGATCACGAAACTAACCCGCTTCAACAGCACCATGCCTCCTGCCTCAAAAGTGGTCAGCCCCAGAGCGCTGGCAAATCGCAACTCTTCATCCGACAGGATTGCAAACGGAAGCTGCAAACGGTCCACCGCTTCTTTTTGATACGCGGTGTCCTGTGTCGACAACCCAAACACCTGCGATGCCCCGGCGGCAAGAAGCTCGGCGTGATGGTCGCGAAACCCACATGACTGGGGCGTACATCCGGTTGCACCGGGAATGTCGCCCCATCCCAGAATCGGTACAGCGCCTGGCACGCCGGTGCGCGGGTATGCATACACAACCGAAACTCCGGTCAAACGGCGCAGATTGATTGTCTGTCCATCGGTTGCCGGAAGCGCGATATCGGGCACCTCCGCCCCAACTGCAAAACCTTTCGCCATCTCTACCCCCTCTGAGTGCGCCTAGAGATCATAGCGCAACATCTCGTCAAATCCCGGACCATAGACAGCAGACCGACAAGGGCAATCCATGGGAACGACCCGCGTTGACTGAGTTGCCAAACTCAAACCGATCAGAAATCAACCTCGATCGCCACACCACGCTCGATGGCCAGATCGACAACTTTCGACGCCACCGCCAGATCCTGAAGCCCGACTCCCGTGCCATCGAACAGAGTGATGTCATCGCCCGATGTCCGCCCCGGATGGGTGCCGTTGATCACCGCGCCGATCTCGGTCACGTCGCTTTCCGCGATCAGACCGGCAGCCACCGCGTGCTGCGCCTCACCAATGCTGACCGACTGCGCCACCTCATCCGTGAATACCTTGGCCCGCGCCAGAAGCGCCGACTCGACCTCCTGCTTGCCCTTGGTGTCGGTGCCCATGCAGGCCAGATGGGTTCCCGGGCTGACATGATCTGCCATCAGTGACGGCGCAAAAGCCGAGGTGATCGAAATGATCACATCCGCCTCGGCCATCCCCGGTAGGTCCACCGCCTCAAACGGCACACCGGCCTCGTTCGCGACCTTCTCGATATTGGGCAGCATCTCTGGATGGTAGTTCCACCCGATCACCTTCTCGAACGGCCGCTGCTCCAGCGCCGCGCGCAGCTGGAACGTCGCCTGATGACCCGCGCCAACCATACCCATGACCCTGGCATCCGCCCGCGCCAGATGTTTGATCGACACCGAAGACGCCGCCGCCGTCCGCAAGGCGGTCAACAGGTTCCCCCCGACCATCGCCCGAACCTTGCCGGTATCCGGATCGAACAGGAACACCGTCGACTGGTGGTTGATCAGCCCGCGCTTCTCGAGGTTGTGCGGCCAGTACCCTCCGGCCTTCAGGCCCAGCGCACCGCCCACCCGGTCAAACCCACCCTTGAAGCCATAGAGCGCATCCTCATGGCCAATCGCCTCGCGCACCACCGGAAAGTTATAGGCATCCTTCGCCGCCATCGCGGCAAACACCTGCTCCACCGCCTCGAACGAGGCTTCGCGTGACACCAGATCAGCAATCATGGCTTCCGGAACGATATACATGGTCTCTCCCTCACAAAAACGGTGCGACAGTCCACGCTGCGCACCGTCCTAGTCTTCTTCGTTTTCCAAATACCTCGGGGGTCTGGGGGCAGAGCCCCCAGGTGTCGGCGCGCGTCAGCGCGACGACATCAATATGCCCGACCGCGCGCCGAGACCGGCCAGACTGTTTCCACAACGCCGTTGCGGATGCCGACATACCAATCGTGCACGTTGCAGGTCGGATCGCAATGGCCCGGAACCAGCTTGAGCTTGTCATTGACCTTGAGCGCGCCGTTCGGGTCCATCACCACGCCATGCTCGTCCGAGCATTTGACGTACTGCACGTCATCACGGCCAAAGATCACCGGCAGACCGCTATCAACCGACTGCGCCTTGAGGCCCGCATCGACAATCGCTTTGTCGGCCTTCGCGTGGCTCATCACCGAGGTCAGGATGAAAAGCGCGTTCTCCCACTCGCCCTGGTCGATGCGCTTGCCGTCCTTGTCGAGGATACGGCCGTAATCCGCGTCCATGAACGCATAAGATCCGCACTGAAGCTCGTTATACACACCCGAATTGGACTCGAAGTAATACGACCCGGTGCCACCGCCGCCGACGATGTCGCACTCAAGACCTTCGGCTTTCAGAGCGTCCACCGCGTCCTTCACCTGTGCCACGGCGATGTCGATCTTCGCTTTGCGATCGTCATAGCTGTCCATGTGCTGCATCGCGCCCTGATAGGCCTGGATGCCGGCAAACTTGAGCCCCTCTGCCGCGTCGATCGCCTTGGCAATCTCGACAACTTCCGGTGTCGTGGTCACACCACAGCGGCCCGCGCCGCAGTCGATCTCGACCAGACATTCGATCTGCGTACCATGCTTGACCGCCGCTGCCGAAAGGTCGGCCACGTTGGCTAGATCGTCGACACAGCAGATCGTCCGCGCACCCAGCTTGGGCATACGTGCCAGGCGGTCGATCTTGGCCGGGTCACGCACTTGGTTCGACACCAGAACATCCTTGATGCCGCCACGGGCGAACACTTCCGCCTCGGAGACTTTCTGACAGCAGACGCCACACGCGCCGCCCAGCTCGACCTGCATCAGAGCGACATCGACGGACTTGTGCATTTTGCCATGAACGCGGTGACGCATGCCATGCGCCTTGGCGTAGTCGCCCATCTTCTTGACGTTGCGCTCCAGCGCGTCGAGGTCGAGCACGAGGCAGGGTGTCTGCACCTCGGCTTCGCTCATGCCAGGCTTGGCCGGGATGTCGTAGCCCACTTCGTAGTCGTCCAGAATGCTCATGTCTTTCATTGCGTCTCTCCGATTATAAGCCGAGCGCGGTCATCGCGCGGAATCGGCATGTGTCGTATATTCTCAGAAGTTTCCTATCGGAAACAAAACGTATATGGAAGCGCGATTACTGCGCCATCCACGGCAGTTTATCGAGGTCCACATTGCCCCCGGTGACGACTACGCCGACACGTTTGCCCGCGAACGCCTCTTTGTTCTTGAGGATCACTGCGAGCGGAACGGCGCAGGACGGCTCCATCACGATGCGCAGGTACTTCCACGTGATCTTCATCGCGTCGATGATCTCTTGTTCCGACGCGGTCATGATGTCGGACACGTGGTTCGACACAAAATGCCATGTCAGGTCCTTGAGCGGAACTTTGAGGCCATCCGCGATCGTCTCGGGCGCGTCATCGGCAATGATGTGGCCTGCCTTGAAGCTGCGATAGGCGTCGTCGGCCTGCTCCGGTTCGGCGGCGATGATGCTGACCTCGGGCGCCAGTGTCGACAGCGTCAGACAGGTGCCCGAGATCATTCCCCCGCCCCCAATGGGTGCCACCATCATGTCGAGACCATCGGTCTGCTCCATGAATTCCTTGGAACAGGTGCCCTGACCCGCAATCACGCGCGGATCGTTGTAGGGATGCACGAATTCACCACCAGTGCGCGCCTGCACCTCGGCAAACACCGCCTCGCGCGATGTGGTCGACGGCTCACATTCGGTGATGGTGCCGCCATAGCGACGCACCGCGTCCTTCTTGGCCTGCGGCGCCGTGCGCGGCATAACCACGTTGCAGGGAATACCCCGGCGACCAGCCGCATAGCTAAGACACAAAGCGTGGTTGCCCGAGGAATGTGTGCAGACCCCGCGCTGCGCTTCTTCATCGCTCAGCCCGAACACCGCGTTCGATCCGCCGCGCACCTTGAACGCGCCCGGCTCCTGGAAGTTCTCGCACTTGAAGAACAGCTGCGCGCCGGTCAGTTCGTTCAGGTAGTCCGACTGCATCACGGGCGTCCGGCGGATGTGCGGTTTGATCCGCTCATGCGCTGCCAGCATGTCCTCATACGTTGGAATGATCATGCTCATGTCTTTCATTCTGCCGCCACCTTCTGCGCGATGTTGGAACCTTGACGATAGTAGTCCTGCGCCGCAGCCACACCCGAGCCAAGCTTGATGTCGAGGCCAAGGTCAACCATGCACATCTCGGCCGTGGCGATGCCCGACAGCGCCATTACGTCTGTGAGGCTGCCCAAGTGACCGATGCGGAACACCTTGCCGGCAACGTCACCGAGACCTGTCCCAAAGGCCACGCCATAGGTTGTCGCCGCATGGGACACGATGTCAGACGCATTGAACCCTTCGGGAGTCCGGATCGCGGACACTGTATCGGAATAGACATCCGGCGTTTCCGCACAAAGCTTCAAACCCCACGCGTCCACCGCAGCACGCACGCCTTCGGCGATGCGGATATGACGTGCGAACACGTTCTCCAGACCTTCGGCCTGCAACATGCGGCATGCCTCGTTCAGGCCGTTCATCAGACCAACGGCGGGCGTGTAGGGATAGGCGTTGTTGGCGTACCCCTTCATCATGTCGTGCACGTCAAAGAAGGTGCGGAACAGGCCGGCGGTCTTGGTCGCCTCCATAGCCTTCTGGCTGAACCCGACAATTGCCAGCCCGGCGGGCAGCATGAAACCCTTTTGCGACCCGGTCACGGCAACGTCGACACCCCACTCGTCAAAGCGGAAATCCATCGACGCGATCGACGACACGCCATCCACCATGAGCAAGGCCGGGTGCTTGGCCGCGTCCATCGCACGGCGCACGGCGGCGATGTCAGATTTCACACCTGTCGCTGTTTCATTGTGTGTGGCCAGAACCGCCTTGATCCGGTGCGCCGTGTCCTTGGTCAGAATCTCTTCGTAGCGATCCGCCGGAATGCCATTGCCCCAGGCCACGTCCACGATGATCACATCCAGACCAAAGCGTTCACACATGTCGATCCAGCGGTGCGAGAACATGCCGTTGCGTGCAACCAGAACGGTGTCGCCGGCGCTGAGCGTGTTGGTCAGCGCGGTTTCCCAACCGCCAGTCCCAGATGCCGGGAAGATGAACACCTCGGCGCTGGTGCTTTTCAGAATTTGCTGAACCGCCTTGCGGGCCGGGTGCAGGATCTGACCGAACAGTGGCGACCGGTGGTCGATCGTCGGCATATCGCACGCCTTGCGCAGCGATTCTGGGATGTTGGTCGGGCCGGGAATGAAAACGGGGTTCTGGAAACTCATGGTGTCTCTCCTCCAATTGCCATCAAACTACGCGACCGATCCGCACCACACAATTTTTTCGAAATTATTTTTCATATTTTGAAAATCTACAAAACTACATAAAAACAAATGATTATATTTTTCATATTATGAAATGATTTTTTGAAAAATGAAAAGCGCACCCGTTTGGATGCGCTTTTCAGGTAGATTTCATCAGAATCGCAGCAGGTCAGCGCGCGGTACCCAGCCGCAACGGCATGTGCCGGTTCACATCCTTGTAGAGCAGGTAACGGAAGCGCCCCGGCCCACCAGAGTAACAGGCCTGCGGGCAGAAGGCGCGCAGCCACATGTAATCCCCGGCCTCCACCTCGACCCAATCCTGGTTCAACCGGTAGACCGCCTTGCCTTCCAGTACGTAGAGCCCGTGCTCCATCACATGGGTTTCGGCAAACGGAATCACAGCGCCCGGCTCGAAGGTCACAATGTTGACGTGCATGTCGTGCCGCAGGTCGGTCGGATCGACAAACCGTGTCGTCGCCCATTTACCATCGGTGCCCGGCATCGCGTTCGGCGTCACATCCGCCTCGTTGGTGACGAACGCCTCAGGATAGTCCAGCCCGTCCACCGCCTGATACGCCTTGCGCAGCCAGTGAAAGCGCACAGGCTCCGTCCCTGTGTTGCGCAGGGTCCAGCCGGATTGCGGCGGCAGGAACGCATAACCACCCGCCTTCATCTCGTGGGTCTGCCCGCCCACGCTCAGGGTCATGGACCCTTCGACGACGAACAGCACACCTTCGGCCTCGGGGTCGGTCTCGGCACGGTCGGACCCGCCACCGGGGCCAACCTCCATGATGTAATGCGAAAAGGTCTCGGCAAAGCCGGTCAGCGGCCGCGCGATCACCCACAGGCGGGTGTTGTCCCAGAACGGCAGAAAGCTGGTGGTGATGTCGCGCATCGTGCCCTTGGGGATCACCGCATAGGCCTCGGTGAACATCGCGCGATCCGTCAAAAGCTGGTCCTGCTCCGGATGCCCACCCTTGGGCGCAAAATATGACGTGGTCATGCGCGATACCCTTTGTTGCTGATGCATTAAGTATCGCGCCGCAACGCCTGCGCGACCATGCCTTTCGTCAATCAAGACTTTTCGGCTTTCCTTGATAATCGCGGCTGATTGCCTTGCAACCGCGATCAATCGTCAGACTTGGTAATAGTCCCGATACCACGCCACGAACTTTGCCACCCCTTCGCGCACATCGGTCTTGGGCGCATATCCCGTCAGGTTCCGCAGCAGCGACGCATCGGCCCAAGTGGCGAACACATCCCCCTTCTGCATCTCCATGTAATTGCGCTTGGCTTCAATCCCGGTCTCCGCCTCGATTGCCTCGATAAAATCGAGCAGACGCACCTTGTCCGAGTTGCCGATATTCACGATCCGGTAAGGGGCCGCCGGGCTGAGCGTATCGCCCTCGACGGCTGTCTCCGGCCCACCGGGCACCGCATCCATCAAAAGCCGGATGCCCCGCACCAGATCCTCGACATAGGTAAAGTCACGGTACATGTCGCCGTGGTTGTAGATGTCGATGGGCGTGCCTTCGAAGATGCCCTTGGTGAACTTGAAGAGCGCCATGTCCGGCCGCCCCCACGGGCCATACACGGTGAAGAAGCGAAACATGGTGGTGGGGATGTTCCACAGATGCGCATACGAATGCGCCATGCTTTCATTGGCCTTCTTCGTCGCCGCATAGAATGTCAGCTGCGTATCCGCCTTGTCAGTCTCGCGGAACGGCATCTCTTCGTTTGCGCCATAGACCGACGATGTGGACGCCATCAACAGATGCTCCACCTCCAACTGCCGCGCGGCCTCCATCACGTTGAACGTCCCAACGAGATTGCTGTCCAGATAAGCGCGCGGGTTCTCCAGCGAGTAGCGCACCCCCGCCTGCCCGGCGAGATGAACAATGATGTCCGGTGCGAACTCGGCCGCAACGCGTTCAAACGTGCCGTCCTCTTCCAGCGTCGCATGGGTAAAGCTGTAGCCCGCAGATTGCAGCAACATCTGGTTGCGGCGTTCCTTGAGCGTCACATCATAGTAATCGGTGATCGCGTCGTACCCGTGGACAACGAACCCATCGTCCAGCAGTAGCCGAGCAAGATAAAAGCCGATGAACCCGGCCGTACCGGTGACCAGAACACGTTTCATCGGGTCAATTCGTCCTTCCAGGTTCAAATCTGTGCTCGCCACCTAGCATGATCATCTGGCTGGAGCCACTCCACCAGACCCGGCAAGCACTTTTTAATGATGATCTGAAACACATATTCCCCTGTAGTTCCGCTTAAAAAAATGGCACAGCACGCCCGGTCAAAGAAGAAACGCGCATGAAAATCCCCACGCTGTTCGGCAAACGGAAGCAACCAGAGCCTGAGGTTCATTTCGATCCGGTCAAACCGGATGCTCCGTTCTGCGTGATTGGGGATATCCACGGTCGCCTCGATCTCTTTACCACTTTGGTGGCTGCGCTGCCGAAAGACACCACCATCATCTGTGTTGGCGACCTCGTTGACCGTGGCGATCAGAGTGCGCAGGTCCTGCGCTTTGCGATGGACAATGAGTTGATCTCCCCGCTCATGGGAAACCATGAACAGATGATGCTCAACTTCCTCAAGTCCCCGGAGACAGAGGGCCGCCGCTGGCTTCGCAACGGCGGGCTGCAGACGCTGGCAAGTTTTGGCATCGCGGGGATCACCGAAGCAACAAGCGGCGACACACTGATCCGGGTGCGCGACGACCTCTATGAGGCAATGGGCGAAGATATGCTGATCTGGTTGTCGGGGCTGGATTGTATAGCTTGGTCCGGCAACGTTGCGGTCGTCCACGCAGGCGCGAACCCAGCCATTCCTCTTGAACAGCACGACCCGGACACATTCATTTGGGGCCATGCCGACTTTCGGAAAATTCCACGATCAGACGGCTTCTGGATCGTTCATGGGCACACAATTGTTGACCGGCCCAAAATGAGAGATGGCAGGATTTCAATCGATACCGGAGCCTATGCAACCGGACAACTGACCGCTGCCGTGTTCACACCAGAAGGTGTTGAGTTCATGTCGACCTGACAGTTGGGACATTCCGCCGATTGCGGCAATGTATACCACTGTATGCTGTTTACGACTCGCTTGGTTTGGCCTATGGCAGGGACAAATCATGAAAGGCGTGACCCATGGCTGAAAACACCACCCCAGACATCATCTATACCAAGGTAGACGAAGCGCCCGAGTTGGCGTCGGCTTCGTTCCTGCCGATCATCAAGAAATTCGCAAATGCCGCTGGCGTTACCGTCGGCACCCGGGACATTTCGCTGGCGGGCCGCATCATCGCGACCTTCCCCGAGGTCCTGACCGAAGACCAGCGTCAGACAGACGATCTCGCCGTGCTCGGCGAACTGGTCAAGACGCCCGGCGCCAACGTGATCAAGCTGCCGAACATCTCGGCCTCCGTGCCGCAGCTGGTTGCCGCGATCAAGGAACTGCAGGGCCAGGGCTACGCCTTGCCGGACTACCCCGAAGCACCGGAAACGGACACTGAAAAGGCGATCCGCGCCAAGTACGACACGATCAAGGGCTCGGCCGTGAACCCGGTTCTGCGCGAAGGCAACTCCGACCGCCGCGCGGCTAAGGCCGTCAAGGCCTACGCCCAGGCCAACCCGCACCGCATGGGTGACTGGACAGCCAACAGCAAGACGCGCGTCTCTTCGATGTCCGGCAATGATTTCGTGTCGAACGAGAAATCCGCGACGCTGGCCGCTGAAACCGGCGCGAAGATCGTTCTGGTCGGCAAAGATGGGTCCGAGACGGTTCTGAAGGATGGCCTCAGCTACCCCGCCGGCACGGTGGTCGACGCGACGTTCATGTCGGCCAAGGCGCTGGGTATGTTCCTCGAGGATCAGATCGCAAAGACCAAGGCCGATGGCACGCTGTTCTCGCTGCACCTCAAGGCGACAATGATGAAGGTTTCCGACCCGATCATCTTTGGCCACGCGGTCAAGGCCTACCTCAAACCGGTCTTCGACAAGTACGGCGACGAGCTGGCAGCAGCAGGTGTCAACCCGAACTCCGGTCTGGGCGACATGCTCGCGCGTCTTGACGACAAGCCCGAGATCATGGCCGAAGTCGAAAAGGTCATGGCAGAGCGCCCGCCGCTCTACATGGTCGACAGCGACCGTGGCATCACCAACCTGCACGTTCCTTCGGATGTGATCGTCGACGCCTCCATGCCCGCACTGATCCGCGCCGGCGGCAAGGGCTGGGGCCCGGACGGCAAGGAGCACGACTCCAACTGCGTGATCCCGGACAATTCCTATGCGCCCGTCTATGACGAGACGATCAACTACTTCAAGGAAACCGGCAAACTCGACCCGGCAACCGCAGGTACGGTTCAGAACATCGGCCTGATGGCGCAGAAGGCCGAAGAATACGGTTCGCACCCGACCACCTTCGAGATCCCGCATGACGGGACCGTGAAAATGATCCTGTCGGACGGCACGGTTCTGCACGAGCACACCGTCGAAGCCGGCGACATCTGGCGCTCTGCCTCGACCCGCAAGGCCCCGATCCAGGACTGGGTCCAACTGGCCATCGACCGCCAGCGCGCAGAAGGCTGCGAAGCGATCTTCTGGCTGAACGCTGACCGTGCGCATGACGCCGAGTTGATCAAGTACGTCAAGCCGATCCTCGAAGCGAAAGGCGTCGCAGACAAGTTCAAGATCATGGCCCCGCGCGAAGCCACTCGTGCCTCGCTCGAAACCATCCGTGCCGGCAAGAATTCGATCGCCGTCACCGGCAACGTGCTGCGCGACTATCTGACCGACCTCTTCCCGATCCTCGAGCTGGCGACGTCGGCCAAGATGCTGTCCATCGTCAAACTGATGAACGGCGGCGGCCTGTTTGAAACCGGTGCCGGCGGCTCTGCTCCCAAGCACGTCCAGCAACTCCAGCAGGAAAACCACCTGCGCTGGGACAGCCTTGGAGAGTTCTGCGCGCTTGGTGAAAGCCTTCAGTTCCTCGCCGATGCGCGTGGCAACGAAAAGGCGCGCGTGCTGGGCAAGGCGGTCGATGCTGCAACGCAGGGCATTCTCGACAACAACCGCTCGCCCTCGCGCAAGGTCGGTGAACCCGACAACCGCGACAGCCACTACTGGTTTGCCCGCTACTGGGCCGAGGCGCTTGCCGCTCAGTCCGAAGATGCCGATCTGGCCGCGCATTTCGCACCAATTGCGAAGGCGCTGGCCGACAATGAATCGGCCATCATTTCCGAGCTTGCCGCTGCACAAGGAAGCCCGGCGGACCTTGGCGGGTACTATCACACAGATGCCGACAAAACGGCTTCGGTGATGCGCCCGTCCGCAACGCTGAACTCAATCATCGGCTGATACCCAAACAACTGAGCGTCAAAAGGCCGGGCAAATGCCCGGCCTTTTTTTTCGCGACAATGGCCCTTTCGGCCCCTCATTTTTTGCGGGACGCATCCGCATCTTGCGACAGGTCAGGCGGGAATACCTGACACAGGCATCACGAAATATCACCTCTCCGGTCGCGTGCTGGTGCTTTGCCTGAAACAATGCGCGAAATCCCGGAAAACACATTTTGTTGATATGTCTTTTGACGTGGCAGATGACGTGATCCGCGTCACGGCGAGGTGTCAGAAGTCACCTATCTGAAGTCGCGTTTTGTCCAATCATTCTTGACCCGCACCATGCCTGTGCATCCCTGCGCAACCGCTGGTCAGCGGCCGCTCCCGTCAAGTCCACATTTGCGAGAGCCAGTGTGCACGAGCTGTGAGTTCAAAGCCGCCCAACCGGCCCCTAGCTTGATCGGTGTCGGACAGACAGCCCGGCAAACCGAATGAACCCAAAAGCGCCATACGGCGTGTAACCAACTGAAAGTAAGGACCAAAACCATGAAGACTCTTATCGCCTCTGCAGCTCTCGCCCTGACCGCATTCTCTGCTTCGGCAATGGTCGATACGTCTGCCATCGAACAGTACGCGCCGAATGTCGATGTCTCGACGCTGAGCGAAGCCGAGGTCAACTCGATCCTTTCGGCGATCCATTCGATCGAAAGCGCAAGCGAGAAGCGTGCCTTCGTTCAGGCCCTCGTGAAGTAACCCAAAACACCAACCTCACAAAAAAGGACACACCAATGAAAACTCTCATCGCATCTGCAGCTCTCGCTCTGACCGCAGTCTCCGCTTCGGCAATGGTCGATATGTCTGCCATCCAGCAGTACGCACCGAACGTCGACGTCTCCACACTGAGCGACGCCGAAGTGAACCTGCTTCTGTCAATCGTCCATTCGGGCGACAGCGCCGGCGAAAAGCGCGCGATCATTCAAGCACTGGTCAAGTGATCGCAGCACGGTCCTTGATGGCCGAACATCAGAACCCGCGACGCACGATCTAGTTGTTGATGCGTCGCGGATGCTGAACAGGCCGCCCAACCGGGCGGCCTTCAATATTCAAAGCGTGATATTGGGCACCCGACACGACCTGCATTTCAATGGTGCGATGGTCAATGAGCCGTTTCACCGGTCAGTTCGACCGTGAAGAACCAGTCTCCTCCCGGTTCGCGTGCAACGATATCGTCCGGAACGACTTCTGGCCCCGACAGAAATACGTTCGATCCAAAATGGGTATGCAACCGCGACAGCTTTTCCAGCCGCGACCCCGTCAGATCGGAATAGAAATTGGCGTAATTCTCCGTCGCCCTGAGAGCGTCGATCTTGGCCCGGTGAGCCGCGACCGCAGCTTCATGTGCAGATCTTATCTCGGGGTCCGCCATCATCCGTGCAAGCTCTTCCCGCATCATCGGCAGACGACGCTGGATAGACAATTCCTCTTCCGCGTTGTTGTTCATCCGGAACCAGTAAGCGAGGCCCTGATCCCGGTCTACATGGTTCACGCGCCCACGGTCACGCTTGACCAGAAAGCTCTCGGCCGATCTGACTGCGTAGTGATTGAGTTGCACAAGATCGTAGCCATAGGTGTCCGTGGTGGACCTCCACCCGTTCCGATACATCTCGCGGGGAAGCAGTTGTCCAGACCCGTTGACCCAGTTGATCTCCTCCCACAACTGCGGGTTCAGTCCTTTCGGGCGGTGAACTCCCATTTTCTTGAACAGACCAATGTTCTGGAACAACGTCTTGAAGCCCCAAGCCTGATGAGGCTTTCGGGCGAATTCTGGGGCACAGCGAAGAAACTGCTCGGTGATCGGACGGTCTTCGTATTCGTGAACATCCCCATTTCCAAACAGCCGCCACGTCATGGCGATCATGTTGGCGTCAGGGACCGCATCGAACAGCGCGTCCAGCGTGCCATCGCCGACCTTGATGTTCACATATTCGTCCACATCAATACAGGTCACCCACGCGGCGTTCCTGACCACCGATTCATCGTCCGACGCCTGGAGCGCCGCGTGTTGCGGTTTGAGCCCGCTTTCCCGAAACGGATTCTCGCGATGCTGCACATAGCCCTTCCGCTCAAGCATCTGGAGCATCGTGTCAGTCCCATCAGTGCAATCATTGGTATAGACGAGAACATCGTCGAACCCGATTGCACGGTGGTAGGCCAGCCATTCCAGGATAAACGGCCCCTCATTCTTCATCGTCGTTACGATCGCACGCCTGCCCTTTCCCTTTGGCAAGTTGTCTGATTCCAGTTCCGGCATTCGAACCGGTTTGTAACCCCAACGTTGTTCGGACATCTCGAGCAATGGAGGATGCTCAATCAACGAAGTCTTGGGCACGATTTTGGAGATCGACGGCGTCGGATGGCGCAGCGCCATGTAACGGTAGAAGAGCTGTGTGCGCGACCGATCCGGCACCGTATTCCCGATCCGGATCATCCGCCAAACCGCCGCTTCGGGCGCCTTGGATGGAGCGATACACCATCGCGGTCGACCACCTTTTGCATCGAACTGAACGCAGATATGATCCGCGAACTGGGCATCCTGATCCTTGCGCACCCGCCACGGGTAACAATGGCGGCCGAACAGTGCGATCACACCGCCTTCAGCCTCCACCGCGCTGTCGAAGACATTTCGCGCTCCGTCCGGCAGAAGATCATGCACCTCAAGGTTGGCAACCGCGCGCGCGGAGGACAGAAACCGCAACCGCAATATCTCATAAAGCGACATTGCCCCCAAAGGAGAGCGCCAAGGCGCAGGGGGCGGAACTTTCATTCGATCCTTTCCCGGTGCTTCCGGCACACAGTACGGATGCGCTTCAGCAGGTATGTCCGCCTTTCCGAGAGGCACGCTGCTGCGCAGGACCAGCACGGGTATCTTCAGCCCGAGTTCATCCATTGCGCGATCGAGATTTTCGGCAAACTCCGTATCGTCGCCGGGCGGCGCGCGGTCTACGACAACGGCTCCCTGGAGCGATTGGAGTTGAACGTGATGGTTCAGCCACACTGCGACGGTGGACGCCGTCTCACCGTTGCGCACCGCTGCCATCGTGTTGAGGCCTTCGAACAACTGCGTCTCGACCGCCGACCAAACCAGATCAATCCGCTCACCGTCGAGAAGAAAGTCAGGCTCGGCGCCATGTTCGATCCGGAATGTCAGGCAAAGCGCGCCACCGACACTGTTCTGGGAGGCCAAGGTAACGCCGGCTCCGGGATGAAGCGCCCGAGCATCGGATCCGGCAGCCAGAAACAGAGTGGCACCGTCCGTGCCATCTACCTCATGACGAACAGCGTCGAGGACCGTTGCCGGACCATGGTCCCGGCCAGCCAATTGCCGTTCGATCACTCGTTTCATCACAAGGTTCGCCCGTAACTCTGCACCGTTGCGGTTGGTCCGCGCTTCGTCTGCTCTGATCGTATCGGTACAGTCTTTTTCAACGCTTTACCGCTATGCTGAGAAAAAATCCAGTTTCGCAGGCATTGGCAATTCGGCCACAGCGCAAAAGCACTTTCCACAACCTATGGCGAAATTTTGCTGCCTAACCGGCGACATATTGTGTAGGCTTCGCGGTAATCAGGCGCAAAAAGACGCCAAATATTGAGGACGAGTACAAAATGGCGATCCCCGACACGCTCGCGGCGCGGTTGATCGAAACCGTGAAGGAGAACGACCTCTCCGGCGCTTTCGTGATGCTTGGGCGTCAGCGCTGGGTCGGGAAACGGCGCAAACGGTCTGCTGCTCTTCTTCAACAAACGCTCGAAAAATACCTGCCGGGCGTAAGTGACGAAGATCTGGCCAACCCCGACAATGAGTATTCGGAACGTTTCTTTGAAACACTGGGATTCTCGTCAGTCGACTCGATGGACGTGTCAGACTTTGAAAACGCCAGCATCATTCAAGATCTGGGCGCAAAGATCCCCAAGAAGCTCGAGCGCAGGTTCAACGTCGTCTATGACGGCGGCACCTGTGAACATATCTTCGATCTGCCCACGGCTTATCGCAACATCCACGAAATGCTGAAACCCGGCGGGGTGCTGATCGGTCACTCGCCCTGCAACAACTGGGTCAACCACTCGTTCTACCAGATCAATCCGGAGATGGTTTACGGGTTCTGGCAGAAAACGCTTGGCTACGAGGTCCTCCACTGCTCACTGCAGCCGCTCATGCCGATGTATGCGCACAAGGTCGTGACAACGACCAATCCCAATGAAACGGGGAAACGTCCTCGGTTATCCGGTCCGCTCGTCGGTGGAGGGATCATTCTCAACTACGCTGTCCGCAAACCAATGCGTGCCGCATCTTCGAACACAAAGGTCTATCAGTCAGACTACGTCAATCGCTGGGAACAAGCGGCAGAATAAGCCGCACCCGAACAACCAAAAACTGAGGTAAAGGGTATGAAACGTATTGCAGAGAACGGTTGTATTCTCGCTGACGGGATGCGGTACCTGTCATTTTTCGAACGTCTTCATCAGACATTGAAGCCGGATTGGTATCTTGAGATCGGGACGCAAACCGGGGCGAGCCTTGCTCTGAGTTCATCAAAGTCCATCGCCGTCGATCCGGTCTATCGGATCCGGCACGATGTAATTGGCCAGAAACCGGAGTTATATGCGTTTCAGGAAACCAGTGACGCCTTCTTTGAAGCGGATCGTATCAAGAAACTCGGGGTATCAGTTGATCTGGCGTTCCTCGACGGGATGCATCTGTTCGAGTACCTGCTGCGCGATTTCATCGGGACCGAAAAGCACTGCTCAAAAGATGGAATGATCCTGCTTCACGACTGCTTGCCGTGGAACACTGCCATGACCTCGCGCGTGCGCGGGCAGACAGAAACCTCGTCATGGACCGGCGATGTCTGGAAGATGGTTCCGGTCCTTCAGAAATACCGCCCGGATCTCACACTCGAAATCGTCGATGCCGAACCGACAGGTCTTGTCATCGTAACCGGCCTGGATCCGAAAAACCGCATTCTCGAAAAGAAATACGACGAAATCCTGAGCGAGTTTCTGGATGTGGAACTGGCGGACTACGGCGTGGAGCGATATTTTTCATCCTTCCCGATTGTCCCCGCAAACAAATGCCGCTGGATATCAGAATTCCCGCGCGAGCTCGGCAAAGGTTGGGAAACCAATCCGGACATCTGCATCAAGATCGCCGCGCCGTCGCAAGCGAAGATGATCAATTGGGGCGACTACTATTTTGCCCGAGGACTCGCCCGCGCATTCAGCAGGAAAGGCCACCGAGTCACGATCGCGTCTCAGGAAAACTGGAACCTGATTACCGATCCCGGCGGGATCGACCTTGTTCTCAGGGGCCGTGCGCAGGTGTCCCGAATTCCCGGACGTCCGTGCCTGTTATGGTCGATCTCAAAAGGGATGCGGATCATGAACTACGAACATGCGGATCATGTGTTCTGGGCATCTCCTGACCTCATGGAACAAGGGGAAACGGGTCGAGGCAAGGGTATTTCCACCCTGTTGCCTCAGGCATTTGATGCTGACCTCATGCAACCCGGTAAATCCAAGTCACGCAATGGGATCGTCTTTGTCGGACGAGCCCGCGAAGGTCACGAGAGAAAAGCGGTCAAATACGCGATCGAGGCCGGAGAAGAGGTCAAGGTTTGGGGACCGGGCTGGCGGGATGGACCCTATGAGGACAGCGTGGTCGCTGATGGCGTTGCCAACCAGGACTTGCCCGAGATTTACCAGTCGGCAGAGATCGTGCTCAATGACCACACGTCAGTGATGCAAACTCGCGGGCTTCTGTCCAATCGCGTGTTTGATGCACTGGCTTGTGGGGCAATCCCGGTCTCGGAGGATGTTGGCTGGCTTCCCGATGACATCGCCAAATTCGTCTACACCTTCGACGATGAAAAGAGCTTCAAGACGGCCATTAATAAAGCCCGCTCCGAGACAGCAACCAAGAAAAAGAAACGCGCCGCATTGGCGAAGAGTCTCGAAAAATCGCACTCTTTTGAAGCCCGCGCACAGACAATTCTCGATGTGGCGGCGAGCCTGGACAAACAGCGGATTGCGGCTGAATAGCCAAGCGACCAACCGTACGAAATGCTTGCCCAACAGGCGGACGGTCTCAAACAGAGCCCGTCCGCTGGGCTTACAGTGCGGCTTTCAAACCACCCACCAAAGCGTCCATCTCCGGATCCATCTTGATCGAAGCTGCCTTGCGCTGATGCCACTCCACGGCACGCGCGTGCAGATCCCCCAGGATCGGGTCCGACTTCAGCTCTTTCGCAAGTTTGTTCGCCTTGGTCTTGTAGCGGTCGATCGATGTGTCTTTTTCCGCGTTGAGGTTGAACCGCTCCCAATACTCCATCCCCAGAACGTGGTGCGAATGGTTGGCCCGGCCGCGCGCGCGCTTAATGAGAAAGCTGTCCAAGGATCGCAGTGCGTAGTGGTTCACCTGAGCATGCGTAAAAAGCGGAGGATTTTCCGTTCTTTGGCCGTTGAGGACATACTCCGCTCCACCGGGGAGAACCCGACGTGTATCGGCAACATGTTCATCGAGCGACACGGGTGCGTGGAGACCCATCCGCTGAAACTTATGCTGGTTGGTATACAGCGACTTGACGAATTTGCCGGTCTCCGGCCGCTCGGTTGCGTCCCATTCGAGTTCCGCCATGCGGAACTGCTGTGTCACAGGCTTATCCTCAAAGGTCTCGATCCCATCCGGACCGAAAACACGCCAAGGAACCGAAATCACGTCTGCGTCCGGACCCGACCCGTCCACCAGCGCCTGCACTGATCCATCGCCAAGATGAATGTTGAGGTATTCATCGACGTCACAGACAAACACCCATGTCGCATTCATGACGATGTCATAGCGCCGGCTCGCCTGTCTCAGGGCAGAGCGGTGAATCCCCGCGCGTCGGACAATGGTGTTGTGCTGCGTGACAAGGCCCATTTCCTGCAGTCGCAGGAGGATTTCAACCGTGGTGTCGGTGCAGTCGTTCGTACAGACAAGAATGTGATCGAAACCAAGGGTTTTGTAGTGAGCGACCCAGTCAATAATGTAGGGCCCCTCATTCTTCATGGTTGAGACAACCGTATAGGTCTCACTGCTCATCTCTGCCTCATGACCGGAAATATTTCTGCCCGGTTTGCATATGTTTTCGAAAAATTAACGTGTCGGCCTAGGCCCACGCAACCCGCATGGCAGCAAAGGCACGAATGACGCAAAAACTGAGTCAGATTTCACGCAGGCTACCCAAGTCGGGGCATTTGCGATTAACCTGCTCGAAACGCCGCCGCCCGAAAAAGAACAAGAGGCGCGCGCATTGAGGAATAGCAGATGCCACGCACCCGCGAGGTTGGAACGCTCTGGATCGGAGGGCCGCTCAGCTGGCTGGAACAGCTGTGTCTCAAGTCCTTTGTCGACAAGGGCCAGAAGATCACCCTGTTCAGCTATGAGGACATCCCCAATGTCCCTGACGGCGTCATACGCCGCGACGGGCGCGAGATCATCGATACCGACGATTTCATCAAGTACGAGCAGAAGAACAGCTATGCGCTGTTTGCTGACTGGTTCCGCCTGCACATGATCCACCAGAACCCAGGCATGATCTGGGTGGATACGGACGTCTATTGCTACCGTCCGATGGACTATGACAGCGACTACGTGTTCGGCTACGAGCTTCCCGGCGAACACCGGGTGAACAACGCGGTCTTGGGCCTTCCCGCCGACAGCGACGCGCTGCGTCAGATGCTCGACTTCACAAGTGACCGGTTCTCCATCGCGCCCTTCCTGCCGAAAAAGCGGAAAGAAGAGATGCGCAAGAAGGCCGAGAAGGGCAAGCCGGTGCATATCACCGAACAGCCCTGGGGTGTGTGGGGGCCGATGATGGTCACCCACTATGTGCATGAGCTGGGTCTGGAAGAGCATGTGCAGCCGCTCAACGCCTTCTACCCGATTACCTTTCGGGAACGGTTCAAGTTCATGCGACGCGCCGAACTTGCCGAGGGTCTCATCACGAGCCAGACCACCGCTCTGCACCTCTGGGCGTCGAACAAGCGACAGTTGGGCAACCTGCATGACGGGCTGCCACCCAAAGGATCGTACTTTGAGAAACTGGTGCAGGAGCATGGCATCACCCCCGCGCTGGCCCCGATCAAAGGGCGTGGCAACACCACCTTTGACGGTGCGCTGATAGACTCGCTGGACCTCGACGAGGTCACCAGCGTTGCCGATCTGACCGGACAGGCGCGCAGTTTTGTCTTGGCCCTGCACCACAAATTCGATTGCGATATTCAGCTTGTGAACACCAACCGCCGGGCCAAATTCAAAGACGAAGACATGCCGTGGCTGAAGGACTACATCACCTTCCTGACCGAAAACGAGGTCGATCTTGATCGGATCAAGGTGATCCGCGCCGAGAAAGACCTGCGCCCGGTGGATGTGCTGTGCAATCTGCAAGGGTTCGGCGATCAGTGGAAAACACAGTTTCTGGAACCATTCCTGCAGCGCTGCATCCATTCCGACACGCGGGTCTTTATGGATGTCCGGCGTGGGTCCGGGGCTTTCCCATTCCTCAAAGCCTACGGCAGCAATGCGAAGCTGTCCGAACGGGAAGACGACGGAAAACCGGTCACCCGCATACGCGTGACCCCCAATCCACCTTCTCCCGTTACGGATGAGTCCTGGGATGAAATCGCCGTTCAATTGGCTGGAAAGGGTGGGTGGTATCGCCCGGGAACAAACGGCCACAGTTTCCTTTATGTGCCGCGGGATCCGGATACGCTTGTCGTGACATTCGACAACCTCGACATCGCGATGACCAAGCGCGAAGACCGGCGGCCATGGGGATACAGTTTCATCAAGGACCAAGGCTGGTCCATGCTCGGCGTGCTGGCCGGTGGTTGGACTTGGTATCGGGAACCGTGGGTATACGACCAGTTCGACGAACTGAAGGCGAGTGGCTTTTTCAACCAATTCAAACGCGTCGTGTTCTACGGCGCATCCATGGGCGGCTATGCCGCCTGCGCGTTTTCTCCTGCCGCACCGGGATGCGATGTCGTCGCCATCTCACCGCAATCGACAGTCGATAAATCGATTGTTCCATGGGAAACCCGCTACAGGGTTGTATGGGATCGGGATTTCTCCGGGAAATATGGGGATGCTGCAGCAGTCAGCGCCGCAGCAAACCGCGTATCCATCCTCTACGATCCTTACGAGCCGCTGGACGCCGGTCACGCAGCCCGCTTTACGGCAGACAACGTCCAGCACCTTCGCGCGCCGCTTCTAGGCCACCGGCTTGGCAGTTCGCTGAATCAGATGGGAATTCTCAGCCCGATCATTCTGGGCGCGCTGAATGGCACTCTCAGCAGCGATGCCTACTACCAGATGCTCCGAACCCGTCGCAGCTTTCCGAGATATCAGCGGGAGCTTTTCAATCGAGCCGTCGAAAAGGGCCATACCCGGCTCGCCAAGGCGTTGGGCCAGCACATCCTCAAAAAGAACCCCAACCGTGCAGTGCGAATGGGGCTGAATGCGCTGACCGGCTGAGTGTCAGCCGACCTTCGTCTTCTTGAGCGACTTCTCCAGATGCCGTCGAACAACATGGCGGTACCGGGAATCCTGACCAACACACTGAAAAAGATTTGTCAGTTCCTCGAAGGTTTCCGTATCGAAGTCCTGCGCCGCATGGTTTCGAATTGCGTGGTCGATGATCTGTTCATAACGCTCGATATTGTTTTCCGGTGCAAACAGCTCCTGCCCGGTTTCGGCCGCTGCCGAGCGGGTGGCACGGGCGTCACAATCAAACAACGCCCATTGCAACCCGCGCGACAGATCGTCCGTGTCAAAGGCGCTGGCGGTATATCCGTTTGCCTTGTGCCGCACAAAGCTCTGCAACCCACTGGATTTGAAACACACCACCGGAGTTCCATTGCGAATGGAATCGGACGCGACCACCGAAAGCGATTCCTGTAACGATGGCACAAGGCAGACATCAGCGGCCTTGTAGATCACCGATTTCTGCTCCTCTTCAGAGATGAATCCCAACGAAACAACCTTGAACGGCAGTGCCAGATCGGACAGCGCATCCTTGTCGACACTTCCAAGGACGGCAACGCAGATATCATGCGCGCCGTCGTCTGCCACCGCCAGCTTGGCCAGCGCCTGCGCAGCAAGTGAGAACCCCTTACGCTTGTTCGAAGACTTGTGAACGGCAAGGAGAATAACTCTGGTTTCAGGTGCCAGACCCAACCTCTCCCGACAGACGTCGCGCTGTGGTGCTCCAGGTGCGGGAAACGTATCAAGCAGGTATGGAGGTGTTTCCGCGAACTCCTGCGGCGTATGATAGAAAGAGACGATCAGAACAGGCCGGTGCGTTCGAATGGTCTGAACAGCACCTTGCAATGCCAAAACTGCGTCACCCTCCACATCCAGTTTGATCAAACCGATATTGGCTTCAGGGAAATCCTTCAGGAAAACGTCTATCGTTTTTGACCGCACCACAATTCGCGGTTCTGCCACGAGCTCGGCCTTTGCCCGCGAAGATCCCATGCCAGCGGGGCTCATGATCGCCAGCCCCATCCTGTTCGATAACGCCACTTGCGTTGCCACGATCCGACCGCTTGACAGTTCAGCCTGCGAGTCATTCATCAAATGCGCGAAATTTGCCGGATCGGGTTCGAAACAGAAAACCCGTTGGATCGGATGATTTTGCAGAAAGAACCGCGCCGACGATCCATCGAAACTCCCCGCGTCAATGACGTCACGGTTTTCGATACTGCGAAGCTCGGCCTTTTCAAGATACCTCAGACCATAGTGGCTCAGAGTTTCATCCCGGATAGGCGTGGAGGCCCCATCTTCACCAGTGGCGTCTGGGGTGAGCCGATACCCAAAACGCTGCAATGACTGAACCGTCGCCTTAGGCAAAAGCGCTTTCAGAGCGGAACTGTCGAGATCGAGAAACGGCGAAAGACAGCTTTCGGAAACATACCTCGACAATTTCTCGGACAGTTCGAGAAGCTCAATGGACTCGGCATCCAAACGAGCCGAAGACCGCGCGATGGCCTCGGTCCCGATTTGTCGTCTGACATCTGAGCCTCCGCCCAGATTGCACGATACGCAGCGCTCAACCCAATGGCTTCAAGCATTTTTTGCGACATTTGCGTCCTTTTCCAGCAGCACCTTGAATTGACCCGCAGGGCCTTCAGGAACAGCCAACCGTTCGATTTTGAATCAACATGGAAAATTCATACGGCCGGATTCGTTTACGCTTCATTAATGGCTGCACTGCTAAACCATGGCCCAACGCGCAAATTACGGAGTTGCCTGAATGAAGAAACTACGCATCGTTCTCCTTTCGTCCGCTTTAGCATTGGGACTCGGACAAGCTGCACACGCAGTCTACTCTCTGGATGATCTTGTGGAGTTGCGCGGCCTAGTCGAAGCGGGCGATACGCAGGCTATTCTTGCCTACATCTCGGCCAATCCACAGCTGGTGAACGGCACGGATCCCCTCGCAGAAGCGCTGCGTGAATTCGTCAGCAGCCGCGAAGGTCTGCTGGGTGGCATTTTCGGCGCGTCCGTCCCGGATTTGGCCGACGTCCCTGACCTGCCTCCTGGAGTGTCGTCCGAAACCCAGTTTGCTTCGGGTTCTCTGTCCCAGTTTGGCTCATAGGGACAGGACCTATTGATCACCGCTCGGTAGCGTAATTCACGGATCGAAAAACGAGCGGTGACCATGTCTGATCTCTACTGGCTTTGAAACTCAATGAGTCCAGACCCTAGTTTAACAGCACCTCGGTCTCTGGGTGAAAGAACAAGACCTTCGCGAGGTCGAATGCGAAATCGATCTCCATACCTTCTTCCACATGTGTTTCCGTGTGGAAACGCCCGAAGACATCGACCCCACCAAGCTTCGTGAGAACATAGGTGTCAGAGCCGGACTGCTCGATGAAATCAATACGGCAGGTGCCCGTCTGTACGAAGGGCCCTGATCGCAGATTGGCCTCGGCGATATCCTCTGGGCGCAGTCCGACAACGACTTGGGATGGCAAATCAAACTGCCTTGGATCCTTCAACACAAGTGGCGCCCCACCAGATCGCGAAACTTCCAGTCTCGTATGTCCATCGACCCTCGTTGCGCGAGCCGGGAAAAGGTTCATGGAGGGTGATCCTATGAAATCGGCCACGAACATGTTTACGGGCCGCTCGTAAATCTCTTTGGGCTTGCCGATCTGATGAACCTCCCCAGCCTTCATCACGGCGATTTTCGTGGCGAGTGTCATGGCCTCGATCTGATCGTGAGTCACATATACTATCGTTGTGGACAGTCTCTGGTGAAGCCTGCGGATCTCTGCACGCATCTCGACACGCAGTTTGGCGTCCAGATTCGACAAGGGCTCGTCGAACAGAAAGAGCTTGGGCTCGCGCACCAGCGCCCGGCCCATTGCCACCCGTTGTCGCTGTCCGCCTGATAGCTGCTTTGGCCGCCGGTCAAGCAGTGGTTCGATCTTCAGAAGACGAGCGACCTCCGCCAGCTTTTTTTCGCGGGTCTCACGGTCGATCCCGCGTACCCTCATCCCGAAAGTGATATTCTGTGCCACGCTCATCGTGGGGTAAAGGGCGTAGGACTGGAACACCATAGCGATGTCGCGGTCCCTAGCCGGCACGTCCGTCATGTCCTCGCCGGCGATCTCGATCGTGCCGCGTGTGATGGGCTCCAGGCCAGCGATGCAATTCAAGAGCGTGGACTTGCCGCACCCCGAGGGACCGACGAGCACGACGAAATCTCCGGGATCGATCGAGACATTGATGTTTTTCAACACGTCGACGGAGCCGAAGCTCTTGTAAAGGTTTCGAATTTCGAGGATTGGTGCCATTCGGTTATCCCTTGACTGCTCCCGCGATGAACCCTCGGGTAGAATCCCTCCCGGCCACGACATAGACGGGCAAGGTCGGAAGAGCGGCAATTATTGCGGCAGCCATGTCGACGTTGTGATCCTTCACCCCCGTGCTAGCGTTGACGATGCTGTTGAGGGCGACGTGATCGGTTGAACGGATAGCTGATCTTCCAAGCATCGCTGTCCTCCCCAAAACACAAACCGCCCGGAGGGATAGAAATAAATCAATCACGGTTGACGCGGCAATTGTTTGACCTGTGTCAATCGATGCGAGATGGATCCAGTCTGGCCGCGCAGCATGCATATTCGCACGGAAGATCCATCGCTTGCACGAATAGCGGTCGGCGGTCGATCTTTCAGAATTCCTTTTGAACTCGGGGCGGCGCATTGAGACCGGCGAGCTACTTGGAACGCCACTTTAATGCATAGCGCCAACAGCAAGCCAAGCCGCTTTTCCGTGCAACACAGAAATTCGCCGAAACTCGTACTGAAGGAACGCAGTTTGAACCTTCGTTGCCCGTCTTGAGAAAAAAGGTATGCGGCGGCGTCTACCCCTCCTTTGATGCCAGCCATTCCCGTATGATTGTGCGATGTCGCTCCGCGCCATAGCTTCCGAAGTGGCCGCCGTGAACGACGCGCACGGGAAGATCGTAAAGCCGGACCATCGACGCGTGGTAGTCGTGTGGATCGGCATGATATGTATCTTCGATCAGCGGACCGTCGTAGACGATATCGCCGGAAAACAGGATGCCGCTCTTAGCTTCCCAAAGCGCGATACCTCCGGGAGAGTGACCAGGTGTGTGGATGACTTCGAAGTGACGGTCGCCAAGGTCGATCACGTCGCCATCATCAAGCAACTGCGCAGCCCTGGCGCCTTTCACAGAATAATTTGTGGACACGTACGGTGCTGGCGGCAGTAGGTCGAAAATCTCATCGGTGACGTAAGGTTCTGCAAGGGTGGAGGCACGCGTTGGATCGGCCAGAATGCCGGCCTCTGCGTGATGGATGGCACAGTCTTCGAACTCGTGATGGCAGCCAATATGGTCGAAATGCGTGTGGCTGGCGACCGCTGTCAGCGGGCGCTCGGTCACCAACGGCACCCATTCGCGCAGAGACACAACGCCCATCCCACTGTCGACCAACATGTCTTTGTCCCTCCCGCGCACGTGCCAGATATTGCAGCGGTAGAAGGGTTGGATATGCGGTTCGTCGATCAAGGTGACGTCATCGCCCATTGTCTGGACGCGATACCAATCTTCGGGAGCGGCGCGTTTCATGCGGTTTCCTTTGTGAAGATCCGAATGTCTTCCGGCAGGACAGACAAATTCAGCACCGTCCCCGCTTCGGGAAGGCTGGTCGGCGGCAAATGCGCAACCAGTACCATATCCGGCGCGGTGACCGGCGTGACATGCGCACGGGTATATGTGCCGAAGAAGGTTGCGTCCCGGACCGTTGCGTCTCCTAATGCGATGCCTTTGCCATCCTGACGTACGGCTTCGGGACGTATGCAAACAGTGGCAGCACCTGGCGGAAGGTCTGCGGCTGGCAGATTTGTGAGCGCGGTTTGCGCGCCTTGCGGTCCAACCTGTGCCGGGATGTGATTCATCTCGCCCATGAAATCGGCTGCAAACAGCGATGCGGGCTCCCGGTAGATGCGCAAAGGCGGCCCTGCATCCTCGATCCTGCCCGCGTTCATCACCACAATCCGGTCAGAGATTGCCATCGCTTCCTCTTGGTCATGTGTCACATGCACGAAGGTTGTGCCAACCTGCCTTTGAATGTCCTTGAGTTCGTCCTGCATGGCACGGCGCAATTTCAGGTCCAAGGCTCCAAGCGGCTCATCAAGCAACAGCACCTCTGGCTCCACCGCCAAAGCGCGGGCTAACGCAACGCGCTGTCTTTGCCCGCCTGACAGTTCATGCGGTCGCTTCCTCCCGTCGGCCTTGAGACCCACGAGATCGAGCTTCTCGTCCGCCTTGCGATGCCGTTCGGCCTTGGCAACGCCAGCCATGCGCAACCCAAAAGCCACGTTGTCCCGAAGGCTCATATGCGGGAACAGAGCGTAGTCCTGAAACATCGTGGTAGTCGGCCGTTTTGCGGGCGCGACGCTGGTCATATCCGCGTCCCCAATGAACACGGTGCCCTGATCGGGGTCGATGAATCCCCCGAGCACCGACAACAGCGTCGTCTTTCCACAGCCCGACGGACCAAGCAGCGTGACGTATTCGCCCGCGCCTATCTCCAAAGAGATGTCGCGCAACGCGTGCAAGGTTCCAAACCAATGGTTCAGTTTGTCTAACCGTACCGAGGCAGTCATGACTGTCGCCTCCGCAACATTGTGAATTCAAGGACGAGCACCGCTGTGACCGAGATCAGGAACACCACGCTGCCAATGGCGTTCAACCTCGGTGAGAGGCCAGAGCGCAACATCGACCAGATCTCGACTGGTAGGGTGATGTCGAACCTCGTGAGAAGAAAAGCGATGATGAACTCGTCCCACGACAGGGTAACCGAGAGGAAAAACGCCGCCGCAATAGCTGGGGCGAGCATGGGCGCTGTCACCAGCAGCACAACCTTGGTTTCGCTCGCACCCAAGTCCCGCGCGGCGCGTTCGGCGTTTTCGTGCTGTGCGCCCATGGACGCGTAGATAATCGCGAAGGCGAGGGGCAGGTTGATTACCACATGCCCAATACCAGCGGTGACCAGGGACAGGCCAACGCCCGTTCGGTTGAGCACGATCAAAAGACCAAGTCCGACGATCAGGTAGCTCACGGTCAACGGCGCGATCAACAGCCCGCGCATGAAGGCCGATCCGGGCAACACATGGCGCGCCAATCCATAAGCGGCCAGAAAGCCCAAGAGCACAGCCACGGCAGAGGATCCGATCGCTACAATCAGGGAATTGAACAGCGCGTCTGTAACGTCATCGTCCGCCAAAACCTCAGTGTACCATTGGAGCGACGGCCCGTTAAACGGAGGGACCGGCAATGTGCCATCCTGAAATGAATACAGAACCAGTGTGCCCACCGGGAGGTAGATGAACCCAAAAGCCAAAACCAAATAGAACCACGCCGCCATCCGCATCGTCACACCCGATCCAGTCGCAGCCAGCGCGCACTGGCAAGGTAGGCCAACATGACAATCGCCATCATGACAATTGCCAAAGCCGAGGCGAGGGGGAAGTCGGCCCTGCGTCCCAGTTGAACCATGATCACCTGCGGCATGGTCAGCTCATTGTTGCCACCCAGAACCTGCGGCGTGACGTAGTCGCCAATGCACAGCACGAAGGTCAGGAACGCGCCTGTAGCAATCCCTGGCAAGGTCAAAGGCAGGATTACATGCCTGAAGGTCTGGAACGCATTGGCGCCCAAATCTGTGGCGGCACGCCGGTAATTCGGCGACAGTTGCACAAGGTTTGCGTAGATCGTCAGCGTGAGCAGCATGACAAAGAAATGCACAAAGCCGGTCACTGTCGCAAAGCGTGTATTGGCCAGCGTTATGGGTTCTGCAATCAGCCCGATGTTGATCAAGGTCTGGTTGATCAGTCCCTCTCGCGCCAACACGAGTAGCCAGGCGTAGGACCGGACCACGTACGACGTCCAAAACGGCAGGATCGCCAGAAGAAGTGCCAGGCGCTGCCATTGAGGCGGCACACGGAATGCAATGATCGCGGCAAGTGGATAGGCTAGAACGACGGACACCACGGTAACCGTCAGGGTGATCTCTAGCGACACCAAGATCGCTCGCCAGAGATACGCCCGCGTTGCCAGTTCGATGTAATTGTCGAGGTAAAACCCCCAGACAAGGCTGCGCCCTTCCAGTGTCGCAAAGCTCATGGCACCCATCACAAGGAAAGGCACGATGAAAAACGCGAGCGTCCAGAGCAGAGCTGGGGCCACGAAGCCCCAGCCAAGTTTTGTGCCTGTACCAGCGCTCACTGCGAGAGCGTATCGAGCCAAAGATCCTGCATCTCTACATCAAGATCGGCATCCGGCGCCGGGTAGAGCTGCGTGCGCGCAAGGTAGTCTGTCTGATCATCCCAGCGCAGGACAGATTTCTGATCATCGTTCAGAATTTCCCCCGCAGCAGAATTGGCCGGCATGCCCCAGAAACACGCCGATGTCGCAAGGCGCGCCTGACCCTCTGGGCTGACGATGTATTTCACGAATTCCAATGCCAGATCGGGCTGTTCACTGTCAGCAAGGACACCGATGGACTGCGTCCAACGCACCGCACCTTGATCCGGAATGGTCCATGTCAGCTCGGGTTGCTCCTCGGCCAGCACGGCAGTCAGCCATTCACCGCCACCAACGACGATGTCTACCTCACCGGTTGCCAGCGCGGTTTGTGCTGCCACGACGCCCGCCACCGACGCCGCACTCGACCGCATCTGCGAGAGCACTGGCCCAATGGTGTCGAGCGATTTCGCATCGATGTCCGCTGTCGCCACACCTTCGGCAATCGCGGCAAGCCCCATCACCGGCAGGTAATAGTCATAAATCGATATGCGCTCTGCGTACTTGTCAGACCAAACGGTCGACAGGTCCTGCATGTCCGCCGGGTCCACCTTTTCGGAGTTGTACGAGATTGTGTTATAACCGAACTTCTCGGTTACCGCGTAAGTGACACCATCCAGGGTGTTGTTTTCCGCCATCACGATCTCTGGGAAGAAATCTGCGGTGGGCAACTGATCGTCCGGCAACGGCGCAAGCAAACCAGACTCCACAGCACGGAAAACGTCGATCCCGTCGATGACAAGAACGTCCCAATCGCCGGGGCGCGATTGCTCCAGAAGCGCGAGCGCTGCACCGGTGCCTTCGTATTCACGCACGTTCACGGTAACGCCGAACTCTTCTTCAAAAGGCTTAATCAGCGCATCATCCGTGTGGTCGCACCACACCAGTGCGTTCAGTTCCTGCGCATTCGCTGCGGCCCCCACAAGCCACATCGCGGTTCCGCCCAAAAGGGCAACGGTCCGTTTTGTCATCTTCCATGCTCCCATGTTGTGTCATCGCGCCATTGAGATAGCCCGTTTGACGGAAAAAGGTTGAATACCTTCATTTTTGTAGTCAACTATAAAATTGTATACGGTTCAATTTTGAGGCAGGCAGATATGGGTACACTCCGCGAGAGAAAGAAGGCTGACCGCGAAAAACGCATTCTCTCTGCCGCAGTGCATAAATTTCGGGCAAATGGCTACAAGGCTGCGCGCATCGAAGACCTCGCTGAAGCGGCGGAGGTCTCGGTTGGCACGGTCTACAATTACTACGGAACGAAGGGGGACATCCTCATCGCGATTGTCACGATGGAGGTGGAAGAGGTTCTGGCAGAGGGTCAGGCCCTTGTCGACAACCCGCCCAAGGATCCTGGCGAAGCGCTCTTGGCACTCACCTTGTGCTACTATGACCATTCGTTGAATTACCTCACCAAAGAGATGTGGCGACGCGCTATGGCGCTCTCAATCGAAGCACCAGACACCCCGAACGGGCAGAGATACGCTGCGCTCGATGCAAAACTCGCGCAACAGGTCGCCGATCTCTTGCGGCGCTTTCAGGCCCAGGGGCAACTGGCCAGCGATCTCGATGCTACTGCTCTAGGGCGTGTCCTTTTCAACAACCTCAATCAGTCCTTCATCGCATTCGTAACTGACGACAGCATGACCTTGCACGACCTTCGCACCGTCATGACCGCCTTGACCAAGCCAATCGCACAGCTGCTGCCAAAACTCACATCGTGATGGCTTTGGTTTCCAAATACTCGTGGAACCCCATCGGCCCAGCTTCGCGGCCGTTACCGGACTCCTTGTAGCCGCCGAATGGCACGTCGTAGTCGCCCACCTTACCGTTCACACTGATCACCCCCGCTCTGAGCTTGCGGCTCACACGATGAATGCGCTCTTGATCGGTGGACTGGATGTAGGCCGCCAAACCGTACGGCGTGTCATTGGCGATCTCTATGGCTTCCTCTTCGGTGTCGAACGGCAGGATCGCCAGCACCGGTCCAAAAACCTCCTGCTGTGCGATCTCCATGTCGTTTGTGACATCAGCAAATAAGGTAGGCCGGATGTAGTAGCCTTTGTTGAAACCCGCAGGACGTCCAAGTCCCCCCGCAGCAAGCCGCGCGCCGTCGTCGATGCCAACCTGGATTAGCCGTTGGACGTGTTCGAACTGCTTCTTGTTCACAACAGGGCCGATATGGCTGCCCTCTTTCATCGGGTCGTCGACCTTTGTGTTTTCAACAATCTGCGTGACCCGCTCGACAACCTCATCATAGATCTTGCGTTCCACGAGCAGTCGCGACGCCGCATCGCAGGATTGTCCGTTATTGATGAAGCAGGCATCGACCGAGATCCGTGCTGCCGCATCCAGATCCGCATCTGCGAAGAACAAGTTCGGTGACTTGCCGCCAAGTTCGAGTGTCACCCGTTTGATTGAATTGGCGGCGGACTTTGTCACCAATTTTCCCGCGCGGGTTGAACCCGTAAATGACACCATGTGAATGCCGGGATGCGCTGATATCGCTTCTCCAACGCCGGGTCCGTCGCCGTTCACCAAGTTGAACACGCCCGGTGGGCACCCCGCCTCATCAATCACCTCGGCAAGCATAATTGCCGATAGGGGGGAATATTCGCTTGGCTTAAGAACAATTGTGCATCCGGCTGCCAAGGCGGGTGCAACCTTAATCATGATCTGGTTCACCGGCCAGTTCCAGGGTGTGATCATGCCAACAACACCAACAGGTTCGTCAATGAGCGTAGACCCGCCGCGCAGCGACGGTCGCTCGAACTGATGCGCCTTCAACGCCTCAATGGCGGCCTCCAAATGCCCAATCCCAACTGGCATCTGAACCTCGCGCGAGAACGATAGGGTCGTGCCTATCTCCTGCGACATAACTTTGATAAACGCTTCCGAGCGCTTCTCGTAGGCGATGATCATCCGTTCAAGCAGTGCCACACGTTCATCCACAGTGCTGAACTGCCATGTATTGAACGCCTCCGTCGCTGCGGCAACTGCATGGTCAACGTCAGAGGACGATCCGAGTGCAATCGTTGCGATCACCTCTTCGTTGCCGGGATGAATGACTTCAAAATCCCTGTAAGCGACGGGATCGACCCATGCCCCATTAACGTAATACTTGTGCGATTTATCCATCCTGGCTCTCCTGGGCGCATTGATTGGTAGCTCGATCTCCGGGAAAGCGAACGGCTTCTGTGAACATGCCAAAAATTTGCATGAAATGAAATCCACCGCCGGAAGGTGTTCGCAAAGTTCAGGTACAACTCTCAAGGCGAACTTTTCCTATTTTCCCAAAACCATTGATATCGAGTGGCTCGAACGGCGACTTAGTTACGACGGCACACGTATGCGTCCTTTTGTTGAACGCCGACTGCGCGGTGCAGCTGCCGCAATCATACCCTTCAGACACGGTAAACCCGGCGCGCTTGGTCTCTCTAGCGAACAAGACCCTCGACCCATGCTGAAACTGCTGCGGCCATGGACGTGATATGATCTGCATGTGTGAAGCCTGAAATTCGCTTGCGCGGTTTCAGATCGTGATCGCCGTCTTCAAACCATCTCAGCTGGATTGCCGACGATAGCTCATACCCGCTGACTTCATCCCTCGAGCCAAACTGGTCGCGCGTTCCTTGGCAGATCAGCGTTGGGATCCGCAGGTTTAGCAGGTGCTCAGTGCGAAGTTTTTCGGGTTTCCCAATAGGGTGAAATGGATAGCCTACACAGAGCAGCCCAGCGATCTGACCCGCTTCAAACAACTCATCTGCAATCATGCTGGCGACACGCCCGCCCATGGATTTTCCGCCTATGATCAGCGGGCCATCGACATCGAGCGCGTCGATTGCGGCTTTGTATTCTGCGTTCAGTTTATCAGCGCGTGGTGGGGGTTTTCGGCTGCCTTCAGTTCGTCGGTTAGCCATGTAGGAGAATTCAAACCGAACAACTCTCAGCCCCTGTTCGGCAAGAGCTTCCGCAGTCGCTGTCATTGTGGGAGAGTCCATCGGCGCACCGGCACCGTGTGCAAACAGGATGGTTGCGCTTGCTGATTTCGATCCAAGCTCCAAGAATTTGGTTCGCATAGTCGATCTTCCTATGAGGTTCCCAGTGTTCGCTCAACGTGCATTTGCTGCGGCGTGAAGATGGTCCGATACCTAGCACACCCGATTCGAAGCCTTTGGCCACATCGCATGGTAGGCTTCAAATCAACGCACTTCTTGGTCAAACTCTGCTTATGGTGCAGACAAGGTCCTTTCTCCGGCAAATCGCAGCCCGAGCTGTCGGCCATTTGCTGGCTTTGACCGCCCGTTTCATCACAGCGGTCCGAGCAGATTGGCGCGGTATTGAACCAATCGCAAAGCAACGCGTCTATTTCGCCAACCATGTCAGCAATGCTGACATGCCGATGATCTGGACGGTCCTGCCCCGGTCTATGAGAAAACAAACGAGACCCGTTGCAGCGGCCGATTACTGGCTAAAGAACAAGTTACGCGCCTTTGTCGGTCCAGAGGTTTTCAACTGCGTTCTAATTGACCGGCGACGGGAAACTCGAACAGAAGACCCAATGCAAAAAATACTCGAGGCGCTCGATGAAGGCTCCTCGCTCATCATTTTCCCAGAGGGAAAGCGCAATATGACGGAGGCTCCCTTACTGCCGTTTCGCGCTGGGCTCTACAATATCGGAAGATCACGACCGCATGTCGATCTCGTTCCTACTTGGGTGGCAAATCTGAATGAAATCATGCCGAAGGGCGAGGTCATCCCGATTCCACTGATATGTACGGTGACCTTCGGCAGACCCATTCACGTCGAAGAAGGTGAAGAGAAGGACGCCTTTCTTGGTCGCGCGGCCCAAGCCCTGTTTGAGTTGTCGCCGGGCGATGTGGATCCCGGACCATGATGTCTCAGACTACACTAGATCTGATTTTTCTGATGCTTGCCGTCTTCGGCTTACTGGCAGCGCTAACTGTGTTTGCTGAACTGTGGCGTGCGCGCGTCCCCCAAGGTCACACAGACAGCGCCTTGGAAGCCTTTGCCGTTCGTCTGCACACTTGGTGGGGTTTGACGATCGTTCTGTCTGTCGCGGTGCTGAGTGGCAAGATCGGCGTAACTCTGCTTTTTGCGTTTGTCAGTTTTGCCGCCCTCAGAGAGTTCCTAACGCTAACGGCCAAACGTCGGGCAGATCACCTATCTCTGGTATTGGCGTTCTTTGTCATTCTTCCGCTTCAGTACCTCTTTGTCTGGCTGGATTGGATGGCACTGTTCACGGTTTTCATTCCCGTCTATGCGTTTCTCCTTTTGCCGGTTGTGAGTGCCATGCGGGGTGATCCAGACCGTTTCCTAGTGAGTGTCGCGGAAACGCAGTGGGGCTTGATGATATGCGTCTTCTGTATCAGCCATGTCCCGGCGCTGCTGACCTTTGACATTCAAGACGGAGCGGACAGGTCCATTCTGCTGATCGTTTTCTTTGCGATGGTGGTCCAAGTCGGCGATCTTTTTGAGTATTATGCAGGGCGTGCCTTCGGCAGAAGCAGAATTGCGCCCGAGATATCCACCAAATCTTTTATCGGCGTTGGAGTTGGCATTTCTGCCGCGGCCTTGGTTGGGGCTGCGCTCAGTTGGATAACCCCATTTGGAGTGATCGGCTCGATTGGCATGGCGGCAATGGCGTCGTTGACAGGCATGTTTGGGAGCTTGGTGTTCGCGGCGATCAAACGCGACAAGGATGTAAAGGACTGGTCACACCTCATCCCTGGCCATGGTGGGTTCCTAGATCAACTAGACAGCGTAATTTTCGCGGCCCCGGTGTTCTATCACATCACCCACCTGATTTGGAGCTGACGGTGAAGGTTGTTTTTTCTCGCGTCGCCAATGTTTAGCTCAGAGTTCCGGCTTTTGTTGACTTACACCCGCGCGCGAAGGGCGGCGCCGGCTCACATAGGATAAGCCTCTGATAATGAGTGTATTTTGGCCTTATCCCGCTTAAGTTGAATTGAGGCCACAGGAGGTCTCAATGCCAACACTTTGTTTCTGCTTGGCCGTAAAGTCCTTGTGCCTCGGTGGTCTCCTCGTCCCACACGTCAGAGATACACTTAAAGAACAAGAGACAAAGGATGTAACCCTTCCAATCAGTTGTATCGACCGCAGGTACGCGTAACGTCTCTGCCGCCTCCCACAGGGCGGATTTCACTTCAGCCGCATCATGCTGCATAGCCTCAATAAGGCCCGGAAAAGCCAATTCTTTCGACAACACAAATCAAACGGCAAGCTCTTGGGCGGCAGTTGCTACCGCACAATCCGTACTAACGTTTGTTTCTTTTTTGGAGTAGAATTGGTGCCGCTGAAGGGACTCGAACCCCCGATCCCATCATTACGAATTTTGCCGTCCCACTCTTGGACTTGACCGGACCCAACCAGTCAAAACCGTATAAC
>NZ_JFKC01000010.1 GCF_002115805.1 Marivita geojedonensis | reverse complement strand
TCCTGACCCTAGGATGGCCGATGTCTGGACCACCAGCGATCAGCGCCCGGATCGGAGTAATGAGCGTTGGCTAAACTGTCTAATTGCCAAATCCTGACGGGGCGCTGCCTTTCGATTTTTTACATTCGAGGCCAAGGCAGGTCCGATTTAACATAACGGCCCTGACCCAACAGGGAGATACGGAATGAACCGCAGAAACTTCATCATCACCAGCCTTGGCGCTGCCTTTTTGGTCCGTCCGGCACTGGCGACGCCAAATCAGATCGAGGTCTTCAAGGCGCCGACCTGCGGCTGCTGCTCGGCTTGGGTCGAGCACATGGTCCGCGCAGGTTTCACGGTGGACGCCCGTGACGTGGAGCAGGAAACTCTTTGGTCTCTGAAAGATCGCGCGGGTGTAACGCCGGAGCTGAGCTCGTGTCACACAGCCTTTATCGATGGATACTTCGTCGAAGGTCACGTACCGGCGGGAGACATCCAGCGGCTACTATCTGAGCGTCCCGACGCGCTTGGACTTACCGTGCCGGGCATGCCTATCGGATCGCCCGGTATGGAAATGGGCAACCAGCACGACGCCTACAATACACTCCTTGTCCTTCGCAACGGTTCCACTGCAGTCTTTGAAAGCCATTCGTAGGGCATAATTCTCCTGGGAGCCTTGGGCGGAGTGCTCTTTCCGTTCGGGAAATCATGTTAGATCGGGAGGAATGTCGCCCGTGGGGACCACAAGCGGCACATGGAACAGTACTTTTCAACCGATATGGCCGGGAGGCGGTTCCTCAGGAATGTTTTGTTATTCAGTCTCGCTGGACTGATACCGGTTTTGGCAATCTACGTTCTGCTTACACCAGGGTTCGCATCCGCCTTGGCCGAAGGAGGTCCACCGCTAAGGCGTTTCCTCAGACAGGTTCTGACTAACGGCCTGCCGGTGGTCTTCGTCGTCAACTATGTCGGTTTCTTTCTCTTTGCGCTTTCACGCCAAAGACAAGCAAAGGACCGCGATCCGGCTGCCTACATCGCTGCCGACTTTGTCGCCAGATTCATCCTCTTCTTTGCCCTTCATGCCTTGATTTATGTCGTTTCCGCCGACTGGTTCGGGTCTTTCGGTGGCAGCCGATTAACCGCCTTACAGGTCGTCGCACCGACTCTGGCGCGCTCCGCGCTCTTCGAGAATATTTCCGGGGTCTACCTCTATGCGACGCTGGTAAGCGCTATCCCACTCTATGTTTCAGCAATCAAACTTTCGCCACGCTTTGAGCCAGTCGTTCGCCTCTTCCCCGGTTCGTTGGGACCGATTGCAATCGCGTTGCTGATATTTGCCGCCGGTGCCGTCTGCCTGACCATTCTGGCAGGTGCCTTCATTCGTTTGCAGAGCTAGTTCAAAGGCCTACAATTTCTTCCCTGCAAGCTCTCAGAATTTCGCTGATGGGCAAGGAAAATTTCCCTGTTAACCGCCGTAGGGAATTTCCGCGTAACTCACTGTTTTCTTGAGGGCCTTGGAGCGCCAAGACGCCGAAAACGGCCAAAAATCAATAGTTTTCCCTGTATTTTCCCTGTTATCAGGGAATTTCCGGCCGAGACTGGATGGCTCAAGGCTGGCAGCACAGCCAGTTCCCACTTCTCCAAGATCAGAAGACACACCTTCGCGACGGTCTCAACCGACGGCTCGGAAATGCCCCCGTTTGATGCCCCATCAGAGTGGGTCAATCGACGTTTTGCGGGGGAATAGGCTGAAGTGATTAGAAGAGCAGAAAGCCTTGCTTGTGCCGCTGCAGGGGCTACCAGTGAGCGATCTGTGCGGTGCGCGCGGCCTGAGCGCCTCCGCCTTCGTACTTGGCGAGGAATTTCTCGTAAGGTTCCTGGTAGCTTCGGCCATTCCACGGATCAATGATCAGCATGTATGTTCTTTGCATGGTCCCGTCGCCGGTCACACCATAAAGGATGCGCACATGTCCTCCGGACAGGGAATTGTTGACACCATGTATCGTAAGCGGCCCATAGGCGCGCAACAGGTCAGACCATTCCGTCAAAGGGTAAGATTGCATCGGTTCGTATTGCATTCCCACAACTCGGTAGAACTGGGCCGTCGCGCCCCAGGATAGGCCGGCATTGGTGTTGTATCGTGTCAGCCACGGATCACCGAGGTCAGCCATCGCGTCGTTCGGTGCCAGGCTTTCCTGTCGCTTCCAGGAAAGCATCATGGTGTAACTGTATGCCCAACATCCCATAGGATGCCTTCCGGCAACCTGATCGAAGATGGATATCGCACCCGGGACGACATAACCCGTCGTCTCCCTGTCACTGGGCAATGGCGGCAGGCTGTCCGTCCCATTCGGCAAATCGACATCGAGCGCGCCCATCGTGTTTTTTCCGACCACACCGTCATCACCAAGATGTTTGCTCCGTTGATACTTTTTGACCGCCTGGACGGTCTCGTTGCCAAACACGCCATCAACGGTGCCGTGCCTTTTGATCGAATTTGTCATTGGGTCGATGCCCAAGTCGATCATTGCTTTTTGAATGAGACGCACGGCAAGACCACTTTCGGGCCGTCGCAGTGCGGGGTTGTTTTTTTCGGCCTGCTGCAGGCGCGAATTCCAACGGAACCTCGGAGACGATAAAGCCATCGCAAGAAAACTTTTTTCGGAAAGCTGTGAAGAAAAGTTGAGGTCGGCAAACAACGCATTACCGCTTAAAATTGCGGTGATGGTACGCCTCGCGGGCGGATCGGGCAATTTCTTTCTCCCTGAGACGGACCGGTGCAGGCCTGAAACCCGGCTCGGCTCCGCAAGAAACCGATCCAGTTCAGCTGTCGCCCGGGAAAGCAAGCCACCCCAGCAGTTTCTTCCTCACATGGCACCTTGGCCAGTTGATGCGTGTGTTGGATCAGTTTGCCTTGGGCGAGGGCTCTTCGCCTGCCGCCTTCCAACGAGCCTGCACGTTTCCGTTTCATAGAAACGAATGTCGAAAACCCTGATTTTTGAACCAAAATCGACGCATTTCGGCCCTCTCAGGTGCACGTTTTTCGGTCAGGCTCTGATGCCGTGAGTATGTGGCAATGGCGTATGTACGAGGCGCCGCAACACAGGACTTCACTGCCGTGCCAAGTTATAACATGCAGGCATGGAGCTTATCTGATCTGGGCAATCCTGCGTCTTTGGGGATTGGCTCAAGCTTTACTGTCTCCTTATCCGCGACAGCAGATATCGTGACGGTGACTGACGGCGGGACCGACGACACCCCGGATGATTTCAACCCTGTAGACAGTGATCAGCTTGTTTCCGGAACCGTCGATGGTGTCACCTACAACAACGCGCTCCATGAATACGAACTCGGGTATCAGGTCACCGATGGGACCAATGTTTTCACCCTGGTATGGGTGAATACCGGGGCAAGCCAGCAAGGCAGCAATCAGACCATTACCAGCGACGGTTATTTCGTCGTCATGGAAGACCCGTCAAACCCCGGCGGGGGCGGGTTGGTTCCCGGGGTGACCTATACAATCCTGGACGAGGATATTTCCGTTAATTTCAGCAATAACGGAACCTTCGACGTGAGTCCGGTCTACAGCGATTTCTTCGTCTGTTTCGCGCGTGGGACCTGGATTGAAACCGCCGCTGGCGTTCGTCCGGTCCAGTCGCTTCGGGTGGGGGATTTGGTCAGGACCCTTGATCATGGTCTGCAACCCATCCGTTGGATCTGCGGAAGGACAGTCTCGGGGTGCGGAAAGCTGGCACCAATCGTCATCTCGAAGAACGCTTTGGGCGATCACGGGCGTCTTGCGGTGTCACCGCAACACCGGGTGCTTGTCTCGGACTGGCGCGCTCAGCTCTATTTCGAGCAGGATGACGTTCTGGTGGCTGCAAAGCACCTGGCGAACGGAGATATGATTTTCCAATCGCCCTGCGCAGAGGTGGAACACTGGCACTTCCTGTTTGACCAGCATGAAATCGTCACCGCAAACGGCGTGCTGGCGGAGAGCTTCCATCCCGGACAGCCAAGCCTGGATGCGCTCGATGAAGATGTGCTTGATGAACTCTTCGCAATCTTTCCCGAGCTTGCGTACGATCCTGCAAGCTATGGACAGTCAGCGCGCTACAGTCTGTCCAAAAGAGAAGCCCGGCTTCTCCGGGACCGGGCTTGAACCCAGGTCGCAAACAGGATCGCAGTCTGGTTGTCAGTCCTGCTCGGGTGTCACGTGTGTTCAGAAGTCAGATTGTAATTGAGTCCGCCAAACACCTGCCCGACGCGCCTCGCGGCAACCGGGTGCGTTCCTGATGTGTTGCTCGGCGCTTATCCGGCAGAGAGCGCGCCGGTCTCCGGCTGGTCCGGGTCGGAGGTTCTGAGGAATGCTTGCGGGCCCATGTCTTCCAGGGCGCTGAGTGCGGTGTCGCGGGCATCTCTGGCGGTTTCGAATGACTCCAACCAGACCGTGCTGTGGCCACCCGGTGCAATCACCTCAAGCGTCCACTCGGTCTCGGTTTCTATCCTGTGGATCTGAATACTGAAGCGATAGCCCTCAAGAACAAGGGTCAGGCTCTTGCCTGAGACGACCACTTTTGGGGCAAAATCATTCATTGCGTGACGATAGTGGGTAAATTGACCAACGGTCAATGCAGGTTGCGGTGAAGCTGTTTGGAAGTGTGACCGCTTTGGCGCTATTCCGGTGACCTGATACCAGGCGCTTTCCATCCGCCCGCGTCGGCAAAGGCCGTCAAAAGGGCAGACAGGTAGGACATTGTTTCTCCCGTCGCATCCTTGAGTTTGGCCCCGGCAACGGACGAGACGGACAAGCGACCATCGCTGTCCCGGAGGACCCAGCCTTTCTCCTGAAGGATCATTAGCTTGCGCCGGACCGTTTCGCGCGGGATGCCGGTGAATTCCGACACTGACTGCGTATTGATCGGGTCCTGAAGGTGCTCGGACTCTGACGGGTCGGTCAAAACGCTGAGAGACTGAAGCTCGTCTTTCCAGCTTTCCGGACGCGTGCGCTCTCCGATTGCAGCCATGATCAGCAGCAGATCCAGATCGTTGTCGAAATGCAGACGAAGCTGAGTCAGCAACCGTGTAAAGCCGGACAGGTGAACTGGCCAGATGGAGCTGAAATTACGTTCGATGAACTGGTTGTGGGCGCGTTTCGGCATGTGTCTTCTGTGTTGAAGCTGAGGATTCCCCAATTTGGGCGCAGCCACGGTTGACCGTCAAGCAATGCCTGCTACCTCTTATTACCGTAGAATTTTTCGGGTGTCGCCGTGCGAATTTCACCGTGGTTTGCCGGTAACCAGTGCGCTTTATACAGAACTATCGGTCTGCAGGACCGTTCCCCGGCGAGACAGGGATGCTTTGCCCTGCGCCAACACACCAACCGAAAAAATAACGACATCGCTTCGGTCTTTCACGGACGTGCCCGACCAGGGTTTTCACGGAAGGGCTACACATGCGATGCGGCATCTCAACAGGACAGGAGTCTCATTGAATGATCTTTTCTAGAAACGGTCTAACCGGATTGGCACTTGGTGCAGCTGTTGCGGTCGGCGCTGCGACGGTTGCCTCAGCGCAAAGCGCGCCGCTCTCTGCGCAGGAATCCGATCCGAATGTCATGGGGTGGATGCAGGGCTTCCCGCCGCCTGCGGACAAGCTGATCACCCAGCCGGATTCGAACTACTTCAGCTTCCCAAAGCTGCGTTGGTCGGTGTGCCACCTGCGCGAGTTTCTTCCGACCGAGGAAATCAGCCGGGGTGTCGGGGCACCGGTACCACTCGACTATCCGACACCGGCTGAATTCGCGAATCTGGCCCGCCAGATCGATGCCCTGACCTTCATGCCGATGAATGGCGACACGCCGATGACATGGGAGCAATCGCTCTACGCCAACTACACCGACGGCATGTTGATCATGCACAAGGGTGAGGTGGTCTACGAGCGGTACTTCGGGTGCCTCGAGGAAGACGGCAAACACGCGATCATGTCGATGACCAAGTCGATTACGGGCCTTCTGGGCGAAATCCTTGTCGCCGAAGGCGTGCTCGACGACACGCTTCTGGTGCGCGACGTGATCCCCGAGATCGGCGACAGCGCCTTTGCCACCGCAACCGTACGGCAGGTGATGGATATGACGACCGGCGTGCAGTATTCGGAGAACTACTCTGACCCCAACGCCGACATCTGGGTCTATTCCCGCGCCGCCAGCCCGCTGCCCAAGCCCGAAGACTATGAAGGGCCGGATGGCTATTGGGAATACCTCCAGCAGGTCAAACCCGACGGCAATCACGGCGATGCGTTCCACTACAAGACCATCAACTCAGATATGCTGGGCTGGATGATCAGCCGTGTGACCGGCAAGGCGGTGACAGACCTCGCGTCCGAGCGCCTCTGGCGGCGCATGGGGGCCGAGATGGACGCTTATCAGACCGTCGATGGCAAGGGCGTGCCCTTTGCGGGCGGTGGCGTGACAGCCGGGCTGCGCGATCTGGCTCGTCTGGGGCAGCTGATGCTCAACGGCGGTGAGATCAACGGCGAACGTCTCTTCCCTGCGGAAGTGGTCGAGACCATCGCTGCAGGCGGCGACCAATCCAAATTCGGTGGCTTCGCAACCATCCCCAACGGCAGCTACACCAGCCAGTGGTGGGTCTTCCACAATGACCATGGCGCTTACGCTGCGCGCGGGGTGCATGGACAGACGATCTATGTCGACCCGACCGCCGAAATGGTGCTGGTACGCCTCGCCTCGTTCCCTCAGGCACAGAACGGGTTCATTGATCCGACCTCCCTGCCGGCTTACCAGGCTGTTGCGGAGTTCCTGATGGAGCGCTGAACCGATTTTACCAACTGGTAAAAAAAACCCCGCCTGAGCGGGGCTTTTTCTTTGGTCATCCGTAAACCAGCCTTGGTAGCCACGTTATGATCTGTGGGAAGACCATACACAGCACCAGTCCCACGATCTGCAGGAACAGGAACGGCAGCGCCGATTTGAAGATGTCGCTCATCGGGATCTCTGCCGGGGCCACGCCACGCAGATAGAAAAGTGCGTAGCCAAAGGGCGGCGAGAGAAAGCTCATCTGCATGTTCACGAGGTAGAGCACCCCGAACCACAGAACGAGATCTTCCGGGCTGTCGAGGCCGAAGGCCGCTGCGCCCAGTGCCTTGATGATCGGCACGAAGATCGGAACGCAGAGCAGCAGGATACCCACCCAGTCGAGGAACATGCCCAGGATCACGAGAAGGATCTGCATCAGGATCAGGATGCCCCACGGACCCAGACCTGTCGCCGCAAGCGCGTCCTGTACGAACTGCTGACCGCCTTCAAGCACGTAGAGCCCGACAAAGATCGTTGCACCGAACATGATCCAGATGACCATCGCGCTCGCCTTGAGCGTGGTGGTGCAGGCCTCCCGCACCGTGGGCCAGTCCAGCTTGCGATGGATCGCCGCCACGATGAACGCGCCGAAGGTGCCGATGCCGGCCGCTTCCACGGGTGTTGCCACGCCCGAGAAGATGATGCCAAGCACCACGACGACCAGCGTGATCGGGGCAGCCATCTTGCCGATCAGGCGGACCTTTTCGGCGTTGCTGACGCGCTCTTCCACGGGGATCGCCGGACCAAGCGCCGGATTGATGTAGGACCGGACCACCACATAGAGGATGTACATGCCCGACAGCAGCAGGCCCGGAATGACCGCGCCGATGAACAGTTCACCCACGGACTGTTCCGCCACAACCGCATAGATGATCGCCAGGATCGACGGTGGGATCAGGATGCCCAGCGTACCGCCCGCCATGATCGAACCCATGGCGATCTTGGGATCGTACTGGCGCTTGAGCATCGCCGGCAGGGCAATGATGCCCATGGTCACGACGGCCGCACCGATCACGCCGACCATCGCGGCAAGGATCGTCGAGGCGATGATCGTCGCCGCAGCCAGACCACCCTTGAGTCCGCCCATGACCTTGTAGATCACGTCGAACATATCGTTGATGATCCCCGCCCTCTCGAGCATCGCCGCCATGAAGATGAAGAGCGGGATGGCCGAAAGCTGATAGTTCGTCATCAGCGGGAAAATGCGGCTTGGCACGATGTTCAGCGCACGGGCGTCGCCCAGGATGAACAGGAACACGCAGGCCAGACCACCGGTCACGAAAGCCAGCGGAAGACCCGCCATCAGCAGCGCCAGAAGGCTGCCGAACATGATCAGCGTGAGCCAACCGATTTCAATCTCGATACCCATGCCTCAGTTCCCCCGTGCGATTTCGCGGATGTCCTTCGACATCTTGGAAATCCCCTGCAAGACAAGCAGCACGCCGCCCATCACCATCACCCATTTCATTGGCCAAAGTGGCACTTCCCATTCATTGAAGCTGATTTCGCCCCAGCGGATATTCGGATCGGTCCACTGGTTCAGTCCGAAGCCTGCGATCATCTCACCGAACCCGATCTGACCGCGCGCCCAATCCGACAGGACCGAGTTGCCCGACGGCACTGCGATGGCGTCCATCGCAAAGATCCACGAGGTCACCAGCAGGGTGCCTGCGAAGATGAAGAAGAAGATCGAAGTCACAAGATCGACCCACGCCTTTTTCGGCTTGGAAAGAGGAGCGTAGAAGATATCGACGCGCACGTGGCTTTCCGTCAGCATCGCGTAAGCCCCTGCGATCAGGTATTGCATGCCGAACATCAGGTACATGGCTTCATGCGCCCAGTTCGTCGGAGAGCCGAAGACGTACCGCGCCAGCACTTCGTAGTAGTACACGAACACGGCAATCACGGCCCAGTAGGCCACGAATTCCCCGCAGAAGAGCGAAAGCCTGTCGATCCAGTTTTCGGCATAGTCGCGGTCGTGTTTCGGGCCTTCCTCGGCCTCTGCGGCCAGCAGCGCCTTTTCCGCCTCCGACAGTTCTTCATGTGGTGGCAACGCCGCATTGGCGCGCCGCACCATGCCCGGAAGCAGGACGAGGTCAATGATGAGGAAGGCAAGGATCAGGTAGAAGGCATAGCCCGCAGCATTGTCCCAGAAGCTGCGCTGCGCCGATGCATCATCGCGCAGCGGCGTGATGCTGTCGACCGTTTCGCGTGCTTCGGCAAGACGTTCCTCACCTTTGGCAATCGTGTCTTCTGCGCGCGTCAGTCGGCGTTCTGCGCTGCGACGCGCAAAAGAGCCCTCTTCCTCGGCATCGACCGCCGCCTGAAGCTCTTGCAGATCGGCCTTTGCCTCCTCGACGCGCCCGACCTCGCGGTCCAGCGTGCGCTCAGCAACTCTGATCTGGTTTTCGTAGTCAGACAGAACCGACCGCGCGTCCTGTGTCTGGCCGTTCGCGTAGAGGATGAACAGGAAGATCGGAATGTAGACCAATCCCAGCATGTTCTTCAGGTAGAAGCGATGCAGCCCAAGGATGCCACCGGTGACGGCGATCATATAGGCAAGCGGCAGGGTGTAGCGTTTTTCGGCTGGCTTTGGACGGCGTGAGAGCACCATCGCAATGATGGGGAAAACAATCAGACCCACCCAGTACAGCCAATGCGGCAGCGTAAAGCTGAGACCCGGCATTGTGCGGTCCTCGTTTGATTGGCATTGTAAGGCAACCGCCCGGCACGCATGGCGCCGGGCGGCATGAAATTGACCTGTCGAAGGATCAGAGCTTGAGCTCGAGACCTTCGGTCAGAGCCGGATCCACATAACCCAGCGAGCCGGACATCATGTAATCGAGCTGGATCTTGAACACGCGCGCCGCGTTCGGGTCGCGGTTCGCGTAGTCGAACCAGATCGGAACGGCGACTTCTGTCATCAGTTCGACGTCGTCCTGCGTCAGGCGTGTGACCTCGGTGCCATCGGCCTCGAACTTGGCCCATGCGTCCTGGTCCGCCTTCTGGATCGCGGCGTGGTGCATGTCGGAGTAGACATGGGTTTCCATCTCGACGAACTGCTTCATCTGCGGCGACAGCGCGTCCCAGGCGGCCTGACCCACGGTGATGTCCATGATGTCCACCGGCTGGTAGAGCGACATGAAGCCCGGAGGGCCCATCACGATGTAGTCGGTGACCTGGCTGAAGCCGAGCGCGTAGTTCACCGCCGGACCCACGTAGTCGGCCACGTCGATGGTGCCCTTCTCCAGAGCCGGGAAGATTTCCGAGCCCGGCAGAACGGTGGTTTCCGCGCCGATCTGGGTGAAGACTTCGGCCACCATGCCGCCCGGCAGACGCATCTTGCGGCCTGCGAAATCGTCGATCGAGCGGATCGGAACCTTCGAGTGGATGATGTTCGGACCGTGGTGTACCGGGCCAACGAAGTGCAGGCCCTGTGCCGCATACAGCTCGCGGGCGATGTCGATGCCACCCAGGCCGTAGTAGAACACGTCAAATTCGTGCGGGTTACGCAGACCCAGCGGAATGGACGTCAGGAACGTTGCCGCCGGAATGATGCCCTGTGCGTAGATCGTGAACGGGTTCACCGCTTCGAGAACGCCGTTCTTCACCGCGTCATACAGCTGGAAATCACCCACGACGTCGTTTGCGCCAAAGGGCTGGAACGCCAGTTCACCACCTGTCTTCTCCTGGATGGTCGCGCACCAGTCCTTGAAGATCTGAAGGCCCGCACCGCCCGGCCAGCTGGTCTGGATTTTCCAGGTCGTTCCGTTGGCCTGAGCACCCGCGATATGGGGCGCCGCAAGGGTTGCTGCACCGGCACCCGCAATGGCACGCAGCGCACCGCGCCGCGAGGTAAGTCTGTTGGTCATGTAGTCCTCCCATAACTTGTAGGTATCCGTGCTGTGAACACGGCCCACCCACCGCTATCTTAGTACGAACGGTCGGAATTGGTAAGACTTTCTTTCCGATATTGCCTGTTTGGCGCGGAAACGGCGCCGTCGTACGCCCTGACCTTCGAAAAATGCTATATTTTCTTGGGGTCAAGGATATCTCAATAAGTGAGAAAAAGCATCAAAACTCTCGTGGTCCGGTGCTTGCCGTGAGGTCTGGAGCACAGGTGCGAGCACAGGGATGCCGTGCGTGATTCCTTGGGGCGGACGCTGCGCCAAACCGACCCCCGTCGGCGGACCGGGCCGGGCAGGGGATTTCGATCTCGGTGGCCTGCACCTGCGCCGTATCCAGGGGTCTGCCATTGTGGGCGGTTCGGGTGCTTTGAAGAGAGCGGTTTCCTCAATGGGAAGCAGCCTCACCCACGGCGCACGGTCAGGCGCGCACTGAGCCCGTTAGTCGTGTCCTTGAAACTCAGACCGCCATTGTGCAGGGCGGCAATCGTCGAAACGATGGACAGGCCAAGCCCGTGTCCGTTGATATAACTCGTGTTTTCTCCGCGCCGGAACGGTCCGATCAGGGCTTCGACGGACTCGGCCGACGTTTCCGACCCTTCGTCCTCGACGATCACCGTTGCGGTTTCGGCGTCGGATTCAATGGAGACAGTCGCGCTGCGCCCGTATTTCAACGCATTGTCGATCAGATTGGTGATGGCCCGCTCAAGCGCAACCGGGCGCCCGCTGATGATCACCTGTCGTCCGGCTGCGAGTACGCTGTGCCCCTGACGCGACATGAAAAGGGACCGTCCTCCCTGAATCACAACGTCTTTCGGTGGGCTGAAGGTCACCGCTTCGCCGACATCCTGGTAATCGGACACGATCGTTTCGACCAGAGAGTTGAGCGACAGCTTTCTCGGGGCTTCCGCGTTCATTTCGGTTCGTGTGTAGGTCAGCGCACTCTCGATGATGCCGGTCATGGAATCGATGTCGCCATCGAGTTTCTTGCGCAATGTCTCGTCTTGTATCAGCGCAGTCCGAAGCCTCAGGCGTGTTGCCGGTGTCCCGAGATCGTGGCTTACGCTGGACAGCACGGCCGCCCGGTTCGCGAGCTGCTGCCGTTCTGCTTCGAGAAAACTGTTCAGAGAAGATACGATATCCTGCAATTCGGATGGGCCCGTCGCTTCGTAGCTGTCCGGGCCGCCAAACCGGCGATTGCGGAAGGCCTGCGCGAAGGCTTCAAAGGCCTGAGTGGTGTTGCCGATATGTGTGACGAGCGCTCCCGCTGCGACCAGCGCAAGTAGAACGGACAGGAGCCGCAAGTCGCGGGGTGCGGCGTCGCAGCCCCAGATTTCGTTTCCATCTACCCGCTGCCACGGTCCATCGTCATAGCGGGCGATCAGGACCGGATCGCTGCAGTAGGTCGCGAAAAGCCGCGTCAGCGCAGACAGCTGGGTAGACGCCGAGGGCGCTTGAGTCGCCTGAATGTCGGCAACGGGATACTGAAGAACATCTGACACCGCGCCGATCCGAAGGCCGCTGTCGGCCCCCTGCAAGGACAGAACCGTGACATACGCCGGTTGCGGCGCTCCCGTGATGCGCTCGAATTTTCCGGCTTCGGCCAAAGCAGCGTCGGTGTCCGACAGAAGCGAGATCTTTACACCGGGAACCATGTCGCGTCCGGTCCGCAGGGCCTCGAAGGTCAGCAGGCCCGCGTTCTGTGCGGATGTCAGATGGTCTGACCACGCAAGTGAGGATTTGAACCACAGTGTGGCGCTCAGTATCCCCGTGGCCAGGGCAGCGACCACCCAGAACACCGCCAAGGTCCAAAGCCGGAAAGGCCGCGCCATCAGCCTTCCTCGGCCCGAACATCGACAGCGAAGACATAGCCGATACCGCGTTCCGTCCGGATCATTTCCGGAGATTTCGGGTCGGCCTCGATCTTTGAGCGGAGCCGCCCGACCAGCACATCTATCGCGCGTCCCGTCGACTCCGGCTGATCCTGATCTCCTGTAACGTCAAGAGCGGTCGCAATTTCCTGACGAGTGAGCGGTATGTGAGGATTGGCGAGGAGCACTTTGAGCAGCGCGGTTTCGCGCCGAGAAAGTGTCACCTGATACCCGTCTGGCGACCGAACCTCGTCCTGTTTGCCATCATAGACCCAGCCATAAAAGGTAAAGGTCTGGATGCGACGGCGGTAGATCAACGAGGACGATCTGCGCGCGCGTGACAATACGGCCCGCACCCGGGCCAGCAGAAGCTCGGGGTTGAAGGGTTTGGCGACATAATCATCCGCGCCGGTTTCGTAGCCGGCCATCCGCTGGTGATCGGCCGAAAGGGCCGACACCATGATGATGGGCACGTCGTGGTCGCGCCGCAGGCCTTTGCAGATCTCCAGTCCGCTTTCATCGCCCAGCATGACGTCGAGCAAGACAAGGTCGATCCGACCGCCTTCAAGGTGATGATGGACCTCGGCCTCGGTTGCGGCTGGCAGTGCGATACATCCGTTCTGACGCAGATACTGGCTCATCATATGGCGCATCTCGGGGTCGTCATCGACCACCAGAATTCTTGGAATCGCCACCTTTCGGTCTCCTTACCTCGGGTCCCTGCGACCCGATTCCGATACCCGTTATGTAACAACAGGCAACAAATTCATCCGCAGTGTAACAGTGTGTAACGGGAAGGCGAATTATCTGCATCCGCTGGAGGAAAACCCGCCATGTCGCAATTGCAAGGCTGCCCCGTCATTCGCCAATAATAGATACCTGATGCCGTGACTGGCACAGATTTTGGGAGGACTACACACATGAAATCCGTATTTTTCGGCGCTGTCTCCGCCACCGCTCTGATCGCATCCGCAGTCCATGCTGAACCTCAGGCCGAGGTTCTGCACTGGTGGACATCCGGCGGTGAAGCGAAGTCGGTTGCCGTGTTGCAGGAAGAGTTTGCCTCGAAAGGCGGCACCTGGACAGACATGCCGGTTGCAGGTGGTGGCGGTGACGCCGCAATGACCGCGCTGCGCGCACGCGTGCTTTCGGGCAACGCCCCAACCGCGGTTCAGCTCAAGGGCCCGGCAATCCAGGAATGGTACGAAGAGGGCGTTCTGGCGGACATCTCGGCTGTTGCCGAAGCACAGGGCTGGGCAGACGTGCTGCCGGCATCCATCGCAGGTCACATGAAGTGCGAAGGCACATGGTGCGCGGCACCGGTCAACGTACATCGCGTGGACTGGATCTGGGCAAACGCCGACGTGCTGGAAGCAAACGGCATTGAAATGCCGACAACCTGGGACGAGTTCAACGCAGCGGCTGATAAGCTTGCGGCGGCTGGCGTCATCCCGCTCGCCCACGGTGGTCAGGCATGGCAGGACGCAACCGTGTTCGAAGCAGTTGCGCTTGGCATCCTCGGGCCGGACGGCTTCCGCAAGGCGTTTGTCGATCTCGACATGGACACTCTGAAGTCCGACGAAATGAAGGCTGTGTTCGACCAGATGCGCACCATGCGCGGCTATGTCGACGAGAACTTCTCGGGTCGTGACTGGAACCTTGCCACTGCAATGGTCATGAACGGCGAAGCGGCGTTCCAGATCATGGGTGACTGGGCCAAGGGCGAATTCATGGCGGCTGGCAAAGTGCCGGGCGAAGACTTCCTCTGCGCGTCCGTGCCGGGTGACGGCTTCCTCTACAACGTGGACAGCTTTGCCATGTTCAACGTGGATGGCGACGACAAGAAAGCCGGGCAGGACCTGCTGGCAGAGCTGATCGTCGGTCAGAACTTCCAGAAGGTGTTCAACCTGAACAAAGGGTCGATCCCGGCGCGTATCGACGTTCCGCTCGACGAGTTCGACAGCTGTGCACACCTGTCCGCCAAGGATATGAGCGAAAGCTCGGACAACGGTTCGCTCCTGCCCAGCTATGCCCACGGCATGGCGCTGCGCGGCGCGCAGTCCGGTGCGATCACCGACGTTGTGACCGCACACTTCAACTCTGACATGTCCTCGGATGAGGCCGTGAACATGCTGGCCGACGCAGTCGCCAACAGCATGTAATACCTACATATCCCGCCCCAAAGCACCCGCTTGGGGCGGGACTTTCAGGGACAGATCCAATGACCAAGTGGCTTGAAGAAAACACGCCCAAATTGGTACTGGCGCCCTCGTTCATCGCAGTTCTGATCTTCGTCTACGGCTTCATTGCCTGGACCGCCTGGGTCTCGTTCACGCGATCGCGCCTGCTTCCAAGATATGATATCGAAGGGCTTATCCAGTACGAGCGCTTGTTTGCGTCTCCGCGCTGGGACACCGCGCTGAACAACCTGTTTGTGTTCGGCATCCTGTTTATCCTGATCGCCATGGTGCTTGGATTGATCCTTGCGATCCTGCTCGATCAGAACATCCGCACCGAAGGCGCGATCCGCACGATCTACCTCTACCCGATGGCGCTTTCCATGATCGTCACCGGTACTGCCTGGAAGTGGATTCTGAACCCGGGTCTCGGGGTCGAAGCGATGGTCCGCGGCTGGGGCTTTGAAAGCTTCACCTTCGACTGGCTGGTGAACCCGGATATGGCGATCTACACCGTGGTGATCGCTGCGATCTGGCAAAGCTCGGGCTTCGTGATGGCGTTGTTCCTGGCCGGTCTGCGGTCGGTGGATGGCGAGATCATCAAGGCGGCGCAGGTCGACGGAATCCCGACCTGGCGCATCTACACAGCCATCATCATCCCGTCGATGGCCCCGATCTTTCTGTCGGCCTTCATCGTGCTGTCGCACCTCGCCATCAAGAGCTTTGACCTTGTCATCGCGCTCACGGGTGGTGGCCCCGGCTACGCGACCGACCTTCCGGCAACCTACATGTACGCGATGGCCTTTTCGCGTGGCGACATCGGTCAGGCGGCAAGCTCTGCCATGATCATGATGATGGTCGTCTTTGCGATTGTGGTGCCGTACCTCTATTCGGAATTGAGGTCCAAAGATGACTGATATTTCAATGACATCCGCGCAAAGCCAAAGCCAGACGGGCAAGATCGTCCTGCGGTGGCTGCTCTATATCGCGCTGGGCCTCTTTGCCCTGTTCTACCTGATGCCGCTTTTCGTGATGATCACCACATCGCTGAAAAGCCTCGACGAAATCCGCACGGGCGACCTGATCGCCCTGCCACGGGAAGTCACGTTCGATGCGTGGCGCACCGCATGGTCCGGCGCATGTACCGGCATCCAGTGCGAAGGCGTCCGCCCGTATTTCTGGAACTCGATCCTGATCGCCATCCCGGCGGTGGCCATCTCGACCCTGCTGGGGGCGATGAATGGATACGTCGTGGCCCAGTGGCGGTTCCGGGGGGCGAACATCATCTTCTCACTGATGCTGTTCGGCTGCTTCATCCCGTTCCAGGTGGTGCTGCTGCCGATGGCACGGACACTGGGGATCATGGGCATTGCGGGCACCATTCCGGGTCTGATCTTTGTCCACGTGATCTACGGGCTTGGCTTCACCACGCTGTTCTTCCGCAACTACTATGTCACGATCCCGGCTGAATTGACGAAAGCGGCCAAGGTGGATGGGGCAGGGTTCTTCCGCATCTTCTGGTCGATCTTCCTGCCGCTGTCGCTGCCGATCATCGTCGTGACCGTCATCTGGCAGTTCACGCAGATCTGGAACGACTTCCTGTTCGGCGTGTCCTTCAGTCAGGCCGGAACGCAGCCCGTGACCGTGGCTCTCAACAACATCGTCAACTCGACCACAGGCGTGAAGGAATACAACGTCGACATGGCCGCCGCGATCATTGCCGCGCTGCCGACGCTGTTCGTCTACGTCGTCGCTGGCAAGTATTTCATCCGGGGTCTGACCGCCGGTTCCGTGAAAGGATAAACCCATGTCTCCGATCCTTGACATCAAGAACCTCTATAAAAGCTACGGCACGACGGAGATCCTCAAGGACATCAACGTGTCAATCGAACCGGGCGATTTCCTCGTCCTCGTCGGCCCATCGGGCTGCGGCAAGTCCACGCTGCTGAACTGCATCGCGGGTCTTGAGCCAATAACCGGTGGCTCCATCAACATCGGTGGCAAGGACATGACCCATGTCAGCCCCAAGGACCGCGACATCGCGATGGTGTTCCAGTCCTACGCGCTCTACCCGACGATGACCGTCGCCAAGAACATCACCTTCGGCATGAAGGTGCGCGGCGTCGATCAGGCCACGCAGGACCGTAAGCTGGCACAGGTGGCGCAGCAGCTTCAGATCGAGCCACTGCTGAACCGCCGTCCCGGTCAGCTCTCAGGTGGTCAGCGTCAGCGTGTGGCAATGGGCCGGGCGCTGGTGCGCGATCCCAAGCTGTTCCTCTTCGACGAACCGCTGTCCAACCTTGATGCAAAACTGCGTGTCGAGATGCGGACCGAGATCAAATCGCTGCATCACAACCTTGGTGCCTCGATGGTCTATGTGACTCATGACCAGATTGAGGCCATGACGCTGGCGACCAAGATCGTGGTGATGAAGGGGGGCGTGATCCAACAGATCGGATCACCGGCGGAAATCTACAACCGCCCGGCGAACCTCTTCGTGGCTGACTTCATGGGCAGTCCGGCGATGAACCTGATCCCCGCCAAGGCGCATCGTGCGGACGAGGGCACGCGGATCGAGATCACCCGCAAATCGGGTGAGCCGATTGTCCTGACGGACACCAAGAACCGCGATCTTCCCGAAGACGTGATCCTTGGCGTGCGGCCGGAAGACATCGCAGATCCTGATCTGCGCGGTGCAGAGGCTGCTCAGGCGGCGGAGTGCCTGATCGACATGGTCGAACCGGCCGGCGCCGATACGTTTGCGGTGATGCAACTCGGTGGCAAGCACGTCACCGCGCGCCTGCACGCGGAAACGACGGCAAAGCCGGGTCAGCCTAAGCGGCTGTCCTTCGATCTGGGCAAGGTGTCGTACTTTGCGCCGGAAACCGGTCTGCGGTTGAACTGAAAAAGACCGGGTGGTCAGTCCTTGAACGACCACCCGGATGTCCGCACCTGATCGGTATGTGCCCCCAACGTGGGCGCGGTTTGGTCCAGTGCAAGGGTCGATGTGCTGAAGGTGATCGGCGTACGAACACCCGGCACACCTTCGGGCATGATCTTCATCCCACGGTGGATGATCTGCGGATCGTCGAACACTTCGCCAACCGTGTTGATCGGGGATGACGCGACCTGTTTGGCCTTTAACGCCTCAAGCAAATCCGCCTTGGTCATCTTCGCCGTTTCCGCCTTGAGCATGGCGATCAATTCGTCGCGGTGCTTCACCCGCCCGGCATTGGTCTTGTAGTCCGGGTTCCCGGCAATGTCGGGCCGGTTCACGATCTCGCATAACCCCTGAAACTGTCTGTCATTGCCTGACGCGATGATGATGTCGCCATCGGACGCCGGGAACACCTCGTAAGGCACGATATTGGGATGCTGGTTGCCCATGCGATTGGGGGATTCCCCCGTCACGAGGAAGTTCATCGCCTGATTGACAAGACACCCTGTGCCCGCATCCAGCAGGCTCATGTCGATATGCTGTCCTTTACCGCTTGTGTCGCGTTCACGCAGAGCGGCCTGAATGCCGATCACGGCATAAAGACCGGTGTAAATATCGGTAACGGCGACGCCAACTTTCTGCGGCTCACCTGCGGGATCCCCCGTGATCGACATCAGCCCAGACAAGCCTTGCACAAGATAGTCATAGCCCGCGCGTTCGGCATAGGGGCCGGTCTGCCCGAATCCGGTGATCGAGCAGTAGACTAGACCCGGATTGACCGCAGACAGGCTGGCGTAGTCCAGCCCGTATTTCGCAAGCCCGCCGACCTTGAAATTCTCGATCAGCACATCCGCCTCGCGGGCAAGCTCTTGTACAAAAGCGCGACCTTCCTCGGTCGTGAGGTCTGCCGTGACCGAGTATTTGCCGCGGTTGCAACTGTAGAAATAGGCGGCTGACGGTGTGTCCTCGCCTTCGCGCTCGATGAAGGGTGGGCCCCATGTCCGGGTGTCGTCGCCCTTGGGGCTTTCCACCTTGATGACCGTTGCGCCGAGGTCGGCCAGCGTCTGACCGACAATTGGCCCGGCGAGAACCCGGGCCAATTCAAGAACTTTCAAACCTTCCAGCGGTGCTGACATCAGAAGAACGCCTGCAACCCTGTCTGTGCCCGGCCAAGGATGAGGGCGTGGACGTCGTGCGTGCCCTCGTAGGTGTTGACCGTTTCAAGGTTCTGCGCGTGACGCATGACGTGATATTCCGCCATGATCCCGTTGCCACCATGCATGTCACGGGCATTGCGCGCGATGTCCAAAGCTTTGCCGCAGTTGTTGCGTTTGATCAGGCTGATCGCTTCGGGCGCGGCGGTTCCAGCGTCCAGCATCCGGCCCACCTGCAAGGCCGCGTGCAGGCCCAGAGTGATTTCTGTCTGCATGTCGGCGAGTTTCTTCTGGAAGAGCTGCGTCTGCGCCAGCGGACGACCGAATTGCGTGCGGTCCAGACCGTACTGACGTGCGCGGTGCCAGCTGTCCTCTGCGGCCCCCATCACACCCCATGCGATGCCATAGCGCGCGCGGTTCAGACAGCCGAAAGGCCCTTTCAGGCCCTCGACGCCCGGCAGCAACGCGTCTTCGCCGACCTCAACGTCCTCCATGACGATCTCGCCGGTGATCGACGCGCGCAGCGACAGCTTGCCGTTGATCTTGGGCGCGCTGAGGCCTTTCATGCCTTTTTCAAGAACAAAGCCCCGTATCTTGCCGCCATGCGCTTCGGACTTGGCCCAGACCACAAAAACATCCGCAATCGGGCTGTTCGAGATCCACATCTTGGCCCCGTTGAGCACATAGCCGCCATCGGTTTTCCTGGCGACGGTCTTCATCCCCGCAGGGTCGGACCCGGCATCGGGTTCGGTCAGGCCAAAGCAGCCGATCAGCGTCCCTGCAGCCAGACCCGGCAGGTATTTCCTGCGCTGCTCATCGCTGCCATAGGCGTGGATCGGATACATCACCAACGAGCTTTGCACGCTCATCATCGACCGATACCCGCTGTCCACACGCTCCACTTCACGCGCGACGAGGCCATAGCTCACGTAACCCGCGCCCAGACCGCCGAACTCTTCGGGAATGGTCACGCCCAAAAGACCCATCTCGCCCATCTCGGCGAAAATCTCCGGTGCGACACCCTCGTTCAGATACATGTCCGACACGCGCGGCAGCAGTTTGTCTTTGGCGTAGGCCGCAGCGCTGTCCGCAATCATACGCTCTTCCTCGGACAGAGCCGCATTCAGGCCAAGGGGATCTTGCCAGTCGAATTTGGCGAGTGAGGGTCCGTGACCCGCGTGTGACGCATCAAGCATGTCCATGCTCCTCTTTCATGTCATTCGCCGCAGCCGATCCGGCGATATGCCCAAGAACCGTCGCTGCCAGCAGCCCATTGCCGGATAGATAACCGCTATCACCAGAACCCGAAACACCCACCGCAGCACCGCCCGCCGCAAAAAGATTGGGAAACACACCCCCGGTGGATCGGCAGACACGGGCGTCTTGATTCACCCTCAAGCCACCCTGCGTGTGGAACAAGGCTCCGGTCACCTTCACCGCACAGTAAGGTGGTTTCAACGACTCGCCAAGGAAGCTGCGTCCAAAGGCGTCAGTCCCATGGGTCGGGATTTCGGACAGCGTGGTCGTCAGGTTGGCTTCGGGCAGGCCAGTAACTTCGGCCAGTTCGGCCAAAGTGTCTGCTGTTCTGATCGCGCCGATGGCTTCGGCATTCTTGAAGTCCTGAAACTGGCGGGCGATGGCGGCGATGCGGCTGTCGAAGATCGTCCAGGCCATGCCCTCGGGCTGGGCCAGAACGGCGCGGGCGGCTTCGGAATAGCCCTGGCTTTCGTCCCAGAAGCGGTCTCCGTTCAGGTTTACCTGCACCCCGCCTTGGGTGATCACAGCCCAAGTGATCAGGATGCCCTGCGGATGCGCGACATTGCCGTGGCCCTGGTAGGCACCGAGATGCAGCGTTTCCGCCCCTAGCGCCTCGCCCCATGTAACTGCATCGCCCTGATTGTAGTCATGCCCGAACCAGACGGCGTTTTCGATTTCGGGCATGAACTGGCGCACCATGGCGCGATTGCCGCCATAGCCGTTGCAGGCAAGGATCAACGCATTGCAGCCGACGTCTTCCGTACCGTTCGGCCCCTCCAGCCGGACGCCTTTGACGATGTCGCCGTCCACGAAGAGCGACGTCGCGCGGCGGTTGCAGATGATGTCGATCCCCTGCGCCTCGCAGGCGGTGCGCAGCCGGTCGATCAATTCCCGCCCTGCGCGCGTCGGCAGACCGTGCATCCGGCGGCGCGAATGGCCGGGATAATCGAAATCGGTCACGACCGAGAAGGGCAGGTCGAACTTGTCCGCCAGCCATTCGATCACTTTGCCTGAGTGGCCCGCCAGCAGATCGACAAGCTCCTGCGGGTTCTCGCCCTTGGCTTTCTTCTGGATATCCTGCGCAAAGAGGTCGGCGGAGTCCTCGATCCCCGCATCCCGTTGAAACCGCGTACCCGCTGCCGGGATCAGCCCCGCAGACAAGGCGGTGGACCCCGACGGCGCTGAATCCGCCTCGACCACCAGAACCTCGGCCCCGACATCATGGGCGGTCAGGGCCGCAACCAGCCCACAGGCACCCGCGCCGACGATCAGGATCGGCACCTCCAGATCGAAGCCGGTATCGGGGGGCGGCAGGATCGACATGGCTCAGTCGCGCCTGCCTGACTCGTAGCGTTTGCCGAGGGCCAGCATCTCGTCTGTGCCAAGGCGGTCGTTCAGCCCGCCGAAATCGAACATGCGATCCGCAAAAGCGCGGTTGCTGCCGGTGGCCATCAGGCTTTGGTAATAGCTTTCCGCCGTATGCGCCAAGGCGCGGACGATGCCGCCGGGGAAGATCACGATGGAGAAGCCCAGATCGTTCAGGAAAGATGCGTTCTGGATCGGCGTTGCGCCACCTTCGACCATGTTGACCAGCAATGGCACGCGATCCTTGAACCGCTCTGTCACCGTCTTCATTTCGTCCACGGATCGCAGCGCCTCGATGAACAGCGCGTCTGCACCTGCCTCGACATAAGCCTCTGCCCGGTCGATGGCGGCGTCAAAGCCTTCGACGGCGACAGCATCGGTACGGGCGATGATCAATGTCTCATCGCTGGCCCGTGCATCCGCCATCGCGGCGATCTTGCCGACCATTTCTCGCGTGGGAATGATGGACTTCTCGGCCAGATGCCCGCAGCGCTTCGGATAGGTCTGATCCTCGACCTGCAACGCGTTGGCCCCCGCGCGTTCGTAAAGCCGCATGGTCCGCTGTGCGTTCAGCGCGTTTCCGAACCCAGTGTCGGCGTCGATGATCACCGGGATGTCCACGCGGTCGCGGATCAGGGCCATCGTGTCCGTCATTTCGCTGACCGAGGTCAGGCCAATGTCCGGGCGACCCAGCCGCGTATAGGCCACCGCCGCACCGCTGAGGTACAACGCTTCAAACCCGGCTTGCGCCGCAAGCGCCGCCGTCAGGGCGTCGAACACGCCCGGAGCGACAAGGATCTCGTCAGAGGCAAGGCGGGTTTTCAGGCTCATGTCAGGGTTTCCAGCATCTCGGCGCAGGTCACGTTCGGGCAGATCGACCCGAGCGAAACCAGCGTGGCGTCGTGCACCTCTTGTTTGAAAGCGGCGCATCCATCGGACAGCAGGATCGTGTGCAGGTTCCGCAGATGCGCGTCGCGCACCGTGCTGGCGACCCCTCCGTTGGTCACGATCCCGCCGATGATCAGCGTGTCGATGTCGAGCGCCCGCAGGATGTATTCGAGCCGCGTCTGGTAGAGCGCGGAATAGGCGACCTTTTCGACCGTATAATCCGCCGGAGCCAGCGTATCGACCAGGCTGTGGCCAAACTTGCCGGGGGCGAAATCGCCTTTGCCCAGGAAGGGGCGCAGCTCTTTCAGGTGCGGAGCAATCAGCGGTTCATCATTCGACCCCGGCACCAGCGTGAACTGCGCGCTGATATAGGTGCCGCCCTTGGCGCGGAGCGCATCCACAACGGGTTTGATCCGGGCGGGGAGGGCGGTGATTGCCTCGGCTGTCTGACCTGCGCGACCATAGGCACCTTCGGGGTGCAGAAAGTCGTTCTGCAGATCGATGGTCAGAAGGGCCGTGCGCTTTGGATCGATGCTGTGCGCCATGTCTCAGTCCTCGTCCCGTGTGATGATGGTGTTGCCGCAGGTGTCGACCTTTGCGGTCAGGCCGGGATCGACCAGAACGGTCGTGTCCGGCTGTACAAGGATCGCGGGGCCTTTGATCTCCGCTCCGACGGGCAGGGAAAGACGGTTGTAGATCGCGGTGTCGAACCACGCATCGCCGAAATGCACCTTTCGACTGCCTGTATGCGCTTCTTCGACCGACCCGCCCTTGGGGGCCAGAGTGGTCAGGTCGAACTTGGGCCGCCGCCCGATCACGGCTGTGCGCAGGTTCATCACCCGGCGTGTGCCGTTCTTGAGCAGGCGCCCATAGGTGGCCTGGTAGGCGGTATCGAAGGCGGCTTCCACCTCGGCGACGGTCGGCGCTGCGACAGTGTTCCCCGCGACCGTGATCGGCAGGGGAACGGCGACCGTATGGGTCTGCCCGACATAGGCCATGTCCAGCTCGACCACGATATCGCGCGCCTCGAACCGGGATTGCGCCGCGTCCAGCAGGGTCATGCCGTCGTCGATATGTTTCTGCATCACCTCGCGCAGCGCATCGGTGTCAAGCGTCGCGGTCAGCGAGTTGATCGTCTGCACGAAGTCCTGCCGCATGTCGGCAATCACGCAGCCCATCGCGCTGGTCACACCGGGATAGCGCGGGACAATCGCGCTCCCGATCCCGACCTCTTTCAGGATCGCGCCGGTGTGCAGGGCGCCACCGCCACCAAAGGGCATGAAGGCGAACCGCTTGGGGTCGAAGCCGCGTTCGATGCTGACCAGACGGATTGCGCCCGCCATGCGCGAATTGGCGACGCGCAGGATGGCTTCGGCGGCCTCGATGGTCGTCAGTCCCAGTTTCGATCCGACGTGAACGTCGATGGCCTTGGCCGCCGCATCCACATCCAGCCGATCCAGCTTGCCGCCAATGGGGTTGTCCGGGTCGATGCGACCCAGCACGACATTCGCATCGGTGACGGTCGGCCGGTCATTGCCCTGACCATAGGCCACCGGGCCGGGTGTCGATCCGGCGCTTTCCGGGCCGATGTTCAGGAGGCCACCCTTGTCGACCCACGCGATGGAGCCGCCACCTGCACCGATCGTCGTGATCTCGATCATCGGGTTGCGCACCACCATGCCGAAATCGATGGAGGTCTGCGGCGACAGCATGGATTGCCCCTTGGCAATCAGCGCCACGTCGAAACTGGTGCCGCCCATGTCGCCGGTGATGACGTTCTCGAAACCCGCCGTCGTCGCGATATGCCCGGCAGCGATTACGCCGGCGGCTGGGCCGGACAGGGCGGTGCGGATGGGCAGGCGGCAGGCGGTGTCGGTGCCCATGACGCCGCCGTTGGACTGCACGATCATGAACTCGCCGCCGAACCCACCTTTGGTCAGCGCTTGGTCCAAGCGGTTGATATAGCCCGACACTTCGGGTTGCAGATAGGCGTTCAGCGCGGTGGTCGAGAAGCGTTCGAATTCCCGGATTTCCGGCAGGATTTCCGACGAACAGCTCACATGGTCGTTCGGCCACATGGCGCGGACCGCCTCAACAGCCTTGGCCTCGTTCTCGGCATTGGCATAGGCGTTGGCGAAAAGGATCGCGACGGCAAGACAGGCTTCGTCGATCAACTGCTTTGCCGCCGCCCTGACCGCGTCCAGATCGACGGGCGTGCGGATCGTGCCATCAGCCAGAGTCCGTTCCGGCACTTCAAGGCGCAGATTGCGCGGCACAACAGGCTCGAAATCGCCGCGCAGGCCCCAGGTGCGGGGCCTGTCGCGGCGGCGCATTTCAAGAACGTCGCGGAGTCCGTGAGTGGTGATCACGCCGATCTTTGCGCCTTTGCGCTCGAGCAGAGCATTGGTTCCGGCGGTGGTGCCATGCACAACCACCGCGACGGTGGACAGGTCGTCGACCTGCTGGCCGATCCCGTCAAGAAAGCCGCCCGACTGGTCGGGCCGGGTTGTGGGTACCTTGGCGACCTCGGCCGTGCCGGTGGCCTCGTCGAGCACGAACACGTCGGTAAACGTGCCGCCAACATCAACGCCGATCATCTTGCTCATGCCACGACCTCTTTCCATGCGGGGCCGTAAAGTTCGGTCGCTTTGTCCGGTGTCAGGTATCCCAGCGCCACGTCGCGGGCGACTGCGCTTGCATCGCGGTCCGACGCTGCGCCGTAGCCGCCCCCACCGGGGGTGTAGAGCCGCACAGCCTGTCCCTTGGTCAGTTTGATCCCGAGCATTTTTGACGCCAGCGGCGGGGTTTTCCACCCATCCGCCTGTTCGTAGTGAAACACGTTCATCGCCCCCGTGCCGCCGCCTTGAACACCTTGGGGTGCGAACCGGCCGCGTTCGCCAAAGAGGAACGCCTCGGCGTTTTCCTCCAGCACTTCGATCTCGTAGGTCGCACCCAGACCGCCGCGATGCGCACCCGCGCCCGCACTGTCGGGACGGAGCGCCCATTGGCGGAACATCACCGGATACGCGGCCTCCAGGATCTCCATCGGCGGGATCGTCGCGGTCGAGATCGGTGCGTTGCCATGGTTGAGGCCGTCCGATTCACTGCTGCCGCCATGCCCGCCGCCATAGAAGCTGAACATCACCCAGCGCTGGCCATTCGCCCGCTTGCCCGCAATCGACAGCGCATTGATCGTGCCATAGGCATTGGCGACGACGCGGTCGGGTGCGGCCTGCGATGCGGCGCTGAAGATCACGTCGATCATGCGCAGGATGGTTTCGGTATAGCCGCCGACCGGTGCGGGGAATTCTGCTGACAGAAGCGAGCCGTCCGGCACGCGCACATCAATCGGCCGCATGACACCAGCATTGGCGGGAAGGTCGGGGAAGATGTGTTTGATCGCGACATAGGCGGTCGCCACGGCGGTCGGGTAGGCGATGTTGACCGGGCCAGCCGTCACTGGCGCGGTGCCTTCGAAATCAAGCACCATCCGGTCGCCTGTGATCTCGAGCGCGACCTTGATCGGCAGGGCCTTGTCGGTGATCCCGTCATTGTCGAGGTAATCCACCGCCTCCCAGCGACCGTCCGGCAGACCCGACAGTTCCGACCGCATCAGCGTTTCGGCGCGGTCGCCCAGGGCGTCGAGCGCAGCCGACACGGTCTCGGCCCCGTATTCATCAAGCAATTCATCCAGCCGCTTGACCCCAAGGTCCAGCGCACCCAACTGGCCGTTCAGGTCGCCCATCGCCGATTGCGGCAGGCGGGTGTTGCGCAGAAGGATGTCGATGATGTCCTGCTGGATCACCCCGCACCGGGCCAGCTTGACCGGCGGCAGGACAAACGCCTCCTGAAAGGCTTCGGTGGCCGACGGATTGTAGTTGCCCGGCACCGCGCCGCCGACATCGTGCCAGTGGCCGACGCTGGCGAGGTAGCAAAACAGCTTGCCATCGCGGAAATAGGGGCGCACCAGCCGCATATCGGACAGGTGCGTGCCGCCCAGATGCGCGTCGTTGAAGATGTAGATATCGCCATCCGCCAGATCACCCGCCTCGGCGGCCTTGTCGATCACCGCCTTCACGGCAAAGGCCATGACCCCGACAAAGATCGGCAGGCCGGACTTGCCCTGCACCAGCGTGTCGCCTGTGGCCGCGTGGTAAAACCCGTGCGAGGCATCATGCGCTTCGGCGATGATCGGGTTGAACGCGGCGCGGAACAGGGTCGCGTCCATCTCGTCGGCGATCTGTTCCATGCGACCAGCAAGAACGGCCAGGGTGATCGGGTCGATGGCGGCACTCATTTCGCGCGCACCTCTGCCATGTCGTTCCAGACGTCCTGACGCACGATCTTGCCTCCGGAAATTTCGAAACGGTCGATAAAACGGATGCCCTCGAACGGCGTGCCGTCCATCCATTCACCGTAAAGCGTGCCGCGCGCGTAAACGACGGCGACGCCGCCGCTGTGCATGGCATCAAACCCGTCATAGGTTTTCTTTACGAAGCGATAGCGCCCCTTGGACCATGCGATCAGTTCCGAAAGGTCCGTCATCGGTTGGGTCGCGGGAAATACCATCTGGAAACCGTCGCCCAGCATCCCCTGAGCGGTGTCCAGATCGCGGGCTTCCATCGCGGCGAGGTAATCGCGCACGATCTGTGCTGGATCGGGCAGGGCCGGAGCAGGTTGGCGGTGCTGACCGCCACGCGCGTATGCTTCGGACGGGTATTCGTGCAGCATCACGGTGATTGCCTCATCGGGAGCCGGAACGACAAATCGAATCGCGTCTGTGAGGGCCGAGGAGAGGCGGGATTTCTCTGTGGGGCTGTATCCTTGAAGGATGTGCGCTTCCACGATTGGCATATGACCCTCCCCAAAATCTGCACTTTTCATATAACAGGTTTTGGTATATTGAAAGACCAACAAAGGAAGAATCTTCGCCGGATCATCCAACTGGCCGCGAGGATCGCCAACCAACAGGGGCCGCGCTGTCGTGACATTGAACGCGCATTCCGGACTTCCAGAAGGCGGTAAGGCCCGCAGGGTTTACCTGTTGCTGCGCGACGAAATTTCAAACGGTGTCTTCAAAGAGGGGGCGCGGCTCCCGGGTGAGCACAAGCTGGCCGAGCAGTTCGACGTGTCCCGCATCACCATCCGCCGCGCGCTTGAAGCGTTGGCCGCAGATGGATGGATTGAGAAAAAGACAGGAGCCGGGTCGGTCGTGCGTGCGCAAGAGCAGGCGGGCCAACGTCTGTCTGCCGATTTCGCGACGCTGATCCCGCATCTGGTCGAGATGGACCGCAAGACAACCGCGCGGCTGTTGTCCTTTTCCTATGACAGCGCGCCTGCGGCGGTGGCCGAGGCGCTGGGCATCGCCGAAGGGGCGGATGTGCAAAAGGCGGTGCGTGTGCGATCCTCGGGTGGTCAGCCGTTTTCGCACCTTACCACCTACGTGCCGAAAGAGATTGCCGTCAGCTATGACGAGGCCGATCTTGCCACGCAGCCGCTGTTCCGTCTGCTTGAACGCAGCGGCGTGAGCGTTGCCAGCGCGCATCAGACCGTGACCGCAGCACTTGCCACGCCCGATGTGGCCGAGGCGCTGGAGGTGTCGGTCGGGTCGCCATTGCTCTTTGTCCAGAGGATCGTGCGGGATGCAAACGGGCAGGGGGTCGAACATCTGTCCGCGCTCTACCGTCCCGATCTGTTCCGGCTTGAAATGAGCCTTGCGCGGGTCGGCGCAGGCGAAGCGCGGCATTGGGAGCCGGTGATCGGAGGAGGCTCCCGATGACCGGTCGCCGTCTTCTCGACAAGCTTTGGGAGAGCCACGAAATCCTGCGCCGCGAAGACGGGACAAGCCTGCTTTGGGTGGATCGCCATCTGGTTCACGAAGGATCGCACCACGCTTTCGCAAAGATCGCAGAGCGGGGCGTGCCGGTGGCCGAGCCGGGCCTGACCTTCGGGGTGGCCGATCACTATGCGCCGACGCGCGGTGCGCCTGCAAGTGATGCGATTGCGCGGATGATCGCGACCTTGGCGGCGAACACCGCGAAGCATGGGATCACCTGTTTCGGCCTCGACGATCCCCGTCAGGGCATCGTGCATGTGATCGGGCCGGAACAGGGGCTGACCCTGCCGGGGCTGCTGATCAATTGCGGCGACAGTCATACGTCCACTCACGGAGCCTTCGGGGCCTTGGCCTTTGGCATCGGTGCAACCGAAGTGTCGCATGTCCTGGCCACCCAGACGGTCTGGCAGAAAAGGCCCAAGGCGATGCGGATCGACGTGACCGGACGGCTTGGGCCGGGGGTCGGCGCCAAGGACCTGGCGCTGGCGTGGATCGCCAAACTGGGCGCGGATGGTGCCCGGGGACATGCTATCGAATATACAGGGCCTGCCGTGCGGGCCCTGACGATGGAAGGGCGGATGACGCTCTGCAACCTCTCCATCGAAGGCGGCGCCCGCTTCGGCATGATAGCGCCGGATGAAACCACGTTTGCCTACGTCAAAGGCCGTCCCTTCGCGCCGAGCGGATATGATTGGGACCGCGCACTGGAACTGTGGTCCGAACTGCCGTCCGACGCGGATGCGGCGTTCGACACCGAAGTGACGATGGACGCGTCCGAGATCGCGCCCATCGTGACATGGGGCACAACGCCGGAAGACGCCTTGCCGGTGACGTCAACAATTCCCGACCCCGCGCGCATGCAAGGCAGCGCCGCAGAGCGCGCACGCAATGCGCTGGACTACATGGGGTTAACGCCGGGGCAAAAGCTGACCGATATTGCAGTCGATCAGGTGTTCATCGGGTCCTGCACCAATTCGCGCATCGAAGACCTGCGCGCGGCGGCGGCGGTTCTGGCCGGGCGACGGGCCAAGGTGCCGGGGATTGTGTCCCCCGGTTCGCAACAGGTCAAAGCGCAGGCCGAGGCAGAGGGGCTGGACCGCATCTTCATCGATGCAGGCCTCGACTGGGTTGGATCCGGCTGTTCGATGTGTGTGGCGATGAACGGCGATCGTGTGGAGCCGGGCAAGCGCTGTGCCTCGACCACCAACCGAAACTTCCGGGGCCGTCAGGGCCGCGACGCGCGCACGCATCTCATGTCGCCCGCAATGGTGGCGGCGGCGGCGGTGACCGGGCATCTCACGGATGTGCGCGAACTGATGAAAGAGCGGGAGGTCGCATGAGCGGGTGGCGCACGCATTCCGGCCTTGCCGTGGCCCTGGACCGCGAGAACGTGGACACCGACCAGTTGATCCCGGCGCGGTTCATGTCGACGCCCCGGTCTGCAGGCTATGGCGAATTCCTGCTCTATGATTTGCGGACCGACACCGATGGCACGCCCATCGCGGATTTCCCGCTGAATGCCGTGCCCAATGCCAGAATCCTGATATCACGCCGCAATTTCGGCAGCGGGTCTTCGCGCGAGGCGGCGGTCTATGCTCTGGTGGATTTCGGCATCCGCGTCGTGATTGCCCCCAGCTTTGGCGACATCTTCGCCAGCAACTCGGTAAACAACGGCCTTCTGCCGGCGCGCGTGTCAGAGGCAGAGGTCGATGCGGCCATCGCAGCCTTGGCGGACGGCGCAAAAGAGGTGACGGTTGACCTGACCGACAGGACAATCCGGTTTGGCAACACCACGCTCGAGTTCACGCTGGACGATGTCTGGCAGCAGAAACTCATCAACGGGTGGGACGATATCGACCTGACCCAGAACCATAAACAGGCCATCGCGGCATTCCGGGCGCAGCATGTGCAGCGGATGCCGTGGGCCATCCCAGTCCAACAGACCAACTTCAGGAGCGCGGGGCGGGACACCGTTTCGCAGTAACACAGGCCATGACGGCCAAAGGGTGTAGGAGGAACTATCCATGACTATGAACTTGCTCAAAGGCTGTATCGCCGGTGGCGTGCTGCTCGGGTCCGTGGCCCATGCGGAAGAAACCATCACGGCGGTGCACGCGTTTCCCGAAACGCTGATCTACACGCAGAGCTTCCTGTCCTTCGTGGATAAGGTGAACGAAGCCGGCGCCGGCGTGATTCAGATCGAAGTCCGCGGTGGCCCCGAAGCCATCGGCATGTTCCAGCAGCCCGACGCGGTGCGCGACGGGATCGTGGACATGGTCTACACGCCCGGATCGTTCTATGGCGGTGCGCTGCCCGAGAAAGACGCGCTGGTGGCATCGAACCTGACCGCCATCGAGACCCGTGAAAACGGCGGGATCGAGCTGATCGACCAGATCCACCAGGAGCGCATGGGGCTCAAGTATCTCGGCTGGTTCGACAGCGGTGTGTGCTACAACCTTTGGACCCGCAACGAGCCGTCCTTTGATGCCGACGGCAACCTCGAGGTGGACGGCCTGCGCCTGCGCGGCAACGCGGTCTACAACGCTTTCTTCACCAACTATCTCGAAGCACAGGTGATCGACCTGCCGACCGGCGAAGTGTATTCCGCGCTTCAGAACGGCGTTGTGGATGCGACCGGCTGGACCCAGATCGGTCTCATCGACCTCAAGTGGAATGAGTTTCTGAACTACCGGATCGAGCCCTGCTTCTTCTCGACCGACCTTGGCGTGATCGTGAACCTCGACACGTGGAACGGTCTGAGCGACGACGCAAAGCAGATCCTTCAGGATGCCGCGATCCAGCACGAGATCGACAGCGTGAACGCCCTGCGTGGCAAGCGCGACGAGGATTTTGCAGCGCTGGACGCCGCAGGCATGAAGGTTGTCGAACTCGAAGGCGAGGCGAAAGCCAACTACCTCGCTGCTGCACGCGAAACCACCTGGGCCCGGATGAAAGAGCTGATGGAAGCAGAGCCGCAGTCGGTTGCGAGCTATGACGACCTGATCGCCAAGTTCTACGACCCGGCCGCAGACAAATAAGACCACTGGGCCGGGGCACATGTCCCGGCCCGCCTCTCTCAGACGGATGACCAAATGCGCGCCGTGATCCGCGTCTATGACGCCCTTCTCTACACGATGGCTTTCATCGCAGCGGTGACTCTTGTCTGGCTGATGGTGTCGGTGGTGGTGTCCGTTCTGATGCGAAATCTGGGGCTTCAGCCCTTTGCCTGGCTGTTCACCTCTGCCGAATACGGCATCCTTTACATGACCATGCTCGGTGCGCCTTGGCTCGTGCGCGAGAAGGGACATGTTCATATCGAGCTGGTTACCGCCGCCCTGCCGGGACCACTGCGCCGGTTCGTCAGTCGACTGGTTGCGCTGGCCTGCGTGCTGGTGTCACTGATCCTTGCCTGGTACGGGCTTGAGCTGTTTCTTACCAATATCGAGCGCAACGATTTTGACGTACGGGCTTACTATTACCCGCGCTGGCTGCTGACGATCACCTTTCCCATTGCCTTTTCGGTCATGGCAATCGAATTCGCCCGGTTCGTATTCGGACCTGAACTGATGCACTCCGGCGAAGCGGGGATTCACGAATAATGGAATGGTACGAAGCCCTTGGTTTGCTGGTCGGCAGCATCATGTTTCTCATGGCGCTGGGTATGCCTGTGGCTCTGGCGTTTCTCGCGGCGAATATCCTTGGCGCCTGGGTGTTCATGGGCGGAGAGCGCGGCATCGGAGCACTGCTGAACAACGGCTGGGGTTCTCTGACCATCTTTGCGCTTGTTCCGATCCCGCTGTTTCTCCTGATGGGCGAGATCTTTTTCCAGACCGGCCTTGGAAGCCGAATGTTCTCGGCCATTGACAAGTTGCTGGGCCGATTGCCCGGGCGGCTGAGCTATGTCACCGTTCTGGGCGGAACCGGCTTTTCCACGCTTTCCGGGTCGTCGATGGGATCGACGGCGCTGCTCGGTTCGCTGATGGTGCCCGAAATGAAACGCCGCGGCTACAAGAGCCACATGTCCATCGGTCCGATCCTTGGCACCGGGGGATTGGCGATCATCATTCCGCCATCGGCCCTCGCTGTGCTGCTGGCGACGCTGGCCAAGATCGATGTGGGCGCGCTGCTGATCGCCGGGGTGATCCCCGGTCTGATCCTCGCGGGATTTTACGTCGCCACGATCTACATCCAGACGCGGATGGATCCGGACGCAGCGCCTGCCTACGACGTTGAAGAAATGACCTTCGGTGAAAAGCTCGGTATCCTGACGCGCGACGTCGTGCCGATGATCGGGCTGATGGTGGCCATCGTCATCATGATGATCAACGGCATCGTGACGCCATCCGAGGCAGCGGCTTTCGGGGCGTTGGGGGTTTTGATCCTCGCCGCGCTGTATCGTTGCCTGACATGGGAAGCGATCCGCAACTCCGTGCGAGGTGCGCTGCGGGTGACTCTGATGGCGTATCTGATCGTGTTCGGCTCGGCCACGTTCAGCCAGCTTCTCGCGTTTTCCGGTGCGTCGCGCGGACTGATCAACTGGGCAACGGGGTTCGATCTGGACCCGACGCTGATGCTCTTGGTGATGTTCGGGGTCCTGCTGCTTCTCGGCATGTTCATGGAGCAGATCTCGATCATGCTGCTGACCGTGCCGATCTTCTTCCCGCTTGCGCAGACGCTGGGGTTCGATCCGATCTGGTTCGGTCTCATCATGCTGCTGTCGCTGGAGATCAGCTTTACGACACCGCCCTTCGGGCTGCTCTTATTCGTGATGAAGGGTGTGGCGCCGCCAGAGACCACGATGCGGGAAATCTACCGCGCTGCTTTGCCCTTTATTCTGTGCTCACTTCTCGTGGTGGCGCTGCTGATACTGTTCCCGTTCATCGCAACCTGGCTCCCCAGCCTCTGACCCATTAGCCCTGCTGTTTGGGCTTGAACGCCTGCAGAACGGTGCGGGTTGCAGAGACGAGAGGCTCGTGTGTGTCCTTGAGGATCTGCACCCGGTCAAAGCGGTTCGGGTCGCTGTTCACGGCCTCGCGCAGTGCCGCCCCGAAGGCCATGCGCAGTTCAGTTCCGATGTTGAACTTGCAGATTGAAGACCCCTGGGCGAGCCGCCTGCGCTGCTCCACGGGCACACCTGATCCACCATGGATCACCAAGGGCACGCGTGTGACCGCCTCGATGGCCCGGATGCGGTCTTCGTCCAGTCCGCCTTCCTTGTCCTGCTGCAAATGTACGTTGCCGACAGATATTGCCATCGCGTCAATACCTGTTTCTGCTGCGAACTGCGCCGCCTCTGCCGGGTCGGTCCCGGCAGATGGGTCCCCGTTGGAATAGCCGACAAAACCGATCTCGCCCTCGCAGGATACCCCTGCCGCATGTGCCATCTCTGCAATCGCGGCGGTTTCCGCGATGTTCTGTGCCAATGGCAGTCGGGAGCCGTCGAACATCACGGATGTGAAACCGCTGTCGATTGCGGTCCGACAATCGTCGACGGTGTAGCCATGGTCGAGATGCGCCACCACGGGAACCGAGGCGTTTTCGGCAAGGTGACGGAACATCTTTCCCAGAATGGGCAGCGGTGTGTGCGCACGGCAGGACGGCCCGGCCTGAAGGATCACAGAGACGTTTTCGGCTTCGGCGGCGGCCACATAGGCGCGCATGTCTTCCCACCCGAGGGTAACCAGACCCGCCACCGCATATCCGCCCTTCAGAGCGGGTTGGACAACGTCGGCCAGTGTTACGAGCGTCATTTGAACTTCGCGATCATGTCTTTGATGCCTGGGATGGTTTCCACCTGATAGGCATGTGTCGGCTGAAAGAACTGCACGAGGCTCCGCTGGCTCAGCCCCGCAAGGATGGTGAAGTAATACATCTCGTATCCGGGCATCGCTGCGCAGGGGTGATAGCCGTTGTCGATGCAGATCGTCGAGCCGTCCATGAGCTGATAGGCGTCGCCGGGTTTGCCTTCTTCCCGCTGAAGGATCTGCACACCCGAGCCGTGCTTGGGGCGGAAGCGGAAATTGTACGTTTCGTCGTGACGGGTTTCATCTGGCAGGCGGTCGGTGTCGTGCTTGTGCGGAGGAAAGCCCGACCAGCCCCCCTGACCGACTGTAAACAATTCGGACACGAGCAGGCGGCCCACCTTGTCATGCTGCTTCTGGCCAAGGATGTGCTTGATCTTGCGATGCGTCTTCGTATCGTCCGAGCCGTACTGCACGAGGTCAAGCTCGGCAGATCGCACGTCAAACGGATCAAGCACCTTGTCGTAGCGGGCCCCGGCGACAAACACTTCGGTGTCTGCCGACGTGCAGACCATCGTGACCTTCGCACCGACCGGGACATAGACGCCCTCGGGTTCGCCATCCCACACATCCACTCCGCGATTGCCAAGCCGAGGAAAGGCGGTCCCTTCGATGTCCACATCAACAGTTCCCGTCGCGGGAACGATGCAGGTCTCGTAGCCGGGCACCTGATATTCGAAACTCTGACCCTTGGTCAGCTTCACGATATTGAAGTAATTGAGCGGAACCGTCGGATCATCGACATCGACAATCGGGACGTTCTTGTTGTCATGGGGCGCGATATGCATGGGCTCGTCCTTTTCAAACGGCTGTCGGTCCGGGATGGGATTCCAGGAACGCGTCGAGGTCTGTGGTATTGGGCATGGCAGGCGCGCATCCGGGTTTCGCCACAACGATTGCGGCACAGGCCGACCCCCGCAGGATCGACTCCTCCAGTGAACGTCCTTCTGACAGGCTGGCAAGAAAACCCGCCATGAAACTGTCACCCGCCCCGGTCGGTTTGACGGCATCGACAGGGTAGACACCGGTGCGGATTTCCTGTGATCCGGCTAATGTGACCGCGCCCAGATGGCCCATCTTGTAAACGACGATCCCGGCTGTATCGGCGGCAAGTGACCGGGCTTTTTCAAGCCCTTGGTCGATGCCGCCGGCCATGAAACCGAACTCTTCATCATTCCCCACGATTATGTCGGACAGCGCCCCGGCGCGACTCAGGACATCGGCGGCAACCTCGGGCGAGGGCCAGCTGTAAGGGCGATAATCCACGTCGAAAATGACGGGAAGTCCGGCTGCGCGGGCCAGTTCGAACGCGCGGAACGCGGCGCTGCGCGATGGTTCCGCGGCAAACACCGTTCCGGCTGTGATCAGCGCGCCGAATTGCGAGTAGTCAATGGCCTCGACATCCTCCACCGACATCTGAAAATCAGCGGCGTTGTTGCGGTAGATCACCGATTGGTGCTCGTCGACGCGGGTCTCGTAGACGGCCAGCGACGTGCGGTATTCCCCGCGCACCCGCCGCACATGTTTGCGGTCCACGCCGTAGTGATCCAATTGGTCCTCGCAGTACCAGCCGACCGCATCATCAGAAACACAGGTGACAAGGGACGACTGGCACCCGAATTTGCACAGGCCCGCCGCGATGTTGGCCGAGGATCCACCCATGGCGACCATCATGGAGTCGGCGTGTCGCGTACGCGTGTTGGCAGGCGTCGGGGACAGGTCCATTCCGACACGTCCGACCACGAGAAACGACCGTTCGGAAATCGCATCCCGAAGGCTGGCCAGGGATGCGTGCGCTGTTCCGTCTGTCATCTGAACCTTTTTCCCGTTTGGTGCAATAATCCGGGTTTGTCGTTTTCGTCTCTTGAACCGGATGCGCACACAAGATACGAATTTTGCAACCGGTTGCAAACTGATTTTCAAATGAGGGTGGCGCGCAATGGAACTTGGTATCGGGATCATCGGTGGCGGTTATATGGGCAAGGCACATTCCGTGGCGATGGCTGCGGTCGGTGCGGTCTTCGACACCCGGCTTCGACCGCGACTCGAGATGATCTGCGCCAGCACTCCGGAAAGCGCAGAGCGCTATCGCAGGGCGTTCGGGTTTGCCCGTGCCACCCATGACTGGTCCGCATTGGTAAATGATCCGGCGGTTGAGGCGATCGTCATTGCCAGCCCGCAGGAAACCCATCGCGCCATTGCCGAGGCGGCGTTTGCGCTCGGCAAACCGGTCTTCTGCGAAAAACCTCTTGGCGCCTCGCTTGAGGACAGCCGCGCGATGGTGTCTGCCGCCGAAACATCCGGCGCGCCCAATATGGTCGGTTTCAACTACATCCGGACGCCAGCCAGCCAGTACGCCCGCCAGCTGATATCGGAAGGCGCAATCGGGAATGTGACGTGGTTTCGTGGCGAACACACAGAGGACTTCCTGTCGGACCCGACGGCACCGGCCAATTGGCGCACGACCGGTATGGCCAACGGGACCATGGGGGATCTCGCTCCGCACATGATCAACGCGGCCCTCGCGTTGCTTGGCCCGATCGACAAACTCATTGCAGAGGTTGAGACCGTACATTCGGAGCGGCCTGGTGGTGCGGTAACGAATGACGATCACGCACAGATGATGTGCCGCTTCGCCAACGGGGCGATGGGTCAGATGTATTTCTCGCGCATCGCAACAGGGCGCAAGATGGGCTACGCCTACGAGATCACGGGCACCAAGGGCGCCATCCGGTTCGATCAGGAAGATCAGAACGCCCTCTGGCTTTATCGGGCAGACGGGCCGGACGCCACACGCGGGTTCACCAAGATTCTGACGGGTCCGGCGCACCCGGATTATTTGCCGTTCTGTCAGGGGCCGGGGCATGGCACGGGATATCAGGATCAGATAATCATCGAAGCGCGGGATTTCCTCCATGCCATCGACTCGGGCAGGCCGGTTTGGCCGACCTTCCGCGACGGTATGGAGGTGAACCGCGTGATCGCGGCCGCGCTGGCCTCTGATGCCGACAAAACCTGGAAAGACCTCAGCGCTTTCTGACCTGGGAAAGGACCCCGACCATGTCTATCCGAATTGGCAATGCGCCCTGTTCATGGGGTGTTGAGTTTGCTGACGATGCACGCAACCCGCCGTGGCAGACGGTGCTCCAGCAATGTGCCGAGGCAGGCTACAGAGGGATCGAACTTGGACCGGTGGGGTACATGCCCGAAGACCCCGCTATTCTGGCTGATGCGCTGGCTGAACAGGATCTGGAACTGATCGGTGGTGTCGTGTTCCGCCCGTTCCATGATCCCGATGCCTGGAATGACGTGATGGACGGCGCCGTACGTACCTGCCGGGCGCTCTCCGCACATGGGGCTGAACATCTCGTGCTGATCGATTCGATCTCTGCGCGCCGCGCGCCGACCGCAGGCCGTGCCAGCGAAGCCGAACAGATGGATGCCGCCGAGTGGTCCGCGTTCCGCGATCGCATTGCCACGGTCGCACGGATGGGGGCCGAGGAATACGGGCTCACCGTGGGGATTCATGCGCACGCCGCAGGGTTCATCGATTTTGAACCTGAACTCGAACGCCTGCTTGACGAAATCGACGAGAGCATCCTCAAGATCTGTTTCGACACAGGGCATCATTCCTATGCAGGCTATGATCCCGTTGCGTTCATGCGCCGTCACATCGGACGCATGTCCTACGTCCACTTCAAGGATATCGAACCGGCGGTGAAGGCCGACGTGATCGAAAAACGGACAGGCTTCTACGACGCCTGCGGACAGGGAATTTTCTGCAATCTCGGATTGGGCGATGTCGATTTCCCGGCGGTGCGTCAGGTGCTGCTGGACGCCGGGTTCGACGGTTGGTGCACCGTCGAACAGGATTGCGACCCGCTATTGAACCCCGACTCGCTTGGGGATGCGAAAGCGAACCGCGCCTATCTTGAATCCATTGGCTTTACATAAGGAGCACAGGCCATGGCGAAACTGAATTGGGGCATGATCGGTGGCGGTGAAGGCAGCCAGATCGGGCCGGCCCACAGGTTGGGGGCCCAGGCGGATGGCAATTTCGTCCTCGCCGCCGGGGCGCTCGACGTGGACGCCGAGAAGGGCCGCGCTTACGCGCAGAGGCTGGGCGTTGCAGCAGACCGTGCATACGCCAACTGGGAGGACATGCTGGAAGGCGAACGCAACCGCGACGACCGGGTTGATCTGGTTACAGTCGCGACTCCCAATTCGACCCATTTCGAGATCACCAAAGCGTTCCTCGAAGCCGGGTTCAACGTCCTGTGCGAAAAGCCGATGACCATGACCGTCGAAGAGGGCGAGGAAATCGTCCGTGTCGCCAAGGCCAGCGGCAGGATCTGCGCGGTGAATTACTGCTACTCTGCCTATCCGATGGTGCGCGAGATGCGTCATATGGTTCGGACCGGCCAGATCGGGAAGATCCGGCTGATCGTCACGAATTTCAGCCATGGGCACCACGGTGACGCCACCGACGCGGACAACCCGCGTGTCCGCTGGCGGTATGACCCCAAAATGGCGGGTGTGTCCGGGCAATTCGCGGATTGTGGAATACACGCGATGCACATGGCCAGTTTTATCGCCGACGATCAGGTCGAGACCCTTTCTGCCGACTTCGCATCGACCATTTCCAGCCGTGAACTGGAAGATGATGCCATGGTCAATTTCCGGATGCAGGGCGGCACGGTCGGCCGCCTGTGGACCTCGTCGGTTGCGATTGGCCGGCAGCATGGTTTCGACATTCAGGTGTTCGGTGAAACCGGCGGTCTGCGCTGGGCCTCTGAGCAGCCCAACCAGGTGCTCTATACGCCGGTGGGGGACCGCACGCAGATCATGGAAAAGGGCGAAGCCGGTCTGTCGGACGAAGCTGCGAGGCTGTCCCGTGTGGCAATCGCCCATCCCGAGGGCTTCCCGCTGGCCGTCGCAAACATCTATGTCGATCTTGCTGCTGCCATCTCGGGCGACGCCCGCGATGGCCTGCCGACCGCCGAAGACGGGCTTCGCTCCATGGCAGCTGTCTATGCGGCGGTTGAGTCTGCTAAGGGCAATGGTGCCTGGGTTGACGCCCGGCCACCGATGTTCCGGTGATCAGGGAAGGGCGCGCAAGGTTCCCCGCTCTGCAATGGAACAGTCAAAAATCCGGGACTCGGGCGTAATGTCCGGGTCCTCCAGCATCGAGACAATGGCCTGAACCGACGCCTTAACGATGCTCTTGATCGGTTGATGGATGGTCGTCAGGTTGATGTTCTGCCATCGGGCCATTTCCATATCGTTCAAGCCGATTACCCCAATATCGCCAGGGACGGACAGACCGCTTTCCGCAATCGCTGAAAGCGCACCGATGGACAGCACGTCATCGCCGCAGAAATACGCGTCGGCGTGGGGCGACTGCAACAATCGCAGCATCTCGGCCCGGCCTGCGTCGAAGGTGTAGGCTTGCGCAAAGGAGTGCGTGACGGAGACACCATCGGCGTCCCGCACGATTTGCATGAACCCGTCAAAGCGGTCCTGGGTCGAGGTCGCATCTGGCGGTCCACCGAGAAAGGCAACCCGCTGATACCCACGCGCCAGAAGTGTTCGCGCAGCCATCCGTCCACAGGCCACGTTATCGATGCCGATCACCGGCACCGGCGGGTTCTGGGCAGAACGCCCGAAACTGTGCACCACTGGAACACCGGCTTCATGAAACGCCGCTGCGAAATTCGGTGGCAGAGTAGATGAGGCGACGATCACCCCATCCACCGAATACTGGCGCAGCAGTCGCACCGACGCCTCCGCATCGGTTTCATCGGTCAGGTTCAGCAGAAGGGGCCGGTAGCCCCGATCCTGCAAGCCACGGGTGAACTGGTCGAAGACCTCGAGAAAGATCGGGTTGTGAAAGTTGTTTGAGACAAGACCTATGAGTTTCGTTCGCCCGGTTGTGAGCGAGGACGCGAGTGCATTGGGACTGTAGCCAAGCTCCTGAGCCGCCGCTTCTACCTTTTTGCGGGTCTTTTCCGATACCGATGCGCCTTCGGTGAAGGTGCGCGATACGGCAGAGCGTGACACGCCCGCGCGTTCTGCAACCTCTTTGAGCGTTACGGCCATTGCATTGGGTCCATTCCACAAGGTTCCGGGGCAGACCGAAACGCGCGCGGACGGTCCACGAAAGTCAGTCTGACGATGATTGCAACTGGTTGCAATATAACCGGAATTCATGCCTCTCGCGTGCAAGTCGCCCCTTGGGACAACGTATGGCTGTGTAGAGGGCCTAGAGGAATTGCGATAACTGCCTGAAAAACAGGCGAAACGCACTATGATTGGGCGCTTTCGCGTGCGCCGCGCAGCATCGGCTTGCGCTTCACCGGGCAATCGGCAACGCTTGGATCATGGCTGAACACTCTGTCTTTGATGAAATGTGGGGCGATGACGACACGCTGCGCGCGCCTTACCAGAACTTTCACGATTGGTTCGATCAGGAAGACCCGAAACGTCTAAGGGCAAAGAATCGCGAAGCGGAAGATTTGTTCCGCCTGACCGGGATCACTTTCAACGTTTACGGACGGTCTGAAGCGGAGGAACGGTTGATTCCGTTCGACATCATCCCCCGGATCATCTCGGGCGCTGAATGGGCCAAGCTGTCACGCGGGATCGAACAGCGCGTGCGCGCGATCAACGCGTTTCTGCACGACATCTATCACACGCAGGAAATCATCAAGGCGGGCCGTATTCCGCAGGAAATGATCGCCCAGAACGACGCTTTTCTTCCGCAGATGATTGGGGTCGATGCTCCCGGCGGCGTCTACACGCACATCGTCGGGATTGACCTCGTGCGCACCGGTCCGGGCGAATTCTTCGTGCTTGAAGACAATGCACGTACCCCGTCCGGCGTGAGCTACATGCTCGAAAACCGGGAAACCATGCTGCAGATGTTCCCCGAACTGTTTTCGACGAACCGGGTTCAGGCCGTCCAGCAGTATCCGATTGACCTGCGCCGATCGCTGGCGGCCTGCGCCCCCAAGATGACCACATCCGATCCGACGGTCGCGGTTCTCACGCCCGGGATCTACAACTCCGCCTATTTCGAACACGCCTTTCTGGCCGACCAGATGGGTGTCGAACTGGTCGAAGGCCATGACCTTCGAGTGGTCGATGGACGTGTCGCAATGCGCACCACACATGGGTACAAACCAATCGATGTGCTCTATCGCCGTGTGGATGACGATTTCCTCGACCCGCTGAACTTCAACCCCGAAAGCCAGCTGGGTGTGCCAGGGATCATGGATGTCTACCGTTCCGGTGGGATCACCATCGCCAACGCGCCCGGCACCGGGATTTCCGACGACAAGGCGATCTATTCCTATATGCCCGAAATCGTTGAGTTCTATACCGGCGAACGACCGCTTTTGCAGAACGTGCCGACATGGCGGTGCTCTGAACCGGATGCGCTGGCCTATGTTCTCGACAATCTTGAAGACCTCGTCGTCAAAGAGGTTCACGGCTCCGGTGGCTACGGCATGTTGATCGGTCCGACCGCCACCAAGAAAGACATCGCGGCCTTCCGCAGGAAACTGAAGGCGCGGCCCAAGAACTATATCGCGCAGCCGACGCTCAGTCTGTCGACGGTCCCGATCTTCTCGCGCACGGGCCTCAGCCCGCGCCATGTCGACCTGCGCCCCTTCGTGCTCGTCAGCCCGGACGGGATCAAGATCACGCCCGGTGGTCTGACTCGCGTGGCACTCAAGAAAGGGTCTTTGGTGGTGAACTCCTCGCAAGGGGGCGGAACCAAGGACACCTGGGTGCTGGAGGAGTAGGGACATGCTGGGAAAAACCGCAAACGGCCTCTACTGGATGTACCGCTACATGGAGCGGGCAGAGAATACCGCGCGACTGATCGAGACCGGACAGCGTATCGCGCTGACCCGTTTGAACCAGACCGACGAAGAATGGGCGTCGGTGCTTCAATCGGCAGACAGCTTCTATGGCTACAACGCCGCACATGACGAGATCAGCCGCGACTCCGCGATCGACTGGATGTTGCGCGACAAGGACAATCCGTCATCGGTCCTGTCCTGTGTCAGTGCCGCCCGCCAGAACGCCCGCCTCGTGCGCACCGCCATTACCGGCGACGTGTGGGAGGCGGTGAACTCGGCTTTCATGGCGTTGAAGACCACACTTGCGCGCAAGGTGTCTGAACGTGACCTGCCCAGCATCCTGCGGCTGATCCGCCATCACGCGGCCCTAGTCCGTGGCGTAACCCACGGCACGATGCTGCGTAACGACATTTACGATTTCGCGCGCCTTGGGACGTTTCTGGAACGGGCCGACAACACGGCGCGGATTCTTGACGTCAAATACTACGTGCTTCTCCCGTCGGCGCGCGCGGTGGGAACGTCGCTCGACAATGTCCAGTGGGAGTCGATCCTGCGGTCTGTCTCCGCAAGAGGCGGGTTCCGGATGGAATTCGGAGCGGGGGGTGGACCTCGCGAGATTGCGGAGTTTCTCATCCTCGACAAGCGGATGCCGCGCTCGCTCGCGTTCTGCGCGGGCAAGCTGTGCGACAACCTTGGCTATCTGACCTCGGACGGAGATGTCGGGCAGGCTTCGGTAGAAAGGGTCAATGCGCTCAAGAACGGAATGCTGTCCAAGAGCATCGATGATGTCTTCGACTATGGCTTGCACGAATTCCTGCAAAAGACCTTGGAAGAGATCTCGGGGATCTCCCGCCAGATCGAGCAGGATTTCCGCTTCTATGCCTGAGCAGGGCCGCTATAAAGCCTTATGCGCCTGAGTATTGAACACACCACGATCTATCGCTTCGATGCACCTGTCATCTACGGTCTGCAACAACTGCGGAAGACGCCGAAAAGTACGTACAATCAAAGAGTTATCCAGTGGGATACGCGGATCGAAGGAGGCCGGAAAGAGGTCGCCTTTGAGGATCATCATCACAACACGACCGAACTGATCAGCTTCGCGCCCGGGGCAACGGAACTCTCGCTGACCAGCGAAGGTGAAGTCGAAATCGAGGACAACGCCGGGATCCTGGGTCCGCATCACGGTCACGCGCCGCTTTGGCTGTACGAAATGACAACGCCCCGAACCGAAGCGGGGCCGGGCACGCGCGCCCTGATAAAAGACTTCAAGGGCACGCCCGGAATTCCGGAATTGCACGCCCTGTCAGAGCGGATCCGTTCCGAGGTGCCATATACCCTTGGCGCGTCCGCACCTGACTGGTCCGCAGAAGACGCCATCGCGGCGGCGAAAGGCGTCTGTCAGGATCACACGCATATCTTCATCGCCTGCGCCCGTGCGCTGAAGGTGCCCGCGCGTTACGTGTCGGGATACCTCATGCTGAACGAGACCACGGCACAGGAAGCCATGCACGCCTGGGCCGAGATACATGTCGATGGGCTGGGCTGGGTCGGATTCGACGTGTCGAACGGTGTCTCGCCGGACACACGATACGTTCGCGTTGCGACAGGGCTGGACTATTCCGATGCAGCACCGATATCTGGAACTCGGATCGGCGGCGCCAGCGAGGAACTGCATGTCCGCATCAATGTGGTTCAGCAATAGGAACACCCCGTGACATATTGCGTTGGAATGATGCTGCGCGGCGGTTTGGTGTTCATGTCAGACACGCGCACCAATGCCGGTCTGGATAACATCTCGACCTTCAAGAAGATGAAGATCTGGGAAGAGCCGGGTGAACGTGTCCTGACACTGATGTCAGCGGGCAACCTCGCCACGACTCAGGCTGTTGTGAGCCTTCTTGATGAACGCAGCAAACTGCCTGAAGACCGCACGCCCTCCCTGATGAAAGCGCCGTCGATGTTTCAGGCGGCCTGCATGGTCGGGGACACTCTGCGCGAAGTGATCAAGGGGCTGCGCGAAGGTGGGCAGCGGGCGGACAGCGGATTTGATGCAACGCTCATTCTGGGTGGCCAGATTGCCGGCAGCGCGCCGCGTCTGTTCCTCATCTATCCAGAGGGCAACTTCATCGAAGCCGGTGAGGACACGCCCTTCTTCCAGATCGGCGAAATCAAGTACGGCCGCCCGATTCTTGTCCGCGCCTATGATCCCGACCTGACATTCGCCAGCGCCATGAAGCTCCTGCTGGTCAGCTTCGACTCGACGCTCAAGGCAAACCTGTCGGTCGGCGCGCCGCTGGATTATTTCTGCTATGACGTCGACAGCCTCAAAGCCGAACACATCGGAAGAGTCGAAGCGGACAACCAGCAGTTCCAGACAATCTCGACTCAGTGGGGCAATGCGCTTAAGCAGGCGCTTGACACCTTGCCCGATGTGGCACTGAACACAGACTGAACGACCCCGGAAAGGCGGCTTATGACCAAGAGCCCTGTCATCTGCGTTGGCGGAGAAAACCTGATCGACCACGTAACCCGCGATGGAGAGGTCTCTGCACTTCCCGGCGGGTCTCCCTTCAACGTGGCAATGGCGCTTGGCCGCCAGAAGGCGGACGTGCATTACCTCACACCGATCTCGACCGACTCGTGGGGCGACATGCTGGCCGAAACCCTGGTGTCGTCCGGCGTGACCCTGAGTGGCGGACGCGTGGATGCGCCGACCACGATTGCCCGCGTGACGGTAACCAAGGGTATCCCGTCCTACCTGTTCGAACGCGATGGGACGGCGGAGCGGAGCGTCACGGCGGAGTCTCTGTCCGCGTCCATGCCGACCGACACCAAAGCGCTGCACACGGGCTCTCTGGCCTTGACCGAAGGCGAAGACGCGGCTGCATGGGAACAGACCTGCAAATCTGCTTACGATGCCGGCACGCTCGTGTCGCTGGACCCGAATGTGCGCATGTCGGTTATCACCGATGCTGACGCCTACCGCGCCCGCATCTTCCGGATGATGGCCGCAACGCATGTGCTCAAGCTCAGCGATGAAGATCTCGAAGGCTTGTGCCCGGATATGCCGCAGTCCGACGCGCTTGACCTGGTGCGCTCCAGAACCTCTGCCGCGCTGCTCGTCATGACCAAGGGGCCCGAAGGCGCTTCGGCATGGATCGGGGATGCCAAAATCGACATTCCTGCGCCGCCGGTTCCAGGTTTGGTGGATACTGTCGGAGCAGGCGACACCTTTATGGCAACGCTGCTTGCCGGTCTCGCGCGGATCAATGCTCTGACGCCGGATGCCGTTCAGAACCTGACGGAGGCGGATGTCGACGCCCTGATCCGCCGGGCCGGAATGGCCGCCGCGATCAACTGCAGCCGTGCTGGATGCAATCCGCCGACCCTCGAGGAACTCGACACGGCCCTTGCTTCGGCAGGCTGACGGCTTGGATCTCTACCTCGACAGCGCAGACGAGGCTGACTGGGCCGACCTGATGCCCACCGGCCTGTTTCGCGGGATCACCACGAACCCGCTTCTGGCGCAACGTGCCGGTCTGGATTACCCACACATCGACTGGGCTGACAAGGCGCGCCATGCTCGGGACTTGGGCGCACAGGAGCTTCACGCGCAGGTTTTCGGACCGGTCGAGGGATATGTCGATTGGGCTGCGGCACTCTACGAGGCGGGGGCGAAAGCTGGCCTTCGAACGGTGGTGAAAATCCCGCTGACCGAAGCCGCCATCCGCCGCGTCCCGGCCATCAAGGCGTTGGGCGGCCCGATCCTCATGACGGCCGCCTATCACCCGAAACAGATGGCCACGGCGATGGCCTTGGGGGCGGACTTCATCGCACCCTATTTCGGGCGGATGGATGAAGCTGGCCTTCCCGCGCACGACATGCTGCATCAGATGCACCTCATGTCACGTGGCGGTTCCACGCGGATCCTTGTCGCCTCGTTGCGAAGCGCAGAGCAGTTGGTCGCGCTGGCGGCTTTTGGCCTCGACTGCTTTACGCTGTCCCCGCACGTCGCCCGGAGCCTTCTGACCGAACCAATGACAGAAGACGCCGCCGCCGCGTTCGAGGCAGCGGCGGCAGGGCACCGTCTATAACGAGAGCCGACGTTCCCTGGCACCGCCGCGCCGACGCGGTTTCGGCAGCGAAAGATCAAGCGGTGTGAGAGGGGCATCCATGGATGCCTTGAGGAGCGTACAGAATTCCGCAACCGCCGGGTCAGTGGCCCGAAACGGGGTGGCGGACATGTAGGCACATGCGGCCTCGGTCAGATAGCACGCATGAGCAGGCAGGCTGCCAAGCCATTGCATATAGCCCAGCTGCCCGATTTCCCGCGCCCGCTCAGGCGTGGCCGGATTGACCTGCAACTGGGTCAGGGTTCGTTCGATAGACATAAAGCGCCCTCCGCGCAAAGGCGGACGCCACGAAGGTTCGATGGAGGCCGGAACGCAGGCGCACGCGGCTGATCGACCTCCGGTGCACCCCGCCCCGGTTCAGTTCACATGCGATGGCAGGTCTCCTGACTTGCGGGTCGTCATGCGGATCGCACCTTCCCAGGCTTCAGCCCAGTGGTTCTGCGCGATGCACTCGCCGCTTACAGTTGCGGGGGCAGTCACGGATTTGCACCGTATTCCCTATTAGGTCGACGCTGAAGACGCCGACAACCATCACGCGCAGACTGTCACAGAAGCTTCGAGTCGGCGCAATCTGAATGTGTAGACGCGTCGAATTCGACGCATCTTCGACACTGGGTAACCGGGTGTTAATCGCTCGGTGCGAAAGGTTGGCGATGTCATGGTGCACGCGCCACAAACCCATCGTCAATTCAGGCCGCCCCGTATGTCCGCACTCCTGTCGATCCTCCAACTTTTTCGTTTCCTCGTCATGGCGTTGAAGGCCAGAAAGGGTGCGGTGTCGCACATATCACAGGCTGAGGGGCGCATCGGACAGCCCGACAAGCTGCATCAGGAAACCATCCTCCGTCCCTTCCATGATGTCAGTGTAGGCTGCATTGCTTTGCATCAACCCGGCCTGGAGGCCCGCGTTGGTCCCGTCAAACTCCTGCATGACCAGGATTGCATCCGCGACATCGGACATGCCGCGCGTAATCGCGAAATGCCCGCCCAGCACAACCTTGTCGGCCAGATAGGCCGCGTCCGCTGGGCTTCCCGTTTCGGCTTTGGCGCCCGCAAGGATCGCCTGAATGAACACCGGGGGCGTGACCGCACTGTCGCTTTCCAGCAGGTCCAGCCAATAGGCCATGCCCGCAGCATCCGGATCACGCCCCAGAACGTTCTGGTAAACGGAAGTCACAAAGACCGTCATGTCCTCCGCAGCGCCGTACAAAGCCCGCGTCTCGGGCTGGTCAAAGAAATAGGCTGCGATCTGGTTCAAGCTCATACCACCGGCCAGCTGGTCTCCCCAGAAAAACAGACCAACGGCATCGGGTGCCCGGTTGAAATACGCAACGTAAAGCTCGGTCAGCGCCGCCATCGACGCCGCGTCCAGCTGCGCCATTCCGTCGAACATGTCGATGGACAGGCCATCGGCTTCGAACGGGGCGACTTCGGACTGAAAGTCGATGTGCTCCATATTCAGAAGGGTCAGCGTTTCACCCGCGAAGCGGTCTTCGACCACGACCATGTCGCGCGCGAACCGGACAGTGTAGCTGGACTGTGCTCCGTCAAGCACCAGCGTGTCCGTTCCGGGCCCTCCATCGAAAAGCGTCTGATTTCCTGTGACGGTCAGACGATCATCACCGTCGCCAGCTCCGCTGAGCGGCTGCACCTCGCCTCCGGGGTCTGAAGCATCACCCTGCGCCGGATCCGACTGGTCGGTGAACGGATTGACGATCGGTGCTGGCAGGGTCGGCTCGAGCTGATCGGCCAACCATTGTGAAATGGCCTCTATATTCGCCGCCACATCGGGATGAATACTGTTCGGTAATTCGAGGTTCTGCGGGGGTCTCTCGCCGAACACGGTTGCGTAATGCACCATCGACGCAAGGAAGTAGAGCGTCGGCGTCCCGTGCGGGCCGTCATCGACGTAGAGGTCGGTGGGTTGCAAAGCCTGCAACCCAAGCGATGCGTCGTCCAGCATTGCCGCGATCTGCGGCCCGACGCTGATCAGGCGGATATCGAGATCAGGCCTCGCATCGCGCAGGATTTCGGTCAGCGACAGCCACCAGTCGTGCCAGTCTCCGGTCATGTAGCTCTGCCAGGCAGCAAACTCTGCCGCCAATGGTGGAAAGGATGAGATGAACCCTTCCATCTCGGGCCATGTCTCGTAGAGGTTGATCACAACCCCCGGTGCGCGCGCTTCGACCCATTCGATGATCCGAAGCGCAGATGCGGCAGGCGACGTTTCCGGGTCGATCCAGTACGGGCTGTCCGGCGATTGGTCCTGAACGAAATTCGCTGGTGCGATGGTGATCTGCGTGAACCCGGCATCGGCAAAGCCTTGCCCGCTGTCCGGGTCCCATGCTTCGACCACCGTAGGCAGACCGACATGCGGGTTTAGCGGCAGATCGTCATGCTGTGTCAGCATCCCCGTCTGCATGGCCGCCGCATAGGAATGTCCGGCCGCCTCGGCCATGGCAGAGATCCAGTGCGGTACGGAAAGCTCGGGGTTCCCGACAGCCCAGACATAAAGGCTGTTGCCAAAGACATATTCCCGAACGGCGTCCGTCGGCACGATCGGGTTGATGACAGGGTTCGGCGCCGGATCGGGGCCGGTTTCCGGTTCAGGTGCCGGTATCAGCTGAGGTTCTGGCTCCGGCTCGGGTGAAGGCTGTGGACCCGGCACAGGATCAAAACCATCAATTTGCGACGCCCACGTGCCGTCTTTCATGTGGTCCGGTGCCGGATGGCTCTGCATGAAATCGACGACCGCATCATGGCGCGCTGTCCGGTCTTCCAGATGCCGCAATGATCCCCAACTGCCCCATTGGGTCGGTTCGGAAACATCCACAAACGCATTGAACAATGTGCCACCTGCGGCTTCCCAACCGGCCAGAAGCTCGGAATAGAGCTGCCCCATGCCGTCGGAGTAGTTCAGGTGAGTAAAGAACTCGGTGAGCAGATCATTCTCGGCCCATTGCCCGATCCCCACAACATGTGTGCCGCCCTCATACATGACGAGGTCAAGGCCATGGGCCTCTGCGGCTGCCTTGTGATAGCGGAATAACTCGAACAACCCCTGAAGAGAATCCTCCCCATTGCCGGTGACAGAGCCGTCCCGCAACTCGCGGACGGCCAGTTGCTCGGCCAGATCGAAGCGATGCGCGGCGAAATAGGTGTCCGCTGCGGCGCCGGACAGACCCTGCGCCGTCGCCTCCTGCCGCGCCTGAGCCTCGCTTTGAGCGATCCAGTTCAGCACTGCTCCGGCCTTTTCGTCCGTGCCGAGGCTGTTCCCGAAATACCCGGTGATCGCATAGGTGTCGAACGACAGGTAGGGCGCGAGATTGGCCGGACTCTGCGCCTGCCACGCCGGCGCATCGAAGATCGCGCTCTCAAGTCCCGGCCAGTAGGTGTGTGTTGCAATCACCTTGACCAACCGATCTTCGGCCCCGGCATAGACCTGATCCAGCACACGCGCCATTTCGGCGGACCGCGCGCCGTATTCCTGCACCCAGCCGTCGCCGAGATCCTGCCCAAAGCGATCAATCGCTGACTGGGCCGCATCCTGCGCCTGCTCGAACATCCCATTCCAGACCTCGTTCGAGAGTTCGATATGCGCGCGAAGATCGGGGTTCAGATTGTCCCGGACATAGGTGGCGAATTCACGGATGAACGTGGCGTCTGCGTCCCAGGGAATGTTGAACCACGGTTCGGTACCGGTTGCATTCGCCAACGCCACCATCACTTCGAGAGGCACTCCGCCGTGATAGGTATACTGTCCAACCTCCGGCCTGTCCGACCAGCTTCGGAGTGTGGAATCATTGGTCTCCTGCCAATCCATGAAGCGCAGCGCGTGGGCATCATCGATGATGTCGAGCCACAGCGGATTGAACAGCTGCCCGGCGTCATGTGCAGGAATATGGTCCTGCTTCACCACTTCGATATTGCGCAGATGGTTTCCCGTCCCCTGCGGATCCGTGGATGTGATCGAGATCGTCACCATTCCGTCGCCGGTCGGGCGATAGTCGAACCAGATTTCGCCGTCCGAGCGTGAAACGATCTCTGCACCGAAGACGGTGATGTCTCCGGCACCGTCGTAACTCAGCCGGTAGAGACCGGCGGTGTAGAGCGCCTCGGCGGGCATTTCCGTAAGGATGAAAGTCTGGATTTCCTCAACACCGGAGGGCATCCGCGTGATCCAGCCGTCGCCATCCAGAGCGCCCATCGAGGCAAGGTCTTCTGCCGAGTACGCGCCCCATTGGCTTGCCGTATGCGCGTGCCAGGGGCGCGCCGTCTTGAACACATCCAGGAAAGGCTGCTGAACGCTCCAGTCCACCACGCCACGCAGCCCAAAAGCCATCGCCGCCGCAGAAGTCTGCGTGCCGAACACGTCGGTTAGGGGTTCCATGTCCCACTCCACTCATCCACAAAACCCCCGCGAACAGGGTTGTGGGCTGGAGTGTGAACGCCGTCTTAATGGCCCAATTCACCGCAAGTTTTAGGAATTGCACCGGTCAGGCAGGGGCGATGCGGCGCCGTCGATTGTCCCCGTGGAACAAGGGTTTGTCCGGAATGGCCGGAGCGCATCCGCGCCGGCCATCCCCTGATCAGAAGTGGGAAGAATTTGTCTTAACCGCCACGGGCCATGACCAAGAGCCCGACCACGATCAGGCCGAGCCCGATCAGCCGAGTCGGCTGCACCGGTTCACCCAGAAACAGCATGCCGGACCCTGCCACCATGACAAAGCTCATCGCAACGAACGGATAAGCCAGCGACAGGTCCAGCTGCCGCAGCGCAAACAGCCAGAACACCGTGCCCACGCCATATAGCGCAAGGCCCAGCATCACCATCGGGGACAGCAGCATGTCGAGCGTTTTGACCAGCACGCTGGCATCCGGCGCAGATCCGCGCCCGACACCAATCTTGAAGGCGGTCTGTCCCAGAGCCGAAAGCGAGACGCTGGCAAAGATCAGCGCGAAGGCGCTCCAGGTCATGGGGAGCTCCAGGTGATTTCGAACACACGCGCGGCGACGATGATCAGCAGAATGGACCCCACACAGACCCGGCTGATCTGGTCCTTGAGGGCAAAGACCACAGGGTCATCGCCGATCTTGCCACGGCTGGCCCACGTCCAGCTTCGGAAAATCCAGAACATCATCACCGGAACTATGAGCCACAACAGGAACGGCGTTGCATAATAGGAATGCACCTTGTCCGAATTGACGTATTGCGCCAGCGTCAGAATGGAGAGTGCCCCGTTTGATATCCCGAAAGTGAGCACAAGCTGCAGTTCGGATGCATAGTAGTTGCGTGACGGCAGTTTTGCATCGGCCTTGGCAGCGCTCATCCCGTCCAACTCGATGTATCTTTTCATGTAGGCAAGGCTGAGGAAGAAGAAGAGCGAGAAGCTCAGCAGCCACGGACTCGGGGTCAGCAGCGTTGCGGCAGAACCCGCAAGGATACGCACTGTGTAAAGCAGCGAAAGAACCACCACATCCACGGTTGAATACCGTTTGAGGAAGAATGTGTAAGCGGTCGTCAGTATCGCATACCCGGTCAGAACCATACCGAACAGGACGTTTACGAACACGAACGCGCACACGACAGAGCCGATCAGCAATACCGACGCAGCCAGAATGCCTTGCCTGATCGACAGATGACCGGCAGCGAAGGGGCGCTTGAACTTTGTTGCGTGTCGACGGTCTGCCTGAATGTCGGCCATGTCATTGACCAGATAGACACCCGAGGCGCACAGGCTGAAACACAGGAATGCCAGGATCCCAGCCATCATTATTTCCGGATGAACGTACTTGTGCGAGAACAGGATCGGCACAAAGACCAATACGTTTCTTGGCCCATTGGTGAGGCCGCATGGCCTTGATCAGCGCTGCGGTCGGCGACACATCCCGGTCCACATGCAGTGAAACGGAGTCCGGGTCGCGCGCCATTTCCCGCCGTGCCTTGGCGCTGGGACTTACGAAACCCGATTTATCGGCCGCCTGCCAAACGGGGATGTCAGCATCGCTGTCGCCAAGATACTCGAACGGCCCCTGCGCCATCTCCTTGATTGCCTCAAGTTTTGTCCGGCCTTTGAGGTTCCGCCCCGGTTCCGTTCCGATCACTTCGTCGAACAGGCCAAGATGGTTGGCCACGTCCCGCGCGATATGCAGATCTGCCGCCGTTGCAAGTATGATGCGCCGTCCCTCGGCGCGGGCCGCACGGATGTAGTCCAGGACCTCTTCACGGTAGGGCAGGGTGGTAACGTCCGGTGCCGCATTCTGCGCAAGGGATCGCTTGAGCGCTGAAAGACCCCCGGAAAAATACGCCCGAACCGCCGCCGAAAACGCGCTCCAGTGTCGAGACGCCTGTGCAAGCGATTCTTCTGCAATGTCCCCAGCAATCAGTGTTCCATCCAGATCGACGAACAGGTCGAGCAGGCTTGACTGCTGAGAATTGGAAACGATTTTCGACATAGCGGTCATTGTACCCGCCTTTCGCAACAAAACGGCGAAAAATGTTGAAATCTAAGGCAAATACCGGTTTTTTCCGGGCCGGATGATATTCTTGGGTCACTCATAACGACGAATTTGCACCTTTTGATCCACGGACAGGTAAGCGGTAATGGTTAATTCCGACCAAAAAACGACGCATTTCGCAATTTGCTTGGGCTTGTTTGTGACGGCCGTTCTGCTGAGGGCGATCGGTGCGGACTTCGGGTTCTTCAATGGTGACGAGCGCGTGAACGACTCTGCGCGCTTCCTCGCCGGGGAGCTTGTGCCCACCCAGCACTTCTATCCACCGTTCTTCAATTACCTGAATGGTGTCGCGTTCGTCGGGCTGTTCGTGTTCGGCATGCTGTTCGACATGTGGTCGAATACGGGCGAATTCCGGCAGGTCTATTTCGATGACCCTACGCCGTTCTACGTTACCGCGCGTTACGTGACCGCTGTGATCGGTGCGCTGAGCGCGCCTCTGTTCTTTTCATGTGCCCGGCGGGTCGGTCTGTCGCTTGGCGGTGCCTTCGTCGTCGGCGCCTTCGCAGCCGTTCTGCCGATTGCCGTGTTCATGGCTCATATTGCAAAGGGCGATACCGGGCTGGCCACCGCCTGTCTGGCTGTGGTCTGGGCCTTTCTGATGCGGCTCGAAACACGCAACATCCGTCGCTGGGATGTGATCATCGGCATCACGGTCGCGCTGGCGTTCGGTTTCAAGCAGTCTGCCCTGCTGGTGCTCGCGCCTCTTGCTCTCGGAATGATCGTCGTGCTGGCACGCCGCGAAAGCCTCGGTCAGGCCTTTCGGTCCTTCGGCATGTCCGTTCTTGTGCTGCTCGTTCTCTGGCCTCTGATGAACATCGGTATCCTGCTCGACATCGAGGGCTTTCTCGCGTTCCAGAACATCCAGACAGTTATGTCCGTGCGCGAGGAGGATCCCTTCGGCATCGGCCTGCCCATAACGCTTCGGATATTCGGTGACACGGTAACGGGGTTGAACCCAATCCTCTTTGCCATCTCGCTCGTCGCGCCGGTCTGGCTTCTTGCAAAGACATGCCGCCTTGATCTTCGCGACGCGCTCCTTGCGATCTGGATCGCCAATGTGGTGTCGGTCATTGTCATTTCATTGACAGTGGGCACACGCCAGCCTGAACACCTGTTCCTGCCCAACCTCACGATACAGCTGCTGCTTGCAGCGATCGTGCTGGCAGACATGATCCGGGTTTACGTAAACATCCCAAAGCTCATTGTCGTCGTCACAGCCTGCGCCGGGTTCCTTCTGATGGCGCTCGGATCGGCCAATGTGCTTCAACAGGCCGTGGTACAGCCAGTGGCGGCTCAACTGGTCACTTATCTTGCGGAAACCTACCCCGAGGCCCGCGTGCAGTCCGGTCTCGCCCTTCCGGTGCCGCAAACAGTCGCCGCCCAGAAGATGGAATTCGACCGGTTCGACCGTCTTGGCCGGAAATATGAAATCGATATGCCCGAGATCGCGGAAGAGCGGTTCCTCGCAGAGAACGCCGAGAATGCTTTGTTCTGGGTGAATGCGCCCTTCGCCATGTCAGGCCTCGAAGGGGATGAAACCCAGAAAGCGGATTTCCCGGTGCAGCCCCATGCCTGGCCGATCCAGCCGGAGGAATGGAAGCTCGATACATGGATTGCGCAGGACTTCGATGTCTTTGTGGTCAATGATTTCGACTATCTGCTCGCAGAAAGCCGATCCACCTTCATCCGGGATTTCCATGCAGAATTGCTGGACAGGTGCGATCGCGCACGCGACTACAAGGCGCGCAAGCCGCTCTTCCTCGAATTCGATATCACGGTGTTCGACTGCTCGGCGCTGTAAGCGCGTTTCTCAGGTCTTGCGCAGCCTGATGACCACGTTGACGCTCGAAATCTCGGCGCCTTCCGGCGGGCCGGGGATACGTGCGATTTCAAGTTCATCCGCAGGTGCGTCCGTCAGACGCCCTTCGTCTTCCCAGAAGAAATGCGGGTGGTCATGGGTGTTGGTGTCGAAATAGCTGCGCGCACCGTCGACCGTGACTTCCTGCATCAGGCCCGCATCGCAGAACGCGCGCAGGGTGTTGTAAACCGTGGCGAGCGAGACCTGCTCCCCAGTGTCCTGAGCCGCGGCAAACAGGCTTTCGGCGGTCACGTGGCGGTTTTTTCCGTCACCCACAAGAAGCGAAGCAAGCGCCACCCGCTGACGCGTCGGGCGCACGCCGCCCTTGGACAGCCACTCGGTTCCGCGCTCGATGGATCGTGAAGACATGCCGCTCCTGCTCCTCTTTCAACCTGTATATAGGGTGCGAATGGCTCGCAGTTCAAATAAATTTCTTGCAACAACTTGTCTCACACCCCTGTCTCCGGCGGGCTTGCACGGTCGCAAGGGGCGGTGTTAGAGGAAGCTGAATTCAGCAAATCCATCCGGGAGCCACGCCAACCATGACCGATTTTCCCCGCAGCTTCGATCGCGACGACCTTCTGAAATGCGCGCGGGGAGAGTTGTTCGGGCCGGGCAACGCCCAGCTTCCCGAACCGCCCATGCTGATGATGGACCGCATCACGGATATTTCGGGCGATGGCGGTGAACACGGTAAGGGCCATGTCGTGGCCGAGTTCGACATCAAACCCGATCTCTGGTTCTTCGACTGCCATTTCCCCGGCAACCCGATCATGCCCGGCTGCCTTGGCCTTGATGGTCTGTGGCAGCTGACCGGCTTCAATCTCGGCTGGCGTGGCTGGCAGGGACGCGGCTACGCCCTGGGTGTGGGTGAGGTCAAGCTGACCGGCATGGTGCGCCCGGACCGCAAGATGCTGACCTATTACGTCGATTTCACCAAGGCGATCCAGACGCGCCGCCTGACCATGGGTGTCGCCGATGGCCGCGTCGAAGCGGATGGTGAAACCATCTATGTCGTCAAGGACATGAAGGTCGCCCTGTCGGAAAGCTGAGCCCGAAGGCTCATTTCCTCGGTCCCCGACTGAACACCATCTTCTGGTTCGCCAGCTTTTCCCGCGCGCCTGTCCATGCATAGCAGAGCAGCGCGGGGTTCTGATCCGCGACCGTGATCCGATGCCGCTGCTCGGGCGGATTGAAGATCAGTGAACCGGGCGCGTAGACGCCCTGATCGTTTTCGGACACCGCGCCGGACAGGCAGATGTAGCTTTCTGAGATGCCGTCATGCGCATGTGCGGGATAGGTGCAACCCGGCGCAAACAGCACCAGACCAAGGATCACCTCGTCAGTGATCACCGGTCCGGTCGGGCCAACCAGTTCTGCATAGGCGTATGTCCGTTCCAGCCCGCGCGGTACTTTCTCGTAACCGTATTGCCAGACAAGATGCTGCTGCACGCTCTCCAGCGCTCGGATGAAGGGGGCATGGCGCTCCATCCGGCCATTGTCGAGCGCTCTGCGCCAATGGGCTGTGACCGGTTTGGTGACCGGATCATGTTGATGCACCTCGGCATTCGCCTTGATCACGCGGCTGATGCTGTCCCGCACTGTTTTCTGGTGGCTGCGGATTTTTGAACTGCCGCCAGCCGACAGCCGGCGATACAGCTCGTAATAATCGCGCAGGAGATACAGCCAGTCCGGAAGATCCTGAAGGCGGGGTTGCTTGGTCATGTGTCATCCCTGTCTGATGGCATGGCAGGTTTGGCGGTCTCCGCTGTGTCCAGATTTCGGGTCCGCGGTGCAAGGGTGAACGCGTCAAATATGCGGGCCTGTCGATAGAATGTCGGACCGAATTCCTGGTTTTGTGTCCGATCCGCCCCAAATGGCTGCAGATGCGCTGATTTTCCGGGCAGCTTCGAAAGGCTTCTCAAGTCCCAATCTGCTTGCTCCTCCCCCCCACCTTCCCCTACACACGCATGCAACAATTGTAAGGAGCCGTGATGCGCCGTGTTGTCGTGACAGGATTGGGGATTGTTTCGTCCATCGGGAACAATGCCGAAGAAGTGGCCGCAAGCCTCAAGGTTGGCCGGTCCGGGATCACCGCAAATGCCGATATGGCGGAACATGGGTTCCGCTCGCAGGTGGCCGGTGCCATTGATCTGAACGTGGCCGACCACGTGGACAAGCGCTCGCTGCGTTTCATGGGGCCGGGCGCGGCCTATGCCCATATTGCGATGGGTCAGGCGATTGCCGATGCCGGGCTCACGCCGGAAGAGGTTGTCAATCCGATGACGGGCCTGATCGCAGGATCGGGCGGTCCGTCGACCAGCGCGATGCTGACGGCACATCAATCGGTTCTCAGTACGGGCGCCACCAAGCGGGTCGGGCCGTTTGCGGTGCCTAAGACCATGTCCTCAACCGTAAGCGCCAACCTTGCGACCGCCTATCAGATCAAGGGCATGAACTTCTCGATCACTTCGGCCTGCTCGACCTCGCTGCATTGCATCGGCATGGCGGCGCAGCAGGTGGCATTGGGTATGCAGGACGTGATGTTCGCAGGCGGCGGCGAGGAACTGGACTGGACGCTGTCCTGCCTTTTCGACGCAATGGGCGCGATGTCGTCGAAATACAATGACACGCCTGAGAAAGCATCGCGCGCCTTTGACGCCGGTCGTGATGGCTTTGTGATCTCGGGTGGCGGCGCGATTGTTGTGCTCGAACCGTTGGAACGCGCCTTGGCGCGCGGTGCCACGATCTACGCCGAAGTCACCGGCTTCTCGGCCACCTCGGATGGCGCCGATATGGTGGCACCGTCCGGCGAAGGCGGCGAGCGTGCGATGCGCGGCGCGCTGAGGACGCTGCCGGAAGGGCGCACGGTCAGCTACATCAACGCACATGGCACCTCGACGCCCGTGGGCGATGTTGGCGAGATCGAAGCGGTGCGGCGTGTCTTCGGTGAGGGCAGCACACCGCCGGTGAGTTCGACCAAGTCGATGACTGGCCACAGCCAGGGCGCGACCGGCGCGCAGGAGGCGATCTACTGCCTGCTCGCGCTGCGGGACGATTTCATCATCCCGTCGATCAACGTGGAAACGCTGGATCCGGCGCTGAAGCCGGAAGAAATCGCCACCGAACTGGTGGAAAATGCGGGTCTCGATACGGTGATGACCAACTCCTTCGGATTTGGCGGCACCAACGGGTCGATGTTGTTGTCGAAATATACGGGTTGAGTATGGCAGGACAGTTGCAGGGCAAGCGCGGCCTGATCATGGGCGTCGCCAATGAACGCTCCATCGCGTGGGGTATTGCGAAGGCGATGGCCGAGGCGGGCGCAGAGCTTGCCTTCACCTATCAGGGCGAAGCCTTTGGCAAACGTATTGAGCCGCTGGCGCAGAGTGTCGGGTCGGATTTCATGGTCGATGTTGACGTGACTGATGATGCCTCGCTCGACACAGCGTTCGAACAGCTTGCCGCGCGCTGGCCGACCATCGATTTCCTCGTTCATGCCATTGCCTTTTCAGACAAATCGGAACTTACCGGCCGCATCCTCAATACCACCCGTGCCAACTTCAAGAACTCGCTCGACATCTCGGCCTACAGCTTCATCGACGTGGCGCGCCGCGCGCATCCGCTGATGGTCGAAAATGGCGGCACGCTGTTGACGCTGACCTATATGGGCTCCACCCGCGTGACGCCCAACTACAACGTGATGGGCGTCGCCAAGGCCGCGCTCGAAGCCTCCGTGCGCTATCTGGCCAATGATCTTGGCCCGGAAGGCATCCGCGTCAACGCGATCAGCCCTGGCCCGATGAAGACACTGGCCGGCGCGGCCATCGGCGGTGCGCGCAAGACCTACAAGCACACTGACCAGAACGCGCCTTTGCGCTCCAACGCCACGCTCGAGGCGGTGGGTGGCACGGCGGTTTACCTGGCCTCTGAAGCCGGAGCCTGCACCACCGGCGAAATCATCCGGGTCGATGGTGGCTTCCACGTTCTCGGTATGCCGCAATACGATCATCTTTGATCGAAACGGGAACTCTGCCCTGATCTGACGGTTGTCTCCTGCGAAAGGAGACACCGTACACATGACGTATACGCTGACGCTGCAAAGCATCGAACCCGTCACCCATGACACCTATCATTTGGTGTTCAACAAACCCGAAGGGTACACCTACACTCCCGGCCAGGCCTGTGACGTCGCGCTGGTCAAAGAGGGCTGGCGCGAAGAACAGAGACCTTTCACCTTCACTGGATTGCCGACCAATCCAACGCTTGAATTCGTGATTAAGACCTACCCCGACCATAACGGTGTGACAGACCAGATTGCCGGTCTGCAAATGACCGATCAGGTCGAGATCAGCGACGCCTGGGGCGCGATCGAGGACAAGGGTCCGGGCGTCTTCATTGCCGGCGGTGCCGGGGTCACACCCTTCATCGCGATTCTGAAACGCCGTTTGCAAACCTACGGCACGCTTGAAGATTGCCACCTCGTGTTTTCGAACAAGACGGAACAGGACATCATTCTGCGGGACGCCTTTATATCGATGCCGGGGCTGAACTGCCATTTCGTGGTCACTGACGATCCCGACAGCGAATTTGCGCGTGAGCAGATCGATAAAGACTATCTGGCACCCATCGTCGAAGGTACCGATGGTCCGATCTACGTCTGCGGACCTGAAGCGATGATCGAAGACGTGGTCTCCGCGCTCAAAGCGCTGAAGGTGCCGGAAGACCGGATCGTCACAGAAGACCTGGGCTGATGCGGCTCAGAACCACTGTCCCGGCTCCATAAGGCCAAGATCCAGCAATTGCCGCGAGTGCCATTCGAACGGCACCGAATTGTGCCAGCGGAACGTTTCGATCTCGAAAGCCGATCCCGGGTTCCGCTTGAGCGCCTTCGCCGTTCGAAACGATACGATGGCCGCCGTCAGGTTGTTGTGCCACGGACAGGAATAGGTGTTGTATTCCTCGTCGCTGAACGTGTGGTCCGGGCGCAGTTTCAACCCCGGTCTGGCCCGGAACAGAGCGATCCGGTCGATCTTGCGCCGCTCGGGCGGCACGTGTTCTTCATACCGCCAGCGCAACCCGCCAAAGAAATCAAGCTGCCGTTCCTTCGGGTGGTTCGTGACCGGATCGGGCCGACCCAGGGCATAATACCCGGACCGATCCAGATAGGCGTCGTCAAGGCTGACTGCCGTTGGATGTTCCTCAAGATCACAGGCATAGAGATCGACCGCATAGCACAGCATCGCATCCCGCCGTTCCTCCGTATGGAACGCCAAAAGCTCGCCCACGGTACGGGTCTCACAGAATGGAAAGAACAGGTATTCGGCGTTGTAGCAGACATAGAGCCATACGCCTGGAGCCTTTTCGATGATTGCGTTCACGATGTCTTCGCGATTATCGGACGTCCCCAGCTTGGCGTCGACCCGGATCACCTTGTCCACCACGTCTGACGCGAGATCGAACTCGGGCGTCATGAACACGATCACAGCCTTGAAGCCAAGCTGCAGGTTGTGCCGCAGGGTCGTGTCGATTTCGACCGCATCCTCCACGAAGACGAGCGAAATCGGCCCCTTGGCAAAAATGCCGGGGTTCTGAGTCAAAAGCTGATTGATGCCTGCATAATGCATAAGCAAACCTCTTCCGGGCTTTTGCACAGAGTCGATGAAAAATCCGTGCATTGCAAGTCGGGGGTGACATGCGGTATCGCCACGCCCTGAACCCCGCCCCGGAGGATTGGCCCATGTCCGAACCGAAGAAGCTTTATATCAAGACCTATGGCTGTCAGATGAACGTCTATGACAGCGAACGCATGGCCGAAGCGCTGGGCGGGCAGGGCTATGTCGAAATACAGACGCCCGACGATGCGGACATGATCCTGCTCAACACCTGCCACATCCGGGAAAAAGCGGCGGAAAAGGTCTATTCCGAACTGGGTCGCTACAAGGGTCTGAAGGCCGAAAAGCCCGACCTCAAGATCGGGGTGGCGGGCTGTGTCGCGCAGGCCGAAGGCGAAGAGATCATGCGCCGTCAGCCGATGGTCGATCTCGTCGTCGGCCCGCAAAGCTATCACCGCCTGCCCGAACTGGAGGCCAAGACCCGCAGCGGGGAAAAGGCGCTCGACACCGATTTCCCCGAAGAGGACAAGTTCGAGGTCCTCAAGAACCGCCCCAAGGCCAAGCGTGGTCCGACCGCGTTCCTGACGGTGCAGGAAGGCTGTGACAAGTTCTGCGCCTTCTGCGTTGTGCCCTACACACGCGGCGCCGAAGTCAGCCGCCCCGCCGCCCGCATCCTGACTGAGGCGCGCGATCTGGTCGAGCGCGGCGTGCGCGAGATCACCCTGCTGGGCCAGAACGTGAACGCCTATCACGGTGCCGGCGAAGGCGGCGACTGGTCGCTCGCCCGCCTGATCTGGGCTTTGAACGATATCGACGGGCTGGAGCGTATCCGCTTCACCACAAGCCATCCCAACGACATGACCGATGATCTGATCGAGGCGCATGGCACCTGTCCGAAACTGATGCCCTACCTGCACCTGCCCGTGCAGTCCGGCTCGGATCGCATCCTCAAGCGGATGAACCGCCAGCACACGGCGGAAAGCTACCTCGTGATCATCGAAAAGCTGCGCGCCGCGCGGCCCGACCTGCTGCTGTCGGGCGACTTCATCGTGGGCTTCCCGGAAGAGACCGAAGAGGATTTCCAGGCCACGCTCGATATCATCCGCGCGTCGAACTACGGCTACGCCTACAGCTTCAAGTACTCCACCCGCCCGGGCACCCCTGCGGCGGAACGCGACCAGTTGCCCGAAGACGTCAAGGACGACCGCCTGCAACGTCTGCAGGCGCTGATCACCGAACAGCAGAAGGCCGCGCAGGACGCGATGGTCGGCAAGGAGGTGGGCGTGCTCTTCGAAAAGCCGGGGCGCCTGCCGGGGCAGATGGTAGGCAAATCCGACCATCTCCATGCGGTTCACGTTCAGGCCGATGGTCTCCAACCGGGCAATCTGCGCCGCGTCAGGATCATCGAGTCGGGCCGCAATTCCCTTGCAGGGGCGTTGGTCGAATAACACAGCATCTGCGCAACACCCCGAGATATTGCGGTTAAGTCTTTCCTGACCTGCTGTCTTTGGTAGTATGCCCATGAATCGGGTGCTTCAGGCCTGCGTGGCCAGCACCGTCCAGACGTGGGGGTAGTGGTAATGATGATGCGGATCTCCGCATGGGTTCTAGGGATTGCGCTGGCCCTGCCGCAGGTCGCCGCTGCGCAGCAGGCCGAGCGTTATGCCCCCGGTATCTGGATTGACCCCGACGGATGTGAACACTGGGTGATGGATGACGGCGCCGAGGGCTACATGAGCCCGCATCTGCGCCGCGACGGCACGCCTGTCTGCCACCGGATCAGCCGCTGCGCGGTGGTCCCCACCGACACGATTTTCGACAGCGGCAGCGCGCAGATCAGCGCCGCAGGCGTTGCGGGGCTGCGCAGCTTCTTCGCGTCGAACGCCGCAAACGGCTTCGTCATCGAAGGCCACACCGACAGCCGCGCCTCCGACAGCTCCAACCTTGCATTGAGCGAACGCCGCGCACAGGCCGTCGCGCGCGTGGCGCAGGACGCAGGGGCGCGCATCTATGCGGTGCGCGGCTATGGCGAACGGCGACCCGTGGCCAACAATGCAACGGCGGCCGGCATGGCCAAAAACCGCCGTGTCGAAATTCTGTGTATGCGGTAAAGGGGTCCAGAATGATGCGCGCAACAGCAGTTCTCAGCCTCGTGTCCGTGATCGGTCTTGCCGGATGCGGCGTCGGACCGGACAAATCCCGCGACCGCGGCTTCGACAACAAACCCCTGAGTGAATTGCAGGCCGGGATCTGGATCGACCCCAACGGATGTGACCACTGGATCATCGATGACGGCGTCGAAGGCTATCTGTCCCAGCGACTCGACCGAAACGGCAAGCCCGTGTGTTCCGGCACGCCGCAACCCGGCGGCACGGTGATTGGTGATTTCAAGAGCGGTGGCTCCAGCCTGATCGGGGATCCGCTTTGATTTCGTGGGGTCACCGCTTGCGCTGTGTCGCGGAACTTGCCACCCTGACCCTGCGACCCCTGCACCGGAGACCCGCGTGACCACAGACACCTTGTCAGAAGCGCTTGTAGAATTCCCCGATAACCGTTTGCTCATCGACCTTTGCGGCGAATATGACCGCAACCTGACCGAGATCGAATCCCGGCTGGGTGTGCAGATTCTCCGCCGCGGGAATCAGCTGGCGATTCACGGTGAACCCGACGCCCAGACCGAGGCCCGCGATGTGCTCATGGCGCTCTATCAGCGCCTCGAACAGGGGCGCAGCGTGGCGCCCGGCGACATTGACCGTGAGTTCCGGATGGCGCCCGACGACATCGGCCCGGATGCGCAGATCGAGATGTTCGAAGGTGGCCCGGTCGAAATCAAGACCCGCAAGAAGCTGGTCGAACCCCGCACCGACGCCCAAAAGGCCTATGTGCGGTCCCTCTTCGAGAATGAGCTTGCGTTTGGCATCGGCCCGGCAGGCACGGGCAAGACCTACCTCGCGGTGGCCGTCGGTGTGAACATGTTCATCACCGGACAGGTCGACAAGATCATCCTCAGCCGTCCCGCCGTCGAGGCCGGGGAAAAGCTCGGCTACCTGCCCGGCGACATGAAAGACAAGGTCGATCCCTACATGCAGCCGCTCTACGACGCGCTGAACGACTTTCTGCCCGGCAAACAACTCGCCCGGATGATCGAGGAAAAGACCGTCGAAATCGCGCCGCTTGCCTTTATGCGGGGCCGTACGCTCTCCAACGCATTCGTGGTTCTCGACGAAGCGCAGAACGCGACATCGATGCAGATGAAGATGTTTCTGACCCGTCTCGGCGAAGGTTCGCGCATGGTCATCACCGGCGACCGCACCCAGATAGACCTGCCGCGCGGCGTCGCCTCGGGGCTGGCCGATGCGGAACGTTTGCTGAAATCCATACCCAAGATCAGCTTCAATTACTTCACGGCCAAGGATGTGGTGCGGCACCCGCTTGTCGCCGCGATCATCGAAGCCTACGAGAAAGACGCGGAAACGCCCTGATCTTCATCTTGCCCGTAAACTCCGGGGGTTTGGGGGCAGGCCCCCAATCGGACTGCCAGTGACCACATTGACCGACATCGTCATCGAGGACCCGCGCTGGGACGCCGCAGGACTCGAACCGCTCGCGGACGCCGCAGCCCGCAACACGCTGGAATACCTCGGTTTTCCGTGGGAAAGCTATGAGATTGCCATCCTCGCCTGCGACGACCTTCGTATCGCGGAGCTGAATGCCGAATTCCGGAAGAAACCGACCCCGACCAATGTTCTGAGCTGGCCTGCCTGGGAGCTTGCGGCGACGCAGGATGGCGATGCGCCCGAGGCTCCACCGCCCCCGGATCCCCTGATGGGGGAGAGTCTTGGTGACATCGCCATTGCTTTCGAAACCTGCCAGCGCGAGGCCGAGGCCGCCGGAAAATCCCTGTCCGATCACGTCACGCATCTGATCGTTCACGGAGTGTTACATCTTCTCGGCTACGATCACGTTCGTGACCACGATGCCACGCTGATGGAAGGGTTAGAGACCCGCATACTTGGCAAAATGGGCATTGAAGACCCATATAGGGGATAGTACGGGCAATTTGGCCTCCACCGGAACAGGAAAAAATGGGCGACAACGACGACTCGTCTAACGCAGCGCATCGCGCGCGAGAGATGAACAGCAATACACCGCAACGTGGAATTCTGACACGTCTGCGCAACTGGTTTGGTGGTACGGCACAGCCTGCACCCCAAGTTCCTGCGCCCGAGGTGGCCCGTGCATTGACACCGATTCATGGTCTGATGAACCTGCGTCGCATGCGCGTCGAAGACGTGGCTCTGCCAAGGGCCGAAATTGTGTCGGTGCCCGACACCATCTCCAAGGCCGAACTGGTCAATGTCTTTCGCGAAAGCGGTCTGACCCGCCTCCCGGTCTATACCGGCACGCTCGACACGCCGGTTGGCATGGCGCACCTGAAGGATCTCGCGCTGCGCCATGGCTTCAATGGCAAGAGCAGCGACTTCGATCTGAAGCAGATGCTGCGCCCGCTGCTCTTCGTGCCACCATCCATGCCGATTGGTGTTCTGCTGACCAAGATGCAGACCGAGCGGCGTCACATGGCACTGGTGATCGACGAATACGGCGGTGTTGACGGGCTGGTGACGATCGAAGACCTGATCGAACAGGTCATCGGTGAGATCGAGGATGAACACGATCTCGACGAAGGTCACAATTTCACCCGTGAAAAACCGGGTGTCTACATGGCCTTTGCCAAGACCCCGCTTGAGGAATTCGAGGCCGAGATCGGGCTGAACCTGACCGACCACGACGATATCGACGGTGAGGAAATCGACACGCTTGGCGGTCTGGTTTTCATGCTGGCCGGTCACGTCCCGGCGCGCGGAGAAGTCGTGCCGCATCCCGAAGGCCCGGAATTCGAAGTGATCGATGCGGACCCGCGCCGCATCAAACGCATGCGTGTCAGGCTCAAGGCCTCGGCGGCAAGTGAGGCCGCCCGTGCCCGTGAGGCAGCCGAAGCAGTCACAGCAACCGCAACCGCGCGTTCCGCCTGATATCATGATGTTGCTCCGCCGGCTTGGCGCGCTTTGTCTGGGTGGGGTATTCGCATTGGGCCAGCAGCCATATGAACTCTGGATGCTGGCTGTTCCCGCACTGATCGCGGTTCTCGTGCTGGTGCGTTTGGACGCGAGTGCCAAACAGGCAAGCTGGACCGGCTGGATGTTTGGCACCGGGTACTTCGCCCTGTCCCTGCACTGGATTCTGGAACCCTTTCAGGTGGACGCCGCGACAACCGGCTGGATGGCACCGTTTGCCCTTGTTGGACTGTCCGCCGGTCTGGCGCTGCTCTGGGCCGCCGCGTTCTGGGCCGGGCAGCGTCTGCGCCCCGGTCCTGTCTCCATTGCGCTGTGCTGGGCCAGCGTCGAACTTGCGCGCGCCTATATCCTGACCGGATTTCCCTGGGGCCTCGTTGGCTACGTCTGGGCACCTACGCCAGTGGCACAGTGGCACGCCGTCCTTGGCCCGCATGGTGTGACATTGGTCACGCTGCTTGTCTGCGCAGTTCTGGCAGAGGGCGTTTACAACAGGTCATGGCGCCAAGGGGCTGTCTCGCTCGTTGCCTTGGCCGCGCTGTGGGCAGGGGGAACCGTTCTGAGTCCCGAAAGCCCCGATCTGGCCGAACGCCCGGTTGTCCGCCTGATCCAGCCCAACGCGCCGCAGCATCAGAAATGGGACCGCGATTTCATTCCGATGTTCTTCAACCGTCAGGTGGATTTCACCGCGCAGCTTCCCAAACCCGACCTGATCGTCTGGCCGGAAACGGCGGTGCCGAACCTGCTCGCAAATGCCGGCCCGGCGCTTGAGGTCATCGCGGATGCCGCAGCGGGCACGCCGGTGGTTCTGGGAATCCAGCGCGAGGAAGACTGGCGTTACTACAATTCGCTCATCACGCTGGACAGTGCCGGTCAGGTGGCTGACCTCTATGACAAGCACCATCTCGTGCCGTTTGGCGAGTACATGCCCGTCGCATCCGTCTTCGCGCGGTTCAATATTCTCGGTCTCGCCGCCCGGGCCGAGGCGGGATATTCCTCCGGCCCCGGTCCGGCGCTGATCGATCTCGGTCCGCTGGGCACTGCATTGCCGCTGATCTGTTACGAGGCGGTGTTTCCGCAAGACGTGAATGGCGCGCCGTCCCGTCCGGATGTGCTGCTCCAGATCACCAACGACGCGTGGTTCGGCACCCATGCCGGCCCGCAGCAGCATCTGTCACAGGCCCGTCTGCGCGCGATTGAGCAGGGGATCCCGATGATCCGAGTGGCCAATACGGGCATCTCGGCAGTGATCGACCCGGCAGGCCGTATCGTGGACGCGCTTCCTTTGGGCCGAGCCGGGTTTCTCGACGTTCCGCTTCCAGCGCCTATCGCGCCGACGCTGTACAGCCGCACCGGCGATTGGCTCGCTTTCTGTGCACTGATCGTGGCATTTGCGGCGATGATCCTGTGGAAACGGCGTATTCCCATTGACCCCACGCAACTACAGGCGTAACGCAGATCATCATTCCCGTCACAACGGCTTCCTGACGTGACGGCAGACCCTAATGGAGCACCTATGTCCCGACAGAATTACATCTTCACCTCGGAATCCGTGTCCGAGGGCCACCCGGATAAGGTCTGTGACCGGATCTCGGACGCGATCCTTGACGCCTTTCTTTCCGAAGAACCCGAAGCGCGGGTCGCCTGCGAAACCTTTGCCACGACCAACCGCGTCGTGATCGGTGGAGAGGTGGGGCTGTCGGACCAGAACCGTCTTGCAACCTACATGGAGCGTATTCCAGATATCGCCCGCGCCTGTATCAAGGACATTGGTTACGAGCAGGACGAATTCCACCATGCCACCTGCGAGATCACCAACCTTTTGCACCAGCAATCGGCGCATATCGCGCAGGGCGTGAACGCCAGTGCTGACAAGGACGAAGGTGCAGGCGATCAGGGCATCATGTTCGGCTACGCCACAAACGAGACCGACGCGCTCATGCCCGCGCCGATCCAGTTCAGCCACGCGATCCTGCGCCGTCTGGCCGAGGTGCGCAAATCGGGGCAGGAGCCGCTTCTGCGCCCTGATGCGAAATCGCAGATTTCCGTCCGCTACGAAAACGGCAAGCCGGTGGGCGTGACCTCTATCGTGCTCTCCACGCAGCATGCGGATGAAAGCCAAAGCTCTGCTGACATCCGCGCGATTGTGGAGCCGTATATCCGCGAAACCCTGCCCGAAGGCTGGATCACCGAAGCCACCGAATGGTGGGTCAACCCGACCGGCACCTTCGTGATCGGCGGCCCTGACGGCGACGCGGGTCTCACGGGCCGCAAGATCATCGTCGACACTTATGGCGGGGCGGCCCCCCATGGTGGCGGCGCCTTCTCGGGCAAAGACCCGACCAAGGTGGACCGCTCGGCCGCCTATGCCGCGCGCTATCTGGCCAAGAACGTCGTCGCGGCGGGTATGGCCGAACGCTGCACGATCCAGCTTTCCTACGCGATTGGCGTGTCCAAACCGCTGTCGATCTATGCCGACACGCATGGCACCGGCGATGTCGATGCGGCTGCCATCGAGGCGGCCATCCCCAAGGTGATGGACCTCACCCCGCGCGGCATCCGCACGCATCTGCAACTGAACAAACCGATCTACGAACGCACGGCAGCTTACGGCCACTTCGGCCGCGCACCTGACGCGGACGGTGGGTTCAGCTGGGAACGCACCGATCTGGTGGACGCGCTCAAGGCGTCTGTCTGAGGCAACACATCGGGCCGGGCACAACAGCTCGGCCCGATTTTCCTTTTGCAGCACAACCCTATGTCCCGTGTTGAGATCACCAAACGGGGCAGGGTATGCTGAAACATCTTCTCTTTCTGATCCTGATGCTTCCGGGTGCAGCGCTTGCCAATGACTGGGACGCGCTCGACACGCCCGGTGCCTTTGCCATCATGCGTCACGCACTGGCCCCCGGCACCGGCGATCCGGCGAACCTGACCATCGGCGACTGCAGCACACAGCGCAATCTCAGCCAGCAGGGCAGGGATCAGGCCACCCGCATCGGTCAGGCGTTCCGGGATCGCGGCCATGCCTTTGACATCCTGCTGACAAGCCAATGGTGCCGCTGTCGCGATACCGCCGAATTGCTGGCCCTTGGCACGGTCGAAGAGGTGCCCGCCTTCAATTCATTCTTTCAGGATTTCTCGACCCGCGACAGCCAGACGGCCGAGGCGTTGTCGCTGCTGGCGGATCGCAAGGCCCGTCCATTCGTTGTGACCCATCAGGTCAACATCCGCGCCCTTACCGGCCAGACCACCCGATCCGGCGAGGTTCTGGTGGTGCGTCATGCGGGCGACACGCTTGAGGTCCTGGGATCGATCCTGATCGAACCGTGACGTGGACAAAAACAAAGACCTCCGTTGCGAGAGCCTGTCGCAATCGCTAAACCGCGCGCCATGACAGACACCAAACACCCCTCGGGCGCGCCGTGGCGCAATTTTTATGGCCGGTTCAAGGGCAAGACCCTGCGCCCGAACCAGAAGGATTATCTTGAACACGATCTCGACGCGCTCAGCCCCGGCGCGGTCTCGTGGGAGGAAAACCCCGACCGCGTTCAGCTGGATGTGGATGCGATCTTCGACGGGAAACCCCTCTGGCTCGAAATCGGGTTCGGCGGGGGCGAACACCTCGTGCATCAGGCGCAGACCTACCCCGATGTGGGCATCATCGGCTGCGAACCCTTCATCAACGGGGTTGCGATGCTGCTGGGCAAGATCCGCGAGTCTGGTGTCTCCAACCTGCGGGTGCACCCGGGGGATGCGCGGAATCTTTTCGACGTGCTGCCCGAAGGATCGGTCGAGAAGGCGTTTCTGCTCTACCCCGACCCATGGCCGAAAAAACGCCACCACCGTCGCCGCTTTGTCACGCAGGAACATCTCGAGCCGCTGTTTCACGTTCTGAAGCCCGGTGCGGAATTCCGCGTGGCCACAGATATCCCGGACTATGTGCGCCAGACTCTGATCGAAGTGCCGAAAGCCGGTTTCGAATGGCTGGCCGAAGGTCCGGGCGACTGGCGGCACCCGTGGGACGATTGGCACTCGACCCGTTACGAAATGAAAGCCCTGCGCGAAGGGCGCATGCCGCATTACATGACCTTCCGGAAACCGGCATGATGTCGCCGTTCACAGTCGCCATCGATGGCCCCGCCGCAGCAGGTAAGGGCACGATCAGCAAAGCCGTCGCCGCGCATTTTGACCTCGCGCATCTGGACACCGGACTGCTCTACCGCGCCGTGGGCGCGCGGATGCTGACGGGGGAAGACCCGATTGCGGCCGCGCAGAGCCTTGTTGCCGAAGACCTCGAAAACCCCGATCTGCGAACGGCCGACGTAGCTCGGGCAGCGTCCAAAGTGGCCGTGATCCCCGAGGTGCGCGCGGCTCTTCTGGATTTCCAACGCGCTTTTGCACGGCGCTCGGGCGGCGCGGTTCTTGATGGCAGGGACATTGGCACCGTGATCTGCCCGCAGGCCGAGGTGAAGCTCTTTGTCACCGCCAGCGCAGAGGTCCGCGCGCAGCGGCGTCTGGTCGAACTCACCGAACGCGGGTTCGAGACCGATTTCAACACCGTGCTGGCCGATGTCAAAGCCCGCGACGACCGCGACATGAACCGCGCCGATGCACCGCTGCGTCCGGCTGAGGATGCGGTGCTGATCGACACATCCGACCTGAGCATCGACGCCGCCGTGGCCCGCGCAGTCTCCGCCGTGGAGGCCGTCCGCGAAAGGTAAGCCGATCTGCAAACGGCGGCACCCGGCCAAAAGTGGCTCCGCGCACCATCAGCACTTGCCAGAACGAACGTGCTCTGATAGGTCGCGCGCGTCGCTAAAGGCAAATAACGCCGCGGACGAAGATCGAGCAGGGGTCGGCAATCACCGGCCCTCTTTGTTTTGCGGATGCCTTGACCAATCGCCTCACCGCAAGCGTGGGCACCAACCCCAGACCGGCGGAGACAACCGCTCGGCCAGAAAATGATACGTAAAGGAAACAGACGCCACATGGCTCAGAACGCATCTATGGAAGAATTCGAGGCACTGCTTAACGAAAGCCTCGAAATGGACACACCGGACGAAGGGTCCGTTGTCAAAGGCAAGGTCATCGCAATCGAAGCGGGCCAGGCCATCATCGACGTAGGCTACAAAATGGAAGGCCGCGTTGATCTCAAGGAATTTGCAAACCCCGGCGAAGCGCCCGACCTGAGCGTCGGTGACGAAGTCGAGGTTTTCCTGCGCTCCGCAGAAAACGCCCGCGGCGAAGCTGTCATCTCCCGCGAGATGGCGCGTCGTGAAGAAGCATGGGATCGCCTGGAAAAGGCATACGCAGACGATGCACGCGTCGAAGGCGCGATCTTCGGCCGCGTCAAGGGTGGCTTCACTGTCGATCTCGGCGGTGCCGTGGCCTTCCTGCCCGGTTCGCAGGTTGACGTGCGCCCGGTGCGTGACGCAGGCCCGCTCATGGGTCTCAAGCAGCCGTTCCAGATCCTCAAGATGGACCGCCGCCGGGGCAACATCGTTGTGTCGCGCCGCGCGATCCTCGAAGAGTCCCGCGCAGAACAGCGCGCCGAAGTCATCGGCAACCTCACCGAAGGTCAGGCAGTCGACGGCGTGGTCAAGAACATCACCGAATACGGTGCGTTCGTTGACCTTGGTGGCGTAGACGGTCTGCTGCACGTGACCGACATGGCATGGCGCCGCGTCAACCACCCGTCCGAGATCCTGTCGATCGGCGAAACCGTCAAGGTTCAGGTCATCAAGATCAACAAGGACACCCACCGCATCAGCCTCGGCATGAAGCAGCTGCAGGAAGATCCGTGGGATCTGGTTGCCGCCAAGTACCCGCTCGAGTCCGTACACATGGGCCGCGTGACGAACATCACCGATTACGGTGCATTTGTTGAGCTGGAGCCGGGTGTCGAGGGCCTCGTCCACGTTTCCGAAATGTCCTGGACCAAGAAGAACGTCCACCCGGGCAAGATCGTCTCCACCTCGCAGGAAGTGGAAGTCATGGTTCTGGAAATCGACGGTGCCAAGCGCCGCGTGTCCCTGGGCCTCAAGCAGACCATGCGCAACCCGTGGGAAGTGTTTGCAGAAACGCACCCCGAGGGCACAGAGGTCGAAGGCGAAGTCAAGAACATCACCGAATTCGGTCTGTTCGTTGGCCTCGACGGCGACATCGACGGCATGGTGCACCTCTCCGACCTCAGCTGGGACGAGCGTGGCGAAGACGCGATCCAGAACTACCGCAAGGGGGACATGGTTCAGGCCGTTGTCACCGAAGTGGATGTCGAGAAAGAGCGCATCTCGCTCTCCGTCAAGGCGCTGGGTGGTGACAAGTTCGCCGAAGCCGTTGGCGGCGTGAAGCGTGGTTCGGTCATCACCGTTCAGGTCACAGCCATCGAAGATGGCGGCATCGAAGTGGAATACGAAGGCATGAAGTCCTTCATCCGCCGCTCCGATCTGTCGCGTGACCGTGCAGAGCAGCGCCCCGAGCGTTTCTCGGTCGGTGACAAGGTCGATGTGCGCGTGACCAACGTGGACAGCAAGACCCGCCGTCTGGGCCTGTCGATCAAGGCGCGCGAGATTGCAGAAGAGAAGGAAGCGGTGCAGCAGTACGGCTCCTCCGACTCCGGCGCATCGCTCGGCGATATCCTCGGTGCCGCGCTCAAGGGTGACGACGACTGATCCATAGATCAGATGTGATTTCGGGAGCCCCCGCATCTTCGGATGCGGGGGTTTTCTTTTTCCGCCTGTGCGGTGTGGTGCTGGAGTATGCGTTGACGCATTTTCCACGTTCCGTTGACGGAACGTACCCGCGCCAAGATCAGCGGCCAGCCCGGCGATGCGTCGACGCATCGCCTGTTTCCGTTGACGGATACACTGACGAGTTACTTTGACGCCAAAGGCCGTGCTTCAATTAGGCTTGCATTCTGACGGACACTGGTTTTCCTGGCGATATGGCAAAACTAGTCCTGCTGCATAAATCGGACTCGATCTACGATGACGAGTTGGACGTCGTTTATGACTTTCCTCGAAACTATCTGAAGGCATTACGTGAGGCTGAAGGTGATTGGATCGTTTATTATGAGCCTGTCAAATCGGGTCCGCGCGGCTATTTCGCTGTAGCGAAGATCCAGAAGATCATACCAAAACCAAATGTCGAAGGTCGTTATCTTGCTCTAATTGAAAAGGGTAGCTACCTGCCCTTTGATAGTGAGGTTCCAAGACTCTTTAACGGGCGTCCGCTTGAGTCCTCGCTAGCGGAACCAGATGGCACCGCGCGGAGGGGCGGTGCGGTCCAGCTTGCGGTGCGTCGATTGCCCGAGGATGAATTCGCAAGGATCGTCAATCTGGGGCTTCCGGCGGACCTCGAAAGCATTGAAAACGCGCGCTACGAACCTAATGCAAAAAAATTCGACGATGAAGTTGCGGCTTTCGATCGTCCTGTTATCGAGAGATTAACGCGCCGCCCGTACCGTGACGTGGCTTTCAGAAGGAAAGTGCGCGATGCGTACGATTTTCGTTGCGCCATATCTGGTTTGCAACTGCGTAATGGGGGCGGTCGTCCAGAAGTTCAAGCGGCTCATATTCGACCGGTCGAAAGAGGTGGGAGCGACGCTGTGCGAAACGGCCTTGCGCTATCTGGAACGATTCATTGGATGTTCGACCGTGGCTTGATCTCAGTTGCCGATGATTGCGAGACTGTTCTCGTTTCAAGAAACAAGGTGCCGGTTGACGTGATTGATCGTCTGTTGCGACCGGATGGTAAACTGTGGAAACCGTCCGATGAACGGAATTGGCCAAGCCCTGTGAACTTAAAGTGGCACAGGGAAAACGTTTTCGGACAAGTGATCGACAATGAAGAAATCAGCTGGAATTGACACGCGGTCTTGCGTCTTTGTTGCCAGCCCGGCGATGCGTCGACGCATCGCCTGTTTCCGTTGACGGAAACATCGCGCCAGCCCTCAGCCGCTGCCACTTTTCGAACCGGAGCAGGCCCGTCGTGCGTCAGGCCGCGACGCTCCGCAGGCCTAGGATCTCGCGTGCCTGTTGCCATGTGGCGACCGGGCGTTCGTGCTTTTCGCAGAGCTCTACCGCGCGTTTGACCAGAGCCGCATTCGATGGGGCCAGCGTTGCGCGGTTGAGGCGGATATTGTCCTCGAGCCCGGTCCGGGCATGTCCACCTGCCGAGATGGCCCATTCGTTCAGCACGATCTGGTTCGGACCGATCCCGGCCGCACACCAGGGTGCGGTGTCTCCAAAGAGGCGCTTGACCGTGTGGACGTAGAAATCGAACACCTCGCGGTCGACGGGCATCGCGTTCTTCACCCCCATGACGAACTGCACATAGGGCGTGTCCTTGATCGCGCCCGCGTCATGCATCGCGGCGGCGCGGAAGATATGCGAAAGATCAAAGGCTTCGATTTCCGGCTTGATGTCGTAAGCCAGCATTTCCGAGGCAAGCCAGGCCACCAGATCGGGCGGGTTTTCGTAGACGCGGGTTGGGAAGTTGTTCGAGCCGACCGACAGCGAGGCCATGTCCGGCCGCAATGGCAGCATCCCCCCGCGTGTCTTGCCTGCGCCCGACCGTCCCCCGGTGGAAAGCTGGATGACCATACCGGGGCAGTGCTGCTCCACCCCCTCCTTGAGTCGGGCGAACTTTTCCGGGTCCGAGCTGGGTGTCCCGTCGTCGTTGCGCACATGGGCGTGGACGATGCTGGCCCCGGCCTCGAATGCCTCATGGGTGCTTTCGATCTGTTCCGACACGCTGGTTGGAACGGCAGGGTTGTCGGCCTTGGTCGGAACCGAGCCTGTGATGGCAACGCAGATGATGCAGGGTGTGGTCATGGGAAGTCAGACATCCAGAAAATGTGAGTACCGCGTACTCTGGCAGGAAACGCGGAGGTGTCAAACCCATCCGGACAAAGAGATCAGCCGTCCCCGCCCAGATCGTCCCAAATGTCCTGCACCCAGCCCTTGATCACCTGCGCCTCGTGCCAGCGGTTCGACATCTCGCGGCCGTCCGGCCCTGTCATGGCGTATTCCGGCGGGCCCAGTTCGCAGACAAAGATGCAGTCACCCGACGCATTGCGGCTGCGCCAGTCGGCCATGCCTTCCCGCCACCAGCCCTTGAAAAGCTCCACCCATTTCTGGTGTTGCGGAAAATCCAGTTGCAACTGGATCTGCTGACGACTTGCCACACGGCCCTGAAAACTGTCCGAGCGTTTCAGGATGCGGCTGATCAGCCCCAAGTCATGCTCTGACAGCGGAAACCAGAATTCCCGGTCCACCACGTAATGCGACAGGTCCGCGCAAATCCGCATCTCGGGGATCCGGTCGAGCAGTTGCAGCGTCGTGTAAAGGTCGTTGGTGATGCAGTTGCGGTGGGTTTCGAACTGGATCGGAATCCCGATGCGGTCCGACATCGCCATCCACGTCTCGATCACCGGGATCATGTCGTCCAAGGCAATCGGCATCACCTGACCGATCACATCGACAAACGGCGCGCCGAAATCGACCGCCATGTGCAGCGTGTCCTCAAGGCTTTCTATCGTCTTGGGGAAGGCCACGATCAGCGGCGTCAGCCCGTTGGCCTCCATATGCGGGCGCACGGCGTGGGCGACCTCCACATCCGACGCGCCAAGGTCAATCGCCATCCCGTCAAACCCGGCCCCGGCGACCATTTCGCAGACCTGATCGTAAGGCAGCTTGACCCCCGTCTGGTCATGCGGCTGCATCGCCCAGAGCGAGGTGTAGACCTGAAGCCGCCTCACTCTGCAGGCACCCGGCGGGTCCGGCCGCCCGAAACGGGTACGACCCAGACCTCGTTCATCGGGTACTGGCTTTCATCCTTCGCCATCAGCTTCTTGATGACTTCGATCTGGAACTCGATCCATCCCATACGGTGCACTTCGCCCGCTTTGTCCTCGATCTTGTCGTTCAGCGCGCGCAGCTTCCAGAACGGCACAGCGGGAAAGGTATGATGCGCGGTGTGATACGGCATTTGCCAGCAGAGCCAGCGGAAAAACGCATTGGTGCGGGTCGAACGCGTATTTTCCAGAATGTCGTTCTCGTGGCTCAGCCCCAGATGTTCGATGGTGTTCTGCAACTGGTGCACCGGTTTCGTCAGCACCATCGGCAAAATCCAGAAGGTCAACGCGGCCCAGCTTCCCGTCAGCAGAGACACAAGCGCAATCGCTGCATAGAGCGCCAAATGAATACGGCTCTCGCGGATCACTTTTGCCTCTTCCTCGGGGCGGATGAACGGCTCCACGATCACCCCGCGCGCGCGGCGCACCACGCCGAACACCCGGTTGCGCCAATAGGTGATGCCCGACAGCCAGAGCAGGTAGGTGGTCAGCGTATAGGGTTCACGCACCAGTTCGCCATCCCGCTCCCAGTCCTGCGTGTACTGGTGGTGCGCGAAATGCATGATCTGGTCATAGTCGCGCGGGAAGATCTGGATGAACCCGATGATCCGACCAAAGACCTCGTTCAGGCTGCGGGTCTTGAATACGGTGGCGTGGCTGAGTTCGTGCTGCGCGGCATAGAGGAAGTTGAGCAAAACGCCGAGAGCAAAGCCCGTGACCCAGACCCAGCCGGTGCCCATCGCCTGCGCATGCAGAACGCCGACGAGCAGGATCGCCCCCACATGGCTCGCCATCTGAAGCGCGCCCATGACGTCTGAGCGTTCCGTCAGGCTGCGCAACTCGGTCGGCGTCAGCAGTTTGCGGCGCGAGAAACTGGCTTCCATCACTCCCTCCGGATCTGTTTGAGTCAGACTGGCCGGGATTGCTGCAAAAGAAAAGTCCCGAGCGCTGCTGTCCCCGGGCAGTTGACGCAGTTGCCGGATTTGCGGGCATCCGCGCAAAACCGACGGTTGTGCGGTGACCCATTGTGTGATGCCCGACTTGGTCTCACAATGGTGGTCAAAACGCATCATAGAGGTGAGCAGACCGATGCAGATCAATCGACGTCTTTTCGGGCTGGGGCTTTTGGGCCTTGGCCTTTCTGCCTGTTCGCGTGCCGTGCCGGGCAGCGTGAGCACCAGTACGCCGAGCGGCTTGCCGGCCGACCTCCGGCCCCAACCGAATGCGGCCTATGACGCGTGGGTCGCGGCGTTCCGGGGACGCGCGGCGGCGCAGGGGATTTCGCAATCCACGCTCGACGCCGCCTTTCGTGGCACGGGGTATCTGCCCGGAGTCGTGACGCGCGACCGCAATCAGACCGAGTTCAAACGCAGTCTCGAGGATTACCTTGCCATCGCCACATCGGATGAACGGGTGCAGAAAGGGCGCACGGCCTTTGCCCGGCATCGCGGCACGCTGACGGCGTTGCAGGACCGCTATGGTGTCGATGCCAAAATCATCTGCGCGATCTGGGGGCTGGAAAGCTTTTACGGCGAACGGCGCGGCGAGGTGCCGGTGATCTCGGCCACCTCGACGCTGGCCTTTGACGGGCGGCGCGGGCGGTTCTTTGAACAGCAGTTGATCGCGGCTCTGCGGATCATCCAAAGCGGAGACATACCGGCATCCCGCATGACCGGAAGCTGGGCGGGCGCGATGGGGCATACGCAGTTCATCCCGACCTCTTTCCTGCAATTCGCGGTGGACTATACCGGCGATGGGCGGCGCGACATCTGGTCGGATGATCCCAGCGATGCGCTGGCCTCTGCCGCCGCCTACCTGCAACGCAATGGCTGGCAGCGCGGTGTTTCTTGGGGCAGTGAATCGCCCAGCGGATCGCTCCAGCCGCAACCGGGTGGGCCGCGCTTTGCGACAACCGCGAATTTCCGGGTGATCAAGCGCTACAACAACTCCGACGCCTACGCGATCGGCGTGGGCCACCTGGCGGATCGGATCGGCGGGGCCGGGCCGCTGCGCACGCCGTTCCCACCCGATGCCAACGGGTTGACCAAGGCGGATCGGATCGCGCTGCAACAACGCCTCACCGCGCGGGGATTCGACACGCAGGGGGCAGACGGGGTGATCGGGTCGAACACTGAAACCGCGATCCGCGCCTATCAGGCCAGCCGGGGACTGCCGGTCACCGGCACGCCGTCGCAGGCGCTGTTGCAAAGCCTCCGCTAGCCCGGTGTTCCGCGTTTTCAGGTGGCTGCGCAACACGGTTGTGCTGATGTGGCTCTGCGCGGCGCTTTTGGTCAGCACGGTGGCCCTCGCGGTGCAGGCGGTGACGCTGACAGCGCAGGTGGCCACCGTCACCGCAAGCGCCTCTGCCGCCGCACTGAGCCACCGCAAGGAGCTGGCCAAAGCGGTGTCGAAGGCGAAAGCCAAGGCGCGCTTGCGCCGTGTGCTTGTGGCCATTCCCGTGGTGGGTGCGGGCGCGGCCGTTGCCTTCGAGGCGCAGGATTTCCGCGATTGGCAAGAGGAAAATCCGGACGGCAGCTTTGCCGACTATTCCTGCGAGGTGGCGGAATTGAGCGCCGAGGTTGTGGACGAGGTGCTGCAAGACCTGCCGGACGGGTTGCGCCCGTCCCGCGACATGGTGCTGAACCAACTGCCTGAATGTACGCCAGAGTCCTGATTTCAACGATTCATTTATGATGAATTTGAGGGCATTTGTGACCTGATTGCCCGTTTATTGGGCGCGGCGTTTTGATGCTGGCCGCTTTCTGCGGTGCTTTCGCTCAGTTGTGGTGCGTGGCCAAGAAATGCGTTGGAACTCGGGTCACACCGATTGCTAGCGTTTCGCCAACATGACTCATCTGACCGCCATCACCACCTTGCCGCCGCGTTCCCATGGCAAGCTGACCATCGCCGCCAAGGCGCGGGGGGCGGGCCTGTCGGCACTGGCCGATCTGCACCAGACCGGCTCTGCCAAGATTCTCATGACACCGGCACGCGATGCAGTCGAAGGCGTGATCCTCAACACCTCTGGAGGCCTGACGGGTGGTGATACGCTGTCCATTTCCGCCACCGCCCAGACAGGCGCGCGGCTGCGCCTGACGACGCAAGCCGCCGAAAGGGTCTACCGCACCGCAGACGACACCACCGCGCGGGTGCGCAACATCGTGACGGTCGAGTCCGGGGGCCGTGTCGACTGGCTGCCGCAGGAAACCATCCTCTTCCAGAACGGCGCGCTGCGCCGGTCGCTGACGATCAGAATGGCCTCCGATGCCCGCGTTTTGGTGGTCGAACCCGTCCTCTTTGGCCGTCTGGCAATGGGCGAAGTGGTCACGCAGGCCCGCTTTGCCGACAGCCTGACGCTTGAACGTGACGGCGACCTGGTGTTCCGCGATGCGAGCACCCTGAATGGCGACATCACAGCAATCCTCGACAAACCCGCTTTGGGCGGCGGTGCCCGTGCCATGGCTCTGGTGGTTTTCGCCGCCCCCGAGGCCGAGGCGCATCTGGATCCCATCCGCGGCATGCTGCCGTCAACCGCAGGCGTATCGCTGGTGCAGGACGGCGTTCTGGTCCTCCGCGCGCTGGCCGAAGACGGCTACGCCCTCCGCCGCACCCTCATTCCTGTTCTTGATCGGCTGAGCGGTGACGCCCTGCCGCGATCCTGGAGACTGTAAGACATGAACCTGACCCCCCGCGAAAAAGACAAGCTGCTGGTCGCCATGGCCGCCATGGTCGCGCGCAAACGCCTCGAACGGGGTGTGAAGCTCAACCACCCGGAAGCGATTGCGCTGATCACCGATGCGGTGGTCGAAGGCGCGCGCGACGGGCGCAGCGTGGCCGACATGATGCAGGCGGGCGCGCAGGTCATCACCCGCGATCAGTGCATGGAAGGCGTCCCCGAGATGATCCACGAGGTGCAGGTCGAAGCGACGTTTCCGGACGGCACCAAACTGGTGACAGTGCACAATCCGATCCGGTGACTTTGCATATTTGGAAAAAGAAGAAGCGAAAGGGTTTCGAGATGAAAAAAGGTCTGGCTTTGACGGCGATGACACTGGCTTGGGCATCCTCCGCGATGGCGCATCCCGGTGCCCATGTACACCCGCATGACGGCGCGCATTGGCTGGCGCTGGTCAGCGCTCTGGGTCTGATCGCGGTCGCAGGCGGGCTGGCCTTCGGCAAAATCCGGCACCGCAAATGATCCCCGGAGAGCTGTTCCCGGCCGAAGGGTCGCTGACCCTGAACCCGGACCGCCCGGCGGTCACGCTGATGGTGGCCAACACCGGTGACCGTCCCGTTCAGGTCGGCAGCCATTACCATTTCGCGGAAACCAACCCGGCGCTCGACTTCGATCGCGACGCCGCGCGGGGCCACAGGCTCGACATCGCGCCGGGGACCGCCGTGCGGTTCGAACCGGGTCAGCGCCGCGAAGTCCAGTTGATCCCGCTCTCCGGCGCGCGCCGGGTGATCGGCTTCAACCAGCAGGTCATGGGAGACCTCTGATGGCACGGCTGTTCACCCCGATGGATTACTGGGCCAACGCCATGCAGATGGGCTGGGTGATGGCCGAGGCGCAGGGCGTGATCGCCATGCGCATGATGGGGGCGATGGGGCTCTGGTCTGTGCCCAAGACCGAGAACAGCCGGATGCTCAACGAAAAGGTCTTTGCCTTTCTCAAGGGCGGGACAGACGCCTCGCTGGCGATGCTGGCGGGGAAAAGCCCCGATGTGGTGGCGGCTTTGGCGATCAAGCCGATCCGGCAGACCACCCGCGCCAATCACCGGCGTCTGACGAAACGTGGAATGAAGAGAGGCTGACATGCCAGCACAGATCAAACGCGCCGATTACGCCGCCATGTTCGGCCCCACCGTGGGCGACAAGCTGCGGCTGGCCGATACCGACCTGATCATCGAGGTCGAGCGTGACCTGACCGCCGAGGCGGTCGGTGCGGCGACCGGTGGCGGCAGCGGCGCGAACGCGCTGGTTTACGGCGAAGAGGTCAAGTTCGGCGGCGGCAAGGTGATCCGCGACGGGATGGGCCAGTCTCAGGCAACGCGGGCCGACGGCGCTGTGGACACCGTGATCACCAACGCGCTGATCGTGGACCATAGCGGCATCTACAAGGCCGATGTGGGTCTGCGCGACGGGCGCATCTACCGGATCGGCAAGGCGGGCAACCCCGACACCCAGCCGGGGGTGAACATCATCGTCGGACCGGGAACCGAGGCGATTGCCGGCGAAGGCCGCATTCTGACCGCAGGCGGGTTCGACAGCCACATCCACTACATCTGCCCGCAGCAGATCGAGGACGCATTGCATTCCGGCCTGACCACCATGCTGGGCGGCGGCACCGGCCCGGCGCATGGGACGCTGGCGACAACCTGTACGCCCGGCCCCTGGCACATCGGCCGCATGTTACAGGCGGCGGACGCCTTCCCTATGAACCTTGCCTTTGCGGGCAAGGGCAACGCCTCGCTGCCCGCCGCTCTGGAAGAGCAGGTCAAGGCGGGGGCTTGTGCGCTCAAGCTGCACGAGGATTGGGGGACAACGCCCGGTGCCATCGACTGCTGTCTGAGCGTTGCTGACGCGATGGATGTGCAGGTGATGATTCACACGGACACACTCAACGAGTCCGGCTTTGTCGAACACACCGTCAAGGCCATGAAGGGCCGCACGATCCACGCCTTCCACACCGAAGGCGCCGGTGGCGGGCACGCGCCGGACATCATCAAGATCTGCGGTGAGGAGCATGTGCTCCCATCCTCCACCAACCCAACGCGCCCCTTTACGGTGAACACGCTGGAAGAGCATCTCGACATGCTCATGGTCTGTCACCACCTCGACAAGTCGATCCCCGAGGACATTGCATTCGCGGAGTCCCGCATCCGGCGCGAGACCATCGCGGCTGAGGATATCCTGCACGACATGGGCGCCTTCAGCATCATTGCGTCCGACAGTCAGGCGATGGGCCGTGTGGGCGAGGTCATCATTCGCACCTGGCAGACCGCCGACAAGATGAAGAAGCAGCGCGGCGCGTTGCCCGAGGAAACCGGCGACAACGACAACATGCGCGTGCGCCGCTACGTGGCGAAATACACGATCAACCCGGCAATCGCGCATGGCATCAGCCGCGAGATCGGCAGCATCGAGGAAGGCAAGCGCGCCGATCTGGTGCTCTGGCATCCGGCCTTCTTTGGTGTGAAGCCCGAGATGGTCCTGATCGGCGGCACGATTGCCTGTGCGCAGATGGGCGACCCCAACGCCTCGATCCCGACACCGCAGCCGGTCTACACGCGGCCCATGTGGGGCGCCTATGGGCGCAGCGTCGAGAACTCGGCGGTGGTGTTCGTGTCCGAGGCGGCGCAGGCCGACGGGATCGGGGAAAAGCTGGGTCTCGCTAAGAAAACGCTCGCGGTTCAGAACACGCGCGGGATCGGCAAGTCGGACCTCAAGCTCAACACCGCCACACCGAAGGTCGAGGTGAACCCCGAAACCTACGAGGTGCGCGCGGATGGGGAACTGCTGGTCTGCGAACCGGCAGAAGTGGTGCCGATGGCGCAGCGGTATTTCCTGTTTTGATGACAATCGCCACACGAACCGAGGGCAGCGACCGACCGCGGGTGGGGGTGAAGCCCCCGCCCATGGGGGCGGTCGGGGGCTGCCCGGCTTCGCCGTGCTGGGCGCTGACCTCATAAGGACCAACCACATGCTCACAGCCTCAACCTATCACACCCACACTCACGGCACGCCCGCTGACCGTATCTCGCTCAGCTACGAGGCGCGGTTCCTGCGGCGGCGTGTGCTGACCACCGATGGCGGGCTGGAGTTTCTGCTCGATCTCGAACAGACCACCTCGCTCGACCACGGCGGCGCGCTCAAGCTTGAAGACGGGCGCGAGATCGAAATCGTCGCCGCCCCCGAACCGCTTCTCGAGATCACCGGCGACAATCTTGTCCGTCTGGCGTGGCACATCGGCAACCGCCACACGCCCTGTCAGGTCGAGGCCACGCGCCTGCTGATCCAGCCCGATCATGTCATCCGCGACATGCTGGGAAAGCTGGGTGCGACGGTGACAGAGCGCGTCGAACCCTTTACCCCGGAAGGAGGAGCCTACGGTCATGGACGGACCCATTCGCACGCCCACTGACCCGATCCTGACGCTGGCGCAATGGCTGTCGCCGGGCTTTCCCATCGGGGCCTTCGCCTATTCCAGCGGGCTGGAGCAGGCGATTGCCGACAAGGTGGTGACACCCGCAACGGTCGAAGACTGGCTGTCCGACATGCTGCGCGAGGGCAATGGCATGAGCGATGCGATCCTCATCCGTGCGGCGGCCAGTGGAATGGACCCATTGGAGGTGGACCAGACTGCGCGCGCCTTCTGTCCCAGCCGTGAGCGCCTTTTGGAGATCGACGCGCAGGGTGCCGCCTTCTGCGACCAGCTGCGCGCAAACTGGGGCATCGACGTGACGAACCTCACCTACCCGGTGGCGCTGGGCGTCGGGATCAGACACCTCGACCTGCCCCTGACGATGGCGGTGCAAATGTACCTGCACGCCTGGGTTGCGGCCGTGGTCGCCGCCTGTCAGCGCCTGATGGCGCTGGGCCAGACCGAAGCGCAAAGGATCGTCGCGGCCCTGTCGCCGCTCTGTTCCGAGATCGCCGCGCAGACCGAAACCCGGACGCTTGACGATCTGACCAGCCAGAGCTTTGCTGCCGATATCGCAGCGATGCGTCACGAAACCCTCAGCCCAAGGATTTTCCGCACATGAGCACCCGCAACGGACCCCTTCGTGTCGGCATCGGTGGCCCGGTGGGTGCGGGGAAAACCTCGCTCACCGCGGCGCTGGCGAAGCGGCTCAAGGACACCCATTCGGTGGGTGTGATCACAAATGACATCTACACGCAGGAAGACGCCGAAGCGCTGATGCGGATGCAGATCCTGCCGCAGGACCGGGTGATCGGCGTGGAAACCGGCGGCTGCCCGCACACCGCCATCCGCGAGGACGCGTCGATCAACCTTGCTGCGGTGGCCGAGATGGTCAAACGTCATCCCGATGTCGAAGTTGTGCTGATCGAAAGCGGTGGCGACAACCTGTCGGCCACCTTCAGCCCGGAATTGGCGGACGTGACGCTTTATGTGATCGACGTGGCGGCGGGTGAGGAAATCCCCCGCAAGGGCGGCCCCGCGCTGACCCGGTCGGACATTCTGGTGATCAACAAGACCGACCTCGCGCCGCATGTCGGCGCCTCGCTCGAGGTGATGGACCGCGACGCCACCAAGATGCGCGAAGGCCGTCCCTTTGTCTTTGCTGCCATCCGCCACGATCAGGGGGTGGACGAGGTTCTGGACCACCTGAAACGGGTTTCTGGACTGTGATTTACCGCTGTCACAGTTCCGAAATTTGCAGAATATACATTATTGACCTATGTTGTGATTACAGCAGCAAGAAAAACTATAATTTGTAAAAACACTTATGGCCAAAATCGGGAAACAGATCGCCGCGCTTCCAATGCGGTGGAAAAAGGACGGCACCTTTCAGGTGCTGATGGTCACCTCGCGGGACACCGGACGCTGGATCATGCCTAAGGGCTGGACGATGGACGGGAAAAAACCCTGGACAGCCGCCGAAATCGAGGCGCTCGAAGAGGCGGGCGCGGTTGGCTATATCGGTCACGAAGTGGTCGGTCAGTACACCTATCGCAAGAAGCTGGGCAAAGGCGTGTCCATGATCTGCGAAGTGGACGTGTACCCGATGGTGGTCGAAAAGCTCAAAAGCAACTGGAAAGAGCGGAAGGAACGCAAACGCAAATGGTTCAGCGCCAAAAGCGCGGCCAAGCGGGTGAGCGAACCCAAGCTGGCGGACCTGCTCCGCACTCTGGCCAAGAAGCCGTCCAAACAACCGGTGATCCGCGAGTTTCTCAAGGCGTCCTGACAGGCCGCGCGCGTCGGATCAGTCGTACTGAACGATCACGCAGTCGAAGTCCTCGGCGCTGGTCACACGCGTGTGGTGGCCCTTTCCGTGCCGGTCCTCCATACGCCATACATCGCCTGGTCCGATCCGCCGTTTTTCCCCGTCGCTTGCCGTGACCTCGACCTCTCCCCGCAGGCAGATCAGCGTCTGGCGCACCGGCGTCGGGTGGATCGGTTCATCCCAGCCTGCCCGCAGCCGCAGGAACAGACTGTGGGTCGCGGCCTCCGGCTCCGAGATTTCGATGGCTTTGGCGGGGGGTGCGAAACTCCGTTCCTGAAGGGACACCGTCAGATCGCTCCAGTGGCTTTCGCCGGCCTCGTCCGCGTAGAGCAGGTGAACACGCATGGTCGCACTCCCGTCCCGGTTCGGCACCAGATTACGGAGTGACTTGCCTCCCGGTCAATCCACCGGTAACCCGCTTGGCACGCGATCCGGCCGCCCCAGAGGTCTGTTCAGCGCGGTCGCGCCGGTCAGGCTCTCCAGAAACGCTACGATGTCATCGACATCCGCATCACTCAGGGACACGGGCCGCACATCGACGGTGGCGGCATGGCGCTCCATCTCGAGCCTGTCGGACTGGATCACGAAATCGATCTCCTGCAGCCATGGCACCTCGGGCAGCGTTGCCCGCGCGGGTGTCCAGTCGGCACGCATGGAGGCAGGGTTCGCCATATGGCGCACCATGTCGCGCAGGCTCGCATATGCGCCGTTATGCCCGTAGGGCGCGGTCAGGGCCACGTTGCGCAGCGGTGGCGTCCGGAAGCGATAGGCGTCCTCGAGGTCATCCGTCGCGCCCATGCGCCCCACATCACGCGGGATCGGGTCCCAGCGGCGGGTGCGGCCGGGGCCGAACGGGGGCAGGGCCATCGCGTGGAAGTCCTGATCCGTCAGCAGCGGACCGTTGTGGCACTGCGCGCAGCGCGCCTCGCCAAAAAAGAGCCGCCGCCCACGCTCCGCATCCTCGGGCAGCGGTGTTCCATCGGTCAGGAACGCATCATAGGGGCTGTCGAAATTGGCCCATTCGGTGCCGATGAACGCGGCCAAAGCGTTGCCGATCTCGACTATGCTCACGTCCTCGGGACGGTCGATATGGTCAAACGCCTCGACAAACATCTGGCCGTATTCCGGGATCGTCCGCAGCCGCTTGGCCAGGATCGGCCAGCCAAGGTCAATCCGGTCGGTCACCGCGCCGATGATCTCGTTCTCGCCGGTGTTTCCGGCCATCTCGAACTGCGCGGTCATCGGGAACAGCGCCTGCGCGGCGAGGATCGTCTCAAGCCCCTGCGGCAGCCATTCCTCGGCCGGGCTGTCATAGCCATTGCCGTAGATGTCCGAAATCTCGAGCCGTCCGTCATGGAACAGCACCCGCACATCCCTGTGCCCGAGGTTCCACAGCGCCGGCGCGTTGCGCGGGATGCGCTTGCGGATACGGTCCGCCCCGTCGCCGGGCAGGCGCTTTGGACCCAGCCCGACACCGCCTTCACCAATGCCCAGCGACAACCCGTCGCTGCCGCCAAGGTCGTGGTGGTGACATGTGCCGCAGGAGATGTTCTTGTTGCCACTCAGAACCTTGTCGTAGAACAGGAGCTGACCCAGCCGTGCCTGATCCGCGTCGAAGGCGATAAAATCCTCCGCCGTGATGGGCTGCGCCACCAGGGGTGCTGCGCCAAGAGACAGAAAGACGAGCAGACCAAGATGAACTGGACCGGATGGACCCTTGCTATGAGCCTGATGGCCACGCCTGCGCTGGCCGATATCGAGGACGCGCGCGACCTGATGGAAGAGGGCCGCTTTGACGAGGCCTATGATGCGCTCTGGCCCGCCGCGCGGTCGGGCAATGCCGAGGCCGAAGAACTGATCGGCGTCATGTACGCGCTGGGGCTGGGAGTCGAGCAGGACTATGTCCGCGCCTTCGACTGGTACCTGCGCGCGTCGCTTAAGGGACATCCCGGCGCGCAGTCGGGCATCGGCTGGTACTACGAAACCGGTCTTGGCCTGCCCGCCCCGGATCTGGTGCGCGCGTTCCTGTGGTACCAGCTCAGCACCATCGGCGGAGACCCCGATGCGGCCATTTCGGTCGAGGAGGTGGTCAAGAAGATGACGCCGGAACAGATCGAACATGCGCAGGAACTCGTGGATGACTACAGGGTCTGGCTCTACCCGTTTCGGTGAGTGTTGCGGATTACTCTAGCAGGGGCAAGTGGCAGGAGTGTGGCGGGTGCGTCTTCACAAGATTTGGAGTGTTGCTTCAAATGTTCATTTTTCCTCTTCGTTTGCGAAAAAATAATTAGGTTTCGTGTTAGAGCAGTCTGATTGAGGCTATACGATACATTGGGCAGGATTGGTCTAAGCTATTATTTGAAGATTGAGAGTTTTTAGCTGAGGATCCGGGTAATGATTAATTCAAATGGTGCGATGCTCACTGGCAGCGTTGGACGTGAGGGAAATAACCGGAAAGAAGATGTAGAGACGGTCTAGTCGCTTCTGAACTCACTAATGCCGATCAACAGGCTTAAACTTGCCATTGATGGTCGAAATGGACCAAAAACAATGGGCGCGATATCAGATTTTCAGACCAAGGTTTGCAAATTCCGTAAGGCTGACAGCCGTGTTGATCCTGGAGGCCGCACTTGGATGGCATTGAACAACGATGCATCCGCCGCGCTTTGGGCACAAGCATCTTCAATGGCGCCAGATATGCCGTCACGACCAGTTCAAGACTCTGTACCAGTAGACGTTCCGCGAAGCACTGGGCTAGACCTGATAAATGATGGGGCAGCAATGGCAGAATTTTTTCCTCACCTCAAACAGAGGGAGGGTGTCATTACGCATTTTTACTGTGATAACAAAGACCTTGTGACCATTGGAATTGGCAGTTTGGTAGACATGGACGGAACTCTCTCACAGAGAGACAACTTTGGTCGCTCACAATGTCGCGAATTGCTGAATACGTGGCGGGTCAAATTTCTAGAAAGTGATGGCAGTATTGCGTCCGAAGAGTCTGTATTTTCAGATTGGAAGCGCGTGCGGGATGGCAAGGTTGGCGCGAGGGCCAGTGCAAATATCGCTCGTTTGCGAATTTCCAAAAGTTCCGCCGAAGCACTTGCGCGTAAACAGATCGCGTACTTTGCCAAAGGAATGTGTCGCAAATATCCATACGCACGACAATTACACACCTGGATTCAGATGGCACTGATTGATACCCGCTGGAATCCGGCCAAGCGCAATCCTTGGGGCACTACATCCTTGGTGAATAAGATGTGGAAATTACTTGATCCTGACAGACCTACTTTTGATCCGATCGGAGCTCACGCACTGTTTGTAGAAGGATGGAAGGGTCGAGGAACGCCTGCTTATCAGGTTAGAGTGGCTTGGCGAAATGAACGTTTTCTGGAGGGAGCGATGAGGATGATTGCCTGAGTTCGAGAAGGTACAACGAGGGTGTCCGCACGCCCAATTTCCGCCCCGTTAACCACCTCTCCCCCATACCCCCGCCCACGATGCGCATCGAGCGGGAAGGGTCACTCCCATGCCGCGACACCACGAACTGACGCTCTCTTGATCCCCGACAGGGGCGACCATGAGAAACCGGTTTCAGAAGGCCCCAAGGGGTACAGGTCACGGGGGCGACCCCGGCAGTTGAGAGAACCGTCAGGCCCATTGGGGCGGCGCCGCTTCTTCTCCGAATTCAGACAGGTTGGGCCATGACCCGGCCCTCAGACAAAAACGACCCCGGAGTGTCCTCCGGGGCCGCTGACACGGGTATGATCCGCGATCAGTTCAGGTCGGCTTCGTACTCTGCCGCCAGATCGGCTTCGGCCTCTTCCACCGCTTTTGTCAGTGCTTCAAAGATTTCCGGACCACCGTCCACGTTCTCCTGGAACCACGCGAAAACAGGGGCCGCCGCATCGCGGAACGCGGCCTTTTCCTCGGGTGTCGGCACGTAGAGATCACCGCCACCGGCGACGAAATCCTGGTACGCCTGGATCGACTTGCGCTTGGGCGAGGCGAATGTCGCCTGCTGGAGCGCGGCAAAGCCATCGACCACCACGCGGCGCATGTCTTCGGGCATGCCCATGAACTTGGCGTTGTTCATCACCCAGATCGCGCCCATGTAGGCGTGACCGTCAAGCGTGACGTATTTCAGGCCCGCATCCGGGAACTTCATGCCCATGATGTCGGTGATGCCGTTCTTGGAACCGTCGACCACACCGGTCTGGAACGAGGTGAAGAGTTCCGGCCAGCTGATCGGCGTCGGGGCCGCGCCCATCGCCTTCACGACTTCCTGCGGCAGGTCCGCAACCACGGTGCGGATCTTCAGACCTTCGAGGTCGGAGGGCTGGGTCACGCGGCGCTTGGTGTTGGCGAAGTTGCGCCAGCCGCCGGTGTTGCCGATGGTCATGATGCGGATCGTGTCGCCGCTGTCCTCAAGCGCCATGTTTCGCATGGTGCGGGTGAAATCGCCCGACAGCACATGTTCCGCCACACGGTCATCCGACATCAGGTAGGGCAGGTCCAGCACCTGAACGTACGGGAAAATGCCCGCTGCGCCGCCCGAGGTGGTCACAAACACGTCGATGGAACCATCGGCCACACCCTGAAGACATTCCGCGCCGCCCGAGCAGAGCTGCGTGCCGATGAACAGTTCCACCGCGATGCGGCCGTTCGAGGCGTTCTCGACATGGTTCTTGAAGACCACGAGGCCGTCATAGTCTTCGTCGTTTTCGTTGGAGTTCGCGGTCGCGCGGATGGTGAAATCCTGCGCCGCCGCCGTCATCGCGCTGCCGGCGAGCAATGCGGCTGTGAGCGCCGCTTTGGTTAGACCTTTGAGCATTGGTATCTCCCTGTAGCTTTCTTTGGTCGGTTACACGGGTCGTGTGACCCGCAGATGTCAGTCCGCAAACCCCGTGAGGCGCGGAATGGTCATTGAGATTTCCGGAATGAAGGTGATGAGGAAGATCACAAGGATCTCCACGGCGAGGAAGGGCAGGATGGCCTTCGAAATGGTCTCGACCCGTTCTCCCGAGACCGAAGAAGCCACGAACAGAACCAGCCCCATCGGCGGTGTGGCCAGACCCACGGTCAGGTTCACCGACATGATGATCGCGAAATGGATCGGGTCGATGCCGAGATCGACGAAGATCGGTCCGAGGATCGGCCCCAGAATGATGATTGCCGGACCCGCATCGAGGAACATGCCAACGATGAACAGCAGAAGGTTGATTAGGAACAGCAGAACCAGCGGGTTCTGGCTCAGCCCGAGGATGAACTCGGCAAGGATCTCCGGCGCGTGCGACAGCGACACCACCGTCTTGAACGCCATCGCAGCCCCGACCAGAAGCAGCACCACCGCCGAAGTCATGGCCGCCCGCATCAGCACGTCGGGCAGGTCTTTCAGGGTCAGCGTGCGCAGGACGAACATCCCGATGATGATCGCGTAGGCCACCGCCACCGCGGCCGCTTCGGTCGGTGTGAAGACGCCCGCGAGGATGCCGCCCAGGATGATGACCGGCGTCATCAGCGGGAAGAACGCCTTGAGCGAGGCATCGCCCCGCTCTCCCCATGTTGCTTTCTGACGGGACGCCGGGAAGTCGTATTTGTCGGCCATGAACTTGACCATGATCATCAGGCCCACACCCACGAGGATGCCCGGCACGATGCCCGCAAGGAACAGGGCGGCGACGCTTTCGCCCATGACATAGGCATAGATGATCATGATGCCGGACGGCGGGATAATCGGGCCGATCACCGAACTCGCGGCTGTGATGGCGGCGGCGAATTTGCGGGTGTAGCCCTCTTTCTCCATCGCCGGGATCAGCATTGATCCCAACGCCGACGTGTCCGCCACGGCAGAGCCCGACAGCCCGGCAAAGAGCATCGACGACAGAACGTTCACATGTGCCAGACCGCCCCGGAAATGACCCATCATCGCCTGGCTGAATTCCACCAGACGCATGGTGATGCCACCCCGGTTCATCAGCTCGCCCGCCAGCATGAAGAACGGGATCGCCATCAGCGGGAAGGATGCCATTCCGTTGTAGACGTTGCGGTAGAGCAGGATCAGATCGCGTTCCTGACCATTGAGCCAGAGCAGGATGCCGGGTGCGGCAAGCATGCCGAAAAAGACCGGCAGGCCGATCATCAGGAAGACAAGGAAAAGCGGAAGAAACCAGACCAGCATGTGACTTACTCCACCGTCAGTTCGGTATCGAGGGCGGAGCGCAACCGGTCTTCCCCACCGGCGAGGGTGATGAGGTTGCGCAGGATCAATTCGATATTGACGATGAACAGAAGGCAGAGACCGGTCACCAGCGATGCGATCTGCCACGAGTTGGGCATTTTTTCCCAACCATCTGCAGTCGGATATTTCAGCGAGGCGCTTTTGAATTTTCCGGCAAGGCTGGTCATTTCACCAAGACCCATCTGGGCCCCGATCATCAGGACCACGCCCGAGATCAGAAGCAGCACCAGCGCCAGTGCAGACGCCCCCTTTTTCGGCAGCGCGGCGGTCAGGATTTCCAGTGCCACGAACCCGCCCCGGCGATAGGCCGAGGGCGCGATGACAGCCGTCATCCAGAGCATCAGGAAAATTGCAGCCTCTTCAGGCCAGGGCAGGGCATTCCCCAGAACATAACGGAAAAACACCTGCAGCAGGATGGCGATGACCATCGCAGCGATACAGACAACCGCGATGCCGCGCCCGATGCGCAGGACAATGTCGTTGAACAACTGAAACGGGGCCAGAACCCCCAGCAAAATGGCCATGGCTGGCCTCCTCCCTGTCCCACGTCGGCCTCCTCTGCCGACGGCCCCGGTTCTTCGTTTTATCGGGGCGGTTTATGTCGGTTCAGTAAAGCCTCCGTATCGTCCGCTGTAAAACAAAAGCGGGTCTCCCTCCCGTGTGGTCACCCGGCGCACGCGCGCCACCACGATCGAATGATCGCCGCCGTCATGTTCAGCCACCTTCGTGCATTCGAACCGGCTCAGGCAGCCGTTCAGAAGCGGAACGTTGTGATCGCCCGTTTCCCAGTCGAACTGGTCGAACGGGTTGCCGTTGCGCGCGAAAGCCATGCACAGCCCGGCCTGTTCCGCGCCGACCACATGGATCGCGAAATGATCGGCGGCCATGAAGAACGGATAGCGGCTTGATGATTTGGCCGGCGACCACAGCACCAGAGGCGGGTCGAGAGACACGCTGGCAAAGCTGTTGGCGGTGATGCCCAGCGGCCCGTCGCCGGTGTCACAGGTGATCACCGTGACGCCCGTGCCGAACCGTCCGAGCGCATCGCGAAAGTCGCGGCTGCTCTGCTGTGCGGGGTCAAAGCTGTGCGTCAAGGCGTTCATCGCTTGTCTCAGGCCACTTCATGTCCAAGGGCGTGGGTGTAAAGGTCAAACCATGTCTCCCGGTCGATCTGTATCTTGGCAGCATCGCCGATGCGGGCGATGCGGTCCAGATTGTTGGTGCCGAGGACAGGTAGGATGCGCGCCGGATGCGCCAAGAGCCAGGCGACCGCTACTGCCGCTTCATCGACGCCGTGATCGTCACCGATGGTCTTGAGCGCGGTGCGCAGGGCGGCGTTTTTCGGCTCGAAGAGCGAACCGCCACCCAGCGGAGACCACGCCATCGGCGGTTGGCCGTTCTTCTGGTGGAACGCGATATCGCCATTGGCGAAGGGCGCGTGATGCAGAAGGCTGATCTCGATCTGGTTGGTGACGAGCGGGGTCTTCATCGACGCCTGCAACAGCTCCCAATCCCAGGGGCGGAAGTTCGACACGCCAACCGCGCGGACCTTGCCGGAGGCCACCACTTCGTCGAGCGCCGCGCCGGTTTCGCAGGCATCCATCAGCGGGTCGGGGCGGTGGATCAGCAGAAGATCGATGTGGTCGATCTTCATCAGCCGCAGGGAATGGTCGACCGAAGACAGGATATGCGCGCGCGAGGTGTCGTAATATTTGACCCGCGCGTTTGAGTAGCGCCCCACCGGGGCCACGATATCGCATTTGGTCACGATCTCGATCTGGTTGCGCAGCTCGGGTGTGAGCGCGGACCCGAGGATCTCTTCAGCCTCGTAGCCGCCATAAATGTCTGCCTGATCCATCGTGGTGATGCCCTGATCGAGGCAGGCGCTGATCTTGTTGCGGATGTGGTCCACGCTAGTGTCGGCATCGTCACCCAGCCGCCACATGCCATAGACAAGGCGGCTCATTTCAAGGGCGTCGTTGAACTTCACACGATCCATTAGCGGCGGACTCCGTTTCCAAGTGGGGTTGCGGGGGTGCCGTTTGGCACACGCCCATAGGCTTCGTTCAGTTGTACGGTCTTGAGTTGTGGCAGGACCCGGCTGCCGAAATGGCGGCATTCGTCCAGATGCGGATAGCCCGACAGGATGAACGCGCGGATGCCCATTTTCTGATACTGCTCCAGCTCGCTCAGCACCTGATCGGTGGACCCCACCAGAGCCGCACCACAGCCCGAGCGCGCCCGGCCCACACCGGTCCAGAGATGCGGTTCTACGAAGCCTTCCATATCCGCCAGTTCGCGGTTCTTGGCCTGATGCGACACGCCGAGCGAGGTCGCGTCCAGTGCGCGTTCGCGGATCGTCTTGCCCTGTTCGTCGTCCAGCTTGCTGACGATGTGCTGCGCGTATTCGCGGGCCTCCGCCCCGGTGTCACGGACGATGACATGCACGCGCAGACCGTAATCCAGCGTGCGCCCATAGCGTTCCGCCACCGCGTTCACGTCTTTCATCCGCTGCGCCAGCGCGTCTTTCGGCTCGGGCCACATCAGGTAGACGTCGCAATGCTGGCCACACAGCTCCAGCGCATCGGGGGAATAGCCGCCAAAATACAGCAGCGGACCGTTTGTCTGGTAGGGCACCGCCGGATCGGTGGTCAGGCCTTCGAAATTGTAGACCTCGCCTTTGTAATTAATCTCGCCCTGGGTCCACGCCTGCTTGAGGATTTCCACCACCTCGCGGGAGCGCTGGTAGCGGAACTTGCTGTCGTCCTTTTCGCCGGGGAAGTCGGACGAGATGATGTTCACCGTCAGACGGCCCTCGAGCATGTGGTCCAGCGTCGCGATGGTGCGGGCCAGCATGATCGGTTGCATCTCGCCGCAGCGCACGGCGGCCAGCATGTTGATCTTTTCGGTGATCGGCGCGCAGCCGGCGACAAAGGACAGTGTGTCCTGTCCAACCTGGTACGACGACGGGCAGAGGATGTTGCGAAATCCCTGCGCCTCGGCCTCTTTCACGATGCCCGAGCAATGCGCAAAGCTCGACCGCAGTTTTCCATCAGGTACGCCGAGGAATTCGTAGTCGTCAGAGCAGAGCGCCGCGAACCAAGAAACCTCTGCCGCGTCGAGGTCTGGGGAGGTGATCGGCACGATGGTCATAAGGTGTCTCCGGGGCGCATCATTTCCTCTTGCGTAGCACCGCCAAAAATGTAGATCAATAGTGTATCAATTTTTGGTGCGAGAAATGTCCGACACCCACGCCCTGCCGAAATACGTGCAGATCAGCGAATTGCTGATCCGCGATATTCAGGCTGGTCGCTTGGTTGATGGCGAGCGTTTGCCGCCCGAACGCGAGATGGCGGCGCGGCTTGGCATTTCGGTGGGCACCTTGCGGAAATCGCTGGATGAATTGACCGCGCTGGGCCTGCTCGAACGGGTGCAGGGGTCGGGCAATTACGTCTGCGCGCAAGAGGACACGCAGTCGGTCTACGCATTCTTCCGCGTTGAGTTGATCGAAGGCGGCGGCTTGCCGACGGCCGAGCTTCTTTCGGTGGATCGATTGCCCAAGCCTGAAGGATTGCCGTCATTCGGACAGGCAACTGACGGTCACCGGATTCGCCGTCTGCGTCGGTTGAACGGCATTCCGGCGGTGCTCGAAGAGATCTGGCTCGATGGCAGCTATGTCGATCAGATCGACGCTGTGGCGCTGCGCGAGTCGCTGTACCTTTACTACCGTGAATCTCTGGGCCTCTGGATCACCAAGGCCGTGGACCGGCTGGATCTCGATACCGTGCCGGAGTGGGCGCCATCCGCCTTTGGCCGCGCGACGGGCCAGCCCTGCATGCGGGCCACGCGCGTCAGTTACGGCCCCGAAGGCGAGGCCGCCGAAGCTTCGTGGAACTGGATCAATACAGACGCCGCGCGTTACGTCGCGCGCATCACCTAAGCCGCGTTGTGTCGCGTGCATCACCTGAAGGACCAAAATGAAAGTCATCAATTACGGCATCATCGGATGCGGCATGATGGGGCAGGAGCACCTGCGGAATATCGCCCTGCTGGAAGGCGCGCGGGTTGCGGCGATTTTTGAACCGGACGAGATCATGGCGGCGGCGGCAAAGGCGATTGCGCCCAATGCCAAGCTCGAGGCGTCGATTGAAGACCTGCTTGCGCGCGACGATCTGGACTGTCTGCTGGTGGCGAGCCCCAACCATTGCCATATCGACGCGCTGGAGCAGATCGCGGAACTCAACCCGCTGCCGCTGTTGATGGAAAAGCCGCTCTATACCGATCCGGCAGACATCGCGCGTGTCGAGGCGATTGCCGCCAGCTACCCGTCGCCGATCTGGGTGGCGATGGAATACCGCTATATGCCCCCCATCCAGACCTTCGCCGAGGAGGTGCAGCGCGCCACCGGCGGGGTGAAGATGCTGACCATCCGCGAGCACCGCTTTCCCTTCCTGCACAAGGTGGGGGACTGGAACAGGTTCAACCGAAACACTGGTGGCACGCTGGTCGAGAAGTGCTGTCACTTCTTCGACCTCATGCGCCTGATCCTCGGGTCCGACCCGGTGCGGGTGACGGCCAGCGCAGGGCAGGAGGTCAACCATCTGGATGAGGCCTATAACGGCGAAGTGCCCGACATCTGGGACACCGCCTATGTGATCGTCGATTTCGCCACTGGCGCGCGGGCGATGCTGGAACTGTGCATGTATGCCGAGGGCTCCAAGTATCAGGAAGAGATCAGCGCGGTGGGGCCGAACGGCAAGATCGAGGCTTTCGTGCCGGGGCCGGGGCGGTTCTGGCCGACCCATCTGGGCGCGCCGCCGGTGGCGCAGGTGATCATCAGCCCGCGCCATCCCAAAGGGCCGCAGACTGTGGACATCCCCGTGGACCCGACAATCCTGGATGCCGGGGACCACAATGGATCGACCTTCTACCAGCACGCGCGCTTTCTGGAACTGGTCCGGAATGGGGGTGTTCCGGAGGTGTCGCTCGAGGACGGCGCGTGGGCCGTTCGCATGGGTTTGGCGGCGCAAAAGGCGGCGTCAGAGCACGGTGTGATTGACAGAATATGAACACATTTCGACCGTAATTTTCCCGCAACACTCTGCTGCGCCGGCGAATATATCGAAAACATCCAGATCATCGCGACCGACGGGTTCGGCAACTCGACCACGGTGAGCGACGGAATCCAGATCGACACGGTCTCGGGAGTCACCGTCAACACCACGATCATCGAGACCGACGGCATCATCAATGCCGACGAGCGCTCGGATGGGGTTGAGATCACGGGAACCACGGATCCGGGATCGACCGTTGTTGTCGAGATGAACGGCTATTCCCGCACCGCGTTTGTGGATGCGCAGGGCAACTGGTCGGTGACCTTCATCGCAACCGAGATTCCGGTGGGCGAACAGGATCTGACGATCAACGCCACAGCGACCGATCAGGTTGGCAACGTCAGCACCACCTCGGGTGAGGTTCGCCTCGATACCTGGGTGCGCAATTTCGACATCACCAGCGAGGCCGGTGGCGCAGATGGCGTGGTCAACGCCGAAGAAGCAACGCAGGGCATGACCGTGACCGGCACCACGGAACCCGGTGCAACGGTCGTGGTGACGCTGGGCGGCGTGTCGAGCGACGCAAGTGTCGACGCAAGCGACAACTGGACCGTGACCTTCCTTTCGGGCGAACTTCCGACAGGTGAACAGACGGCCACGCTGACGGCAAGCTCCACGGATCTTGCCGGGAACACGGCGACCGAAACCCGCAGCGTGATTTTCGACACGGATGCAGGCCTCCTGACGATCAGCCCCGCGCCGATCGAAACCGACGATATCGTAAACCAGGTCGAAGCGTCGGATGGTGTCGTGATCACCGGCACATCGACCCCGTTTGCGATGGTCGATGTGACGCTGGACGGAGTGACCAAGAGCGTTCAGACCGACAGCTTTGGCACCTGGCGCGCGACTTACAGTTCGGGTGAGGTGCGTCCCGGCGAATACGAGGCGCAGATCACCGCCTATACCGTCGATGCGGCCGGCAACGAGCTGACGCGCAGCGATACCGTGATGGTCGATACGTTCGTGCGGAATTTCGCGGTAAGTGCGAACCCGGTGACTGCCGACAACATCGTCAACAATGCCGAGCAGGGGCAGGGCGTGACACTGAGCGGCACGACAGAGCCGGGCGCTACCGTGACCGTGGTCGTCGAAGGCGTCAGCCGCGTGGCCAGTGTCGATGCGGCCGGCAACTGGACGGCGACCTTTTCGGGGTTCGATCTGCCGGATGGCACCTACACCACGACAGCGCAGATCAGCACCGAGGATCGCGCGGGCAACACCGCGACGACGTCAAAGACCTTCCAGGTCGATACCGAAGTGGTGCCGCTCACCTCGACCAGCCAACCGGGCGGGTCCGATGGCGTGGTCGGCGAAGCCGAAGCGGCGCAGGGCTTTACCCTGACCGGACAGGTCGAACAGGGCTCTACGGTGGTGGTCACCATCGCAGGACAGCAGATGCAGGCGCAGGTCAGTGCGGGCGGTGCCTGGTCCGTCGCCGTGCCTCCGAGCGTGATCCCCGAGGTCAATGGCGAAAGCGTGTCGATCCAGATCGCCGCGACCGATGCGGCGGGCAACACCAAGTCGATCACCGAAACCATGGTGGTGGACAACGTGGCACCTGACGCGCCTGACATGACCGCGATCACCCGCGATCAGAGCCAGGCGGTGCGGGGCATCGTGCTTGAGAACACCGGCGATGACGTGGTCATCGAACGGGTCAGCAATTCCGGCTCGCAGAACGCCAGCTTCAACGACCAGGACAACACGTTTACCGGGGAAACGACCTACTCGTTTACCCAGGTCGTGCCGGACGGCTCTCACCTCGTGATCACGGCCACCGATGCCGCGGGCAACAGCTCGGGGACATATGTGGTGGTCGATGATCCGAACACCTCGCAAAGCAACGTCACGCTGGCGGGCAACCTTGGCGGGCGCGAGATCGACGCGATCGACCTCGAGTTCACCGAAGAGGCAACGCTCACCATCACCGAGGCGCAGATCGTTGCGATGACGGGCGAGGACAACACTGTCCGCGTGCTGGGCAACACCGACGACGCGGTACGGATCACCGGCGCATCCCGCGCGGGCAGCCGTTTCGAAGATGGTCAGAACTTCGATGTCTACGAACTGGGCGATGCGACCGTTCTGATCGACGACGACATCAACAACGTCACAATCTGAGCAAGAGGATAGACTGTTCGGGCCGTCGCAGCGATGGCCCGAGCCCCGACACAACAAAAAGCCAAAGGCGGGGGCTCAATCGACATGAGGCGGAACACAGGGGCCATGGCAGGGGCGGTGCTTGCCGTTACGGCTCTTTCGGGATGTATGCAGGATCTGGGAGCGGGAACCGTGTCGCGGTTTCTTCAGGCCCAGCCGGGCGCGGCTGCGCCGGACCAGGCGGAGACACAGGCAGTTGCTCCGAAGGCGGATGTGGCGCAGGATGCGTCACCCATCATCACAGAACTTGCGACACGGCAGAGCGTGCTGACCCCCGGAACACCCTATGCCGAAGTGGCTGCGGGTGTTCTTGCCGCTGACGCGCGTGTGGCCGAGGCGGAACTGCATGTCGCACAACTGCGCGCCGAGGCCGCGTCCAAGAACTGGTGGCCGACGATTTCCCCACGGATCACGCTGACCTCGCTGGGTGATCTGGTGGCCGATCTGGTGATCAATCAGGTGCTGTTCGACAATGGCCGCAAGAAAGCCGAACGCGAGCTGGCCAAGGCGGATGTGGAGCTGGCGGCGGTGAATCTGTCCGAAAGCAGCAACGACCGCGTATATGAAGGTTTGGTCCTCTACCTTCAGGCTGAAGAGGGCCGCGCGGCGGCCGATCTTTATGCGCAGGCGCTCAAGGATATGGGCCAGTTCGAATGGGTGATGAACGAACGCGTCAAAGGCGGCGTGTCCGATTTCTCTGATCTCAACGTTCTGAAGCAAAAGCTGGCCGATCTGCGCGCCCGTGATGCGGCAGCCCGCGAAAAGACCACCCGCGCGGTGGCCGAACTGAACGCAATGTCGTCGGTGCCTCTGGCTGACCTGCGTGGTCTGCGCGGCATGGGGGCGGCATCGTCGCATCAGTCACTGGATGTGCTGCGGGCACAGGTCGAACGCGACCGGCAACTGGCGCAGGCCAAGATCGCCCGCGCCGCGCATCTGCCGGGTCTTTCGGCGGGCGGCAGCATCCGCAATGGCGGCGAGGGTATCAGCCTGAGTGCGAGCACCGAACAGATGCTGGGCGTCGGCACGGGCGCATCGCTGCAGGCCATCGAGGCCACCAAGATCACCGCGGATCGCAAGGTGACCGAGGCCGAGGACATCTCGCGCCGCGCCATCGAAGCCGACCAGCGCAGCATTGCCGCCCTGAAGCGACAGGCCGCCGAGGCCGAGGCGCTGACGGCGCAAGCCAAGACCAATCTCGACCTCTTCCAGCGCCAATACGATGCGGGCACGCGTCAGGTGATGGATGTGGTCAGTGTCTACGAAACGTTCCTGCGGGCGCTGGAAAAGCAGCTCGACCTGACATTCCGGGCCGCACGGGCCGAACTGGACGCCGCCAAACGGCTGGGCGTCCTTGCCGATGGAGCAAAGATTTGAGCGGCGTCAGCAACATCACACTCCTGTCCGGGCGCGCCAAGAACGCTGTTCTTCGCATGGTGCCGCAAGGCGTCAAACCCGCCAATGAACCCAAACGCGCGCCACGCTATTCCGACCGCGTGCGCGCCCGGACCGAGCTGATCCGCACCTATGCGGGGCGGGTGGGCCTCACCACCGTGGCCTCCGACATCACCGAGGCGATCAGCCTGCACCAGGAACCGAACGGACTGGTGGGCGAGGCGGCGCTGATCGCCGGGGCCAAGGCGGCCGGACTGCTGGCGCAGGGGCTGCATGTGCCGCGCCCGACGCCGGACCACTGGCCCGCGATTGCACTGATGACCAATGGGCAGGCGGTGCTGGTCCTGTCGCAGGATCGCATGACCCTGTCCGTTTGGGACGAGTCCGCCAAGGACAAGGTTGAACGCGTCGATGTTGCCGAGTTTGCGCCCTTCTACAGCGGCGTTCTGGTGCGCGGCGAAGCGCCGGTCGAAACGCTGGCCGAAACGCATACCGATACGGACCTGAAGGGCCATTGGTTCTGGAGCAGCTTCACCAACTACACCCGCCAGTTCGGTGAGGTGGCGCTGGGATCGTTTGTGGCCAATATCCTTGCCGTGTCCGTCGCGCTGTTCTCGCTTCAGGTCTACGACCGGGTGATCCCGCATCAATCCTCGGCCACGCTTTGGGTGCTGGCCATCGGGGCCGCGATGGCGCTGATGCTGGAGGCGTTTCTCAAGGTCGCGCGGTCTACACTTCTGGACGGCGCGGGGCGGCAGATCGAAACGGGTGTGCAGCAGACGTTGCTGAACCGTCTTCTGGGCATGCGGTCGGATGCGGCCGGTCGGTCGCCCTCGCAGCTTTTCGCGTCGATGCGCGAGTTTTCCTCGGTCCGCGAGTTCTTTACCGCAGGCACGGTCGGCGCGTTGGCGGACATCCCGTTCATCCTGCTTTTCCTGCTGATGGTCTGGTCCATCGCGGGCAGCGTCGTTTGGGTGCTGGTGGCCGGTGCCGTTCTGATGGTGATCCCCGGCTTCTTCCTGCAGAAGAAGATGATCCGCATCACCCGCGAGATGCAGGGCGCGTCAACCAAGCAATCGCGCTTGCTCAATGAAACGGTGACCGAGCTGGACACGATCAAGACCCAGCGCGCCGAAGACCGCTTTGCCCGCCAGTGGGAAGAACTGACCTCGGTGCAGGCGCTGAAATCCTCCGAGCAACGCCGCCTTGCCGCCGCGCTGACCTTCTGGAGCCAGGGCGTCCAGCAGGCCACCTATGTGGGGGCCGTGATCGCGGGCACCTATCTGGTCTTCGCCGGTGAATTCACCGTCGGGTCGATCATCGCCGTGGGCATCCTGACCTCGCGCACACTGGCCCCGCTGACGCAGCTTGCGGGTATCATGGCGCGCTGGGGCAACGTCAAAGCCGCACTGGATGCGCTGGACGGGATCGCGGCCCTGCCGCAGGACCGTCAGGAAAACCGCAAATACCTGCGCCGCGAAAAGCTGGAAGGCCGGTTCGAACTGCGCGAAGTCACCTTCCGCTACGATGAGGAAAGTCCGTCGGTCCTCGACATTCCCAGCCTCGTGATCCAGCCAGGCCAGACTCTGGCCATCCTCGGCACCAACGGATCGGGCAAATCCACGCTGCTCAAGATGCTGGCGGGGCTTTATGCGCCCACCTCCGGGTCGATCCTGATCGATGGCACCGACATGAACCAGATCGACATGCGCGATGTCCGCCGGTCGCTGGGCTATCTGGGGCAGGATGTGCGCCTCTTCCACGGCACGCTGCGCGACAACCTGAACCTCAACATGATGGAGCGCGACGACGACCGCCTTTACGAAGCGCTGGACTTCGCCGGGCTGGGCCAGTTTGTGAAAGGCCATCCGCAGGGGCTCGACCTGCCCATCCGCGATGGTGGCGAAGGGCTGTCGGTCGGGCAGCGCCAATCCATCGGTTGGGCGCGGCTGTGGTTGCAGGACCCCGATGTGTGCCTGCTGGACGAGCCGACCGCAGCGCTGGACCAGACGCTGGAAAAGACGCTGATCTCGCGGCTTGAGACATGGCTTGCGGACCGGACGGCGATTGTCGCCACCCACCGCGTGCCGATCCTTGCGCTTGCCGACCGGACCAGCGTTCTGGCCTCTGGCCGGTTGGTGGTCGATGGCCCGCGCGATCAGGTGCTGAACCACCTGCGCACCGGACAGGGGGCGTAAAAGATGGCTGTCAGCACAACCGATCTCAACGCTCAACTGGGCCGCCGCCTGCGCGGTCCGTCGATGGTCATCTGGCTGTCGGGGGCCGCGGTGTGGCTCTTTATCATCTGGGCCGCTTATGCGTGGATCGATGAGATCGTCCGCGCCGACGGCGAATTCATTTCCACGTCGCGCCCGCAGATCATCCAGAACCTCGAAGGTGGGATTCTGGCCGAACTGCTGGTCAAGGAAGGCGACGAGGTGATGCGCGGGGATGTGCTCGCCCGTCTGCACGGGACACAGTTCCGGTCATCGGTCGATGATCTGGAAGACCAGATCACCGCGCTCGACATTCGCCGCCTGCGGATCGAGGTCGAGATGGCCGGTCTGGTGCAGTTCGAAATTCCGTGGGACCTCCGTCAGCGCAACCCCGAAATGGCCGCGTCTGAACAGGCGCTTCTGGCGGCACGGCAACTTGATTTCAACTCCCGCTACGATGGCGCACGCAAGGTGCTGGAACAGGCGGCGCAGGAAAAGAGCCTCATGGAGAACCTTCTGGACAAGAAGGTTGTCGCCCTGATCGAAGTCACCCGTGCCCGCAAGGCCCATGCGGATGCGCAGATCAAAATGGACGAGATCATCACCCAGACCGAACTGGCCCGTGCGCAGGAATACTCGGACACGCTCAAGGAACTGGCGACACTACGCCAGAACCTCCGGTCGTCACAGGACCAGTTGAACCGCACGGTTCTGGTCAGTCCGATGCACGGCGTGGTGAACAAACTGGGCGTGACCACCATCGGTGGCGTCGTCCGCCCCGGCGAGGAAATCCTGCAGATCATCCCGCTGGGTGAAGAGCTTTATGTCGAAGCCAAGGTTGCGCCCGAAAACATCGCCGGAATCCGTCCGGGTCAGGAAGCGACGATCAAGCTCTCGGCCTATGACTTCACGATCTACGGCTCGCTCAAGGGCCGGGTCGATGTGATCTCTGCCGATACGTTCAAGGACGAACGCCGCCCGGAAGCCCCGGCACATTACAAGGTCACGGTGCGGGTCGACAGGACATCGCTCACCGACCGTCAGCGCCAGCTGGAAATCCGCCCCGGCATGCAGGCCACGGTGGAGCTGCACACCGGCGAAAAGACGGTGCTGCAATACCTGCTGAAGCCGCTCTACAAATCCCGCGAAGCGCTGCGCGAACCGTAAAGCCATGTCGGGCTTCGCCCGCCATGACAGGGCATCTCGCCTTCGGCTCGGGCCTGTGTGGGCGTGACGCCAAAGACCGCGCCGCACATGTGGCAGATGCGGTGTTTGCATATTTATGAAAAGAAGAAGGGACGGGGTGCTTGCTTCGATTAACGGTGCGTTAACGTGAGCGGGCTAACGTTGGCGGTGCGGTACAGGCAGGCATGCCGATGACCGTAAAAGGAGAAGCCCCATGCCAGGGTTGACCAAGAGCCACGCTCGAAAGCGGTGCCTTGGCTGGGGTGGACATCGGACCGCTGCTTCTTCTTTTTCCAAATATGCAAAAGCGCGGGCCAAGCCAGAGGCGTCGCCGAAGGTCAGTCCTCGGTATCCATCCAGATCGTGACCGGCCCGTCGTTCAGCAGACGCACTTTCATGTCCGCCCCAAAGCGCCCCTTGGCGACGGGGATGCCCTGCGCCGCTATTTGATCGGCGAAGTGTTCGTAAAGTCGGTTACCGTCGTCCGGCGCGGCTGCAGTGGAGAAGCCGGGGCGGTTTCCGCGCGAGGTGTCGGCGGCGAGGGTGAACTGGCTGACCACAAGGGCGCTGCCGCCGATGTCGGTGACGGAGCGGTTCATGCGGCCTTCATCATCCTTGAAGATGCGCAGTTTGGCGATCTTGGCGGCGAGCCTGTCGGCCTGTGCCTCGGTGTCGCCCTGCATGGCGCAGATCAGGATCAGGAGGCCCGCGCCGATTTCGCCCAGAACCTCGCCATCGACGCTGACCGAGGCCTCGGACACCCGTTGGATCAGCGCACGCATGTCAGGCGGCCAACCCTTTGGTCCCGATGTCGAGGAACTTGCGGCGGCGGTCCGCGATCAGCTTTTTCGGCTTTTGGTCGGACAGGTCCTTGAGCATGCCGCGCAGCGCGTTTCCGACCGAGCGGATGGTTTCCTCGCGCCCGCGATGTGCGCCGCCAAGCGGTTCGGAGATCACCTGATCGGCGACGCCGAGATTGAGCAGGTCCTGGGCTGTGAGGCGCAGCGCTTCGGCCGCTTCGCGCATCTTTTCGGCATCTTTCCAGAGGATGGACGCGCAGCCTTCGGGCGAAATCACCGAGTAGACGGAGTGTTCCAGCATCGCCACGCGGTTGGCGGTGGCAAAGGCCACGGCGCCGCCCGATCCGCCTTCACCGATCACGACCGAGATCACCGGCACGCCGATTTGCAGGCATTTTTCGGTGGAACGGGCGATGGCTTCGGACTGGCCACGCTCCTCGGCGCCTTTGCCGGGATAGGCGCCGGGTGTATCGACTAGGGTAATAACGGGCAGGCGGAAGCGGTCGGCCATATCCATCAGACGTACCGCCTTGCGGTAGCCTTCCGGGCGGGCCATACCGAAATTGCGCTTCAGGCGGCTTTCCGTGTCGTGGCCCTTTTCGTGGCCGATGATGACCACGGGTTGATCGTCGAACCGTGCAAGGCCGCCCATGACCGCATCGTCATCGGCAAAGTTCCGGTCGCCGGCGAGCGGCGTGTACTCGGAAAACAGCGCGTCGATGTAGTCTTTGCAATGCGGGCGCTCGGGGTGGCGGGCGATCTGGCATTTCCGCCACGGGGTCAGCTTTTTGTAGAGGTCTTTCAGCAGCGCCTGCGCCTTGGCGTCGAGCGCGCGGGCCTCGTCCTCTATGTCCATCTCTTCGTTTTTTCGGGCCATCGCGCGCAGCTCTTCAGCTTTGCCTTCGATCTCGGCCAGCGGTTTTTCAAAATCGAGATAGTTGGTCATGGTCAGCGGTTGCCCTGTTGCCTGCGGCTGGCGGTTTATATGACCGTCCGGGCGGGGATTTGCAATCGCAACCCGGTCAGGTCCAGAGAACCGGAACCAGCGATGCCACCAGCAGCGCGGCCATGGTCCAATTGAAGATCCGCAGCCGCGTCGGGCGGTTGAGCAGGCGGCGCAACTGCTGACCGATCACCGTCCATGTGGTTGTGGAAATACAGCCCATCGCAACATAGGTGCCCGCCACCCAGAGCACGGCGGCGATGTCACGCCCGGTGGCATAAAGGGTAATCGCACCCAGCGCCATCGACCAAGCCTTGGGGTTCACCCACTGGAACGCGGCGGCCTGCACGAAAGACAGCGGTTTGCTGCCGGATTTCGCCGCGCCATCGGGGGGCGCGGCATTGGCGATGCGCCAGGCCAGATAGAGCATGTAGAGCACCGACAGCACCTTGAGGATCGTGTAGGAGACCGGCCACAGGTCGAAGGCCTGCATCACGCCAAGCCCCACGGGAACGATCATCATCGGAAAGCCGAGTCCAACGCCGAGCATGTGCGGGATCGACCGGCGGAAGCCGAAATTCGCACCCGATGTCATCAGCATCAGGTTGTTCGGTCCCGGTGTGATCACGGTGACAAGGGCAAAACCGGCGAGGGCAAGGAAAATATCGGGCGTCATGTGGGCAATATGTGTCTAAATCCTTGCGCAGAGATTGCTTTTTTGTGCTGTTTTGCTGCAACAGGCGCAACTAATGACTGATATTGATCAAATTGATCGCCAGATATTGCGCGTACTGTCGCGGGATGGTCGGATCAGCAATTTGGCGCTTGCCGAGCAGGTAGGGCTGTCGCCCTCGGCCTGCCTGCGGCGGGTGAGTGCGTTGGAGCGCTCTGGCGTTATCGCGGGGTATCGCGCGGTGCTCAGCCCGGAAAAGACCGGGATCGGGTTTGTTGCCTATGTCACCGTTGGGCTGAGCCAGCACACCAAACCGGCGCAGGAGGCGTTCGAGCGCGCGATCTCGCGCAGTCCCGAGGTGCGAGAGTGCCATAACATTACCGGTTCGGTCGAGTATCTCTTGCGGGTCGAGGCGGCGGATTTGGCCGCTTACAAGCATTTCCACACCGAAGTGCTGGGGGTGCTGCCGCAGGTGAACGCGATCACCTCTTATGTGGTGATGGGGTCTCCGAAGGATGAGCGGGCCTGAGCCATGCATCCTGTGCATGGCGCGCCTGACGGAGTGGCTCTGGTGCTGACGCGTGCGCTGCTTAGCTGGGATGACAAGGGAGGCACCCCGATCCAGGAGAGTACCATGCGCCAGACATTTCCCATCCCGTCACACCGGAGCACCGCTGTCGACACAGTGCGGCATCTCGACGAGGCGTGGGCCTATTACACCCCGCGACCGAAGCTTGTGACCGAACGGAACAGTCAGCCCTCGCCGGTGTTCGAAGAATACTACGCCGCCTGAGCAAAGCTTTGCCGATGGCAAAATATCACGATTGTCTTGCGGCGGGCTTCGTCGCAAGGCTGGCGCATGAGAGTTCTGCGCCCTGTTATATCGGCAATCTGCCTCGCGGTGTTCGTTGCCGGGTGTTCCACCACGGAGCCGAAGCCGTCGACCGAGACCGTTTCGACGCGAAACCTGTACCCCAATGAAACACCTGAGCTGCGGGAAATGATCGTTGCCGCGGCACGGGAAAACGATGTGCCCGTGTCGCTGGTGCAGCGGGTTGTGATCCGCGAGAGCACACACCGACCCGAGGCGCGCAACGGGCCCTATTACGGGCTGATGCAGATTCTGCCTGCCACCGCGCGGTCGATGGGGTTTCGTGGGGAACCGTCCGACCTGTTGGATGCGGAAACCAACCTGCGCTACGCCGTCCGCTACCTGCGCGGGGCGTGGCTCGTGTCGGATGGGGACGAGGCCGAAGCGGTCATGTGGTATGCGCGCGGATATTACTACGAAGCCAAACGCCTGGGTTTGCTGGATGAGACCGGTGTGCATGGCCGCAAGGATTGGGCCAATTAGTCCTGTCGGTCGAGGGGCGCCTCAGCCCCAAGTGCATCCAGGATAGCGCGGGCCGCCGCGCGGTCCGGTTCTGCGCTCTTATACGCCCATGATTTGAACGCCTCGACTTTCGGTGTGGACCAGTTCTCTCGCCCGCCCAGAATGCAGATGCCGCCCAGAGGCGATTGGCAAACCAGATCGGGAAACGGCGTCACAAGCGCACCGCTGTCCAATTCTTCACGGCACAGCACCAGATCGGCCATAACCACGCCGAGTCCCATGACTGCGGCTTTTGTGGCGATGTCGATATTCGGGAAGACCTGTCCGGACTTCGGGTCGAGCCCGTTGGGTGCAAAGGCGTTTGCCCATGCTGCCCAGTCCTCGTGCGCGCGGGATTCGTGCAGCACATCGCAGCGGGACAGATCGCTTGGCGATGTCAGTGCTTTGTCATGAGCGTAGCCGGGGGCACATGCCGGAGTCAGAAGGCTCGGAAACAGGGTGAGCACCTCGAGATCGGACGCGCGATTTGGCCAGTTCGAGACGGAAAACCCGATATCCGCGTCGTAGGGATCGAACCCGCTGTCGGTGTAGAAATCCGTGGTGAGTTTGAGGCGGTACTCGGGATGCGCCGTCTGGAAGGTGTCCAATCTTGGCAGCAGCCACCTGATCGAGGTGCCTGGCGGGCAGATCACGCGCAACTCCGCCGCGTTGTGCGACAGCCGTTCTGTCTCGCGGGCGATCTGGGCAAAGGCGTCGGTCAATACCGGCAGGAGCTGACAGCCCGCAGCGGTCAGGCGCACGCCCTGAGGTTGGCGCACAAACAGCGCCACGCCCAGATGGTCTTCGAGCAGTTTGACATGACGGCTGACCGCCCCCCACGTGACGTGCAGTTCATCGCTGGCCCCGATGAACCCGCCATGCCGGGCGGCTGCTTCGAAGGCTTTCAGGGCATTCAAGGGGGGCAGTCTGGGCATAATCAGGATTAGTTTTTCTGATCCTTTGGGGTGATTAACTTGGTTTGCGGGAGCATCCCTGCCTGGCGCATCTTTGCACTGAGAAGTCTTAAGCGCAAAGGAAATCAGTCAATGACGTATTTCAGCGATCACGACGTCCACACAGGACCTCTGATGCACTGGATCAGAATTGCGGCTGAAAAACTCACGCTCTTTCGGGAAAGGGACACGGCTGACACCCATCTTGCGCAGCACATCGAAAGGCTGGCGCTTTCGGCACCGCATGTTCTTGAGGATATCGGATTCGAGCGTGATGAACGCGCGTCGTCCGCAGTTCAGACGGTGTGGCGCAGAGGGCGGGTGCAGGTCACAGTCACGCAGGGTGCGGCGACTGTGACTTTGCATGTGGGGTAAGGGATCAGAGTCTTCGTACGAAGACTCTGATTTTGAGAATTTTCGTACGAAAATTCTTACTGTGCGGTGATCATTTCAGACTGGCGCACAATCACCTCGGCCTGCTTGATCGACGCGATATCGACGAGGCGGCCTTTGTAGACGGTCGCGCCTTCGCCTTTGGCCTTGGCCTCTTCCATCGCCGCGAGGATCTCGCGTGCCTCGGTCACAGCTTCCTCAGAGGGAGTGAAAACCTCGTTGGCCAGAGCCACCTGTTTCGGGTGGATCGCCCATTTGCCGACCATACCGAGCGTGGCCGACCGCAATGCCTGTGCGCGGAAGCCTTCGTCGTCCGAGAAGTCGCCGAACGGGCCATCGACCGGCAGCACGCCATGGGTGCGGCAGGCCGCGACGATGGCGGTCTGCGCCCAGTGCCACGGATCCGACCAGTATTTCGCGCCTTCGTGCAGCATGTAGTAATTCGCCTGCGTGCCGCCGATGCCGGTGGTCTGCATCCCCATGGAGGCGGCGAAATCGGCCGCGCCGAGGCTCATCGCCTGCAGGCGGGGTGAGGCGGCGGCGATCTCTTCGACATGGGCGATGCCGGCGGCGGATTCGATGATGACTTCGAAGGCGATCCGCTTGGTCCGGCCCTTGGCGGCCTCAATGGCGCTGACCAGCGCATCGACGGCATAGAGATCTCCGGCGCAGCCCACTTTGGGGATCATGATCTGGTCAAGCCGCTCGGGCGCGCGTTCCAGCAGATCGACGACATCGCGGTACCAATAGGGCGTGTCGAGCCCGTTGATCCGCACGCTGAGGGTCTTGTTGCCCCAGTCGATGTCACCGATCGCCTGAATGATGTTCTCGCGCGCGCTCTCCTTGTCGGACGGTGCGACGCTGTCTTCGAGATCGAGGTTGATCACGTCCGCGTCCGATTTGGCCATCTTCTCAAAGATCGCCGGGCGCGAACCTGGGCCGAAGAGTTGGCAGCGGTTCGGGCGGGCAGGCGGGGTGGGCTGGATGCGGAAGGACATGGGCGCCTCTTGGTAAGGATATTTCGTTTCGTGCTGCTGTGGAGTTATGAAATTGCGCGGCTTTCTGCAAGCGCATTTTGCACCTGCGGAATCGTCGCTGCTCTGCGGCGTGTTTTGGTTGCGCAAGATTCTTCGAATAGAGCATCCATTTGCGACGATTTTTTGTGCAATCGGGGGTGTTGGCGGCGGTGGAGACAATGCAATTGATGTGACGGGCTGTCATTCTTCCTTGAGACACGCTGCTTCACAGGGGACCGCAATGATCAAGACACCGTATCTTTTGTTTCTGGGCGACGCGCCGGATGGGCTTGCCGCCAAGGTGGCACAGGGCATCAAGGACTGGCGGCCCGAGAACTGCGTGGGCCAGTTCCGGATGGAGGGTTGCAAGGCCGATCTTGGCCTGACCGACATGACGCTGGCCGAGGCGAAAGAGGCGGGAGCCAAGACGCTTGTGGTCGGGGTGGCCAACCGGGGCGGCAAGATCAGCCAGGCGTGGAAGAAGGTTCTGGTGATGGCGCTGGAGGAAGGGTTCGACCTGGCCTCGGGCCTGCACAACCTGCTGCGCAATGAACCTGATCTGGTGGCGGTGGCCGAAGCCACGGGCCGCGCACTGCATGATGTGCGGGTGCCGGAGGTTGAATATCCGATTGCCGATGGTGTGAAGCGCTCGGGCAAGCGGGTGCTGGGCGTTGGCACCGATTGTTCGGTGGGCAAGATGTATACCGGCCTCGCGCTCGACAAATCGATGCGCGACATGGGTATGAAAAGCACGTTCCGCGCCACCGGCCAGACCGGCATCCTGATTACCGGTGATGGTGTGCCTCTGGACGCGGTGGTGGCGGATTTCATGGCGGGGTCCATCGAATGGCTGACGCCGGACAACGATGCAGACCACTGGGATGTGATCGAAGGGCAGGGGAGCCTCTTCCATGTGTCCTTCTCGGGCGTGACCCTCGCGCTGATCCATGGCGGTCAACCCGACGCGCTGATCCTCTGCCACGAGCCGACCCGTACCCATATGCGGGGCCTGCCGGGCTATGACCTGCCCTCACTCGAGGCGCTGCGCGACATGGCGCTGCCTTTGGCACGAGTTGCCAACCCGGATTGCGTGGTGGCGGGCATTTCGATCAACACCCAGCATATGGGTGAGGCCGAGGCTGTTGCCTATCTCAAGGAGTTGGAGGACCGTATGGGCCTGCCCGCGGTCGATCCTTATCGTCACGGGGCGGATCGTTTGGCCGAGGCGCTGGCCGCGCTATGACGACCATTGGCGCGGCGCTTTTGAAGGCGTCGCGTCCGCATATTTGAGAAAAGAAGAAGCAGGGGGAGCAGCCCATGATCGAGGTCACGCGCGATGTGTTCCGGCTGGCGCAGGTGTTTACCATCTCGCGCGGCAGCCGGACCGAGGCCAAGGTATTGACGGTGCGGGTGACGCGGGACGGGGTGACCGGCTGGGGCGAATGTGTGCCCTATGCGCGCTATGACGAGACGCTGGAGAGTGTCGAGGCGCAGATCCGGTCTTTGCCAGAGGGCATCGAGCGGCTGGCATTGCAGGAGGCTTTGCCTGCCGGGGCGGCGCGCAATGCTGTCGATTGCGCGCTGTGGGATCTGGAGGCCAAGCAGGCCGGGCGTCGGGTGTGGGAGCTTGCCGGTTTGGCAGCACCGGGGCCAGAGGTGACAGCCTACACGCTGTCGCTGGACACACCCGAGGCGATGCAGGCGCAGGCGGCCAAGAATGCGCATCGGCCGCTTCTCAAGATCAAGCTGGGTACACCCGATGACATGCCACGTCTCGAGGCGGTGCGCGCGGGGGCACCTGATGCGCGGATCATCGTCGATGCCAATGAAGGCTGGTCCGCCGAGGTTTATGCCAATCTGGCACCGCACCTTGTGCGGCTGGGCGTCGCGCTGGTGGAGCAGCCCTTGCCCGCCGGTGAGGATGAGGCGCTTCTGGGGATCGACCGTCCGGTGCCGCTCTGTGCCGATGAGAGCTGCCATGATCGTGCGTCATTGCCCAAGCTGAAGGGCAAGTATGACATGGTGAACATCAAGCTCGACAAGACCGGAGGACTGACCGAGGCGCTGGCGCTGCGCGATGCGGCGCGGGCCGAGGGGTATGAGGTCATGGTGGGCTGCATGGTTGGCTCGTCCCTCGCAATGGCCCCTGCGGTTCTGGTGGCGCAGGGCGCGGCGATCACGGATCTGGACGGGCCGCTTCTGCTGGCCGAGGACCGCGACGCGCCTCTGATCTTTGACGCGGCCAGAGTGCATCCGTCCGCGCCGGAGCTTTGGGGATAACGCTCAGTTGGTACGGTGCTGGATGCAGACGGTGTTTCCGTCGATCCGCAATCCATAGCCTTCGATGGCGGGGGGAAATTCGACCTCTGTGCACAGGGCATATTCGGTCGGCCCGACCCGAGTGTACGTGATGCTGCTCGCAAATCCCGTGAGGCGCGCGGGATTGCTGGCACAGGTCATCGGTTCGAGGGTTTCCGGCAGATCATTCTGATCAATACCGGGGCACATGTGGATTTCCTCTGAGAGGTTTCGAAGGTCGGACAGACGCCATTGGTCGCGTTGCTCCATTTGCCCCTGGGCAGGTCCGCCCACTGCGCGGAAGGCCAGACCCAGTGCGACGACCGCCAGGGCGATCAGGCCCCAGGCGGCGGGAAGAGGCAGGAGCGGCAGCGGCAGATCCCGGTCTTCGCGGAAATAGGCCAGAACGATCAGCGCCATAAGTGCGACCGTGGCGGATTTCACGAGAAACCGCAGCGTAATCTGGCCGTCAAGCCAGCTGTAGATCAGGTACAGTGCGTCGCCGAGCAGTGTGATCACCGCAATCAGCATGGCAATGGCCGAGAGCCAGCGGCGCATCGTGCCGTGCCTGCGGGCGGGGTCGGTAGCGGTGGCGCGGCGGTCGGTGCGGTCGATCCACCAGAAGACCGGACCGAACACGATCAACGCCGCCATGGACCAGCGCAGCCCTGCCAGACGGGAATAGCGCGCGGGCTCATCGGGATCGGGCAGCCACAGGTTGATCTGGGCAAAAAGCAGGGTCAGCGTGTTGCCCGCCACCATTGCGAAGACGACGAAGAGCAGGGCGTAAAACAGCGCATCGCGGGCCGTGCTCGACCGCATCGGGTGGGGGATCGCGCCTGCGCCGTCCGGTTTTCCCCATCCGGCCAGCGCCGTGTCGATCTCGGTCTCGGTCCAGTCGGCGGTGCGGAGGGTTTTGGCGATCTCGTCTTTCGATTGGCCCGACTGCAAGGCATCGCGGATATAATGGGAAAGCTCCGGAGGGATCTGCATGATTGGCCTTTTCGCTTTGGTGTTGCCCATGGGATGGCGCAAGGCTCGCGCGGTCAATGCTTTTGTTCTACCGCAGATCAATGAAGGCAAGGACGACCATGGCTCTTCAATTGCGGCTGAGCTTTATGGCTGCTTTTTCGTTTTGGCCTGATCAGCTTGGCCTTTCTGAGGCTCCGCAGGAGGACAAGGCCGTGATTGATCAGGATTATGACATCCGCTGGCTGAGTTGGACGGGTATGGAAACCCACATGATCTTCAATCTTGGGGTGGAGCTGCCCGGATTTGCGTCTTTTCCGTTGCTGGAAACCGACCGGGGTCGTGCGCTCCTGCGCAAGCTTTACGGCGATCAGATTGCCGTCGCGCAGGAAACGGGATGCGGGGCCAGCCTTGAGAGTGTCACATGGATGGCGAACGCGGATCGGGCGGCGGCTTTGGGATACGATGCGGAGCGTTTGGCTCGCGTCAATCGGGATGCCATCGCATTTCTCAGAGAGTTCGAGGCCGAAGTTCCGCTGCGCCTCTCGGCGCAGATCGGCCCGCGTGGCGACGGATACGAGGCAGGCTCCATGACCGCCGATGCAGCGCAGGCGTATCATGCCCGCCAGATTGCGGTTTTGGCGGAGTCCGGCTGTGACATGATTTCCGCCTTCACCATCGGGTCGGTTGACGAGGCAATTGGTATGGTGCGCGCTGCAATGGCCGTGGGCGTTCCAATCACGATGGCGTTGACGGTCGAGACGGATGGGCGATTGCCAGACGGAACAAACCTGAACGACGCCATCATGCGCATCGACGCCGACACCTCTGAAGGGGTGAAGCACTATCTGGTGAACTGCGCACATCCCGACCACCTCGCGCTCGAAACGGCGGGGGTGCGGCTGAGCGGTTTGGTCGCCAATGCCTCGCGCCTCAGCCACGCCGAACTCGATGAAGCCGAGGTTCTAGATGACGGCAACCCGGAAGAGCTGGGTCAACAGATCGGAGCCTTGGCCAGGACGTACCCCCAGATGCGCATTTTCGGGGGCTGTTGCGGAACTGATATGCGCCATCTTCGCGCGATTGGGCAGAGCGTGCATGGATGACGGCTTGACGACACGCGTCTCTCGCGCCATCCCACGCCAAGCAAAAGGAGATCGCCCATGACCCGCACCGTATTTGTGAACGGAGAGTATCTGCCCGAGGACGAGGCAAAAGTGTCGATTTTCGACCGCGCCTTTCTGATGGCGGACGGGGTCTATGAGGTGACCAGCGTGCTGGATGGAAAGCTGATTGATTTCGACGGCCATGCCAAGCGGTTGGAGCGGTCGCTGAACGAGCTCGACATCAGGAAACCGGCGGTGTTTGACGACCTGCTGGAGATCCACCGCGAATTGGTGCGCGTGAACGGGATCGAGGACGGTCTGGTTTACCTCCAGATCACACGCGGCGCGCCGGGCGACCGGGATTTCGTCTTCCCGGACCCCGAAACGACTGAGCCGACCGTGGTGCTGTTCACGCAGAACAAGCCGGGACTGGCGGACAGCCCGGCGGCGAAAGCTGGGATGAAGATCATCTCTATCGAAGACGTGCGCTGGGGCCGTCGCGACATCAAGACGGTGCAGCTTCTCTACCCGTCGATGGGCAAGATGATGGCGAAAAAGGCCGGTGCGGATGATGCGTGGATGGTGCAGGACGGTTACGTGACCGAGGGCACCAGCAACAACGCCTACATCATCAAGGGCAACACGATCATCACACGCGCCCTGTCGAACGACATCCTGCACGGGATCACCCGTGCGGCTGTGCTGCGGTTCGCCAAAGAGGCGCAGATGCAGGTCGAAGAGCGCAACTTCACCATCGACGAGGCGAAAGAAGCGGATGAGGCGTTTATCACCTCGGCGTCGGCCTTTGTCATGCCGGTGATCGAGATTGACGGTGTGTCTTTGGGTGATGGCACGCCGGGTGCGCGGACTGCGCGTCTGCGCGAGATTTATCTCGACGAGAGCCGTAAGGCCGCGATCTGATTCATGGGAACGCCCTCGCGGGACAGCTATGATGTCGTGATCGTCGGTGGGGCGATCATGGGATCGGCTGTGGCGTGGTTCCTGACCGATCTGGGGTTTGATGGGCGTATTCTGGTTGTCGACCGGGATATGAGCTTTGAGAAGACGGCGACGGCGACCTCGACGTCGTGCATCCGGCAGCAGTTCTCGACCGAACTCAACGTGCGGATCAGCCAGTTCGGGGCGGAGTTCGTCACCCATCTGCGCGAGTATATGGGCAATGATCCGCGTGTGCCGCAGCTGGGCATCCGCAATTTCGGCTATCTCTATCTGGCGGACACTGACGCCTTTGCCGACGACCTGCGCGCGCGGGCGGCGGTGCAGCAGGCGGCGGGCGGGGCGACGCGGTTGTTGTCGCGGGATCAGATCGCGCGGCTTTATCCGTTCTATGCGCTGGACGACATCGTTCTCGGTTCGATCAACACGCGGGACGAAGGCTATTTCGACAGCATGGCGGTGTTTGAGTGGCTGCGGCGACAGGCGCAGGAGCGCGGTGTCGAATACGTCGAGGCCGAGGTTACAGGGATCGAAGTTACGGGCGCGAGGGTGCAGTCCGTCACTTTGTCCGACGGGACGCGGATTGCCTGCGGGCAGGTCATCAACGCCGCCGGTCCACGCGCGGGGCACGTGGCGCAGATGGCAGGGATCGACCTGCCGGTGGAGCCGCGCAAGCGCTATTCTTGGGTGTTCAAGGCCGAACAGCCGCTGGACCGCGATCTGCCGCTGACGATTGATCCGTCCGGGTTGCATGTGCGCGAAAACGGTGGTGGGACCTATCAGGCCGGAGGGCATTTCGGCGATGACCCCGCTGTTGCGTTTGACGATTTCACGATGGATCACGGGCTGTGGGAGGCCGAGGTCTGGCCGCTTCTGGCCACGCGGATTCCGCAGTTCGAGGCGATCAAACTGACCCACAGTTGGGTGGGGCATTACGAGATGAACACCTTTGACCACAATGCCGTCTTGGGGCCGCATCCCGAGATTGATAAGTATCTGTTCATCAACGGCTTCTCCGGTCACGGGCTCCAGCAGGCCCCCGCGATGGGCCGGGGGCTGGCGGAATGGCTGTGCTTTGGCGGTTATCGGACGCTTGACCTTACGGAGTTCCACTATGACCGGGTGCTGTCCGGCGCGCCGCAGGTGGAAAAGGCGGTCATCTGAGCGGAGGCCCGCATCCCGTACAGGTTGCGTTGCGCCGCCCGGGGGGCTGCGTTAGACAGAAACGGATGACACTTCCGGGGGACGCGATGCGCCGCTTCTTTGTTGCCTTGCCGCTGATTTTGACGCTGGCCGCCTGTGCCAGTTCGACCCGGGACCTGGAAGGCCCGACCGATCCGATGGGGGATTTCCGCGTCGGTCATATCGGGGTTGTGGCGCCGAACCTCCAAAAGCTGCTCGTGTCGCGGGACGCAACGAAGGAAGAGTGGATCGAAGAGGTCACCAAGGCTCTGGGCGACCGGTTCAGCCGGTTTGAAGGGGACAAGTACTACCATCTTGGGGTGAGCGTCGAAGCCTATTCGCTGCCGCCGCCCATCATCCCCGGGAAGTCCGCCGTGGCGATGAATGTCACGCTTTGGGACGATGCGGCGCAGGCCAAGATGAATCCGGAACCGAAGCAGATTCAGGTGATCAAGGTCTTCGAGTCGCGGATTTCCAAGAATCGGGAACAGCAACTGCGTGGACTGGCCGAAGAGGCGGCGCGCCTTGTCGAAGTCTGGCTGCGCGAGATGCAGGAGACCGAGGGCTGGTTCGAAGGCAGTGCCGACGCGGTTCCCGCAGCATCCGGTGCAGAGGGGGCCGTTGCGGCCCCGGCGGCTGCAACCGGCAGCGTCGAGCATTTCGGTGTGACGGTCCCCGGAGAGGTTGTTGCCGCCACCAGCGCAGCGGCGTCAGAGGCGCCGGCACAACGCTGAAAAACTATATCCGCGCCTCGCCGACGGATGCCTCCGCAATATGGTGCGTTTGCACTTGATTTTCCGGTTTTCTCCGCATAGATGGCGCGCGATGAAAACCGGGTCGGGTGGACCCCCCAATTCACGAGGCGTCTGTAGAG
>NZ_JFKC01000001.1 GCF_002115805.1 Marivita geojedonensis | reverse complement strand
GATCAAATACGACAAGCGCCGATATAAACGGCGCAACCGCATCGAGATTATGTTTGGCAGGCTCAAGGATTGGCGACGCGTGGTGACACGCTATGACCGCTGTCCCAAGGTCTTCCTCTCAGCCATCGCACTCGCTGCTGTCGTGATCTACTGGTTATGAATCCTAACCCTAATGATCCGATGGCTATTCCGATCGTCACAGCAAGCTACAAATGACTATTGTTCAGCTACGCTGTAGTCCAGCCGTGCGGACACCGCATGGGTGTTGTTGTCGTAGCGCAAGAAACCTGCGCTGACCCATACTGAAGCATACCCATCATGAGACGTCTGGAAGACAACCAAAATATTTCTGCGCTTGCGGCACAACGCTTCACGGGCTTCAATCTGATCGTCATCGAAAATCTCCGCATTTAGTTATTTGGGTTCGTCCATCAGCACCTCCATCGCCGTGATTCAAGGCCAGCTTGGTGTGTGGGTTGCATCAATCGCGGACCGAAGCTTGTCGGCAGAACTTTGGCAACGCATTATTTCCGAACAGGGTTGGAGAAGTATGAGCAGGCGAATGATATCGTGAACACGGCCTTCCTGCAGCAAAACCTTTGGCCGTTCCGCTGGCATCTGGCGCTTTGTTTGTTGCTGATGGTGCTCGAGAGCGGCGCTGTTCTGTTTGTTCCCTGGTTGGGCGGATCCATCGTTGGCGGGCTGTTCGCGCAGACCGAGTTTTCGATCGGCCTGCTGGCCAGCGGCCTGATCGCTCTTCTCTTCATTCAGTCTGGACTACAGGTCCTTCAAAGACGCGTTTTGCAACGTACGATTGAGCGATTAACAGCGCAGCTGCGCATCAAGGTTTACGATCATCTACAGCGCCTGCCCTTGTCGTGGCTTGAGGACCAGAGACGAGGAGACCTCTTGTCTCTGGTGTCGCGCGAAGTGGATGTCTTGGGCGAATTCGTGACGGGATCCGTTCTTGGGATCCTGCCACAATCGATCGTTCTCGCAGGTTCTTTCGCCCTGATGCTGAAGATCGACCCCATTCTTACTGTACCGGTCATTCTTGGCGTACCAGGCTTCTACCTGTTCATGAAGCTGTTTGGTCGGCACATTCGCCCATTGGCCGGTGAGCTTCGCCATGCGTATGCAGCCTGGATTTCCCTTGCAGACGAAAACCTTTCTGTGTTGCAGGCCGTCAAGGCCTACACGCGTGAGGAACTCGAAAAGCATCGCATCACGACGCGCGTCTCACACTACCGCGCTCTGCAGGAGCGCATGGCCGCATATCAGAGCCTACTGGGACCAGCCATTAAGTTCACGGCGTCCGCCGCTGTCGTGCTCATCATCTGGTTGGCAGGTAGCAAGGTATCCCAAGGCCAAATGGGGCCCGCCGAACTGGTCAGTTTCCTGCTCTACGCGGGCCTTTTGACACGTCCCGTTGCGAGTTTTGCCGATTTGTGGGGGCAGTTCCAGCAGGCACGTGGTGCACTTCGTCACATGAATATCGTGCTCGGCATGACCCCCGAGGTCAGCGGAGGAGCCCCGCTGCCATCCCCGATAAATGGGGCACTGCGTTTCGAAAATGTGAGCTTTCGCCATGCAGGCCGCCCCCAGCTCCTAAGCGGCGTCAGTTTCGATATTTCAGCGGGCGAAACCGTGGCCATCATTGGAAAGAATGGTGCAGGCAAAAGTACGCTGGTCGATCTCCTGATGCGGTTCAGAACTCCGGACGCAGGGAAGATCTACCTTGATGGTCAGGAAATCTCGTCTCTGGAGCTTTCCGGATATCGTCAGGCCATCGCGCTTGTACCACAGCGGGTGGCGTTGATCGATGGAACGATCGCCGAAAACATCCTGTTCGGACTACCCTCCGCAGCGCGCGATCAGGTAGAACAAGCCGCGCGTGAGGCGGAGGCCTGGCCGTTCATTTCAGAGTTACCTGAAGGCCTCGATACGATCATCGGTGAAGCAGGTATCCGCCTGTCCGGAGGTCAGCGGCAACGCGTCGTCCTCGCGCGGGCTCTGCTCAAGAAACCTGCGATACTCATCCTTGACGAACCGACCGCGATGTTTGATCCGGAAGGCGAAGCAAGCTTCGTGGAAACAGCGCGCAGAGCCCTGGCGGGACGTACTGTTGTCCTGATCACGCACAGGCCCGCCAGTCTGGAGCTTGCTGATCGCATCTTGAGACTGGATGGTGGCAGGATCGAGGTGGAGCAGGGGGGCGCGAAATAGGGATTGTATGACCTATCTTACAGAAACGACCCAAGCGGCCATTTTTGCCGGCGAGATTTTTTAATTCCATGAGCCGATGATCAAAGACCCCACCCCGACACAAGAAACGGATCAGGCCAGAAATGCATGGTGGGCGCTGGTCCAACTCACTGGACCGGATCCGCGCGCGCCTGACCCGCCCGTCGACTGGCACCGGATCATCGACCTTGCAGCACGACACAAATCAGTTCTGCTTCTGCGGCGCAATCTTGAATGGCTACCGGACGCTCAGGTGCCTGATGCTGCGCGCGTCAAGCTCATCGAGATCTCCCGTGAACGCGCCTTGCGCGCCCTGGCTCTGGCACGCGAGACAGGCCTGCTAGCACAGGCATTTCGGGACGCCGGGATCACGGCTTCGGTGATGAAAAGCGCGCCCCTGTCCATGGTGATTCATGAAGATGTGGCCTTACGTGATCCGGGGGACATCGATCTCCTGATACCTCCGAGCCAAGCCAGCGAGGCTGCCTCGGTTTTAGAAACCATGGGATACAGCTCGGAGTTCAGGAAGCTTCTGGGCTCTGAGCGCCAGACAGAACGCTTGATGCGGGTGACAAATCAGCTGCTTTTTTTTGCGCCATCAAAAGGCATCGGCGTCGAGATGCATTGGCGCTGGCAAAAGGTCGAAGGCATGATGCCCACTGCCCCTCAACATGCCTGGGGCCATTCCACGGTCATTGATGGAATAGGCGAAATCCTTGTTCCCGACGGACTCGATCACTTCATTTACCTTTGCGCGCACGGATTGGCCCATGGCTGGATGCGATTGAAATGGCTGAATGATATTCGCTGGACCCTTCGAAATGGACGCCTTGTCCGGAACGACTGGCATGGTCTGGTAAATCGCGCTCACGAAATCGGGATGTCGCGCGTCGTTGGCGCCGCAATCATGATGATCACGCAAATCGATGACACCCCACTTCCCGGTCCGCTCAGGCAATTGCTTGGAGACTGTCCAAAATGCAAGGAATTGGCGGCGCAGTCTCTCACCTGGATGCTGGAAACAGCGAGCCGAGTTGACGATCCTCCTCCCCCGGGACACCCCCTCGAAATCGCCAAAGGACTGCTGCGTCACATGGAGATTTCGATGTCAGACCAGCCGAAACGGTTGACCACGCAACTGCGTGCGCTCCTGGCACCAAGCCCGCCGGAACTGGCCATGGTTGACCTTCCACATGGGCTGGAGTTTGGTTACCTGTTTGTTCGTGCTGCACGTATGCTGGGACGCTTGCGGACTGCACCGGCCAAAGGCCGCTGAACAATCGCGGTGCCCGGCTCGGCAGAACAGCGTCGCGCCGGATCGTGCGACCGAGAGCCAGAACGCTTGTCCCGTTCGCGTGTTAACTGACATATTGGCGAAGAAAGGAGCAGGCATGGTTCGTCCAACATCACAGATCCATTTTTTTCGAATGCACCCGATGTTGCAGCGAGATGCGCGCGGTGGCTGGGTTCGCTTGAGCCTGCAAGGCGACCACCCTAGCGCCTGCCGGTGGATGGGGTGTCGCGCCTCCAACGGGTTCGGGACGCCGATTTGAAAGCAAAACGTTACAGAAGTGCGGGCCTGGTTATCGAAAGCGAATTCGAATTGCCGGGACTTGTGGAGGAGATTACCGGCTTGGAACATCCTCAGCTGAGTTTTGTGCATGCCAGCCGGAAACCGTCATACCCGCGCACGCCCAAGATGACGGGGTTGAACTGGGCCTGCGATGAAACAACCTTTCATTTTGTAGTTCCCGATGTGGCCGTGTTCGAGATTTCAGCGGACGGGACGGTTTCTGTGTGGCCGCAATCCGAGGCCCATGACGACGTTGCAGCCTACCTGATCGGATCTGTGCTTGGGATTGTCCTCCACATGCGCAAGGTCGTTACCTTGCACGCAAGCGCCGTAGACATCGGGGGAAGAGCGGTCCTGTTTTGTGGAGAGTCCGGGGCTGGCAAATCCACTATGGCTGCCGCACTCCAGCGGCATGGGTTCAAGGTCTTGTGTGATGATATTTGCGCCGTCGAGTTGACAACAGATGGGGCGATTGCGCACTCAGATGGCCGCAAGCTGAAACTCTGGCAGCAATCGATCAAAATGCTTGAGATCACGAATGGCGTGACGCAGCCAGTTCTGCGAGGACTCGACAAGTACTACGTGGAATCGGGGCTCAATACGAAAGCGAGTGCCTCGATACTGGAAGTCGTCGAACTGACACGTGTACCCGGGCCTGCAATGCCGAGAATTGTTGCTCTTCCTAGTTCTGAAGCCGCGGCGGTGGTCCGAAGTCAAGCCTACAGGCCATTTCTCGTGCAAGAACTTGGGGATGAGGCGCTTTACTTCGAGGCTGCGGTGTCGATCCTACGACAGGCCAAGGTGTATCGCCTAGAGCGAGCATATGACTTTGATCAGATTAACACGACCATCGCACTGTTGCAGGAACACTGGTTATCATCCAACCAGCTTTGAAGGCTGGCCCGCCACTCTACATGTTGGGTTGCGTCGAAACAGCCAGCCTGATCCTGTACATGTTGACCTAAATCACGCCAAAGGCTATTTCAACGTGTAGGTTCCCGGTGGATGGTTGCTTTGAAGGAGTGCGTCGTTGTGGTTAATAATTGCTCAACTGAGTCGGTTGTCAAAAAAGCCTGGTCAAGGCCGTGTTTGAACGCGAGTCGAGTCAACGCAGCGGTGACAAAAACACATGTGAGCACCGACAAGAATACTTCGCATGGAACAGCCTCGTGAAGGCTGAACCGGTTTCTAGCCGAGCATATACCGCTTGCCTTGGTGTGGGACCGGACTGCAGATGCCACAATCTATTTGTGCTGGGACATACTGGATCGGGCAATTTTTTCCCTGACACGGAATACGTTCGGGAACGACGTAGCTAGGGCGACGCGCCTCACTGGAAACAAGCAATGAAATTAAGCTTGCACGATATCATCGAGAAACGCGAGCACCAGTTGGAAGCCGATATTGGCCCTGAGACACTGATGATGCGCGTGGAGAGCGGTCATTACTTCTCCGTCGAGGAAACAGGTCAAGCAATTTGGCGTTCAATTGAAGGGTCCACTTCGGTTTCCGGCATCATTGACCTTCTTTTGGCAGAATACGATGTGGATCGCGGAATTTGTGAAGTGCAGACCATGTCTTTTCTGAATGACTTGTTGGACCACGGTCTAATCATTCGCGTGGGTACCAATGAAACACTTTCCGGGAGTGGTGAGTGATGATTTACAGCAATTCAACTCGCGCGATGATCTGGAAAACGCAGGTTTCTAGTCATTTGCAAGAATCCGGGCGTGATTGACAATGATGACCGCAACCAGGCGGTTTCTACGCACACCAAGGCATCGTAAGGCGTTACTGATCGAAGCAGCGGCAGCGCTTTTGCTTGGGCGATTTCTTACGCTGTTTCCGATGCGCTTGCATACCCGGGTCTTGGGCCTTCCGATGCGGGAAACTTCACTTTTTTTGCCCATCGCGCAGATTGGTGTCGCGATGCGTGTTTCATCGGCGGTGCAACGGGCATCGATGGTGGTTCCCTTCAAGGCAGTTTGCATAGAGCAGACCTTGGCGACCCGGCTGTTGTTGAAACGGCGCGGCATACCTACGACGGCCTATTTCGGAGTTCACCGGGATGCCGAAAAGCGGACTTCGGATCCGGATGGTTTCAACGCGCATGCTTGGCTGCGCGCGGGAGAAAGAGTGATCATTGGCGGTCCGGATGTCTCCGAATATCTACCGCTCGCAAAGTTCGCATGAGGCTGGTTCGGCTTAGCCAATTGGGGTTCCCATTTCATCCGGCCAATGAAGCTCGTGGTAGCCCAGTCATGCATCGTTTGCGGGTCATCGGACGCCACGACATGTTCTCCGGACATCCCGCATGGAAACGACTGGCCGCGAAGTCTGCGATGGCCTTGCTATGGCCAATCGGATCTCTCACCACAGCGATAAGGTGCGGCCTTGAACAAAAGGCCGCACCCTCGCGCATTCTCGATGCGTGGCTGCTTGCCGTGCACTACAATATACCACCGCTGGAATATTTTCTGTACAAGCTTTGGCTACCAGAACGGCGCGCGCGTTTGGATGATTACCTCTACTGGACCGAAAACACCTCATCCTTAATGGTCCTCAACCGTGCGGCCGGGTGGTGCCCTGGTCCCTGCCCGGTTTCAGACAAGCAGCTTTTTGACACGTTTTGTACTAGGCTCGGCTTGCGGGCGCCGTCGCTCCTTGCAGTTTGGAACAGCGGCCAACAGGAAGAAGGAGGGTCGGTTCCGCGGCGCGACCTATGGCTCAAACCAGCTCGAACCAAGTCTGGCATCGGTGCGGAGCGTTGGATCTGGGTCGACGGCACATACCGGCGCAGGGACCGGGTTCTCCAGCGATCTCAGATGGAGGCACATATCGCAGGACACTCACGCACCCATGGAAAGACACTCGTCCAAACTGTTGTCAAAGCGAACAAGGAACACATTCCCTACGTCGGCGAAACACCGCTTTGTGCCAGGATCGTGACGGGTAGAAGACACGATGGCTCCGTGGAAATCATTGCTGCAGCAGTGGTCTGGCCACGACCAGGTAGTGAAGTCACGCAGGGCGGCGACATGGCCTTGATTGAAACAAGCTCCGGGCGCATCTGTGAAATCCATGAGGCAACGCAAACCTCTGCGAGCCGCGGACTTGAAGGCAAGATCCTCCCTGACTGGCAATACGTTCTTGCGGTCGTTCGCAAAGGTCATACCAATTTGCCTCATTATGTATTCTTGGGTTGGGATGTCGCCTTTGGCGATGACGGGCCGTTGCTGTTGGAAACGAATTCCGGATGGGGTAGTCTGCATCTCCAGATGATGACTGGCCGTCCCATCGCAGACACTGCTTTTGCAAGTATCGCTGCAGAGTACGTTTAGAGACTTTCATGGACGTGATTTTTGGGATCTGGAAGCTGGACGGTACCCACGTGGCGCCCGCTGATCTGACTCGAATGGGAGATGTCTTTGCATGCGCGCCCGAAACCCGACGGGCCATTAAACATCATTGCGCCGGGCAAATAGGCATGGGACGTCTCGCAATCGGTCGGAATGTCGCCGGCCTTCCCCCAACATGCGACGGTCAATTTTTGTGTGTGGCTGATGCGCGCCTCTACCGCGCCCCGGGCATAGCTGGTTCCCTCGATCTTTCCACTTCAGAGCGCGAACGTCTCTTCTGTCGATTACATGGTCAGTTTGGGAATGATGCCCCAAATCAGCTGGAGGGAGATTTTGCCTACGCAATCTGGGATGACAAGACACAGCAACTTACGCTCGCGCGCGACCATGCCGGCGTACGCCCCTTGTTCTATTTTCACAAACCGCACGATTTTTTCGCCTGGGCCTCGCACCCTGACATGATTGTTCGCAGCGGACTGGCCTCGGAAGACTTGGACGTCGAGGCCGCCATAAAAAGTTTCGTATTCGACATGTCGGATCCGGAGGGCACGCTAATTCCCGGTTTGAGACGCCTGCCCGCCGCGCATGTTCTTCGTATCTCGTCGAAAGGCCTGACAGACCAACATCGCTACTGGAAATTGAGAGCCGTAAACCCGATCAAGGATCTGTCGCATTTCGAGGACTGCGCGACACAGTTGCGAGACCTTCTAGACGCCGCTGTGAGTCGTCGCCTCCCGAAACAGGGACAAATCGGTGCACATCTGAGCGGCGGGCTGGACTCCACGGCCATTTCAGTTCTCGCCGCCCGCATCCTGGGCCAGCACAGGCGGAACCTGCATACGTATTCGTTCGTTTCTGAACTTAGAGCAGACCTCCAATTCATCGATGAGCGACCTTACGTCGATGCAACATTGCAGAGCGAGCCCAATCTCTACAATACAAAGATTACTCCGGCAGATTGTGACGATGTCATCGTCGATGCCTGGGCCGACCGACTGGAAGGATTCAAACATCAAGAGGAGAAGGTCCTGCGGGCCGCCCATCAAGATGCCGTTGACGTGATCCTGTCCGGGTGGGGCGGTGACGAGATCGTCACCTACAACGGTCGCGGCTCCTATGCCGAGTACCTTGTCAGAGGCCGCTGGCGGTTGCTGTGGGCGGAACTCAAAGGGCGTTCCGCGGTGCTTGGCACCTCGAAGGCGCGGATTTTTGCCAACGAAGTCCTGCCCTATTTTCTACCCGCAAACCTGCGAGATTTGCTGCGTCTTGCCGCTGGCAAGGAGCCCGCCATTACGCTGGATCAAAAGCTGAAGTCTTTTTTGCGCCCGGCCTTTCGCAATCGGTGGCGGGGCGACATCCGTTTGAGCGCGAATACCAAGCGCAACCGTTTGGCTCTATTTCATAGAGCGTTCACTGCATATCGCCTGGAGAGCTGGGCTCTGCAAGGCGCGCCTCACGGCATCCAGTATGCATTTCCCTTGCTTGATCGGGAACTGATCGAGTTTGCTATTCGCTTGCCAACGCCATTCTTCATGCGCGACGGGATGGGTCGGGCGATCTTCCGCGAAGCGATGCAGGATGTTCTGCCGGAAAGCGTACGAACCCGGCGCAAGAAGCTGGCGCCTTTTCCCTGCAGTCTGATGCGCCTCAGCGAGCAGAAAAGCGAATACCTGAAGGAATTGTCCGGACTGCGTCACGACCCGCGACTATCGGAGATTTTTGACTTCGATGCGGTCGAGAGGGCCCTTGACGAGATCCCTGACCCCGACGCGCTCAAAGCTTCCTTCGTTGCCGAGGCGACCGGCGGCGACGGGCCATCCATGGCTTTCGCGCTTGCGCGTGAACCAATTGAGTTCGCACGTTTTCTGACGGGACGCTTAAAGACCGAGACAGGCGCGACGGCCCGATCGGACCCGAAAGGCGGTCAAACCTGATGATGATGCATCTATCCCGTCGCTTTCGGCCTGAGGGCGTCTGTCATATCCCCGACTACAAACTTCGAGATTCTGCAAAAAATTCTCGCTGTTGCGTTTCGGCGGTTGAGAACCCAGCGTCAGGTATGAACGGGCGCCTAGCCGACGCGCATGCTTTGAACGTCGCGACACGCGACGCCGTTTGACCGCTGTGACGTGCCCGATTTCTGGGCAAGTGCACAGAAAAGGCCCCATGGATGACGGTAATCCCATTGCATAGCGGAAGCAGCTGCTTTACCCGTTCATGTATGAACGCGCACAACCAGTGCGAGATTAGATGTAACCCGGACGCCGTGAGCGCCGGTGCGGTAGCCGTGGATCCGGCGTTGTGAGCAAGCGCATTGATGATGACGTCCGGTTTCGTCTGCTGCGGCTCCTGGAAGAGCATCCGGAGAAGTCACAACGCCAGCTCTCGGACGCGTTGGGTCTCAGTCTTGGTGCGGTCAATTACGTGATCAAAGCGCTCGTCGAGAAAGGCGAAGTCAAGATCAATAACTTCCGAGCCTCCGATAACAAGCTCCGCTACGCCTATATTCTCACGCCAAGCGGGATTGACGCAAAGGCACGCCTGACGGCCGGTTTCCTCAGGCGGAAATATGCAGAGTATGAAGCGCTCAAGGCCGAGATTGAAGCGCTCGAAGCAGACATGCCCGACAAACCGTCAAAGGTCAGCGCATCGAAAGGCGCCGGATGACACGCTGTGGTCAGAGTTTGCGTTATCGGGGGTTTGAGGGGCTCTGTTGCACAAATCTCATGAGGAATTCATCTCGTGAATCCAGCGTAGTAGCCGGGATGCATGAGCAGACCCACACCCCCGACCTACAAGACCAGGAACTGGCCGGCCTACAATGAAGCGCTCAAGCGCTGGGGCTCGCTGACGATCTGGTTTGATCCCGAGATGAGCTGGGATGCTGCGCCGACAGGCAGGCGGCATGATGAGCGCAGCCATGCAACAAGATGCGTCTGCACTGATTCTTGTCACACACACTTAGCTTCTTCCATCGAGCCGAATTTGAGAACCCAATGAAAGGTACGACAGCGTCAAAAGCCCACCAAATTCCGCGGCTTGTCCTGGAGCCAGGGAGGGCTGATGCGCAATACTGGCGGGATCTATGGCACTACCGAGAGCTCTTCGCGATCCTCGCGTGGCGGGATATCGCGGTGCGCTACAAGCAGACAGTGATCGGTGTTGCATGGGCGGTCATACGGCCATTGCTGACGATGATCGTATTCACAGTTATCTTCGGACGCGTGGCGCAACTGCCTTCAGATGGAGAAGCTCCGTATGCGGCAATGGTCTTTGCCGGAATGCTCCCATGGTTCCTCTTCTCGACGATCCTCGGCGAATCCTCGAACAGCCTCCTCTCGAACTCCGCCCTTGTGGGAAAAGTCTACTTTCCTCGGCTTGTAATTCCTTCCGCCGCTGCGGTAGTGTCTTTGGTAGATTTTGCGATCAGCTTCGTTCTCATGCTATTGCTGATGTTATGGTTCTGGTTCTTTCCCGATTGGCGTTTGCTACTTTTGCCGTTCTTTGTCGTGCTTGCGGTGGCTGCTTCCCTCGGTCCGGCGCTGCTTCTTTCGGCGTTGAACGTTAAGTACAGGGACTTCCGCTACATCATTCCTTTCATCGTACAGTTTGGCCTCTACGTGTCGCCAGTTGGGTTTTCGAGTGCAAACATCCCAGAAGGATGGAGGCTCCTCTACGGCCTAAATCCAATGGTAGGGGTGATTGATGGCTTCCGTTGGTGTTTGCTGGGCGGTGAAGCGGCCATCCACTTGCCAAGTTTCGCGCTGAGCCTTGGCGTGATCGCCTTCTTCCTCTGGTACGGCATCAGGTTCTTCCGCCGCACAGAAAGAGCGTTTGCAGATTTGATCTGATGAGCGACGTTGTCATCCGCGCCGAGGGACTCGGCAAGAAGTACGTCATCGGCCACGAGACAAACGAGCGCTACACTGCGCTGCGCGACATCTTGTACAATCAGGCCGGCAAATTGATACGCTCTGCCCGCGATATGGCTGCTGGTCGCGCATTGATCGCCGGAGACCAACGCGAAGAGTTTTTCGCCCTCAAGGATCTGAACTTCGAGATCAAGCGTGGAGAGGTCGTTGGCATCATCGGCCGAAACGGTGCGGGTAAGTCGACGCTTCTCAAGGTTCTCTCACGCATTACCGAACCCAGTGAGGGCCGCTTGACGATCGAGGGCCGTGTCGCAAGCCTTCTTGAGGTCGGCACAGGGTTTCACCCTGAACTCACGGGACGCGAGAACATCTATCTGAATGGTGCAATCCTCGGCATGACGCGTGCCGAGATCAGACGCAAATACGATGAAATCGTGGACTTTGCTGGTGTGGAGAGGTTTCTTGACACGCCCGTTAAGCGCTACTCGTCCGGGATGTACGTCCGGCTCGCTTTTGCCGTGGCCGCACATCTTGAACCGGAAATTCTTGTCGTCGATGAGGTGCTGGCGGTCGGAGACGCCGAGTTCCAGAAGAAATGCCTCGGGAAAATGCAGGACGTCTCCAAGGGGGGACGAACTGTGCTGTTTGTCTCGCACCAATTGGGCATGGTATCGGCACTTTGCACCAGTGGCATGCTATTGGATCAAGGCAGTATCATCCATCGTGGACCCCTCGCCGACACTTTAAACGCGTATCAACGACATAGGCCCAATGGCGGCCCACCCACTGATTGGGGAAAAAACGCGATTGCACGCGGCGAACCGCTTGCCTTGCTTTTCGCGCAGAGCACGAAGACCGATGGCAGTGTTGAGACGCACTTTGATCACACTGATGATATTGAGTTTCGTATTGGTATCGGTCAGTATGCTCCGGTTTCGGGCGATGTGTTTCTCACAATAGCTCTACAAGATCGCTATAATAGACGTGTGTTCACGGATGAATTTCCGTTGCGTTCTCTCTTGGTTAATCAAAGCCGGGGCGAACACAGGATAGAGCTAAATGCACGCGTCCCAATGCCCCTCCTTGTCGGCGGAGATTACAGCATAATTCTCACTATCAATTCTCATGAGGGTCGGGTCTTTGATCGTCAGCCATCCGCCTTGGCCGTAACAGTTATTGATCGGGGCTCACGCATGGCGAAGTATGAATCATGGGACAATGGGCCACTCATGCCGCCGCTTATTTGGTCGCATGCTTGAGAAGAGGAGAATCCGTGATCGAGAGCAACTTGATTGGCGCCCAAGAATTATATGCTTGAGAACGGACTAACTCACATTTGCTACCAAAGTCGTCATTAGAACTATTGGAGTTCACCTATCCTCCATGCACACCAGCACCCAAACGCTTGTACAGCTGCAGTATTTTGTGATAGAGATCCCGTCTTAATGCGGAAAATAAGAAAATACTTCCAAAAGACTGTCGAATTCACTTTGCGTAATTTTTCAGAAGTGGAATTCGCTCTTGAAGGTCGTGAGAATTTCAACTGGTTTCGTCGTGTTTATCTTCGATATATGAGGATTGAAGTGGGGCAACGTTTCACTTGGGGCACTCAAATTTACCTATACACGCGCGGGAATATTTCAATTGGAGATCGAAGTGGACTTGGTAGCTTTGCCAGAATATGGAATTATGATAATATAAGCATTGGTGACGATGTTGCATGTGCTGGTGGTCTAACCTTGAATACCGCGGGGCATGACATAGACACTATGAAACCAATTGGAGCCCCAATTACTATTGGCAATCGAGTTTGGATTGGTTTGAATGTAACGATTCTGGGGGGCGTCACGATACATGATGACGCCGTTATTGCAGCTGGAAGCCTCGTTAACAAAGATGTTCCCCCAAAAACGGTCGTTGGGGGTGTGCCTGCCAAACCAATAGGAAAGGTTTCCCGCGAACCGGGTAGCGACTTTTGGAACTATACTTCTGAGAGCCCGACAAAACTATGAGGGTAGATATCCTTGCCGCCAAGATACTTTTACCGAGCCGGATCAACGCGTGAAAAACAACGCAATCAAATACTATCTGTCGGTCATTGTGTCAACGCGCGGTGCATTGCTGCAGAGTTACCATGCTGCACAACCAGCAACTGTATCTTTCAGGCAGAATGAGTCGCCCATTTTGGAGCGTTTTTCAGAGAGCTATTGCGACTGTGACATGTCTTCTTGCAACAGCAGCGATGACGACCTCCTGGACCCAATGGCCCAGCAAGCAACAGTTGATCGCTCTACTGACTTCATCGGCACTCAATCATTTGAACCCAAATTCTCTTTTGGCGTCTCGAATCGAAGCGTTTTCGACATAGCATTGAAAACTGTGAGAAAATCGACAACTTTCTAGCGCTCACAGAATTTCGCGATGTGGGAGCGTTTTTGTCATAATTCTCTCGACGCAATACTTTAGGGTCAGGATGCATTGATAACAGCGCCTGCGCGTGATTCACGCTTCGAAAAACGGAGCGCTGATATGAGTGATCTTTATTGGCTGAGCGACACGCAGATGTCGAAGCTTGAGCCCTTCTTTCCAAAGTCTCACGGCAAGCCTCGTGTGGATGACAAGCGGGTATTGAGCGGCATAATATTCCCCAAACGCAATGGCTTACGGTGGCGCGATGCGCCTGCCGTTTATGGCCCGCACAAGACCTTATACAGCCGGTGGAAGCGGTGGAGCGAGAAAGGGATTTTCGCCGGATGCTTCTGGAACTGGCCGATCAGGGCGGTAAGACTGACACGCTGATGATCGATGCGACACATCTGAAGACGCACCGTACAGCCTCAAGCCTGGGGCTGAAAAAGGGGGGCGCGGTCGCCTGATCGGGCGCACCAAGGGCGGTATGAATTCGAAACTGCACGCGGTTACAGACGCAGCTGGCCGTCCGCTGCGGATGTTTCTGACGGCTGGCCAGCGGAGTGATTACATCGGCGCACGGGCACTGCTGGACGGGCTTCCTCCCGCCGAACACATGCTGGCGGACCGCGGATACGACGCGGACTGGTATCGAGAAGCCCTGGAAGACAAGGGGATTACGCCGTGCATCCCTTCCAGAAAGAGCCGCAAGGTTCCGATCCCCCATGACGAGGCGCTGTACCGAAAGCGCCACAAGATCGAGAACAGCTTCGCTCGGCTCAAGGACTGGCGGCGCGTCGCGACACGCTATGACAGGTGCCCAAAGGTCTTTCTGTCAGCATGCGCTCTGGCCGCAGTTGTCATGTTCTGGTTATGAATCCTGACCCTAACTTGTTTGGGAGGAGGGCGGTTTGAATTCTACTCGAAGAATATTGAAGCTTCTTGTACCCGATGAAATGCGCAACATTTTGCGGTCAATTCGTGACATGAGTCGTCTTGCCAAACATCAGGCGCGCCGCGACCTTTTCGGCGAACTGTTTCCGCCGAAGCCAAATTCCATCAGCTTGATGGCGAATGACGTGTGCAACGCTCGTTGCGAGATGTGTGGTATCTGGGAAGGACATAGAGAGAAGGGGCCAACGCTAGAGGAGTTCAAAAGAATCTTTCAGGATCCACTTTTCGACAAAGTGCTTTCACTCGGCGTAACTGGCGGTGAGCCGACGCTGCGCCCGGATCTTGACCGCATCTTTCAGGCCGGCATCGAGAACCTCTCAAGTCTTCGGTATGCTTCGATAATCACGAATGCGCTTCAACCTGACCGGGTCGTCGAAAGAATACTTGCGTCGCGCGATGTTTGCCGAGATGCCGGTGTGGACTTTTCCGCGATGGTCTCGCTCGACGGGGTTGGCGTGGTACATGACAGGGTAAGAGGCCGTAACGGCAATTTTGAACGCGCCGTAAAGGTTATAGATCGACTGCGTGAGGCTGGTGTGGCACTTTCAGTTGGCTGCACAATCACGAAAACAAATGCGGATCACGTTGACGAACTACTTGATTGGGTGATCGAAAACGACCTGCTTGCCAGTTTCCGCATCGCCGAGTTTATCGACCGGCTGTACAATAATGATAATGGGGACCAAATTCGTAATTTCACTGATGCTCAGCTCTACAACCTTGCCTTGTTCTATATGCGCCTTAATGCATCATATGAAACACGCCCTGCTGTGCGCAAAACCTATAGTAGTATTAAGGGCATGTTGGTAGACAACAAAAAGCGCATGAGCGGTTGTCAGTATCATTACGACGGTGTGATTATTTCGGCGCAGCGTGGTTTGCTTTATTGCTCACCAAAATCGCCTACATTGGGCAACCTGCTTGAACAATCCGGAAGTAAACTGTTCTTCGGGAATATCGATAAGCGTGATGCAATAAAAAAAGATCATTGTGATGATTGCATCCACGATTATCATGCCGAGCCCAAGTTTACGGAAAAGGTCGGCTTCTATTTGCAATCTAAACGACACGCTAGTCGGTATTCGATAGAACGCCTTACCGCATCCGCCCGCAGGACAGCGCCATGTGCCCAATTTGATGATCCTCAGACGTTGCGTTCAAACGGTGTCTTGATCGTCGGATGGTACGGGACCGAAACTGTCGGGGACCAAGCAATCCTTTGGGGTGTCCTTGACCGGCTGCGCCGTCGTGCAAATCCCCCAAAGCGCATCATCCTAGCGAGCTTACACCCATTTATCTCGCGCCAAACGCGGGTTGTGCTTGATCTCGACGATATCAAAATCATCGAAACCTACTCGGCGGGATTCGAGGAGATCTGCAATACAGTCGATGAGGTGGTCGTGGCGGGCGGCCCCTTGATGGACTTGCAGGCGCTCGATCACATGCTTTTCGCCTTCACATGCGCTGCTTCGCGCAAAGCTGTGGCTCGGGTCGAGGGTTGCGGTCTCGGTCCGCTCCGCGAGCCTCGATTTATCGGGGCTGTGGGGCAAATGCTTCGTCTGGCCAGCACGGTCGAACTTCGTGATCAAGCGAGCGTAGACCGGTCGCGGTCGGACTTCGGTGTGGACGCTCGGAAGATTGATGATCCAGCTATTGCCTATGTCGAGCAGCATTTGCGCCAAGGTGTCTCTATGCCCGCGTCCGATGAGCGGCGCGAAGTCTGCTTCTTCCTGCGCAAGGTGGGCGCTCATTATCTTCCGGGCATGACCGATGATGAACGCGCAGGGTTGAACGATCGGTTCGAGGAGGAGCTTCTGTCTTTCATGGCCACCATTGTAAAGGAGAGGGAACTTCGCCTTCGCCTGCTGCCCATGTGCCATCATTGGATCGGCGGCGACGACCGCGTGTTCAACCGACATCTGAAACGCAAACTGATCGCAGGGCACGGGTTGTTGGACGAAGACATCCAGGTCGAAAACCTACCGGTTTCGCCCGATGAAATTCTGACGGCGATGCGCGGTGCGGAACTCAACATTTGCATGCGGTATCACTCGGTCGTCTTTGCCGAGCAGGCCAATGCGCCCTATCTGGCCGTGGACTACACGCAAGGTGGAAAGATTGCCGGTTTCCTAAATGACATTGGCAGGCCCGAACGGGCAATATCATTGGCAAAGGTAACCGCTGGCCGGATGCTCGATGCCACGGAAAGCGTTTGGAGCAGCCTGGTATGAACGTTCTTCTCGTCAACGGGACTGTTGGCAAAGGGGGTGCTGGAATAGCGGTGGAGGCCCTGGGTCGTGGTCTTGAAGACTACGGTCACCGTGTCGATTTCGCTGCAACATCCTATGACAGAGATATCGGTCCGAACTGCCACTTCATCCCGCGGGTTGGAAATATTTGGCAAAAGCTCGCGAGCAGGGCGACCTATGAGGCCGGACTGGGCAATATCGGCATTTTGAATACCCGCGCCATTGCTCGTCAAGATTGGTTCCAAAGAGCGGACATCGTTAATTTTCACAACCTGCACGGTGGATACATCAACTATCTCGCATTGCCAAAGTTGACGCGAAAGTGCCCCGCCGTGATAACGCTACACGACATGTGGAGCTTTACGGGGCACTGTGTTTACAGCTTCGACTGCGACCGCTGGTTGATCGGATGCGGGCGATGCCCTTATCCAAAAAGCTATGAGGCAATGAAGCGCGACGGGTCTGCGCTCTCGCATCGGCTTAAGCGTCGAGCGTTTCACGCGGCCAATGTAGAGTTTGTCGGCGTGTCGAGTTGGATAGCGGATCTTGCTCGGCAAAGCTTGCTTGCGCCGATACCTGTGCATCATGTGCCCAACGGGATCGATACGCAGGTCTATCGCCCCGAAGATCCCGTTCAGGCACGCCAAGACCTTGGTTTTCCGCTTGATCGTCCGGTCGCGCTTTGTCTTGCGCACAATATCTCCGACCCGAGAAAGGGTTTTGACCTATTGCAGGAGGCGCTGAAGCGACTTTCTCCGGATGTTCGCAAGAAGCTCTTCCTTGCCATCGTCGGTACGGTCGACAGTGATAGCGACCTTAACCTCGCGGTCGATCACAGGTATCTGGGCTATATCGCCGATCCGCTAGAAAAGCGGAAGATCTTCTCGGCCGTTGACATCTGCCTGTTCCCGACACGCTCTGACAATTTGCCGGTTGTCCTTCAGGAAAGTCTGGCCTGCGGCACTCCAATGGTAGCATTCGACGTGGGCGGCGTAGCTGAACTGGTCCGCGAAGGACAGACGGGGTTGCTCGCTCTGCAGGATAATTGCGAAAGCTTCGCGCGGTGCATCGAGACCTTGCTGGACAGGCCCGACCTTAGGGGCGAAATGGCTGCGGAGTGTCGAACAGTGGCCGAACGTGAATTTTCGCTAGAGCGGCAGGCTGACGGCTACAGCAAGATTTTTGAACGTATCCTGGAGACAGCCAGGCGGTAAGCGCCTCGCTCGTTCTAGAGGGAAGATTGTTCGTGATCATTATCATCGAGAAATGGGGGTGGAAGTGGCGACACTATTAGTAACAGGCTCTTCGGGGCTCATCGGATCTGAAGTCGTGAGCCATTTCTGCCAGAAAGGATGGCAGGTCTACGGCATCGACAACAATATGCGGGCCGACTTCTTCGGGGCGTCTGGGGATACGCGCTGGAACCAGCACCGCCTGTCCGAGCGTTTCGACAGGTTCATTCATGTCGAATGTGACATCCGGGATCGCAAGGCGGTTCTGGAGTTGGTCGCACGAATAAAGCCGTCGGCTATCGTGCATTGTGCAGCGCAGCCTAGCCACGATCTGGCCGCTTCGCGTCCCTTTGACGATTTCGACACGAATGCCATGGGGACGCTGAACCTGCTTGAAGCGACCCGGCAAGCTTGTCCGGAATCGCCATTTGTGCACATGAGCACGAATAAGGTCTATGGCGACGCACCCAACCTCATTCCGCTCGTCGAGAAAGAAACACGCTGGGACTATGACGATCCTGCCTTCTCCGGCGGAATCTCTGAGACTTTCAGCATTGACCAGTCCAAGCATTCAATCTTTGGCGCATCAAAAGTCGCGGCCGACGTGATGGTTCAGGAATATGGTCGTTACTTCGACATGCCGACCTGCTGCCTGCGCGGGGGTTGCCTCACAGGGCCCAATCATAGCGGGGTCGAGCTACACGGGTTCTTGAGCTATCTCATTCGTTGCAACTTGGAAGAACGGACGTACCGAATCTTCGGATACAAGGGGAAGCAGGTTCGTGACAACATTCACAGTGCCGACGTCACAGCGTTCATTGCCGCCTTCATTGCCAATCCGCGCAAAGCCGAAGTCTACAACATTGGTGGTGGCAAGGCCAATTCAGTATCCATACTAGAGGCTTTCGATATCATCGCGGGTATTTCGGGCAAACCAATGCAATACGAATATGACAATACGAACCGGATTGGTGACCACATTTGTTACTATTCTGACCTCACCAAGATGAGGGCGCATTATCCTGGATGGGACATCACTCGCACGGTCGAGGAGACGATTGGGGAGATCTATGAGAGCTGGAAACGGCGAGTAGATGTCTAAGGTAAGTTGGTTCTATTGAACAAATCAGACAATTGATGACAGCGAAACCAAATGAGGCTGCGCCTGGGCAAATGGCCAGCGTCGAACCACTACTTAAGAGTCTACCCCGTCTCGCCTATGTCGGCGATGTTCCGGTCGAGGCATCCTATCATGGTTCAGCACTTCTCTATCGTCTGATGGCAGATTATCCCACCGGACAGTTGACTATAGTCGAGGCCGGACTGGAGCGATCCAAGGTTGAGAGGAGGATCGAAAATGCGATTTATCTCTCGGAACCGGTGCCGTGTTCGCGGTTGAACTCGACACGTTTTCACCTCGAATATGAAGCATTGCGCATTGTAACCGCGCGTTTTCTTGGACGCCGGCTTGCAGATAGGCTCAAACCATTCAAACCTGAAGCGATTGTGACGGTTAGCCATGGGGTGAGTTGGATTGCCGCTGCTCATGCGGCGCGCATCCTCGACGTACCGTTTCACTTAATCTGTCATGACGAATGGGCCAAACTTCCCTCAAAAATAATTGGACAGTCCAGCCGCGAGGAGTTGTTTGGCAGGACCTACCGTGCGGCACACTCACGGCTGTGCGTTTCGCCGTTTATGGAGGAAAACTATGGGCGGCGCTTTGGTGAAACAGGAACGGTGCTTTATCCTTCGCGAGACAAGCTCGAACCTAGCCAAGACGGACCCCAAGCAAGGGCTGCCAAGACCGGTGACGGGCTGATTTGCACCTTCGCTGGCTCGATAAACTCGCCTGGTTATGTTGGCGCGTTAACGCGGGTTGCTGACGAGTTGGCGAAGATCCGCGGTCAACTCGAAATTTTCGGCCCGGTCGATGCTGAAGCGGGCGCACGCGCAGGACTGAACAAACCTAACATTCGCTTCCGGGGCATGGTTCCGTCCGCCCAGTTGATCGAGACCTTACGGCGGGAATCTGATATACTGTATGTGCCCATGTCTTTCGAAGCTCGCGACCGCCTAAATATGGAGCTCAGTTTTCCGAGTAAACTTACCGATTACACATTGACTGGTCTTCCATTGCTTATCTCAGGTCCCGATTATTGTTCGGCGGTCCAATGGGCGGAAAAGTATGAGGGCGTGGCCGAATGCGTCACTGAAGTGGAGGGCAACGGGCTTGCTGAAGCTTTGCGTCGTCTTACCGATCCGGCGCATCGGTTGCGCGTTGGCAGGCGAGCGGCTGAAATCGGCGAAGAACTTTTTTCCTATGAGCGCGCTATCGCGACATTCTATAGGGCGTTACAGAAGTCCCCACTGTTTGTGGAAGCGAGCCTCGATAATGAGGCGTGAACTTTTTTCCAATCCGCTGCTTCTGATTGAGCGCATTGGCGAATGGGCTACTGATAGGCGGCGTCTACGCCGATTGAAATCTACTCCTGCGCAGCACTTGCGGAGCGGTCATATCGACTCGCTTGAACTGCTTGACCTGATTTCTCGGGAATGCGGTCCACCTAATGTCATCTACGATGTGGGTGCCAATGTAGGCACATGGGCGCAGTTGGCACACAGTCAGTTCCCAAGAGCCGAAATTCATGCTTTCGAACCGCTGGAAAAGCATCTGGCTCGATTGCGAAAGTTCGCGACGGAAACCGACAGGGTTCATATTCATGAAGTTGCGCTAGGTGCCAAATCGGGCATCCATACTCTGCACGTAACGAACTTCAGTGATGCCTCCAGCCTGCTGGAGCTTGGGGCGAAGGGCGCTGAGGTCTGGGGGCTTTCAGAGTCTGAGCAAATCAACGTACCTGTAGAACGCCTAGATGACCGGATAGCGGAACTAGCCTTAGCTTATCCGGGTCTCATAAAGCTCGACGTTCAGGGTTTCGAACTGGAAGTGCTCACAGGAGGCACCGAAGCACTTCGTCGTGCTCATAGTGTCCTAATTGAACTTAGCTTTGAAGAAATCTATGAAGGTCAACCCGCTAGTCATGAGGTTCTAGGCTTTTTGGCGGAGGCAGGCTTCGTTTTACGAGCATTTGGGAAGGGCGTTCGCCTTGGCGAACCTGTGTTTCAGATTGATGCTCTGTTCATGCGCCGCGCAAGCAGACGTGACGATTAAGGTAGTCCTACAGTAATGCTTCAAATTCTTCAGAAGAACGTCCTAAGAGCATTGAGAAAGTCACCTGTTCTATATGCGGCCTTGAAGGGAGCCTATCGCGAACGGAAGCTGCAGGTAGAGCCGGTGCAAACGCCCTTCGGGTTCAAGCTGCTGGGTCCCGACGCGATGCAGAATGGAGCATTCGAGCCAATGGAGACTAAGTGCGTTCAGGCAATTCTGAGCGAAGTAGATGTCTTTGTAAATGTTGGTGCAAATGTCGGCTACTATGTCTGCCATGCTTTGAACATGGGAAAGCGCGTTGTCGCAGTAGAACCTCTTGAAGAGAATTTTTCTACGCTTCTCAGAAATCTCGAGGCGAACCAATGGGACGAGGTCGAACTCTTCCAAGTGGCTCTTGGCGATAGAGCAAAAGTGACCAAAATCTATGGAGGCGGGACAGCGGCTTCCTTGATAAGTGGCTGGGCCAATTGCGAGGCCGGCCATTTTGCGCGCGTGCCCGTCCTTACCCTTGATACGATCCTTTCCGACCGTTTCAAGAACCAGCGAATGCTGGTAATGATCGATGTTGAAGGTTTCGAGCTGCCTGTGCTCGAAGGTGCGCTTAGACAACTACAGCGGGCCTTGGCGCCGGTTTGGTTTGTTGAAATCGGAATCGACGAACATATGCCCGATGGCATTGGGATCAACCCGAACCTTCTGCCAACGTTCGATATGTTTTGGCAGAATGGCTATTGTGCTGAGAACGTGTTTTCTCCCGGGAAGGCTGTCAGTCGAAGTGAAGTGGAGGCATGGTCACAAGGGCTGGATTTACCCGGTAACAACAACTTTATTTTCAAGCGCGACTGACTAACTCCACAGAGATCAATGAGTAATCCGCCAATGGTTATTGTCCGCCTGCTGGGCGGACTTGGCAATCAGATGTTTCAGTATGCGCTTGGACGGGTAATCTCCATGCGTACTGGTGCTCCCCTTGTGTTGGACAAGTTCTTGCTTGAGGACCATCGACCTGGGCTTCATTTGACCAATCGGAATTACGGGCTCGGTATTTTTTCACTCGAGGCGAATTTCGCTCGGCGTGATGACGTGCGCCGCTACCACTCTTTCGGTACGGGCAAGCTGGGTAAGGCGCACTTCCACTTGCGAAAACGGTTGGCGAGTGCTGGGTTGTTGCCGGCACGACTTGGCCCGCTTGAGATGTTGCACGAAAACGGCTTTCGTTTCGATCCAACAGTTCTCTGTGCCAAACCGCCGGTATACCTCGAAGGTCTGTGGCAATCCTGGAGATACCTCGAGGAACAACAGTCGCAAATTCGACAGGACTTAACCTTTCGCCATTCGCTCGGCGCTGCAGGTGAGGCGCTCGTGCGTAAGCTAGGCGAGGTTAACAGCGTTGTATTGCACATAAGGCGCGGAGACTATGTGAGTGTCGCGGAAAATGCTGATCTGCTTGGCTTCGTTGGCCTCGATTACTACCGCGACGCGATTGCACAGATCCGATCTGTAATCGACAAGCCCCGCTTTTTCGTCTTTTCTGACGACTTGGGTTGGAGTCGGAAGGAGCTACCGCAACTGGGTATTGAGGCAGAATATGTCGACATGCGCGCACCGGACGGTGTGCCTCAACACGCGTTCGAGATGCAATTGATGTCAAGGGGCGCAAATCTCATTATCGCAAACAGCACCTTTTCTTGGTGGGCTGCTTGGCTGGCAGCCGATAGCGCGCGCAATGTTCTCGCCCCTGCGCGGTGGTTTGCAGACAATTCTGTCGACACCAGCGATCTGATACCGCCAAACTGGAGGACGGTATGAGGCTACGAGCTGGGTGTATTTGGATTATCGGCACATGGTGCAGTTTTCAGTCATTGTCCCGACCTACAACCGGTTGAGCTATCTCAAGCACTGCTTAGAGTCGATTGCGGCGCAGACCTGCGCACCATTCGAAATCATCGTCGTTGATGATGGGTCGACCGATGGTACCGTCGAGTGGCTGCAAAACACACACCCCGAGATACGTGCGATACGGCAGCAAAATGCTGGCCCCGGCGCTGCACGCAATCGTGGTGCAGCTGAAGCCTCCGGTGATTATCTGGCCTTTCTCGACAGTGATGATCTGTGGCCACCTTGGGCGCTTTCAACCTATCGCGACCTGTTGAAGAGATACGATCGACCCTCTTTGCTGTTTGCCCGGTATCGAGATTTTGCAGAACTTCCGGATTTCGGTTTGCTTGAAGCAGCAACTGCTGAGGTCTATGCAAATTTCGCCGCGAGCCATAAAGTCGCGGCGTTCGCAGGTGGGGGGATGATGGTAGCTCGACGCGATGCTTTCGTGTACGCGGAAGGTTTCCCCGAAGACCGGCTGAACGGTGAGGATCACGATCTTGCTCTGCAGCTTTCCGATGCCCCAGGTTTCGTTCGCGTGGTCAGCCCCGTGACAGTTGCGCACCGCGTTCATTCTGGCAACGAAATGGGCGATGTGGAAAAGACCGTTCTTGGCGTAATCCGGTTGGTTGAGCGCGAAGAGGCTGGTGCCTACCCTGGCGGCCGATCCTTAGCGTCTGCCCGTCGCGAGATTATCTCGCGGCATGCGCGCCCTGCGATATTGGAAGCAGCAAAGACGGGCCATTCAACAGCGGCGGGTGACTTGTACCAGCGCACGCTCAGCTGGCATTTGGCAAAGGGTCGATACAAATTCCTAGCAGCAGCGGGGTTCTCGCTGGCGATCCGGAAGCTTAGGATGAGTGATTCAGGATGAGTGATCGACTGATCAATTTTGTCATTAGAGCACCATCAGCGATTGCAATGCGGACCAGGATTGCGCGCCTACGTATGTTCGGAATGCAAATCGGACAGAACTGCTGGATTCGCAGGATCTCCGTGCCACGCAATCCATGGGATATTTTGCTCTCTGAGCGTGTCGCCCTAGACGACGGCGTGGTTCTCCTGACCAGCGGCAAGCGTGTAGCACGCCCTCGCTTGCGAATTGGGCCGCGCGTTTATGTAAACCGGAACGTTATGATTGATGTATCAGACGAGTTGACGATCGGCGCAGACACGATGATTGGTCCATTTGTTTATCTTACCGATCATGATCATGAGGCTAAGCTCGGCCAGAGGGTCGGAGATCAACCGCTGAAAGCTGCGCCTACTCATGTTGGGCGTAACGTCTGGATCGGCGCCAATGCTATTGTTCTGAAAGGGGTGACAATTGGCGACAACGCTATTGTCGGCGCTGGTGCCGTCGTGACGAAAGACATTCCCGCTGGTGCTGTCGCCACCGGTGTTCCTGCACGTTTCAGTGAATGGCTCCACGGCTCCAGAAGAGGTGAGTTTGCGGTGGAAACTGATTAGATGAGGGCAACCGTTGTCATTACAACCAAAAATCGCCGGGATAGTTTGCGAGTAGCTCTTGCGTCATGCACGGAGCAGACTGCTCGCCCAGAGATTCTAGTGATCGATGATGGCTCGACTGATGGCACTTCGGAGATGGTCTCGGCCGAGTTTCCGCAAGTATACTTGTTGAGGCATGAGGCTTCCGCCGGGCTGATCGTTCGTCGCAACGAAGCCTTTCGCAAAGCATCTGGGGACATAATATTCTCGATTGATGATGACGCCGAGTTCTCGTCCATACACACGGTTCGACAAACGTTGGCCGACTTTGACGATCCTCGCATCGCGGGCGTTGCCATTCCACTTATTGAGCCAAAATACGCGGGTCGGCGGCTACAATTCCCGCCAAACAGTAGTGATACCTGGATCACCGACTGCTTCAAGGGCACTGCGTTCGCGGTAAGACGTGAAACGTTCTTGAGTGTCGGCGGTTTTCGAGAAGATCTGGTCCACCAAGGTGAGGAGACAGACTTCGCCATACGTTTATTGGATCAAGACTTTCTAATTCGCCTCGGGAGAGCAGATCCGATCATCCATTACGAGTCTCCCATACGCGATCTTCGCCGCATGCATTTCTATGGCCGAAGAAACGATATCCTTTTCGCCTTCAGAAATGTGCCGACAGAAAGCGTTCCATTGCACCTACTCGGTACGACTTGGAATGGTATCAAAAGCATGGTGCGGGCCAAACAGCCACATGACATGGCATATGGGCTGCTTGTAGGCTGGCTTGACGGGATAAGGCTACTCAACACGCGTTGTCCGGTAAGCAAAACGACCTATCGACTCTATCGCAGACTGCGCTCGACTGGATCTATGCGCCGCACAGACTTCTGAGACCGAAATATGGCGTTCGCATCAGAACCCCTATGGACCATCTGCCAGATCGGAGCGCGGGAAAATTACGCGATCGCACGCGCGCTGCAGCGGAAGGGGCGGCTGGGTCGTCTCGTGACGGATATGTGGGCGGACGGAATAATAGGACGCGTCTCGACTAGGCTTGGCGAGAGGTGGCATCAGGAGCTTGCGCAGGCGCAGGTTGTGGCACCGACTATATCCGCGCTTCGACGCGCATTGCAGGATCAAGTTGCCCGAAAGGAAGGATGGTCGCAGATCATGGACCGAAACGCCTGGTTCCAACGGGTAGCGGCCCACACGGTAATGCGGGCGCCAGAAGAGCACGGGATTGTCTTCGCCTATAGCTATGCAGCCGAACGCGTTTTCGCGGCGGCGAAAGCACGGGGTTGGCCCACGGTGCTTGGACAGATCGACCCGGGGCTCTCGGAGGCGCAGCTAGTTGCGGACCTATACAAACTGGCTGGACAGGTGCATGAGCACATCCCTTCCGCTTACTGGGAGAGTTGGCGCAGAGAAACCGCCTTGGCCGATCTAATTTTGGTGAATTCAGAGTGGTCACGGCAAGGATTGCTGAACGAGGGTGTGGCTCCCGACAAGATCGTGGTGGTACCGCTCGCCTATGAATCCCAAAAGGTCACTTCCCCGAAGGAGACGTCCCCGACTTTTCGATCTGAACGGCCTCTCAGGCTCCTTTTCCTCGGCCAGGTCACGCTGAGAAAAGGAATCGATATCGTATTGGACGCAATGGCGCTTCTACCAGATTTGCCTCTGAGGCTCGACGTCGTTGGTCCTCTACAGATTCAGATCCCTGAAACTGCAACCGTTGACGAGCGAATCATCTTTCATGGGGCAGTCCCTCGAAGCAAAGCAGCAGAGTTTTACTCTGCCGCAGATATCTTTTTGTTTCCAACGCGTTCAGATGGATTCGGTCTAACGCAGTTGGAAGCTCTTAGCGCAGGCGTGCCCATTATTTCATCGGATCGATGCGGAGCTGTTGTTGAGGATGGCAAAAATGGGTTTGTGCTTCAAAATCTTGAACCGAAGGCTTTGGCCGATTTGATTGCATTCCTTCTCCACAGTCCATCCTTGGTCCAGGCGCTAAGTGACGGGGCAACCCTGAGTGACAGGTTTTCCATCGACCGGCTCGGCTCTCGGCTGATGTCCCTATCTAGCCAATATTTCAATGTTGTGTGATGACACCTTTGATTGAAACTTCTGCACAGGAACCTTTTCTGAAGGATCACGCGCCTTCGGCACAGGTGCCGGCCCATCGATCAAATAACTTGAAGCTGATTTCGACGTTTATTCTTCTCTTCAGCCTAGTGACCGCTTGGATGTCGACACTTATTGCGGAAAACGCTGATCAAGCCTTCTCTAATCCAGCGTTTGCGCTCGCGGTCGGCTTGGTCGTCGCGTTTTTCGTAGAGGGACAAACTGGCGTTCGTAACCTCCTACGCATAGACCTTTTCATGCTCGGTGTTCTATATCTGCTAACGTTTCTTGAGTTCCTCCTTCCACAAAGGACGCTCCTCGGACTGGTTTCGCTGAACTCAGCCCAGACAGCGGTGACCGCCGTTCTGCTTGGGTTCGCAGGCATCGTCTTGGGGCGGCATGCTTTTCCCGTACGACAGTCCATTTCATCAAGTTTTGAACTTAAAGTTTCGCCAAATGCGACAGTGCGTTTGATGATCGTTTGCGCGGTATTTGGTTACCTTTATATGCTGATCGCTGTGCGCTTCGACATCTTCGAACTTTTTTACCAGTTAACTCGGCCGCGTTTTTCACAACCTTGGGCGCGTGGACGATTTGGGTCCCTGTCGACTCTGCTGAACGAATTGGCACTGCTGAAATACCTGATCCCCCCCCTTGCCGCCGCCATTCTGGCAAATCGTAAGAAGTATTACAGGTGGCAGATTCTGATTGCTATGGTGCTTCTTTCACTGGTTTTATTTGAGAGTTTTGCGTCAGGTACGAGAAACGTTTTCCTATCGCATCTCGCGACGTTCATTTCGGCGTATGCGCTTATGAAGCCTCGAATGAACCTGCGCAAGCTGGCTTTGGTATTCGCTCCGATAGCAACCGTTGCCTACTTCGCCATCTACTACCTACCGGAAATAAGAAACTTAGGCCTTCAGAATTTCGGCTTGGCTTTGCAGAGGACAGATAGCCTTTTCGTTGACATGAACATGGTCAACGTTGCTCATTTGACTGAGGTCTTCCCCGAGCGGGCTGGCTACCTCGGTTTCGAAATTCCCTACATCGCGGCAATCCGTCCCGTTCCTCGCGCCCTTTGGCCTGGGAAACCAGAAGGCTTGTCCTTGGGGATTGAGGAAGCTCTTGGTGTTCAAGGAATGACGTTGTCAGCTACCTTCGTGGGTGAGTTCTGGATGGCCGGCGGCTACATCGCTATCCTGCTAGCTTCTCTGTTTCTAGGTGCAATGGCTGCATTATGGAACCGGCGCGGAGCTCGAGCCGCGACAACATTCGATGTCATCACTTTCGCACTTGGTTTTTTCGCGGCTGGGATTGCGATGCGCAGCTATTTATCGGTTTTCCCAACCCTACTTCCAATTTTTGCGATCATTCTCCATAAAAAGTTTAAGATTAGATCATGAAGCTTCTTTTCTTGACTGTGATCCCCTCACCCTATCAAAGACAGCTCTTTTCAACAATTGCGTCATCGGGGGAAGTGGAAATCAAAGTATTTTACTATGCATCATCGGCTTCGGATCGGCAATGGAAGAGACCGGATTTTTTTGACTACGAAAGAGTCTTGCCCGGTTACTCAAAAGATATTTTGGGAGCGACTACTTACTGGAATCCGTCCGCAAACTCTGAAGTCAAGAAGTTCGCACCAGATGTTGTGATCGTTAGTGATTACTCGTCACTCACGGCGCAAGTTGTAATGCGAGGTTTGGCAAAACAAGACGTTCCGATGATCTACTGGGGTGAGGTTCCTGGCTTCTCAAAACGTGGAGCCATTGGAAGAAAAGCTCGTCAACTGCTGCAAACCCCGCTGCGGCGCGCCGCTGCCATTGCGGGAATAGGTGAAGTCGCCGTTGAAGCCTACGAAAAATTGTTTCCCGACAAGCCCACACTGAATATTCCGTACTTCTGTGACTTGGAGCCTTTCCAACAGGCGCGGTCAAAGGCAACAAGAAATAAACAGACGGTTGATGTGCTGTTCAGTGGTCAGATGATCGAGCGGAAGGGCGTGGACATCCTTTTAGCCGCCTTTGATCGTATTGCCAGGAGGCGTCCAAATTTGCGCCTAGTTCTCTTGGGCAACGGTCCCGAGAAAGAACGATACTATGCCTCAGTTCTGGCCGAACTACGGGATCGTGTTCTCTTCCTCGGCCATAAGGATCCTGAGGACCTTCCCTCAGTTTTCGCATCGGCTGACATCTTTTGCTTGCCCAGCAGGCACGACGGGTGGGGTGTCGTCGTAAACGAAGCTCTTGGTGCAGGCTTGCCCATCGTCGTCAGCGATGCCGTCGGCGCGGGACGAGATCTAGTGTCGCAAGGAGTGAATGGCTTCATAACACCAGCACAAGATGCACGGGCCCTTTCAAAAGCGCTTGAAAAGTTGGCGATCGACCCGGACTTGCGATGTGATATGGCTAGAGCCTCAAGCTTGGCAGCAAAGTCATGGGGGGTGGACGAGGGCGCGCGTAGATGGATCGCGGCAGCAAGAGAAGTGCTGTCTCGGCGCCGTCAGGTGTGAGGCTATGTCGAGTAGAGTGGCCTTGCTAAGAAATCGCTCGTTGAGCATCTGTTATGCCGTGAACGGCACTCGCAATATTTTCGATAACTTCGGTGGCCTGAATTGAGCCGCCGCGTATTGCATGTAACGCCTTATCTCGATGCCTCGGCTGGTGGTCCTCCGGTCGTAGTGGAACGACTGTCTGAGCATGCTGCCGAAAACGGCTTTTCTGCGCAAATCCTAACAACTGCAAAAATGACGTCAGATCGTGGCGAGGCTTTGAGAGCAACATGCCCCGGCGCAATCGTGTTACCCAACCAGTTGGCTGCCACTTTCGGTGCCGCCAGCCGACAGGTTGCAAAGGCGGTTTCAGCTGCCGACATCCTGCATTGTCATACCATGTGGAGCCCCCTTGTTGCTTCGGCGGTCCGTCAGGCAAAACGAGCCGGTGTGCCGTATGTTGTGTCACCACACGGTATGCTTGACCCATATTCGATCGGCCAAAAACCATGGAAGAAGCGTCTTTATCTTGCGGTGATCGAAGGACGTACCATCCGAGGGGCATCGCAACTTTTGTTCACGGCAGAGGAAGAGCGACGCCTTGCAAACCCAATCACAGGCGAGACTTCATCAGCGATCATTCCCCTGGGTGCGGACGCCCCCCCAGATCGTACTGAAACCCTCCGACAGGAATTCCTGTCGCAGCATCCGGAATTGCGAAACCGGAAGCGCGCCATTTTCCTTGGCAGGTTGCATGCCAAAAAGCGTCCGCAAACTGCGCTTCGATCCATGATTAAAGTTCTGCAGTCTGAACCCTCTGCGTGCCTTCTTTTCGTCGGCTCAGGTGAAGCCGAGGGGGAATTACGGCAACTCGTGGCGCAATTGAAGCTTGAGGAGAGCGTCCGATTCCTAGGGTTCTTGGCGGGCCGCGAAAAATGGCAAGCAATGGCGGCATCAGATGTCTTTCTCCTGCCTTCACAGCAGGAAAATTTCGCTATTGCTTTGGCTGAAGCTTTGCATGCCGGTGTCCCTGCGCTCATTACACGTAAGGTCAATATCTGGCGCGAGATTTCCAGGGTGGGCGCAGGGCAGGTTCTTGAGGAGGAAGATCTCGAGGTCAGCCTTTCAGCAGGTATGCTTCGATATTTCCATAATCATGAGGTGCAACAGAGGGCAAGCGAGGCCGCGCACGCTCTAGCTCACGGCTCTTTCGACTGGAGGATTTCGGCCCGTCTGACACACGGTCTCTACGATGAAATCCTGTCAGTTTGAGCCATCACTCCTTGTCGAGTACTACGGTTTGATCCGGGATAGCACTGCCTGGAGGAATCTGGCAAAACGCAGTAATCCAGACACTTTCTCCAATTTCAATCGGCGTGCAGAAGAAGGCGAATGCCGGATCATTCCAGTCGTGATTGCCGGTGAAGAGATATACACCCTGGCTTATGCAGGTATTTGGGCCGATGCGGACCGTCGTGTGATTGTCGATCCAGACCTGTTCACCGATCCAAACATGATCGCCAATCTCGAGAAACCACGGGGACTTAATATTGACCCTAGGCTTGATTACGACGCCGTTGCCGACCTTCGCGCCGAACATCCTGAGCACAGCCGTCTTGGATGGAGAAGGCATCAGGCCGAGCAGGCTACTGCGGAAGATTACTGTGTTTATGAGATACCAGAGAGCGCGGAGGGGTAGTGTCGGGTTGCCGTCTATCGAGGGTTTCTTGAACGATGCAAGATCCAACCGAACAATTTTCCGCTGCTGCATATGAGGCACCCGTACATTCGAAAGAGATTGGCGAACTGAGGCGTTTTGTATGGCTTGCGCGCGCGAATTTCGCAAACAGGTTGTCAGAAGCGGCCCTTCGCTGTTGCCGCTCGTTGTTTGGCTCTCGAAGTTTCGCGCCCAATTTTCAAGTTATAACTTTCAGCCTTCGACTGCCTATTCGCTTATATGGTGAAACGAGGCGTCTTTGATGGGAGCGAAGGGTTTCACTCCCCAGCCCACGAGGCGTGATACTTTTGCACGATACGATCGCTTGTTCGTGAGCAACCCGGAAACCAAGCTTAAACTTCACCAAAATTGGAGCAATCAGTGACGCGACTTTATGACAGCCGCAAACGCATTCTTGTAACGGGTGGAGCCGGGTTTCTCGGGTCCCATTTGATTGATCGGCTTCTCGATCAAGGGCACGAGGTGATCTGTGCTGATAACCTTTTTACGGGGACAAAACGCAATATCGAGCACCTGCATGGACACCCACATTTCGAATTCATGCGCCATGACGTGACCTTCCCGCTGTATGTCGAAGTCGACGAGATCTACAATCTCGCCTGTCCGGCCTCTCCAATTCACTACCAACACGACCCGGTCCAGACCACTAAGACGTCTGTGCATGGCGCCATCAACATGCTGGGTCTTGCCAAGCGACTGCGCTGCAGGATCTTCCAAGCCTCAACAAGCGAGGTTTACGGGGATCCGTCGGTCCACCCACAGCCCGAAGACTACTGGGGCAATGTTAATCCGATCGGGCCGCGGTCGTGCTATGATGAAGGCAAACGCTGCGCTGAGACGTTGTTTTTCGACTATTGGCGCCAGCACAATCTCGACATCAAGGTTGTCCGCATCTTCAACACCTATGGCCCGCGCATGCATCATGCGGATGGCCGCGTGGTTTCGAACTTCATCGTCCAGGCCTTGCGGGGAGAGCCGATCACGATTTTTGGGGATGGGCAGCAGACACGAAGCTTCTGCTATGTCGACGATCTCGTCGAGGGTTTTCTGCGAATGATGGAGACCGACAACTCTGTCACTGGGCCCATCAATATCGGCAATCCCGGCGAGTTCACCATTCGGGAGCTTGCTGAAAAGACAATCCAACTAACGGGTTCAAAATCGGAATTGGTTCAGATGCCTTTGCCGGCTGATGATCCCAAACAGCGTCAGCCGGACATCACGAAAGCGCGGGAGGCGCTGTCTTGGGAGCCAACAATTGAGTTGGAAGAAGGCCTTACGCGGACAATCGAATATTTCAAAAAGCGTTTGCCGGAACTCGTTGAAGTGTAGACGGGCGGAGCTACGCGGATTGCGACGATCCGGACCTGATCGTGCTGCTGACAGAGTGGAACGAGTTCCGCGCGCTGGACCTCGACAAGATCGCATCCAGCATGTCGCGGCCCGCCATGGCCGACCTGCGTAACATCTACAGCGCCGACGTGGCGCGGGACGCAGGCTTTGTCGCGTATGAGAGTGTGGGTCGGATCGGGTTCTGCGAAAATAAATCCGTCTCGTCTTGAAGGCGCTGCACGGCTCGGGTTGAAGACTCAAGCAGCGCGTAGCTGGTTTGGCTGCGTATGGAGGGCGTCCCGTTCTCTTTGAGATGTGCACACCAACAGAAGTTCAAGCGATTTGATCTTGGCTGATGGACAGCCTTTTCTTCGTTTTGTCCAAGCTTGTCTGGCTGCTTATTCAGCCGGAAAGCTGGCTCACCGTGCTGCTCGGTCTGACCCTATGGGGGCTTCACCGTCAGTCGTTTCTGGTCGCGCGCAGGTTTGTTTTGTGCGCGCTCAGTCTCGTTCTCATCATTGGGATTGTTCCAATTGGGGCAATTCTCATTCGTCCTCTGGAGGTCCGGTTTCCCGCGGCGCCGGATATCTCATATCCGGCTGCGATCATTGTCCTTGGGGGCGGTGAAGACGCACGCATGTCAGCTGTTTCTGGCTTGCCAGAGTTGAACGATGCCGGCGAACGGCTTCTTCTCGGGGCGGCGCTTGCAAAACAACATGGCGACGCGAAGCTCATTTTCACTGGCGGGAGTGCTAGTTTAATAGATCAGAGCGTTTCGGGGGCAGACGGCGCACAAACCCTCTTTGATGCGTTCGGGGTTTCCAGAGAGCGGGTCGTGCTGGAGCCAAAAGCTCGCAATACGGCTGAAAACGCCTCTCTGACACGGGCTCTAGTCGATGACATCACGGCAGGACCTTGGGTTTTGGTCACATCTGCGTTTCACATGCCGCGCAGTGTTGGCGCGTTCTGTGCCGCGGGTTGGCGGAACATTGTCCCGTATCCGGTGGATTATCGCGCTGCCGACCGGCCCGGGCTTGGTTGGTCTTTCGCCGCAAATTTGAAGCTTCTCAATGTCGCGGCCAAAGAGTGGATTGGGCTGGTGGTCTATCGCGTCACGGGTCGGACAACCGAGGTGATGCCACGCAGTTGCTGAGTGCTGCGGCTCATACACTTATTCCCAAACGTTGTGCTCCGCCTTTTCCAGATAGCGGGCAAGGATGTTGACGGATTTCCAGCCTCCCGCACGCATGATGGCAGCTGTATCAACACCTCTCTGAAGGAGGTCCTGAGCGGCTCCGACCCGCATTGAGTGTCCACTGAAGGCATCAATGTCTGCAGGATCGAGACCCGCGTTTCGCGCTGCATTTTTCACAATGCTTTTGACAATGGTGGCTTCAAGAGCTCGGTTGATCGGTTTGCATTGGTAAATTGGGCAGAAGAGAGGGATGATCTTCGCGCCGCGCCACTCCAACCAATCCTGGACCAGGCGAGCGGTCTTGCGAGACGTGAAGGATATGCGTCCCAATCCCTCCTGATCCATTTTGCTGCGCCGGATCAAAACGCGAAACGTCCCGTCTGACCGCAACTCAAGATCATCCGTTCTCAATGCAACCAGCTCGGATCGACGGGTCAGCAATTCGTATCCCAAGGACAGCATCGCGCGGTTTCGCAATCCCCACGGTGTATCGGGTTGAGCATCGAGAAACCGCTCAAGATACGCTTTGGTAAGACCCTTCGCCTGTTTCGGGCGCGCCGCTTTTTTTCGACGCACCCGACGGACTGCGAGTTGGACGTCCGGATGTCCGGTTGGATCAGGCTGATCAAGGAGGCGGTGAACCAGTCGAATGGCACAGAGACGGCGTTTGATTGTCGAATGCGCTTTCATTTCGGCTTGGTCGTCGATGAACCTGCACAACATATCGACGGTCGCCGGGAAAGGACCGGGTATCCCGGTGTCAAAGCACCAGGTTTCAAAGGCCTCGACATCCGCGCGGTACGCGCGCATCGTCAATGGCGCATAGGCCCCTTCGAGGCGTAGAAAGGCAGAGCGCCAATCTGGTTTGGCCGGATTATTCATTCATCCAATATGATACCAAAAGGATCATAATTCAAGTGCAGGACATAACAGCGGAACAGATCAAAGCTGCTCGTGCTGCGCTTGGCTGGAGTATCAAAGAAATTGCCGAAAGTACGGGTATCGGCTCCGCCACACTAAAGAGATACGAAGCGTCTCAGGGGATACCGAAGTCTCGAAAGGGACACCTGCAACTTCTAAGAACCCATTTTGAAAACGCAGGCATTGAGTTCATTGGCGCCCCTGATGATCGTCCTGGCATCCGGATCGGATCGCCGAAAACATGATCCGTGTTTGGTCAATGCTCACCAGCATCAAGAACCTGCCGGACGACACATGATTTCAATCGATCTTGAGCCGACACCATGGGCCTACAGTTCGGGAGCGGCGCGGAAACACCCTGCGGGGTCGTAAGCGCACCACCATGCCTGGTGGTTGCGTGAACGGGCGTCTCAATATATGGTGAAACAAAAGGGGAACGACTAGATTCGCGAGCGCATGGGGGGACGCGCACAAGGGGCCACACAGCCCAGAAGGAGTGCACAATGGCACAAGACCTTTCGCTTCCCGATCCAAATCGGTTCAACCTTTCGAGTTTTGCCGACATGCTGCCCGCAAGAGATCCCATCGTTGGAGAGGATCCCGGCTCTTTCCAAAGCTTTCACGACGGCATGATGCGCTCGCTGGCGCCACTTACGCCGTACGAATGTGTCATTGCCGAAAACCTCATCGCCATCGAATGGGAGCTGCTGCAGCACCGCCGTATGCGCGACGCAGGTTTGCGCCGTCATATTCAAACGGCCATTCGAGACGCTCTGCGCTCTTACTATGAGGACCTCTACAACTCCGAGATGGATGTTGAATATGATAAATTCATCGAGGAGGGCGGGGAGAGAGATGACTGGGACGAACCTTACGAGTTCGATCCCGCTCCGGCAGACAAACATGCAGAGCATCTCTGGAAGATGTGTCTGTCCGGCGATCCCGGCGAACAGGAAACCGCATATGGTGAGATTGCCAAGCTCGGGCTCGATCCGTTGGCATTGTTGGGCGAGGCGCATCGCTCCTACGGAGCATCTGTCAAATATCACGAGGAGAAGTTGCCGGATCTTGAGCGCCGTCGCCGTGAAGTGAGACGGGACTACGATCTTCTCCAAAATGCGCGCCCCGTCGAAGGAACGGTGATCGAGGGATGACCCACCGAGACCAAACCGCCCGCAATCGGGTCAATGCGCAGAAGAGTACGGGGCCAAGATCGGAGCGCGGGAAAGCCGTGGTCGCGCAGAACGCCCGTCGGCATGGCGTCACAGGCCGGCTCGATCCGACGTCTGTTGCCTCCTGGTTGGCGGTCATTCTGAACCAACCCGATCTGCAAGCGCAGGATTTGATGCCCGATGACGATCTTGGCGTTCAAGCCCTGATACTGGCACAGGCCGAAGCGGGTCTGGTGCGCGCTGAGCAGGCGCTCAAGGACTTCGAGTCAGGTCGCGAACGGCCATCCGATGTCCTGACTGAGTTCAAGGAGCTGCGGGACATGATCCTCGATGAGCTTGCTGTTGAGCCCTGTACCAAGCGCCAGCGGCGCGAGGCACTAAGCCTGCTTACGCGTATTGCCAAGGTTGAGGTCGAAGAGACGGCTCGGGGTGGCAAGCGGCACCGCCTGTTGCAGCGCTATGTGCGGGAAGCTCGCGCGCAGCGTCGCAAAGCTCTGCAGTCCTGGGTTGCGGTACGGGACCAAGCGCGGATGGCGGCATGAAACCTCTCAAGTCCCAAAACAAACACAGGATATGTCGACATGACATTGCCCTGGAAATCAGAACAAGCACGGTCCAGCAAGTGCGAGAGAGCGGAAATGTCTCAAACACGCGACGCTAGACGGTTTTTCCGCGCCGTTTGTAGCAGTACTGGCAAACCTCTTCGGGCATGCTGGAACTGTCCCTCCAGCTGTGCACGTTCAAGGCACAGAGGGCTCTGCGAAACAAACGTCTGGCGTCTCGGATCATTCGGCTTGACCTGTACTCCAAATTATCCTGTGCTCAAGGTCAGTATTTTTAAAGGCTCTTTTGCAAATGCACTGTCAGATTCTATCCAGATTGGCGCAAAATATCATTGGTGAAGAGCGGTATGCATAATCCGTGTGCAAAGGGCGATGTCCCGAAACAAAGCCAGAAATCAATCATAGGTTGAATTTGGCGATGTTGAAAGGTTAGAGCTTAAAGCGCTGAAATATCAATTCTTTTCGGGGTTGTGGTCAAAGAGGATGTGAGATGGTCCAAATACCTGATAGTGGGCGTTATTAGGATATTCCTTTCCTTCATGAGGGACGGGCGACCGGCAAAATACTATGGCCTTCAGTGCCAATCTCTACCCCATTATGGGCTTCAAACGACCTGGTATCTGCACTAACGTCACGGCTTCATCCCTGATCTGACCAAATCCCAGCCAAACCAATTTCCCCTTTGAAAATCTCCGTTGTCACCGCAGTCTATAACCGCCGGGCCACCATTGCGCAGGCGCTCGGCAGTGTGTCCTCACAAAATTATGCTCAGGTCGAGCACGTCATTCAAGATGGTGGCTCCACCGATGGAACGGTCGACCTGATTGCCGAAATATCCAACGACAGGATGCGCCTTACCTCCGAGCCGGATGACGGCATCTATGATGCAATCAACCGCGGCATTCGCCGTGCGCAGGGTGACGTCATCGGGCTTATGCATTCGGATGATTTGTTCGCGCATACTGACGTCCTGACAGCTGTGGCGGAGGCTCTTTCGAATCCGGATCTCGATGGCGTTTACGGCGATCTCGACTATGTTGCGGCAGACGACACGAGCCGTATCATCCGCCGATGGCGCTCAGGCCCATACAGTCAAGACCGCCTGTCCAAAGGATGGATGCCACCGCACCCCACCGTGTATCTGAGGCGCGATGTCTTTGACAGGTATGGCCTTTACGACACATCTTACCGGATTGCCGCAGACTACGACGCCATGCTGCGATATCTGGGAAAAGGGCAGATCAAGCTGGGATACATCCCGGACGTCATGGTCAAAATGCGGGTAGGTGGTGAAAGCAACAAATCCCTGGGCAAGATCCTCCGGAAAAGTCGGGAAGACTACCGTGCGATCCGGAGCAACGGGGTCGGGGGCCTGGGCACCTTGGCCCGGAAAAATCTCTCCAAAATCCAACAGTTCTTTTGAGGTAGACAGAGACCGATGAGCAAACGGGCATTGATCACTGGCGTGACGGGGCAGGACGGGTCTTATCTTGCCGAATTCCTTCTGGATAAAGGATACGAGGTACATGGCATCAAGCGCCGCGCCTCGTCGTTCAACACACAGCGGATCGATCACATTTATCAGGATCCGCACGAGACAAATCCAAAGTTCAAGCTGCACTATGGTGATCTGACGGACACCTCGAACCTCACCCGGATCCTGCAGGAAACGGAGCCGGACGAGGTCTATAACCTTGGCGCGCAGAGCCATGTCGCCGTGAGTTTCGAGGCCCCTGAATACACCGCCGATGTTGATGGGATCGGGACGCTGCGCCTTTTGGAGGCCATCCGGTTTTTGGGACTTGAACGCAAAACGCGTTTCTACCAGGCCTCAACGTCGGAACTCTACGGGCTTGTGCAGGAAACGCCCCAGAAAGAAACCACGCCGTTCTATCCGCGTAGCCCATACGCTGTTGCGAAACTCTATTCCTTCTGGATCACGGTAAACTATCGCGAAGCCTATGGCATGTATGCCTGCAATGGCATTCTCTTCAATCACGAGAGTCCGCGGCGGGGAGAGACATTTGTCACCCGAAAGATCACCAGAGGCCTCGCCAATATTGCGCAGGGTTTGGAGGACTGCCTCTACATGGGCAATATCGATGCTCTGCGTGATTGGGGGCACGCCAAAGACTATGTCCGCATGCAGTGGATGATGCTGCAGCAGGACGCGCCCGAGGACTTTGTGATCGCGACAGGACAGCAATACTCGGTTCGCCAATTCATCACATGGAGCGCGAAAGAGCTTGGCATCACCCTGGAATTCTCTGGGGATGGGGTCGATGAGATTGCGACTGTGGTCTCGGTGACAAGCGACAAGTCTCCGTCCGTGAAACCCGGGGATGTGATCATGCGGATTGATCCGAGGTATTTCCGTCCGGCGGAAGTCGAAACACTCCTTGGGGACCCGTCCAAAGCCAAGGCCGCGTTGGGTTGGGAGCCCGAGATTACAACGCAGGAAATGTGTGCCGAGATGGTCGCCGAAGACCTGAAGATTGCGCAGCGACATGCGTTTCTCAAGGCACATGGGCACGACATTCCAGTCAGCCTGGAAAACGGGTGACGCCCATGAAAATCTATCTTGCCGGACATCGGGGCATGGTGGGAGGGGCAATCCTGCGTCGATTGGAAGCGCGCAAAGCGTCCGGCGAAGATCTAACGATCATCACCCGCACCCATTCCGAGCTTGATCTGACCGATCAATCGCAGGTGCGCGCCTTCCTGAAGGCCCAACGTCCGGATGTTGTCATTCTGGCAGCCGCCAAGGTGGGCGGCATTCACGCCAACAACACCTACCCTGCCGAGTTCATTTACGAAAATCTGATGATGGAGTGTAACGTCATCCATGAAGCCTATGCTGCGGGCGTGATACGTCTTCTGCAATTGGGTTCGTCCTGTATTTACCCCAAACATGCAGATCAGCCGATGGCCGAGCAGGCGCTTCTGACCGGGACGTTGGAGCCTACCAATGAACCCTATGCCATCGCCAAGATTGCCGGGATCAAGCTCTGTGAAAGCTACAACCGGCAATATGGAACGGACTACCGTTCGGTCATGCCGACCAATCTTTACGGTCCGGGCGACAATTTCCATCCCGAGAACTCTCATGTTCTGCCCGCTTTGATCCGTCGATTTCATGAGGCAAAGGAAGAGGGTCGCGACAGCGTGACCATTTGGGGCACAGGATCACCCCGCCGTGAATTTCTCCATGTCGATGACATGGCCGAGGCAAGCCTCTTTGTTCTGGATCTCGACAAATCGACCTACCAAGCCAACACGGAGCCCATGCTCAGCCATATCAATGTTGGATCCGGAACCGATGTGTCGATCCTTGAGCTAGCGAAACTTGTGGCCAACGTCACCGGCTTCACGGGCCAGATTCTGACGGATCCATCAAAACCGGATGGGACGCCTCGCAAACTGATGGATGTTTCGCGGCTCAGCAATATGGGCTGGACCGCCCAGATCCCCTTGGAAAACGGAATTCGGGAGACTTACCGCTGGTTCCTCGATCATCAGGAGGATTTTCGCGCCTGAGGCTTTCTGCGACACGTCGAATAGTTGTTTTGGACAGTTCTTTCGTCCGACACAGTGTTAGTCTTTTGGCGTAGTCGAATGGACTACGTTGCGTGACTCGTTTGCAACGATCAGATTTCGTCCATGAAAACCTGTCGAAATCAATAGAGCGCGCGCATAGAACAGACGACGCTAGAGGCGGAGAGAATCCCAAAGAAAAATGATTCTCCGGAGGCAGCAGTGCGGTACTTGATCAGATCAACTCTTGTTGTGGCGTCTGGAGGCGTGTTTTTGGGCCAGTCTCTGGCTGAGCCGTATTCCGGATACAATACTTATGGCTATCCAGGTCTGATCGACACGCCGTCGGCGTTGAGCCGTCCGGATGCAGAACTGGCCTTCACGTCCAGTTACTTCAAGAACCAGTCGCGTAACACGATCACGTTCCAAATCACGCCGCGCCTGTCCGGGAGTTTCCGCTACTCAAATATTGAAAACTTCCAGCGCGAAGGATCCGAACTCTTCGATCGAAGCTTCTCGCTTCAATATCGTCTGATCGACGAAAACCCGGACACTTGGCAGCCTGCTGTAGCTGTTGGCTTGAACGACTTTCTCGGAACAGGGATCTATTCCTCTGAATATGTCGTTGCCACCAAAACGCTTGGAAGTGGTGTTCGCGTAACCGGCGGTTTGGGCTGGGGTCGTCTGGCAGGCGTCGGCGGGTTTGATAATCCACTCGGCGTCTTCAGTGATGCGATGAAGACACGACCAACCCGTGATTTTGGCAAAGGCGGAACCGTTGAAGCGGACCAGTTCTTCCGAGGTAACGCGGCGTTCTTTGGCGGGATTGAGTGGCAGGCGACCGAGAAACTCGCCATCACCGCTGAATACTCATCGGATGCTTATCCGTTTGAGGATGGATCTGCCTTTGAACGCAAGTCACCCTACAACTTCGGTGTTTCCTACCAATACCGCCCCGGCATCACGCTCGGCGCGCATTATCTCTATGGCTCGGAATTCGGGGTGCAGGCCACATTTGCAACCAACCCCAAATCACCCAGTGGGGGACCAGGGATTGATCGTGCGCCGATGCCGGTCTTGCCGCGACGCAATGCAGCTTCTCTTGGATGGAGCGTAGACTCCATTGGAGAAACCCGTGTCCAAAATAGGATTCAGGCTGCTCTTGCACAGTCCGGGTTGAAGCTGCATGGCTTCTCGGCGTCAGGGCGCAGCATCCGGATCGAGGTTGAAAACGCCACGTATCCGAACATGGCGCAGGTTGTTGGTCGAACGGCGCGGGCACTGACCCATTCGGTGCCAACAGGTGTCGATACATTTACGATTGTGCCTGTTGTCGCGGGACTTTCTGGGGCGGCCGTGACCTTGAACCGCTCAGATCTCGAAGAGCTCGAATACACCTACGACAATAGCTGGAGCAGTTTTGCCCGTGCCTCCATTGAACCTGACACTGGGCCGCTATCGCCGATCTCTGGACGGTATCCGCAATTCGAATGGCAGTTGCGCCCCTATCTGACGCCAAGTCTGTTCGACCCGGATGATCCCATCCGGGTCGATGTTGGCCTCGAACTGGCTGCAAAATACCAGCCTGCTCCTGGTTTTGAACTCCGCGGTGCCGTCCGCAAAAAACTCGCTGGCAATCTCGACGAAAGCACCCGTGCCTCTACATCGGTGCTCGAAAAAGTGCGCTCGGATTTCAACATCTACGATCGCGAAGGGGATCCTGCGATCACGGAGTTGGTAGGCGCGTATTACTTCAAGCCAGGCGAAGATCTTTACGGTCGAGTGACTGCCGGATACCTGGAGCCGATGTTTGGCGGGATTTCAACGGAACTGCTCTGGAAACCGATCGACAGTCCGTTCGCCTTGGGAGCTGAGCTCAACTACGTCAAGCAACGTGACTTCGACCAGCTCTTTGGGTTCAGGGATTATGAAGTCGCAACCGGCCATGTCTCTGGATATTGGGATATGGGCAACGGGTTTCATTCCCAGCTCGATGTTGGCCGCTATCTCGCCGGAGATTGGGGAACCACCTTTACACTGGATCGTGAGTTCAAAAACGGCTGGAAAGTTGGGGCGTTTGCCACTTTCACCGATGTCAGCTTTGATGATTTTGGCGAAGGCTCGTTCGACAAAGGTCTGCGGTTCGAGATTCCGATCAGCACGGTCACGGGGCAACCTAATACAGACAAACTGACCTACACGATGCGCCCGGTGCAGCGTGATGGCGGTGCGCGCTTGAATGTGTCGGACCGTCTCTACGAGACCGTGCGGGAGCTCCATAAACCGGAACTACAAAACGGATGGGGGCGGTTCTGGAAATGATGTGGCGGTCTTTCATAAGTCTCGTGGTTGCTACGATCCTTGGCGCGTGTTCTCAGCTCACATCACTTGCGGGTCTTGGTGGTTCAGAGGTCGTGATCGGGACAGCCACCCGTGACAGTCTCCAAGTGTCTGTTCCCGTGCTCGGTGCGCAGGGCTTTGCCACTGAAGCTGCCCGCATCGGCAGCGTTGTCACATGGCGGACGGCAGACAACGCAACGTTTTCATTCGATCAAGGCGTGATCGTCTCGACGCGTGGTCTGGGTGATGACCTCATGGGAGCTGATGCAACCCAGTCGATCGCGGCGGTAAATGGCGGAGCACTCGCGTGGGCGCCGCGGATCAATGGTTATATGAATGGCGAATACCAAAGCTTTTTCATGACGTTTCAGTGCCGCAGGTCTGACACACAATCCGTCCAAACACCTGTCGGAAATCGCCTTGTCACTGCCACACGCATCACAGAAGCCTGCATCAACGATGAGCGGCAGATCGAGAATACATACTGGCGAAATAGCAACGGCTTGGTTCTGAAATCACGCCAATGGGTCTCGCCGGGCGTTGGTTACGTGGAAACCGAGCGGGTCATCCGTTAAGTTTTCGCGATGGAACGCCGACGTCGAATCGGAATTGAGGGTCGAGTATGAAGCGCCGAAATTATCTTGGGATCGCGCTGTTGAGCACAGCTCTTGTGACAACGGCATGCGGCATTACCTACCATAGCCCGACTGTAAAAGACGCGGGCGCCGGCGTAGCCGTCCGTGAAATCCCGCTCACGGCACAAAGTGTGCTGGTGGCGAACCGCTCGTCCTACACACCTAAATCTCTTCCGGCAGCCTTCTACCAGACAGCGGGAGGAGGGTCTTTGCGGTTTGGGGGACCCCTTCCGGAAGAACCCTTCGTCCCGGAGGAAACACCGGGCACATTGCAGCTGCGCCCGCCGCCGCAAATCCTTCCGGAAACATACCGGATCGGGGTCGGTGACGTCGTTCTTCTCGCCACGAAATCCGTTGGAACAACCGTCGAAGAGCTGACCGGACTTCTTGCGGCCCAGAACCGGCGGCAGGGCTACACGGTGCGGGATGATGGCCGCATTGCCATTCCGGAAATCGGACAGATCGATATCGCCGGCTTGACGGTGGAAGAAGCGGAGGCCCGGATTTTTGAGATCCTTGTTCGGAACCAGGTCGATCCTGCCTTCAGTCTTGAAGTCTCGGAATTTAATTCGCAGCGCGTGGTGATCGGTGGCGCCGTAGGCAGCTCAACCCTGATACCCATCACGCTCCGGCCCCTGACCCTCGGCGAAGCACTGGCCGCTGCCGGTGGGGTTCAACTGGCAAATGACGAGTTTGGCTCCATCCGTATCTACCGAAACGGGACGCTCTACCAAATTCCCATTCGGGATTATTTTGCGGATGCCTCCCTGCAACGGCGTATCCTTCTCGATGGTGATGCCGTGTATGTCGATACCACCTACGATCTCGAGCAAGCCTTGCTGTTTTACCAACAGCGTCTCGATGTGATTGCCCAGAGAAACCAGGCCAGAACACAGGCTTTGGCTGAGCTGCAGGCTGAAGTTGGGTTTCGGCGGGCGGCTTTGGACGAACAACGGTCGAATTTTGGTGCACGAGCCGAATACGGTGCCGTCGAGCGGGATTATGTTTATCTGACAGGAGAGGTAGCCAAGCAAAGTCGCTTTGCGCTTCCTTATGGTCAGACAGCGACCCTTGCCGATGCGCTCTATGACAGTGGCGGTTACAGCAATGCGACCGGAAGCTCACGGCACATTTACGTATTGCGTGCCTCGGAAAACCCTGCGGAATTTGGTGCGGTGACAGCATGGCATCTGGATGCCAGCAACGCGGTGAACCTGACCTTGGCGGCTCGCATGGAGATGCGCCCCAATGACATCATCTTCATCGAAGAGCAGCCGGTAACAAAATGGGGCCGGTCGCTCCAGCAAACCTTTGGCCTCGTTGGGGCAGCAATCAGCACGGCAAACGCTGCGGGCAACTAAACCAAAACTTCCTCAAAACGATAAAAAAGCGGGCCTCTTCGGGGCCCGCTTTTTTCATGTGTCGTAGTAATGTTTGCCGTATTTGGCATAGGCCCCATAGGCGCTGTAGCGACCACCATAGCCGTAGCGCTGCATGCCTTTTGGGTCGATCTGAGACAGAACAAATCCAGCAACCTTGAGATTGGCGCCTGCCAGTTGACGCAGACCTTCGTCCACCTGGGCCTTGGCGGTCTTGTCCCACGCCACCGAATAGATAATTGCATCAACAGCCTGGCCGATGACACGAGCATCGGGAACCACAAGGACGGGCGGCGTGTCGATGATGATGACATCGTAGGATTTTCGGGCGTTCCCAATAAACTCCTGGAAGCGGTCGGAACTGAAGAGATCTGCCGCATTCACCGAGCTCTTTTCTCCCATAAGCACGTCTGCGCACAATGCCTTGTCATGAAAGACGATTTCATCCAGGGGTCGACGACGTGACAAAGCCGAGACGATCCCGCAATCAGGCGCGGTTTTGAAATATCGGCTGAAGGTTCGTCTCCGGATATCGCATTCAATCAAGAGAACACTCCGCCCCAAAGTCGCAAAATTCTTGGCCAATGCGATGGCCTGCGTGGTCTTGCCTTCGCCCGGAATCGACGAGGTCGACATGATGACCTTGGGTGGCTGGTCAATGTTTGACAGCATCACCGACGTGCGCAGGTTGCGGACGGCCTCTGAGGCTGCAGATGTGGGTTTGTCATTCAGATAGGGAATAAGGGCTTCGCGTTTTGAAATCGGGATCCGCGGAATTTGACCCATAACACCGATACCGGTGTGGCGCTCCAGATCCTCGGCGGTCCGGAAGCCATTGTGCAAAAACTGCTGCAGCAAGACAATGCCGACCCCCAGCATGCTGCCCAGGATCAGCGAGAGTGCCACGATCCGTGACTTGCGTGGTTCAACGTAAACGCCATTTATCGCAGGTGAGAGCACTCGGGCATCGGCCTCCTGCAACCCACGTTGAACAGTTGTCTCTTTCAGACGCGCTAGAAATGTATCGTAGAGAATGCGCGTTGCTTCCGCTTCGCGTTCCAATTGCTGTAGATCAATCAGATCCTGCGTCTGCAGGGCAATCCGGGTTTGAAGCTCGTCATAAGATGCAGACAGGGACTCGGCCTGCGTCAGGGCACGTTGCGTGTCTGTGGCCTCCCGATCCACGAGCAGTGCAAAACGGTCATCGAACAAAGTCAACCTTTGCGGACCGCCATCGCTCAGATCGTTGTAAAGCCTCTGAAGTACCGGGTCGGGAAAGGCTTCCAGGATTTCTTCCGGCGATCCATCGAGTTGAAGAGCTCGCAAACGTTCCAGACGGGTTGTTGCTCCTTCCGCGGTCTCACGCAGGCTTTGCAGGCGGTCCTGAATATCGTTTGCTTGCTGGTTTAATCCTGCAAGGACCTCTGCATTGACCACGTTTGACCTGGAGCGGAGATCCTTGATGGCGTCTTCTTTTTCTTTCAGTTCAATTTCCAACTCGGTAACACGCTCAGAAAGCCAGGTGACCGCATTTTCAGTGGCTTCGAATTTCACGGCGATCTGGTCCGCGATGTAGAGCTGAGCCAGCGTATTCACGAGCAAGACGGATTTCTGCGGATCAACCGTTTTGGCTGAGAGCGTGAACACGTAGGTATCACGCTGTAACGACGCGCTGATCGCGCTCATCGCGTTAACGACTGTGCGATCGAACTGCTGAAACTCCGTCGGTGTCGGCTCTTCCGGAAATTCGAAGCCGAACCAATCCTTCAGATAGGGTTCGAGATACGGTTCGTAGAAGGCTGGCCCCGTGTCCGCGAGATAGGGATTAAATGCGGCATCCGCTGTGAGATTGAGCTCTCTGACGAGTTGCTCTCCCAGTTTGCGCGATTTGATGACCTCGATTTCCGTGTTCAGAGACACGGTGTCGGCGGAGACACCTGAAAACACGCTGTCGATATCGACAATTTGCGAGCCACCAACCTGAATGGCGAGAGTTGTTTGCGCAGAATATTTCGGTACCGCAAGTTGGAACGCATAGTAGCCGCCACCAAGACCCGCCAGCAAGGCGCAGAGCAAAATGATCCATTTGCCGCGCCAGAGCGACCCGAACAGCTCTAGGAGATCGATTTCGTCGTCTCCGATATGCTCGGATTTCTGGTTGCGTCCAGCGCGTGCGTAGTCCTGCAACAAAATCTGTGTTCCTACTGCTGATCTCACATGTAAGCGCGACTTGGTCCGTGTTTCGACAAAGTCGCTGTTCCGAACCTACAAACCTTTTCCTCCAAAGACGATCAACAAGGTGCGCCATACGATCCAAAACTCCAGCAGGAAGCCGGAATTTCTGATGTAATAGAGGTCTGCCAGCACCTTGCGGCGCGTGTCACTCGGACCCTGCACATAGCCAATTTCCGTTTGAGCCAGCCCACTGATTCCCGGACGCACTTCGTGACGTTCACGGTATCCTGGAATGTCCTTCAAAAACACTTGGGCGTGCGGCAGGTAGTCAGGACGCGGTCCAATCAGACTCATTTCCCCCTTCAGCACATTGATGATCTGGGGCAGCTCATCAAGCCGGGTGCGTCGCAGAAACTTGCCAAGCTTTGTAATGCGATGGTGTTCGAGGGGGTCATTTACATCTCTGTGCGACAACGTGCAGGGGAGCAACGTTCGGAATTTGTACGCGACAAAGGGTTGGCAGTGCCGTCCCATGCGTTGCTGCCTGAACAGCAGAGGCCCACGGTTGAGCAGCGGATTGAGTGCAAGAATCGCAAGCGCGGACGCGGCGAGCAGAGGCAGCAACATCAGGCTGACGAACAAATCAAACAGCCGCTTGAACGCCTTGAATACAAAAGAGCTGCGCCTCTTCGACGTCGCTAAACCCGCGACATCGTCCATCAAACTGTCGAACACAATGAACCCCCACCGTTCACGTGAAATGTCTGCCAATATCTACAACTAAAACGATACTGGTTTTGCCTCCAACGCTCAATCCATATTGTCACACTGATAAGAGTCACAGGGCGATAACTTGCCCGTCGACCAAATTTTGGTCATTCAACGCGGCCTGTATCTCTTTGCGATGCGTGCCTAGCCAATTATTGCAGTTACAAAAAGACTCCAACGGATCACGGTTTCGGCGACGCTAGCGCAGTCAAACAAAGAAGACTGCCCGCAAAAGTCCAAAAAGATCATACACAAGCCGCGATTATCACTGATTCTCTGAGAAAATCAGGAGTATCTTGCCAGTTTTGTGAGATGCGGAGGTATGTCCAACAAGGCTCGAAGTCCTTTCCATGTGTAGACGTGCTGCCACTGCTTTCCAAGCTGACCGAAACGGCTTTTCATTTATACATATTATTGCGGAGGTCATGAGATGACGCCTGAAATCCGAGATTTTTTCACTTGATCTTTGGCAGCTCAGTTTAATCATGTTATCTACCCGCAAAGTTGTGTCGTCGTCAGAACCGGAGTCCACTATGAAAAGCCCCTTCCTCGCCGCCATGATGGCCTTGACCGTTTCGGCCACGGGTGCATTTGCTCAATCCAATGCTGAGGCTTTGGCCATCGCCCAAGCTCAGGAAGCATGTGGTGAAGGTCAGAACGATTTGATCGTGTCGGCGCGCTTTCTCGAGGATGGGCGCGTCGGTGTTCGTTGCGCGGAAGGTGTGGCTGGCGCGCAATGCATTCCCGTCGCTGCTACGGGAGCATCGGAGTCTGAGCGTCGCGCGTACGAAATCGCCCGCAGTCAAAATGCTTGCGGAGACCGGGCGATCATCAGCGCGCGTTTCGAAACGAATTCAGAGATCCGCGTTCAATGTTCGGCGGCCGCGGCCGTTGTCGGCACCTGCCCGCCTGGTACAGTTGCAGCCGGGGGCGCAGCTGCAGGCGCGGTTGTCGCAGGCAGTTTCACACCCACGGTGGTCGGTGGTGTCGCCGCGTTGCTTCTGGGTGCAGCAGCCATGGGCAACTCGACGGCCACGTCCGACACCCAGTAGACGCAATCTTCGGCAAGACGTGACACATGTCGACCTCGACGTCTGACGTGTGTCTCTCTTGACACCTTTTCGAGACCAGTGACCCGGCGCCGTGTTCATCGGATTCGGCCCGGTTCATCAATCTCAAAGATCTTCGCAGTCTGCGCCATTTTTGGGGGTGTTTGTCGCTGTCGAGACAACTGCTCGCTTTTCTCCGTTACTCGCTGGTTTGCCAAAAATTGCGTTTCTTCTCAGATGGCGACAGTCTGTGATTTCGAGACGTCGACGAGGGGGACAGCAGATGACATCCATCCAGAGCAACGTGGTCACGAGAGGGTCTTGGGTGCTTGCCTGTATGCTGGGTCTTTTTGCGACCTGTGTTCTCTTGCTCTCAACAGTCGCAGTGCCGGCCCAGGAAACTCTCTCAGAGGGCGATGCTAGCAGGACAACGGGTGCCAATTCGGAGCAGGTTGTCGATGATAATGCGGCCAATTCCGAACCCGGTCTTTCGCGCGACATACTGGACCCGAATATTCCCCTAAACGAGCTTGAACTGCGACTGATCCCCCTCACGAAATCCGAGTTGGAAAGTCTCGCGGAAACCTGGTTGGAAACTGTACGCGCAGCGACAGAAGAGGTGATGGCCGCACAAATCACCATCTTGCGGACGGATCAGGGTGTCGAAGATGCGGCTCGCCAAAACCTGTCCGCGCTGGTCCTTGAGAGAAAGGCACTGTTCGACAAATACAGCAGGGTCATCTCCTCCCTGGAAAAGAAGGGCGGTGATCCATCTCTGGTCGCGGAGTATCGGGCGTATCGGTCCTCGGTCATTATTGACGAAACACGGAACACCGATTTTGAAACTCTCGTGTCCGAGACTTTGAGTTGGCTTATGGATCGCGAAGGTGGCATTTCGGTTGGGCTGAACGGGGCCGTACTTGCCGTTGCACTCCTAGGGTTGCTCTTGTTTGCAAGAGTGAGCCGGCGCACAAGTCAGCGGATGATGGGCCGTGTTCCAAATCTCTCCAAGCTCTTGCAGGCCTTTCTCGCGACGGTGGTCTACTGGCTGGTTCTGGCGTTTGGTCTGCTGGTGGTATTGTCTGCCATGGGGATCGATATCACACCCGTTTTCGCCCTGATTGGTGGTGCTTCGTTCATTTTGGCGTTTGCGTTTCAGGACACGCTTGGAAATCTCGCAAGTGGACTGATGATCATGATCAACCGGCCATTCGATGAGGGCGATTATGTCGATGTTGGTGGTGTGGCTGGTACTGTGCGATCCGTCAGTATCGTTGCTACCAAAGTGGTCACGCCCGACAACCAGGTGATCGTGATCCCGAACAAGAATGTTTGGGGGAACGTCATTACAAATGTCACTGCAAGCACAACACGCCGGGTCGATTTGTTGTTTGGTATTTCCTACGCGGACTCCATCTCTGATGCGCTAGACGTCATCAAAGAGACAGTGACCGCCCATCCCCTGGTTCTGGCCGATCCGGAACCTGTTATTCGCGTACATGAACTGGCGGATAATTCGGTAAATTTCATCTGCAGGCCGTGGAGCAAGACAGCTGACTACTGGACGGTTTATTGGGACCTGACACAACAAATAAAGGAAAAATTTGACGAGGCCGGGATCTCGATACCGTATCCGCAACGGGATGTTCATATTCATCACCATGGCACGGATGCGTCCCGGGCAGACTCGTCATGAGCACGTGTCAGTGGACCTCGCGCGCACAGGTCAAAACGCGACCAGGTGCTCCCTAATTGAAACTGTCGGCCACAATTAGGGTTCTTCACGCCAAACGCGCCGACCGTCCATGAGGCTGTGCCATTCTCGACCAACTTGAGGTGTCGCAATGGCATCGGGCTCACCCGCCAATTCCAAGGCCTCCCGCATGCTGCCTGCATAGGCGTAGCACGGCGGGCGTTCCGTGCTTCCCTGGTCGCCGCGCGCAGTGATCTTCCAAACATACTTCATGCCTGTCATGACGCGCGTGACCTCCAGATTGCGGGTTTGTTGACGCTGAAGTGTGCCATCCTGTCCGGGATCGGGATTTGATCAACATCAATGCAATGCTGTGAACGCCTTTCGCACATTCGGGCCCAGGCATTTCTGTTTGCACTTGCTTCAGCGGACCTTCGATGCCGCATGTCTTTAGGGCGTCCTCATGCAAAAAACCGCACCGATGAAGAAGGGGCCTCCGCCTAGGAAAGAGGTGGGGTGGGCGCAGGCCCCTTCACTTGGGAGCTCGGACCGATGAGTCCGCAACGCAAGAAGCGTCCCACAGAACGCACATAAATCAAGTGAGCAATGCTGACCTTTCTACCGGATTTTCCGTCTCCATAACTTTTCTGGTGCCCGCAGCGACGGGTTGATCGGGCTCTACTCTGCGTCAACAGTACCCGCGCTATTGAGGCGTCATTAAAGGCCAGGACGCGGTCACGGCAACCAGCCAAGGCGTCACCGGCGGACTATTCGTTCTTGGGTCTCGACGTGTGAGGTTTGTCCTTGCCGGATCTTTACGTGTGCATGCCCGCCAATTGATAGATGGGGCATCGACCGATGAACGCCGTCATAAACAGCACAACCCCCAGAAACCCGCTTATCCAAACAACAACGGGCCCAAGCGCCTGTGCAAATGGGCAGAATAGTGCAAACCCTAGAAGTACCAGTGCCAGGATCAGCCGAATGATCCGATCCAGTGGTCCAACACGCCCCGCTTTTCCGGTTGCCATCTGCATGTCCCCCCTTTTGAAACACGTGCCCAGTAAACGTGTTTTGGGACGTGATTGCGTTGATGTGGGTCAACGCGATCGCTCAGGGGTTTGGGACTGTCCGCGTCGGGCCTCGACATCACCTCCGGACGTGACTCGGCGCTGAAGGCATGTCGTGGGCATCAGGCATGTGCCCCTGCGATGTCACGTTCCCGTCGCGTGGACAGGCCGTTGTCGGGGTCCGTTATCGTGAACTCCGGGACAGTGTCTCGTCCCCTTGAACGATGCGTTCCACCAATCCGCAACCGTTCTGCTGCAAACTGAAATGCTGCCATGCATTGGTCGCAAACTTGCGGGGCTCCAGCCCATAGATCCAAATGTCGATCAGCCCAGTTTTTGGCGGCAGCGACACGGGAGCTGCAGAAATCAACACATCGCGCCATTGAGGCTCCATCAATTCGAGCTCAAGTGCGGCCGCAATGTATTCGTGATCAATCAGGGATACTTCGCGACCATTTGCACTTTGCGTAATGAGGGCATGCACCAGTTCGTGCGTGAGCGCATTTTCCAGCAAGACATCCGCTGGCAGCGTGGCATAGGGGCTGTCCTGGTCAATAACCTCTGGATAACGGGCGGGATTGGTCAGCCGGATGGAGTCGTGATCGCAATCAAACCACGCGAGGCAGTTTCCAATCTTGTGGCTCAACTCGTCCACAACCTTGATCGTCAAGGGTCTCGTCTGGGTCAGCCCGCAGTCTGAAAGCGTGTCCCGGATGCGCGGTGCGGCGTGACAGAGCGTTTCAAGCAACTCGTCATTTGGCGCCTCGACAGAAAACTGCCTATCTGAACAGGTTTGGAGGTCATCGGCGTAAACCGACGAAACCAGAAGACTGGCCAAGGCCGCGCAGATCCCGGTTTTCCACACTCGTCGCCTGTTGGACCTGCCTTGCTGACTCTGCTCGGGAGACAGCTTGGATATGAAGTGACGCCGTTGCACAGAACCAGTTCTGCGCCAATCGCTCAAAGCCTGGCGCATGTGCCCCATTCTGACCAAAGCGCCGAACCGCGTCGTTCGACACAGGACGTCACGCAAATCCGGCTTTCGTGGGAAGCCCGAGTTTCTTCAATGTCATGACAACGGGGCACATCCCCGTAAACGATGCCTGGATCAGGTGTGCACCCATGAGACCCGTCAGCCAAAGCCAATTCGGGTTATGGAACGCTGCAAGAAGTGCACTGCCAAGAACCACAACACCAACGATCAAAAGGATTGAACGTTCTACGGTCATTTGAGACCTCCCTGTTCGTGCATGTCTCAATAATCGCAAAAGAAGCTTCTGTGACAAGCTCTATTTCAGCCGGTCCTATCCTCTGAACGAGCAGCGCGGTTGGGTTATCGGTCAAGGCAGCGCCCCCGTCTCATGTGTCTCGAGGGGCTGCTGGAGGTGGGATTGGTCTGTTTTGGTCCATCACCTCCCAAAAGCGGGTGAGAGGTGCGGCCATGTCGAGATTGGTGTCGGGCTTTGGCCGAGGCCGGGAAACGCGGGATTAGGCGAAACCGCCAGGATCGGGTAGCATGAGAGCAGAGAGCGCGCAGACTATATCAAAAACAAGCGTGCCTCACGAAACGGGGGACCATCTATGCGAAACGATCTACTTGCAGCCCTGGTCATGGTGCTGCCCATCGCGGTTTCGGCTGAGCCCAGCCTGGAGCGCGGTGAATACCTGGTTCGCGGGCCAGCGGCCTGCGGCAATTGTCACACACCGCAGGGTCCAAACGGACCCGATATGGCAAATGAGCTCGGCGGATTCATGGTGGAGAAGTCAGAGGCGTTCGAGGCCTGGGCTGTCAACATTACGCCGGGGAGCCGTGTTGCGGAATGGACTGACGCAGAACTTGCGCGCGCCATCCGGGAGGGTATCCGACCTAATGGCTCTGTTATTGGACCTCCGATGCCGATTGGACTGTATCGCGGTCTCTCAGACGATGATCTCATGTCGATCGTCATGTTTCTCCGGACCGTCCCTGCAAGTGACAATACAACACCTTTCTCGACCTATAATATTCCCCTCCCACCGGCCTATGGCCCGCCCATCGAGAGCGTCGCCGCCATCCCTGCCGCTGTGACTGTCGAATATGGGGAGTATCTTGCAGGCCCGGTTGCTCATTGCGTGGAATGCCATTCGACGCCGGGTCCCATGGGCCCGATGCTGGATACACATCTTGGCGCTGGCGGGTTTCCGTTTCATGGGCCATGGGGAACCTCGGTTTCCGCAAACCTGACAAGTCATGAGGACGGTCTCGCAGGGTATACGGACGACGAGATCAAGATGATGATCACCCAGGGCAAGCGACCGGATGGCAGTCCCATGATGCCTCCCATGGGATATGGGTATTATGCCTCGATGACCGAAACAGATCTGGACGCTGTTGTTTTGTATCTGCGGCAACTGCCGCCTCTCCCGGATCCGGAATAGCGCTTCTCTGCTCTGGCCGCGGTTTCCAATCGCGGCCATGACTCACCAGCTCGGTCTTTGGGTCCGATCGCCGCGCGTCGGGTCGATCGCGCTTCAGGGCGTCCTGCGCTGTGCATGCGCAGGTGCAGGACATTTGCCCCAGAAGGCTTGAGCCGTGAAGGCCGACACTCTCTGGACTCCATTCCAAGCCTGATTTCAGCTTGTGACGCTTGGCCTCAAACCGGTGTTTGCCAAGCCGCAGTTCGCGCGGCACGCGCGCGCACCGGTCGAGGTGTTCCCGGCTGTGATTGATGGTTTCGTCCATGCTCCTAAGGCGGGGTTACCCGTGACCTGTCCGGGGAACGACACTGGGCGCCTCATGAAGCACGGCTAGGGCTGAACGCATCTCCCTATCCCTTGACCTGGGTTCCCGAAACACCCAAACCGCCCAGGTTCAGACCGGTTTTGGATGCACCGGCGAACCGGCCAAGCGTCCAGGACGGCGAAACCCGCGCATCCGCTCTTCATGGAGGGCTCAAAAACCGTCCTGCCATACCCAGGACTGGGATAGCGCCGGTTCTCCGTTTTGATTCATATCAACAACAATGGTTTTCGAACGTGGAAGCTTGCTGGTGCGAGGGTTTGCTGTTCGGTCGTTGCGTCACGTGGCCTGAAGTCTTGCCATCTCCTCGCATCCTGACGGGAGGACACCATGACCTATCCACTATCCCTGGCAGTCACCGCTGCAGCGCTTAGCCTTGCGAGTTTTGCCCATGCGGCCGACCCTCTGGTTGATGTGGCATGGGTGACGGAAAACCTCGACAGCGAAGATGTGGTGTTTGTCGATCTGCGGAGTGGGGGCGCGTATCTGGACGGCCATATTCCTGGCGCCGTGCATACCCAATATGGTGGTCCCAAGGACCAGTGGCGCATGAAGGTTGGACAGGTGCGGGGGCTGGTGCGCGAGCCGGAGCAGATTGCGGCGCATCTCGGGAGGATTGGTGTTTCGAACGACGATCATATCGTGCTGATCCCTGGCGGGACCAGCTCATCGGACATGGGTGCCGCGACCCGAGTCTACTGGACCTTGAGTTATTTGGGCCATGATGAGCTCTCCATTCTGGATGGCGGCATGGCCGCTTATCTCAAGGAGCTGGATGACAAGAAGATCCCTCTCAACCCCCTGCAAAAAGGCAAGGTCGATAGGGGTTCGGCGTCCTTTGTCGCCAAGCCAAGAGAGCACATGCTTCTCACCGCGGACGACGTCGAGATCATGGTGGCGACAGGTGTGGTGCCGGTCGATAATCGCACCCGTGACTTCCACTTGGGCATTACAAAATCAGGGGCTGCCAAAACCGCCGGGACCATCCCGAACTCGGTGAATCTTCCTCACAGCTGGCTGACGGTTGATGCAAAAGGGTCGTTCCGGGAGTCCGATGCTCTCGCGGCCCTCTATGCGGCAGCCGGAGTGTCCCTCACGGATCCACAGATCAACTTCTGCAATACAGGCCACTTGGCCAGTATCGGCTGGTTTGTGAGCCATGAGCTGCTGAACAACAAAAACGCCCTGCTCTTTGATGGGTCGATGGCCGAGTGGACTCACACGGGGCACATCACAGACCAAAAGGTGACGTTCTGATCCATGTTGCTCGGGCGCTGTTGGGCTCTCGGAGCTTTGCCCGATCAAAGCCGCGTCGCGCGGATCTCCCCCGGTCTCTGCTCTTTCCTGACCTCAAACTGAAAAAGGAACCACTATGAAACATATTGCATATTCCGCCCTGCTGGCACTGATCTTCGCGATCACAGGATGTACCGAGACAGGGACATATCCGGTGAGCGAAGAGGAGTGTGGTCCAAATGACCCTGTCCTTGACATGGATGCCAGTGACTGCAGCGTGATCCCGGGCGCGTAAACACGCTCCCTTGCACAACCCGGATCCGCTCAGAATGGCGGATCCGGCTTCATGGCCGGCGCTTCGCTGAGATCTGTGCAGGGCGTGTCGCAGTCCATGTCCCGCCGTTGCGTTCAGCCAGACTCTGTTGCTGCGGGATCCCGCAATCGCGGGTCATCTGTCCGCCGGGATGTCTTGAATGCTCCGTCCACCACGGCGCATACCTGTCCCGGACTCTCGCGTCCTGCGAGGATCCGCAGAACGGCAATCCTGGTCTCAGCTAAGAGCCTTGGCCTTCTGTCGTCCGTCTCAGCCCGCCGGCCAGTTTCCCATCGACGGGGGGCGCCTCATGCGGAGACTGGCGTTTCCAATCCGACAGCTGCATCAGCTCCTGGATATCGGTGATCTCGCCCAGGGGAATGCCCAGCTTGGCGATGTCCTGAGCGGTCAGGCCTCTGTCGACCCCGTCGATCACTTGGTCCACCACGCTGTAGTCATGTCCAATCCCGAACTCATCGGTCACACCTTTCGCCATGTCCGGCGAGGGAAGTTGCGTGGATATCTCCGAGGGCAGCGCAAGCGCCTTCGCCAATTGGCGTACCTGTGTCTTGTAAAGGCCAGTCAAGGGTTGAAACGGGAGATCGTCGATACCGTCTTTTACAAACCAGCCCACGTCACATTCCGAGAGGTTGGCTGCGCCAATGAGGGACAGTTTGCGTTCCAGGGCCAAGCGCTCAAGCAACACACGGCGATATTTGTGCCGGGCTGCAAAGCCGGAATCGACATGATGCATCGTCATTCCAAAGAGGAGTCTTTTGTACACGGGCTGAGATGTTCCCCGCGCCCAACACGCAGCGTCGATTTAAACGGGCTCTCTCCACAAATGACGCGATAGCTCCCGGCGCTGAGTTTTGCGATCAGGGGAGAGAGTCTTAACAGCTTGATGAAGAGCGGTTTGTAGACCTGGGAGTTTTTCATCTCCTCCGAAATATCCAGGATCTCCAGCTCAAGACCCAGATGCTGCGCCATCAGCCGGGCGTTGCGGCCAATTCCGGCATCGCTGTCGCGGTCGAAGAGATAGACAACCGTCACCTTCCCGGCGCCAAGGGCCTTGACGGCAAGGGCGGCCAAAACCGAGGAATCAAGCCCGCCGCTCAACCCGAGTATGACACCTTCTGACATGTCGCGCGTGACCTTCTCGGAGATGGCGTTGCAGATGGCCTCGATGGCTCGATCGGCATCAATCTCAAGAGGTCTCATAGATATGTCTCCGAACGGGGCATCCTGATTGGGCAGTGCTCTCCTCACGCCAAAATCGAGAACTTCGGCCGGGTGCCGAAATCCTCCCACCCTGGCGCTGGTCCAAGGCGACCCCGACGGTCAAACGTGACCGCCGCGCGTCGCGGTATCTGTCCCGCAGCGCAGTCGAGGTGGCGTGTTACTGTTGCTGGATGGCCTGGAGATAGAAGACCAGTTCGAGGATCCGCGCCCGAACCGCCTGCTCACTCCCGTATGGGCCGTATTTGCTGCCGGCCTGTTCCTTGTAGCGATCCCCCCAGATGGGCATTTCCCAGCCTTCCGTATGCCGGACGCCATGGGCTCCAAGTTCCGTGCGGCCATCGATGATCTGAAAGATTTCGAGGAGCGGAAACACACCTTCATTGTTCTTGGCGATTGCCGTCAGGTCCGAAGGTGTGACCGACAGGTATTCTGCCATCGGGCCATCGCCTTTGCCGCCAACCCCATGACACGCCAAACAGGCCGCCTCATATTCGTCAGCGCCAATGAGGTCTTCCTCGGCAGACACGGAGATCGGCGCGACAGCAAGCGCCGCAAGACAACAGAGTGCGCGCAGGCCTGACCCCAAATTCGGCGACAGCGTGGTGACGTTGATTTTGCGTTCCGGCATTTTTTGCACCTCCCATAAAAGTCTGGTGATGCTAGGGACTCAGGTCCTGACGCGCTTTGACATATCTCAATGTCACTATGTTTTGAGCGCGGTACCCTTCAATGGGTCGACTTCAAGATTGGAGGTCTTGAGCTCGACACAAAGGGAGGATTGATGATGAACCGAGCCAAAGCCGTTGTACTAGCGATATGTCTGTCTGCCCCAATTGCGCAGGTACAGGCACAGGAATCTGAGATAACATTGGGCAAATCCACGTTTACCGCGCGGTGTGCGCTGTGCCATGGACCGGATGCATCCGGCGGTGGTGAGATTGCCGAGCTCTTCAAGGTGCCGCCAGCGGATCTGACGACTCTGGCTGCGCGCGCCGGTGGGTCCTTTCCGTTTTCGGATGTCTACGAATTGATCGCAGCGGGGATGGACCAGCCAGGGCACGGGGATTCCGAGATGCCTGTCTGGGGTGATTATTTCCTGGCGGATACTTTGGAAGACCGCGGTGTCTCTCCCGGGGACGCCCTGGAGATCGCTGCCGGGCGGATCTTCTCCGTCGTGCTCTATCTCGAGTCCATTCAAAAATAGCGACCGGTGCGGGGTCGATGCGGGCACGGTCTCTTGCCTGCCGCGTCTCCTGATCCCGGAAACGCCGAACCCGTCGTTTCCGGTGAGTCCCGAAACCACAGGCACTCAGCGCGCATGGCGTGAAGGGTGTCCATTCAGCCAGGTGACGTCGATATCAACAAGGGAAGGATGTCAAAATGAAGTTTGGTATTCTCGTAGCATCAGTTTTCTTGGGTTTGTCATGCTTGCCGTCAAACGCGCAGGAGAGTTCCGGCCAAAAGGAATACATGATTGCCTGTGCCGGATGTCATGGCGAATCCGGGAAGGGTGATGGTCCTTTGGCGGGGTTGTTGAACATCCATACGCCGGATCTCACGACGCTGGCCGCGCGAAATGATGGTGAATTCCCGTTTGAATACACGCTGTTCATGATTGACCGGAGAAACGTGATCCCGGTGCATGGGAGCGAGATGCCGGTCTGGGGGGACCGCTTTCAAGCCTCAGCCACCAGCCGGAGTGGGGAAACGGCAGAGATGGTGGCCCTCGGGCGCATTCTATCGCTGACCTATTATCTCGAGACGATCCAGGAATAGGTCGGCAACAGGTCGGTGGCAGAGCGCTTTGCGTCGAGCTACCGGAGGGTCTCTGCCGCGACACCTGTCGTGGGTGCCCAAAGGCATGCGTCTCGGATATCGGGTGCGGGATGTGTCGTGCCGCCCGGTTTGAGGGGCCGGCAGGTCTTGCCTGTCGTTCTGCGCCCAGGGGGATGCGCACAGCCTGTCACATGGCCTGATTTGGGCCTGATTTGGGGGCGAGATGTCGAACCAGACGCGCGGGCGTTTACCAAGACGCCGTGGCCGTCGAAGTGCACAGCTCCGCCGTGCCAGCTGTGACAGGCGGGCGGTCGCTGGGCGACGCATATGTCAGGTTGGGTTTTTCGGGTGTTCAAGAGTTGTCGGTCGGTTCTGCGACGTTGGATTTAACTGAAGACCAATGGGAGGTGTTCCATGTTGAAAAGGGGAGTTTTGGCCTGCGGGCTGGTGGTGCTGCTTGGATCTATTGCCAATGCGCAAGATCTCGGGGCCATCGAATATTCCAACTCCTGTGCGGTGTGCCACGGACAGGATGGCAAAGGAGATGGACCTGTCAGTTCACAGCTCCTGAACACGCCGCCAGACCTCACTGTCCTGAGCAAGATGAACGGGGGGGTATTCCCCATCGCGGATGTGTACGCGATTATCGATGGCACGGCTGATGTCGCTGTCCATGGCGGACGGGATATGCCGATCTGGGGTGATCGGTATATGACCGAGATGCAGGATGACCCGACAGCCCATTATTCCTGGACCGAAGCGCGCGCCTACGCCTTGAATCGGGTTCTGGCCTTGGTGGAATACCTGTCCTCCATCCAGGAGTAACATCGGTCCTTTCCCCTGCGCCCTGGCGCAAAAACATCATGTGCCAGAGGCTGCTCGCTCTGCGTCTCCTCCGTGAGCAGCCTCTTCGGCCCTGTCGCGCGTTTTGGTCCAAGATAATCTGGCCCAGGACAGTGCATGAGCTGCCTTGGGTTGTGGCTGTGCGCACGTGTAGCTGGTGGGAGGCATCTGTCTTTGGTTTTTGGCACAAATGTGCCCGCCAAAAGAGGTGTCTTATGCCTGCAAAGGCCCGGTTGCCCCTCGATTGCCCTGTGTTCAGACCCTAAAGTAAGGCCCAAATGCAGCGGTTGACCCCCGATATCAAACCCCCGATCCTGCCGGCACGCTCCGTGGTGATGGACGGCTTCAGAGCCCTCACTCTGACTCTCTGCCTGTTGAGTGTGCTGACCCGGCCTGCGCTGGCCGAAACGCCTGTCGTCTCCTGTCACAGTGGTGCGTTCTCGGTCTCTGCAGAGGATCCGCAGGAGGCCGATCTGGCCTGCGCAATCATCGACAAGACACATGCCCGGCTCGCGCAACTGGGTTTCGAAATGCTTGAGCCTGCCCGTGTCGAGATCACCAGCGCGCTGGATGTGGCTCAGGGTGTCTGCGTCGGCCTGTATAATGCCATGGAGAAGAAGCTGCAGATCCTGTCCAGAAGCTGCCTGCAGGATCAAACGGCTCATTCGATCGGGTTTGCCGAGATGGAGCCGGATCTGCTGTTCGAGACAGTTCTGGTCCATGAGCTTGTGCATGCGCATATCGACCAGCACAGCTCGGGCCGGTTCCTGCCGCGGGTTGCTCATGAGTACCTGGCCTATTCCATCCAATTGGACCTTCTGCCCGAGGCGGACCGCATCCGGATCCTCGAGAAGGCCCAAATTGCAGCCCCGATTGTCTTCGATGAGATCAGTGCGTCCCTGCTGCAGTTCTCCCCCATCCATTTTGCTGCCATGGCGTGGATGCATTTCGACCAGGAGGGTGCAGATTCGGATCTCGTGGACCGGATCATTCGCGGTGACTTGCTGTTCAACACCCTCTGGGACTGAGAACCGCGATGTGCCGCAGGCTTCCTCAACAAAAGGCGATGATCCCATGTCTGGGGTTCCTCGCACTGCAGCAACGCTACGCTCCCGCTCAGATTACGCAGTCCCATCGGTGATTCGAGGGACAGCGTGCATTTCCCACACCCCCGAAAAAAGCCTGCTCGCCCTGACAAACATGCTCTCACAATGGCTCGCCGCTTGCGGGTAGACCGTGTTGCGCACCCGACTGGCTGCCGCGATTTCGGGAGTGCGTTCAGTGGCAGGACCGTCATGGCTTCCGCGCTGACGGCGTTCTGACTAAGGTCAGAGCCACACAAGAGAGACCGCGGTAACAAAAAGACACTGGTGGCACCGAGATGGTCTTCGGGACAGGAAAGACCACCCTGCGGTGCCACCAGCCGTCTTAAAATCGGCAATTATTACTGCCCCACCGTTCGGATCGTGCTGACCCGGGGGGCGTGCCGATCACTCGCTATTCATGCTGAACGAGTCACGATAGATCCGCCACGATCCATCATCCTGACGGCGGAAAATCGTCAGAAACTTCCCCTCCACTGCATCGTTGACCGTAAACGTGCCGCGCGAGTAGGCCCACTCATCTGCAATGACGATTTCTTCGGAGTTGATGTCCATCGACTTTGGCGGATTGGCAAACCGCTTCGCGGTTCCCGGCGCAAAGGTCTGATAGTCAACCGCTGGAACACCGGGCGGCATCCGGATGCCCTCTTTGTCCCAAAGGCTCAGCCAAGTCTCCGCATCACCGTCGACCCGTGCCTCCGTGTATGTCGACCAGATCCCCAGGATCGCTTCTTCATCGGACATGCCATCCGATACCGCCAGCGTCGGCAGAACAAGTGACGCGCCGAAAGCCAGCGCAGCCATGGTCTTGTGTGATAGCTCTTGCATAGATCCCTCCTCCCCAGGATTTCTCCACACTCTGGAGAGTATATGTGTTTCGAAACATTCCGTGTTTGACATGTATCAAACCGGGCGCTGCCCGCTCGGCGGGCGGAGACTGTCACAGGCGGCGACCTGCGTGGTCTCCAGGTGGGACAAGTTGCTTAAGGGACTGTGAGATGCAGACACGTGATGTGGTTCTGCAACCTCCTATCCGGATGAGATCCCACCTATTCAGCTGCATGAGCCTGGTCTGCGCTGCGCGGGGCAGGGCGATGATGGGGTCTCGCAGGCGACCTCGTCTCAGCTGTCCGGCGGCAGACCCAATATGGTGGTTCCATCGATCAGCGATTTTACGAAATCACATCCGTTTCCGTCTGTCTGAAAGTGCCGCCAGACCAAGGGCGCAAAGGCATCGGGTCCACCAAAGAAGAGTGTCAATTCGTTTATGGCCGAACGGTCCACTGGACCCTCGGCGCGGACGTCTTCCAAGCTTTGTCTAACGGCGCTGGGCAACGATGCCATCTGCATAGCGTAAGCAATGTATTCATGGGAAGCGACGCTGAGTTCCTCGCCCTGCAGCGCCTTGGTCAACCGCGCGTGGGTGATCTCATGCACCACAAGGCTGTCAAACAGGACTGCCGCATCCATGGAGCGGTAGATGTCAGACAGCACTTCGAGCGTGGCAAGCTGCTCTGGGGCAACAACGGCAATTTCATCGGTTTCGCAGATATACGCACCAAGACAGTGAGGTCCTGCCGCTTCGATCCGCTGCACCACGTAAAGACTGAGCGGTGTACGATCCGACATGCCACAGGCGGCGAGGGTCGGGGCTGTCTGTTTCTCAATGTCGCAAATGCGGCGCGCCAATTCGGGATCTGTTGCATATACTTCCAAATGGCCAGACGGGCATTGAAAGGCCGGTGGGTCGTCAGCCGTCAAACCATTTTCCTGCGCAGCCAGCGACATCGTCATGGACATGACGATTGCGGACGCTAGGGAAGCGTCTCTTCTCATGGATTTTCCATATCCGTCGGCAATCGTTTTTCCTTACGGCGCAGCATTCGCCACATGGCGCAGAGATTTCAGAGCGCCACAGGGGTATGGAATTCAAGGCACCCGTTTCGTGGCTTGCTCCGGACCTGCAGCATCCAGCCTTTGTTGAAAGTGCTCAAGCTGCATGACCAACTCTATCCTGCGATGTTCCGGGAGCCGTGTCCACAAATCCTGAGGTGAACCTTTGACTGCTCATGCACGCTCGGTGTGAATCAGGATTTGGGTTCACCCTTGTGCAGCGCGTCGAGGAATTGGCTTTGGGCCTGGCGCCTTTGATCATCGGTTCTTGCGGTTTCCCAAGCCTCGAACGATCGCACCCACTTGCATCAAGTGATCTGCCAACGGGTTGGACTTGCGCCAGATCATTCCGATCGTTCTTGACGGTGTTGGGCTGGGGAACCGGGCAATGGAAACGTCAGCTGACCGGGTTTCCAGGTTGAGCGCCATTTCTGGAATGAGCGTCACGCCCATTCCTGCGCCCACCATCTGCACCAGTGTGGACAGCGAACTGCCCTCCATCAATTGCCGTGGCTGCGTTTTCTTTATCTCGCAGAAACTCAATGCCTGATCGCGAAAGCAGTGACCTTCTTCGAGGAGCAGCAAACGCATGGTCCTGAGCATGTCAGGACTTGGCACGGGCTTTTCCGCGTCAGAGCTTGGACGAACAAGGACAAAATCCTCTTTGAAGAGTGCAAACTCCCTCAGGGCTTGTTCCGAAATCGGCAGCGCTACGATGGCCGCGTCCAGACGGGACTCCAATAGATCTGCCACGAGGGACTTCGTGACCGATTCCCGAACCTCCAGCTCAATATCAGGGAAGCGCTCTGACAAAGCAGCTATTGTCGATGGAAGGAGATATGGTGCAACTGTTGGAATGACACCCAGTCGAAACCGACCGGCAAGTGGGCCATGCGCGGCGCGGACAAGGTCCTCCAGTTCATCGACTGCAACCAGGACTTGACGCGCCTTACGAACAAAGTCTTCGCCAATGCGCGTCAGCCTGACTGTGCGGGGCCCTCGTTCCACCAGTGCCGTTCCCGTTATTGCCTCCAATTCCTTGATTTGAAGCGACAGTGCAGGCTGAGAGATCGAGCAGGCATCTGCAGCCTGTCCGAAATGCTGGTGTCTGGCCAAGGCATCAAGATACCGAAGCTGTTTGATCGTAAGAGCAGCCATTGGAAAATCTTATCATTATCTTTTGAATATCCAATTGGAATTTATCAATCCCAAAGGTTAGAACCATTCTAGAAAGAGCACGATGCTCTTCATGATTCACTGCGAGGGAGAAGATCATGGATGGAAACAACATCGACCCGACTGGCGGCTGTCCTGTAATGCATGGCGGCAATACGGAGATGGGCAACAGCGTCACGAAATGGTGGCCGAGTGCTCTGAACCTGGACATCCTGCACCAGCATGGTGCGCGCACCAACCCGATGGATCCGGATTATGACCACCGGAAAGCGGTGAAGGGCCTTGACTATGAAGCGGTCAAAGCAGACGTCAAAGCGCTCATGACCGACAGTCAGGATTGGTGGCCGGCCGATTGGGGTCATTATGGCGGACTGATGATCCGTCTGGCATGGCACTCTGCAGGGTCGTACCGGATGGGCGACGGACGTGGCGGTGCAGGCAGTGGCAACATTCGCTTCGCTCCCCTCAACTCCTGGCCGGACAATGCAAGCCTCGACAAGGCGCGTCGTCTGCTTTGGCCGGTCAAGAAAAAGTACGGCAATGCGCTCAGCTGGGCCGATCTGATCATCCTTGCCGGGAACATGGCCTACGAGTCGATGGGCCTCAAAACTTTTGGTTTTGGCTTTGGTCGCGCCGACATATGGGGTCCTGAGCAGGACGTGAACTGGGGTGCCGAAAACGAATGGCTTGCTCCTTCCGAGAGCCGCTATGGCGATCTGGATGACACTTCGACCCTGTATAACCCACTCGCTGCCGTTCATATGGGGCTGATCTATGTGAACCCGGAAGGCGTGAACGGGAATCCCGATCCGGCGCGGACAGCCAAACATGTCCGCGAAACCTTTGCCCGTATGGCAATGAACGATGAAGAGACTGCTGCTCTGACGTGCGGTGGGCATACCGTTGGTAAGGCGCACGGCCGCGGCGCTGTCGATAGCATTGGCGCAGAACCGGAAGGCTGTCCCGTCCACGCGCAGGGCTTCGGCTGGGACAACCCGGGGATGGAAGGCAAAGCCGCAAATGCATTCACGTCCGGCATCGAAGGTGCTTGGACCCAACACCCTACCCAATGGGATATGGGGTATTTTGACTACCTCTTCGGGTATGAGTGGGAACTCAAGAAGTCGCCCGCTGGCGCCTGGCAGTGGGAACCGGTCGATATGCCGGAAGACGTCAAGCCTGTCGATGCTTCTGACCCGTCGATCCGTCATAACCCGATCATGACGGACGCCGACATGGCAATGAAAGTCGACCCGATCTACAATGAGATCTGCCAGAAATTCCGTGCGGATCCAGAGTATTTTGCGGACACGTTCGCACGGGCCTGGTTCAAGCTGACACACCGGGACATGGGTCCTAAAGTCAACTACTACGGGCCCGATGTTCCGGCTGAAGACCTCATCTGGCAGGATCCGATCCCGGCCGGCAGCACCGGCTATGATGTGGATGCGGTGAAAGCGAAGATTGCCGACAGCGGTCTGACAGCTGCCGAAATGATTGCAACCGCTTGGGACAGCGCACGTACGTTCCGCGGCTCGGACAAACGCGGTGGCGCAAATGGAGCGCGCATTCGCCTTGCTCCGCAGAAGGACTGGGTCGCCAATGAGCCCGAGCGTCTGGCGAAGGTTCTGGGAATTCTGGAACCAATCGCAGCAGAGACCGGCGCGTCAGTTGCCGACGTGATCGTTCTGGCTGGCAATGTTGGCCTTGAACAATCTATCAAGGCAGCCGGTTTTGATCTCGACGTCCCGTTTGCACCCGGTCGCGGCGACGCGACGGAAGAGCAGACCGACGCAGACAGCTTCGAGGTGCTCGAGCCTCTGGCGTGTGGTTTCCGGAATTTCCAGAAGGAAAAGTATGCTGTCAAACCGGAAGAGCTGATGCTTGATAAAGCTCAGCTTCTTGGCCTGACCGCCGCAGAAATGACCGTTCTTGTTGGCGGGATGCGGATGCTGGGCACAAACTTCGGCGGCAATAAGCATGGTGTGTTTACGGACCGCGAGGGGCAGTTGACCAACGACTTCTTCGTCAATCTGACCGACATGTCCTACAGCTGGCATCCGGTCGAGGATGACCTGTACGAAGTGCGCGACCGCAAGTCGGGCGAAGTCAAGTGGACGGCAACAAGCGCGGATCTGGTGTTCGGATCAAATTCGATCCTCCGCGCCTATGCAGAGGTCTATGCGCAGGACGACAACGCCGAGAAGTTCGTGCGTGATTTCGTTGCTGCGTGGACGAAAGTCATGAACGCGGATCGTTTCGATCTGGTTGCTTGATCGACTAAACCAGCCCGGGCAGCTCTGACTGCCCGGGCGTTTTCAGTTCAAGCGCAACGTCTCCGAACCCAAAATCGCTTTCCAATTACTGTCGGTGTCAGGGCCAAAGGCGGTTGCGTCGTCTTTCTGAAAGATACCGAAGCTTTTACATCGGGTTCATTTAACGATATTGCCCTTCGAGGCACTTCGAGTTGGACTAGAAGGTAACATGGGCACATCGGGCAACCTCCTTTTTCTCATAGCTTTGCTGCCGTTCCTCGGCGCGCTGGTTCCGGGAGTGATGATTCGAGCCGGGCGGAATGCCTGCGCTTCCTTCACGGCGGTGCCAACGGCCTTGGCGTTGATCCTTCTGCTCACATTTGCGCCTGCAGTGATGAACGGCGAAACGATCCAGGCAGAGATCGAGTGGCTACCTCAACTTGGATTGTCCGCGTCCTTCTTCCTGGACGGTCTGGGCCTGCTATTTGCCTGCATGATCCTCGGAGTTGGCTTGCTGATCACGCTTTACGCGCGGTTCTATCTGTCGGGGGATGATCCAGTTGGTCAGTTCTACACTTACCTCCTGCTGTTTCAGGGTGCGATGCTCGGGATTGTGATTTCCGATAACATCTTGCTTTTGCTCATCTTCTGGGAGCTTACATCGCTGTCCTCCTTCCTGCTCATCGGCTATTGGAAGCACCTTCCAGAAGGCCGTCAGGGTGCGCGTATGGCGCTTGCTGTGACCGGGGCGGGTGGTTTGGCGATGATCGGGGGGATGTTGATCCTCGGAAACATCGTCGGCAGTTACAACCTGACCGATATCTTGCAGGCGGGCGATGCAATTCGTGCCTCGGATTGGTACATGGCTGCGCTGATCCTGATCCTGCTGGGCGCGTTCACAAAGTCCGCGCAATTCCCATTCCATTTCTGGTTGCCGCACGCGATGGCGGCTCCAACACCCGTTTCGGCCTATCTTCACTCAGCCACCATGGTGAAAGCAGGTGTATTTCTGATGGCGCGCATGTGGCCGGTTCTGTCAGGTACCGACGCGTGGTTCTACATCGTCGCCACCACGGGATTGGTCACTATGGTTGTGGGCGCGTTGATTGCGTTGTTCAAAGATGACCTCAAGGCGCTCCTCGCATTTTCGACCGTCAGCCACCTTGGTCTGCTGACGATGTTGCTGGGTTTCGGAACCGATGCTGCCGCGGTCGCGGCGGTCTTTCACATTATCAATCACCTGACCTTCAAAGCCGCTCTCTTCATGACGGCCGGGATCATCGATCATGAAACCCACACCCGTGACATCAAGCGGTTGGGAGGGTTGCGGCATCTCATGCCGATAACCTTCGGGATCGGAACCATCGCGGCATTGTCGATGGCGGGAATACCGTTGTTCAACGGCTTTCTTTCAAAAGAGATGATGCTGGAAGAAGCGTCCCACACGACATGGCTCGACAGTCACTACGTCGTTCCTGTGTTGGCGACCATTGGTGCTCTGCTGTCCGTGGCCTACTCTTTCCGATTTGTCGCGCATGTGTTTCTTGGCCCGGTCCGCGATGATTACCCATCGAAGCCACATGATCCGCCGTTCGGGCTGTGGGCGGCGCCTGCGCTGCTCGCCACGCTGGTTGTTTTGATCGGGGTCATGCCTTTCCTTGCCGAAGGTATCGTGACGGCGGCGGCCAATGCTGTCACGGGTGGTGACCTTCACCCGCATCTCAAGATTTGGCACGGTGTTACTCCGGCCCTTTACATGTCCGTAATCGCAGTAATCGGTGGCGGGATACTTCTGATGCTCCATGGGCCACTGGACCGAGCCTGGATCAAGGCACCTCGACCCGAGGCGAAGGATATCTTTGATCGCCTCGTTGCGGCGCTGGTTGGCTTTACCCGGTTGGTTACGGAAGCGACTCATAACGGTGCGATCAGCCGCTACCTTGCAATATTCACGGTGGCGTCCGTGGCACTCGGGACCATCGCCTTTTTCGGAGGCGGATTGTCTGCTCCTTCACGGGGTCTTCTTCCGGTTCCGGCTGTGATTGCCGTGGGTTGGCTGATGCTGATCGTCGCCACGGTGAGCGTTGTGACGATGCATCACAACAGGTTCCGCGCGCTTGTACTGATCGGGATCATCGGTCTGACCATATCTGCCGGCTTTGTATATATGTCCGCGCCTGACCTGGCTCTGACACAGATTTCTGTCGAAACGGTTACGATCATGCTGTTGCTTTTGGCGCTGCATTTCCTGCCAAAGGAAACGCCAAGAGAAAGCTCTGTCGGTCGCAAAACCCGCGATGGTCTGATCGCACTGGCTGCGGGAGGTGGCGTCGGCGGTCTGGCCTACGCGTTCATGCAACGCGATATTTCCACGATCTCCTCGTATCATGTGGAGAACAGTTACGAAGGCGGCGGAGGCACCAATGTGGTGAACGTGATCCTCGTCGATTTCCGTGGCTATGACACTTACGGCGAGATCATCGTTCTCGGAATTGCAGGTCTGTTGATCTACGCGCTGATGCACGCGTTGCTTGATGGACCGGCTGCCCGGAGACTGCGGAATACCGATTACTCCCAGGATCGTTCGCGCGACCGTCACCCGCTGATGATGGTTGTCGTAACACGTGTCCTGATGCCAATTGCGGTTCTCGTCGGCATCTACATCTTCCTTCGGGGACACAACCAACCGGGTGGTGGTTTCGTTGCCGGACTCGTCGTCGCCATCGCGCTTCTGATGCAATACATGGCTTCGGGTTTTGCATGGACGCAGGCTAGAAAACGTATCGAATATCACAGCATGATCGGCTTTGGCGTATTGATTGCCGGGCTGACAGGGGCGGGCGCTTGGGTGTTCGGTGTGCCTTTCCTCACCAGTTCCTACACCTATGTGCATTTGCCCCCGATCGAGGAGTTCGAGCTTGCTACGGCGATGCTGTTTGATCTGGGCGTTTTCCTTACGGTCCTCGGTGCTGTGATGCTGATGCTCTACAGCCTGTCGCGGATTGCACGCTATGCCGGTGAAACAGTGAATGTCACGCCCATGGATTACGATCCGGGCACCCGTACAACTGACAGCGTGGAGGAGGGCTGACATGGAGCTTCTCGTTGCAAGCGCTATCGGAGCGATGACGGCCGGAGGCGTTTACCTGATCCTGCGTCTCAGAACGTTCCCAGTGATCCTTGGTCTGGCGCTTCTGTCGTATGCTGTGAACGTATTCCTGTTTTCCAGCGGTCGGCTCGCCATCGACATGTCGCCCATTCTGTCGAAATACGGTGAGGCCAGTTACACCGATCCCCTGCCGCAGGCATTGGTTCTTACGGCCATCGTGATTTCTTTTGGCATGACCGCAGTCTTGGTGATGATCTCACTTGGAGCCTTTCTGGAAGCTGACAGTGACGAAATCGATATAGCCCAAGCCGATCAAATCGAGGATTCCGCGCAATGAGCCACTGGATCATCGTTCCTATTGTCTTGCCGGCCATGCTTGCACCGCTGATTGGCTTTGTCATGCGGCACGACATCGTACTTGCGCGCATCGCATCGACAGTCGGCACGGTTTTGCTGCTTGGCGTCTGCATTGGTCTTGCCGCTATGGCTGCCGATGGGGATACGCATATCTATCGTCTTGGCGACTGGCCCGCACCCTTCGGGATCGTGCTGGTATTGGACCGTCTGTCCGCCCTGATGATCCTTCTCACAGCCAGTTTGGCTTTGATGGTGCTGCTTCACGCCATCGCCACCGGATGGGACTCACGCGGCCGACATTTTCATGCGCTTTTTCAATTCCAACTCATGGGGATTTGCGGCGCGTTCTTAACTGGTGACATCTTCAATCTGTTTGTTTTCTTCGAGGTGTTGTTGATCGCGTCCTACGGCTTGATGATCCATTCTGGCGGTCGAGAGCGGATGCGCGCTGGCCTGCAATACGTCGTGATGAACCTCGCAGGTTCAACGCTGTTCCTTTTCGCGCTGGGCACGCTCTACGCCAGCACGGGAACGCTGAACATTGCGGATCTGGCTGCCAAAGTGGCGGACATTCCGCCGGAGGACGCCGCGCTGGTACGGGTCTCGGCGATGCTTCTGATGATCGTGTTCGCCGTCAAAGCGGCACTGTTTCCGGTGCAGTTCTGGTTGCCAGCAACCTATGCAAACGCCCCCGCTCCGGTTGCTGCGCTGTTCGCGATCATGACCAAGGTCGGTGCCTACGCGTTGCTTCGGGTGTATACGGTTGCTTTCGGCCCCGGCATAGATGGAACCGAAGGGATTGCGGATACGTGGCTGTTCCCGGCGGCGATTGTTACGATCGCGTTGGGCGCATTCGGTGTACTGGGCGCACGACGTCTGATGCCGATGATCAGCTTCTCGGTGATCGGATCGATGGGCACTTTGCTTGTCGCGGTTGCAGCGTTCTCACCGGCGGCAACCACCGCTGCTCTCTACTATATGGTGCACTCTACCTTTGCTGCGGCAAGCCTGTTCCTGATCGCCGATCTTGTGGTTAGCCGGCGTGAGGGAGACTCTCTCCGGCCGGAACCGGCCACGGTTCAGAACGGGTTGTTTGCCGCGATCTTCTTTGCCGCGATGATCGCCATGGCAGGCATGCCACCTCTTAGTGGCTTCTTGGGCAAGCTGCTGGTGCTTGATGCGCTGCGGGAACCGGGCCAAATGGTTTGGGCATGGACGGCGATCCTTATCGGTTCACTGATCACGATCGTTGGCTTCGCGCGCGCGGGGAGTGCCTTGTTTTGGAAATCGACTTCTATTCCACAAGCTTCACCCGACCCTGAAATCGAACCGGATGGGCAGTTGCTTCTGGCTCGTCACGCCGGTGTTTTCGAAGTCGCACCAGTGATGCTCACGCTCGCCGCCTTGGTCGGACTGGCCATTTTTGCAGGGCCGGTCGCGGAGTACCTGGACGAGACGTCTGCTCAGTTGTTTGACCGACCGGGATACATCTCGGCTGTGCTGAACCCAGACGCGGAGAACTAAGCCATGCTGCGTCGTCTGATCCCACACCCGCTGCTGAGCCTTGCTCTGGTTTTTGTCTGGCTCGGGCTGGTCAACAAGTTCACCTTGGGCAACTTGATCCTTGGCGTTGTCTTCGCCGTTATCATTCCGATGCTGACCGCGCCGTATTGGCCTGACCGCCCGAAGATCGCAAAACCGCTGCGTGTTATCGAATACGTGTTGGTTGTCCTTTGGGATATCGTGGTGGCCAATGTACAGGTGGCGGCCATCATTCTTTTCCGAAGCAATCCAGATATCCGCTCTCACTGGATTGTGGTTCCCCTTGAACTGACCTCGGCCGAGGCGATCACCGTGCTGGCAGGAACGATCACCATGACCCCCGGCACAGTCTCGGCCATGCTTGCCGCCGACGGAGGCAGTATTCTGGTGCACTGCCTGCACATTGACGATCCGGACGGAGTGCGCGATGAGATCAAGTCGCGCTACGAACGCCGATTGAAGGAGATTTTCCAATGATCGAAGCCGCGATACTGTTTGCAGCTGCGTGTTATGGCATCGCCCTGCTGTTGGATCTCTGGAGGATTGTGAAGGGCCCCAACGCAGCCGATCGCATTCTTGCGCTTGATACAATGGTCATCAATGTCATTGCCTTGCTCGTTCTTTATGGCGTCTGGCGCGACACGGCGATCTATTTCGAGGCAGCGATGCTGGTTGCCATGGTCGGCTTTGTGTCGACCGTGGCGTACTGCCGGTTCCTGCTTCGCGGCGACATTATCGAATGAGGCACTGACATGAGCTTTGTTACGGAACTACTCATCGCCATTTCTCTGGTCGTCAGCGGGGTGTTCGGTTTGGTGGGCTCCTACGGGCTGGTCAAACTCCAGGACTCGCTACAGCGGTTGCACGCGCCGACAAAGGCGACGACACTTGGCGTCGGCGGCGTGTTGATCGCGTCCATGCTGTATTTCTTTGCGAAGACAGACCACCTGTCTATCCATGAACTGCTGATCACGGTCTTTCTTCTTCTTACCGCGCCGATTACCGCGAATTTCATTGCAAAGACCTACATGGCACGCAATCTGAAAGAGTCGGATTTGCCGGACAGCCAAAGCTCTTGCGGCTGGTCCGTCTTTGATGAACCGCCCGAACAGACGGCCGATAAGTAGTAGCTTCGAACGGGCACCTATTGCAGGAACGACATCAGTTCCTTCACACGTGCCCGGCCCAGTTCGACACGGCAGGAGCGAATCGCGATCTCCGTACCGGATCCGCCTCCGAAGGTTGATCCGACAAATTCACAATGCGCATCGCGGTAGATCTCCCAAGCGGATTGCCCCGCCTTTAGTGCAGGTACGGCTGTATCGCGCTCGGTTGCGGCGTCCAATTCGGCTGCTGACTCCATGGCGAACCGCAGAGCGACCTCAATGGTTTGATTGACCGTTGTTTCGGCCTCGCCCACGCAATTCCCGATCTCGACCTGGCTTGAACTGTTCATACTGCATTCGAAAGAGGGGTCTGCCGATGCCGCAGACCAACCGACCATGGCCAGGAGAGTGACCGCTAAGGCAACAGCAAATCTCGTCATTCGGCTTTCCTTTCCGTCCTGATCTCTCCCGTCGTCAAGACCGGAGACGCGTCCAACCCGCGTGCATCAAGCATATCCGCAACCCGTTCGAGTGTCGCGACAAGCTGGGCCTGTTCCCAGTCTGCCAGTTCCAGAAATTTTCTCACATACCGTTGTTGCAGCGCGTCCGGAGCATCCTGAAGCCTGGTGTGTCCCTCTGACGTGACGGTGACGTTGGTTTGGCGCCGGTCCTGTTCAGAGGGAATTCGCTTGACCAGCTGTTGTGCCACCAGTTTGTCGACCAAGGCGGATACGGTTGCTTGGCTGACGCCCATCTGCGTCGCCAACGCCTTCTGCGTTACGCTTTCCTTCTCGTCAACGATCTGCAGCACCCGAAGCTGCGCGGGTGTCAGCCCCACGGCTTGAGCAAGATCCCGGGCATATAACTCGGTCGCTCGCAGAATGCGTCGCAGCGCAATCAGGCTGTCGTCCATCCTCTGAGGCGTCGTTGTGCTCATTGGAAGAGCTTCGCACATTTTTCGAAGCGGCCGCAATCTTCCTTCGCTTGGAACCAAGTCGGTCCTTGCGAGTTAACGCTTAGTAAAAGCAATAGAGATTCATGACGATTTGAATAGAATAACTAACTAAAATTTTGCAATGAAATATATAAATAACAGCTTTAAATTGCAGCTAGGCTATGTTCTTGAAATCAGTGACCAGATGAACTACTTAGCCAAACGAACTAAAGATGAGGTGGAAGCCATGCCAAAGAACAGTGATCCGGATCGAACGCGAAAGCCCCGTCTGCGCAAGCCAGATGCGACGGACGGGGCTGCCATTTGGGAGCTTGTGAAGGACTGCAAGCCTCTCGACGAAAATTCGATGTATTGTAATTTGGTACAGGCCGACCACTTCCGGGAGACCTGTGTTGTCGCAGAATTGGACGGATGCGTCGTTGGATGGGTCTCTGGGCACATGATACCAGATCAGGACGCGCTGTTTGTTTGGCAGGTGGCCGTTAGCGAAAAGGCGCGGGGTCTGGGCCTCGCCAAATCCATGCTTCTTGAGTTGATCGAGCGTGATGTCTGCGATGCCGCTACACACCTCAAAACCACGATCACGCGTGACAATGATGCGTCGTGGGCCTTGTTCCGTGGCTTCGCGAGATCGATCGGCGGAACTCTGACCGACGTGCCTCACTTCAAGCGCGACACCCACTTCGAAGGGCGTCACGACACGGAATACATGGTGTCGATTTCGCTGCCTAAGGTTAGCAACCTCAAGCGCGCGGCCTGACCGTCTCCCTCTACAATCCAATTTCAATGCCTTGAAAGGACATGCAATGCCCAAGGACATGAGTCATTCTGTTTCGATATTCGAGCGTCGCGAGAGTGCGGCCCGATCCTATTGCCGGGGGATGCCGGCGACCTTTGCCACGGCGCAGGGTTCAGAGATCACCGATGAGGCGGGTAAGACGTGGATCGACTTTCTAGCCGGCTGCTCTTCGTTGAACTATGGTCACAATGATCCGGACATGAAAGCCGCTCTGATTGAGCACATCTCCAATGATGGGCTGGCCCACGGTTTGGACCTTCATACCGACACAAAAGCGGCATTCCTTGAAGCGTTCGAGAGTCACATTCTTGAACCCCGCGATATGGACCACCGCGTGATGTTCACGGGTCCTACCGGCGCAAATGCCGTTGAGGCCGCGATGAAGATTGCGCGCAAGGTGACCGGACGCACTAACATAATCGCTTTCACCAATGGCTTTCACGGCGTTACCACTGGCGCGCTTTCGGCAACGGGCAATGGCTACCATCGCGGGGGCGCCGGTACGTCGTTGAACGGTGTCACGCGTATGCCATTCGACAATTATTTCCCCGGAGAGACCAATACGGCAGAGTTCCTTGAGGCCATGCTGAAGGACCAGTCCGGCGGTGTGGATGCGCCTGCTGCCATTTTGCTGGAAACGGTGCAGGGTGAGGGTGGTCTGAACGCCGCAAGCCCGGAATGGGTCCGACACATCGCAAAGCTGGCAAAAGACAACGGCGCTCTTCTGATTATCGACGATATTCAGGCAGGCTGCGGCCGCTGCGGAACATTTTTTTCATTCGAAGATATGGGTGTCACGCCAGATATCGTGACGATGGCAAAATCGGTTTCCGGGTTCGGTCTGCCGATGGCCATGGTTCTGGTGAAACCGGACTATGACATCTTCGGCCCGGCAGAGCACAACGGCACTTTCCGCGGGAACACGCACGCGTTTGTGACGGCAAGAGTTGCTATCGAAAAGTTCTGGTCCAATGATGCTTTCCAGCGCGAGTTGAGCGAAAAGGCGCAGATAGTGCACGACGCTCTGGCCGATCTCGCTGCAATGGTGCCCGACGCCCATCTCAAGGGGCGCGGTCTGATGCAGGGCGTTGATGTGATTTCGGGTGATCTTGCGTCGGAGATCTGCGCGCGGGCCTACGAAAAAGGTCTCATCATCGAAACATCGGGCAGCGAGGATCAGGTTATCAAGGTATTGGCACCTTTGACCACACCCACAGATACGCTGCGGAAGGGTCTGAACATTCTCCTCGATGCAGCGAACGACGTCTTGACCGGTACAAACAAGATTGCGGCGGAGTAACCGAAATGATTGTCAGAGACTTCAACAAGATCGTTGAGCAGGAAAAGAACCGGGTTGTCTCGGACGCGAATTGGACCAGCGTGCGGATGCTTCTGGCTGACGACAACATGGGTTTTTCCTTCCATATCACCTTTCTGGAAGAGGGTTCCGAACACACCTTTGAATACAAGAACCACTTCGAAAGCGTCTACTGTATGAAAGGAAAGGGTTCCATCACCGACCTTGCCACCGGTGAGACGCATGAGATCACGCCGGGTGTGATGTATGCGCTCGACAAACACGACCGGCACAGTCTTCGCGCGGACGAGGAACTTGTCATGGCCTGTTGTTTCAATCCGCCGGTGACGGGCAGTGAAGTCCACCGTGCAGATGGGTCCTACGCGGCGCCCGAGGACGCCTGACATGACCCACACTGTTGAAAAGATCGGCGGGACATCCATGTCCCGCCTGTGCGAACTCAGAGACACGCTGTTTATCGGAGGTCGTTCTGCAGAGGACATCTACAACCGAATATTTGTTGTGTCCGCTTTTGGCGGGATTACAAACCTCCTTCTCGAACACAAGAAATCCGGTGAACCGGGCGTATACGCGCTTTTCGCCAACGACGACAGCAATCACAAATGGCAGGACGCGCTTGACCGTGTTGCCAAGGCTATGAAGGCAGCGCATGGGGACATCCTCAGCCACAAGGGGGATATCCAGCAGGCGGATCTGTTCGTCGATGAACGGATTTTGGGGGCACGCAACTGCCTGATCGATCTACAGCGATTGTGCTCTTACGGCCATTTCCGGTTGCCGGAACATATGGGGCATATCCGTGAACTATTGTCTGGCCTTGGCGAAGCCCATTCCGCATTTGTCACAACGCTTCTTTTGCAGCGAAGTGGAATAGAAGCGCGGTTTGTGGATTTGTCCGGATGGCGGGACGAGGGAGACGTCGATCTCAAAACACGGATCACGGATGCGCTCGAGGCAATCGATCCCGCATCTGAGATGCCAATTGTGACTGGGTATGCACAGTGCGTCGATGGTTTGATGAACGAATTTGATCGAGGATACTCCGAGGTCACGTTCTCACATCTCGCTGCTCTGACCGGTGCAAGAGAAGCGATCATCCACAAGGAGTTTCACCTGTCCTCGGCGGATCCAAATCTTGTTGGGGCAGGTGCAGTGCGAAAGCTTGGTCGTACGAATTACGACGTGGCCGATCAACTTTCGAACATGGGCATGGAGGCCATCCATCCGAACGCGGCCAAGACCCTTCGGCAGGCTGGAGTGCCACTGCGCGTCACAAATGCCTTCGATCCGGGAGACCCGGGTACGCTGATTGACGACCAGCCTGCAGATGAGGCCGCAGCAGAAATTGTCACGGGGTTGGACATCGTGGCGTTGGAAGTGTTCGAGCAGGACATGGTTGGGGTCAAAGGCTACGATTCCGGAGTCCTCGACATTTTGAAGCGTCATAATGTTCGGATCGTGTCGAAGGTCTCAAACGCAAATACGATCACGCATTATCTCGATGCGTCGCTCAAGACGATGCGTCGGGTAGAGCGCGACATCGCCAAGCTTTTCCCGGCAGCCGAGATCTCGACACGCCGACTTGCGATGGTTTCCGTGATCGGTCGTGATCTGCGAGGTCTGTCTGTTCTGACGCGGGGATTGCAGGCTATCGCCAATGCAGGCCGCGAAGCGATCGGCGCGAGTCAGGGGCCCCGCAATGTGGACGTTCAGTTTGTGATGGACCGGGATTCCATGGAAGCGGTCATTAAAGCGCTTCATGCCGAACTGATCGAAAATGCCCCTACAACGCTGTCGCGCGCGGCATGACATGTCCGGAGTATTCCGATGCCCTGATCAGGGCATCGGAATACCGGTAACGAACTTCGGAACTTGATAGCCTCTTTGAGCGGCGGGTCGGTTTGCAATCCGAAGATACCATTCCCGCACATTCGGAAAGTCGTTCAGGTTGATCTCCTGCCACTCGAACCTCGCAGCCCAAGGGAAGATTGCCATATCTGCAATCGAATAGTCCCCAGCAACATAGCTGCGCCCTTCAAGCCGTGTATCTAGTACGGAATACAGGCGTGCGGCTTCTTTGCCGTATCGCGCTTCGGCATAGTCAGATGTCCCTTTGTTGAATTTCAGGAAGTGATGGGCTTGTCCAAGCATTGGCCCGAAACCGCCCATTTGCCACATCAGCCATTCCATCATACTCCAGTAGTCATCCCCTTGGGAAATGAAGCGACCATATTTCTGTCCGAGGTAGAGCATGATGGCGCCACTCTCCATTAGAGCGAGGTCAGCTTCCCTGTCGACGATTGCCGGGATCTTGTTGTTGGGTGAAATTTTGAGAAACTCTGGCGCAAACTGATCGTCCTTTCCAATATCGATCGCATGGACGGTGTAGGGGACGCCCAACTCCTCCAAGAGGATCGAAACCTTCCGTCCATTTGGCGTCGTCCACGTGTAAAGATCGATCATCGCGCAGGTCTCCAGCAAAGTCTTTCAGGGGCAGATAGTCTGATTACGGCTGTAAGCCAAAGGGTGTCAGCCTCCAGGGTGCAGGTCAACCAACCGCGCCGTTCAGCTTCAGATTGTGTTCAAAAACTTTTGTTTTGCCGCGCGCTAAGAACATGTAAAGTTTCCGGAAAGAATGAGGGAGGAGGCGTCAGCCGCTTGCTGAAGAGGAACGCTCATGACGCAAAAACGAATTCGTAACATGGAAGAGTTCGCTGCAGTTAGCGGAATATCACGACCAACAGTTTCCAAGTATTTTAATGATCCGGACAGTGTCCGAAGGTCGACACGTGCAAGGATCGAAAAGGCGCTCGAACGGTATGACTACCGGCCGAACATCTTTGCGATGAACCAGAACCGGAAGCTTACAAAGAATATCGGCATCGTCGTGCCCTTTATGGCTGACCCCGTCTTTGCCGAGCACGCAAGAAATATCGAGCAGCGCTGTATCAGTGCAGGTTTCAGGCCGACACTCTACAGTGCGCATGGTGACCCTGCGCTCGAAGTGGACATCCTGGATGGGCTCCGCTCGCTCAAGCCTGCCGGGGTTCTGCTTGCCCCGCTGGGACGCGCGTCCGACCAGAAAGAGATCGAGAAATTCTGTCGGGACGTTCCGACCGTCCTTTTTGACAGTAATATCGAAGGGCTCGGAGAAGCGTTTATCGGTTCTGACAATTTCAGCTTTGTGTCGCAGACCGTTGAATACCTCACCAGAACAGGAGCGCCGCCCTCCTTTTTTGAGATGCGGACGCCTGCAAACCCAAACGCAAACAAGCGGCGCGTCGCCTACATCCAGATGATGGACAGGCTAGGTCTCGAGCCTCATATCATCCAGATTGAAGGCGAGGGCTGGGCCTTTGAGGAGATCGGACGGCGCGGTGCTCTTGAAATCCTGCGGGACAACCGTCTGCCAACGGATTCGATCCTTTGCAGCAACGACCGCCTGGCCATCGGGCTTTTGTCGGCCTGCTGTGAACTGGGATATCGAGTCGGTCGCGGTCCGGATTGTAACCTGCGCGTTGCGTCGAATGACGATCATCCTTTCGCACGTTTCACATGTCCGTCCCTGACGACAGCCGCGCATGACTACGACTCCGTATCCAATCGCAGCGTGGAGACGCTTTTCGAACTCATTGAAAGTGGGGGGGAATTTCGGAACCGAGAGGAAACGTTGTTCCCGTCGCGGCTCGTGCTGCGAAATTCAGCGTAAACTTAAAAGTTTCCGCGCGTCAATTTAATATTGACGGCGCGGCAACTCTTCGGCTAACTTTTCGGTCACAACATCCAAGCTAGGGAGGATTCGGATGTCTTTCAGAAACGCACTCCGTGCGGCCACGGCGCTTTCTCTGATCACAGCAAGCGGCGCGTATGCAGAAACCATCACTATCGCGACAGTGAACAATGGCGATATGATCCGCATGCAGGGTTATACCGACGACTTCACAGCCAAGACCGGCCATGAAGTCGAGTGGGTAACCCTTGAGGAAAACGTGCTGCGTCAGCGTGTGACCACGGACATCACCACCAAAGGTGGTCAGTTCGACATCATGACAATCGGCATGTACGAAACCCCGATCTGGGGCGCCAACGGCTGGCTCGTTCCGCTGGACGATCTGTCCGCTGAATATGACGTAGATGACATCCTGCCCGCGATGCGCGGCGGTCTCTCCCATGACGGCACGCTCTATGCGGCACCGTTCTATGGCGAAAGCTCCATGGTCATGTACCGCACCGACCTGATGGAAAAAGCAGGTCTGGACATGCCGGATGCACCGACCTGGCAGTTCATCCGTGAAGCCGCTGCGGCGATGGATGATCCGGCCAACGACATCAATGGCATCTGCCTGCGCGGCAAGGCCGGTTGGGGTGAAGGCGGCGCGTTCATCACTGTAACAGGTAACTCGTTTGGCGCACGGTGGTTCGACGAAGAGTGGAACGCTCAGTTCGATCAGCCGGAGTGGAAAGCCGCACTGGATTTCTACGTTAACCTGATGAACGACTACGGCCCGGAAGGTTTTGCGACCAACGGTTTCAACGAAAACCTGTCGCTGTTCCAGCAGGGCAAGTGCGGCATGTGGATCGATGCGACCGTTGCGGCGTCCTTCGTGACCAACCCCAACGACTCGACCGTTGCTGAGCATGTCGGATTCGCGCTGGCTCCCAACGCCGAAGGCGTCGAAAAGCGCGCCAACTGGCTGTGGGCATGGGCTCTTGCCATCCCGGCAGGCACCCAGAAAGAAGCGGCAGCTAAGCAGTTCATCGAGTGGGCTACATCCAAAGAGTACATCGAACTGGTTGCAGCGAAAGAAGGCTGGGCCAACGTTCCTCCGGGTGCGCGGACGTCTCTCTACGAGACACCTGAATACCAGGATGTTCCGTTTGCGAAGATGACGCTCGACTCGATCAACGCAGCTGATCCGACCGATCCGACCGTCGATCCGGTGCCGTATGTCGGTATCCAGTTCGTCGCGATCCCGGAATTCGCAGGCATGGCGACAGAAGTCAGCCAGGAATTCTCCGCAGCTTATGCTGGTCAGCAGACCGTGGACGAGGCGCTTGCCAAAGCACAGGCGATTGCGACAGAAGTTATGGAAGCCGCTGGCTACCGCTAAACTTCGGGCTTGACCTTCAGGGGGCGGCCCCGCGCCGCCCCCTGACACCCCACTCCATTTAAACGTTTCCACTTTGAAGTGGTTCTATTCGGACAGCGCGGTATCCTGCGACGGGCTGGCAACGGAGGAGATGTATCCCATGGCGACGAAAGCATCCCGATCAGCGGCCCGACTTATGATGGCCCCGGCGGTTATTCTGCTTCTGGGCTGGATGTTGGTTCCGCTGATCATGACGCTCTGGTTTTCGTTCCGCACCTATCTGCCGCTGCGCGGTGGTGATCAGGGGTGGACCGGGTTTGACAACTACGTACGGTTCGTCAGTTCCAGCGCGTTCTGGCCTGCAGTGCAGACCACTCTGGTTATTGTTCTTGGCGTGCTTGTGATTACCGTCTGTTTGGGCATCCTGCTGGCCATTCTTTTGGATCAGCCGATGTGGGGGCAGGGTGTTGTTCGTATCCTTGTCATCGCCCCATTCTTTGTGATGCCGACCGTTTCAGCTCTGGTCTGGAAAAACATGTTCATGGACCCGGTGAACGGTCTCCTGGCGCATTTGTGGCGCTTCTTTGGAGCCGATCCGATCAGTTGGTTGTCGGACGCCTCGCTGCAGTCGATCATCATGATCGTGAGCTGGCAGTGGCTGCCTTTCGCAACGCTGATCCTGCTGACGGCAATCCAGTCGCTTGACAGCGAACAGTTGGAAGCTGCCGAAATGGATGGTGCCCCTGTTCTGAAGCGCTTTGCCTATATCGTTCTTCCGCATCTGAGCCGCGCGATCACAATCGTGATCCTTATCCAGACGATCTTCCTTCTGGCCATCTTTGCCGAGATTTTCGTCACCACAGGCGGTGCGTTCGGAACCCGTACCCTGTCTTACCTGATCTTCCAGCGGGTGCTGGAAAGCCAGAACGTGGGACTTGGCTCAGCCGGTGGTGTCTACGCCATCATCCTTGCAAACATCGTCGCGATCTTCCTGATGCGGATCGTCGGCAAGAACTTGGACAACTGATCATGGCACGTGCAGTTACACCCCGCCGCAAACTGATCAATACCGGTCTTGCCTGGGCAATCGGATTGCTGATCTTCTTCCCGATCCTCTGGACGATCCTGACCAGCTTCAAGACCGAGGCTCAGGCCATCGCCAGCCCTCCGCTGTTCCTCGGCTTCGATTGGACGCTCGAGAACTATGGCGTCGTGATGGAGCGGTCGAACTATGCTCGGTTCCTGATGAACTCGATCATCATCGCCGGTGGCTCTACGGTTCTTGGCCTGATTGTCGCGGTGCCTGCCGCCTGGTCGATGGCCTTTGTACCTTCGCGCAGGACCAAGGACATCCTGCTTTGGATGCTCTCGACCAAGATGCTGCCGGCCGTCGGCGTGCTTTATCCGATCTACCTGCTGTTTATTCAGTTGGGTCTCCTCGACAGCCGCGCCGGCCTAGTGATCGTGATGATGTTGATCAACTTGCCGATCATCGTCTGGATGCTCTACACCTACTTCCGCGAAATCCCGGTCGAGATCCTTGAAGCCGCCCGGATGGACGGTGCGACGCTTAAGGAAGAAGTACTTTATATCCTCACGCCCATGGCGGTTCCGGGCATCGCATCGACTATGCTGTTGAACTTTATCCTCGCTTGGAACGAAGCCTTCTGGACGCTGAACCTCACGGCTGTAGATGCTGCTCCGTTGACTGCGTTCATCGCCAGCTACTCCAGCCCGGAAGGCCTGTTCTTCGCAAAACTCAGTGCAGCCTCGACCATGGCCATCGCGCCGATCCTCATCCTTGGCTGGTTTAGCCAGAAACAACTTGTCCGCGGCCTGACATTCGGCGCGGTGAAATAAGGGACCAGACCTATGGGACGTATTCAACTCAAATCGGTCACGAAGTCTTTCGGCGACATTCAGGTGATCCCACCGCTGGATCTGACCATCGAGGATGGCGAATTCACGGTCTTCGTCGGACCATCCGGCTGCGGCAAGTCCACACTTCTTCGCCTCATCGCGGGTTTGGAGGACATCACCACCGGCACAATCGAGATTGACGGTAATGATGCGACAAATCTTGTTCCCGCGAAGCGCGGACTGGCCATGGTTTTCCAGTCATATGCCCTGTACCCGCATATGTCGGTGCGCAAGAACATCGCGTTCCCGCTCAAGATGGCCAAGATGGACCCGGCAGAGATCGACAAGCGGATCGAAGCAGCCGCCTCTGTTCTGAACCTGACGGCTTACCTCGACCGCCGCCCAGGCCAGCTTTCCGGAGGTCAGCGTCAGCGTGTTGCAATCGGTCGCGCGATTGTCCGCGAGCCCGCTGCCTTCCTTTTCGACGAACCGCTGTCAAACCTCGATGCGGCTCTTCGCGTGGGAATGCGTCTGGAGATCTCGGAACTGCACAAGCGACTTGCAACGACCATGATCTACGTTACTCACGATCAGGTCGAAGCGATGACAATGGCCGACAAGATTGTCGTTCTTCAGGCCGGTGTAATTGAGCAGGTCGGCAGCCCGCTTGAACTCTACCAAAGACCGCGCAACACCTTCGTGGCCGGATTCATCGGTTCTCCAAAGATGAACCTGATCAGCGGTGCCGAAGCGCAGAAACACGACGCGGCGACAATTGGTATCCGTCCGGAGCATATCGATATTTCCGAGAGTTCAGGTGCTTGGAAAGGCAAAATCGGTGTTTCGGAGCACCTTGGATCCGATACTTTCTTCCATGTGCAGTGTGACGTGACCGACGAACCTTTGACCGTTCGAGCCACAGGCGAGGTCTCGTTTAAATACGGCTCCGAGGTTTATCTCACGCCGCGGCCGGAGCACCTGCACCGCTTCAACGAGCAGGGTTTGCGTATCGAATGAAACGGCTGCAGGACAAAAGCGCGCTGATCACAGGCGCCGCCCGAGGGATCGGGCGCGCTTTTGCGGAAGCTTACGTTCGCGAAGGTGCAAAGGTCGCCATTGCGGATATCGACATTGGCCGCGCACGGGAAACTGCAGAGCAGATCGGTGATGCAGCTATCGCCGTCGAAATGGACGTCACCCAGCAACAGAGCATCGATAGTGCCGTGGCCACAGTCGCTGAGGCTTTTGGCCAAATCGACATCCTGATCAACAATGCAGCGCTTTTTACTGCCGCGCCCATTGTCGAGATCGAACGCAAAGACTTTGACCGCGTGTTCGAGATCAACGTAGCCGGGACGCTATTCACAATGCAGGCTGTAGCGAAACACATGATCGAGCGAGGCGTTCGCGGCAAGATCATCAATATGGCAAGTCAAGCAGGACGCCGCGGTGAGGCTTTGGTCGGGGTTTACTGTGCAAGCAAGGCTGCGGTTATCAGTCTCACGCAATCAGCGGGTTTGAATCTTATCGGGCATGGGATCAATGTAAACGCAATCGCTCCCGGGGTCGTCGATGGCGAACACTGGGATGGCGTTGATGCGTTTTTTGCCAAGTATGAAAACAAGGCTTTGGGGCAGAAGAAGAAGGAAGTGGGCGAGTCCGTTCCATACGGCAGAATGGGCCGCGCAGAAGATCTAACTGGAATGGCAGTCTTTCTCGCCTCGGAAGAGGCCGACTACATTGTCGCTCAAACGTATAACGTTGACGGCGGCAACTGGATGAGCTGATGGACGATTTCGTAAAAGGGCCACATGCCATGAAACTGTGCAACGCAAACCTCGACATGCTTTCTGCCGACGTTGTGCGCCCGCAGTATGACCGATCCAAGCTGACGCCTGGGATCGTCCACATCGGTCTCGGTAATTTCCATCGTGCGCATCAGGCGTGGTATCTGCATAGCCTGATGCAGCAGGGCGAGGCACATGATTGGGCGATCATTGGGGCCGGGGTTCGGGTCTACGATGCTGCGATGCGCGAGAAGCTTCTGGCGCAGGATTGCTTGACCACCTTGATCAAGCTGGATCCTCTTGGCTCCTCGGCTGAAGTGTCGGGCTCGATGATAGATTACCTGCCGATCGAAGAAGGCAACGCCTCTTTGATTGAGGCGATGTCCAACCCGGCGATCCGCATTGTGTCCATGACTGTAACGGAAGGCGGGTACTACATCGATCCGGATAGCGGTGACTTTGATCAAAGCCACGAAGACATCCGGCACGATGCTGCGAACCCTGATCGTCCGCGCACAGCATTCGGTGCCATGGTTGCGGCTCTCAAAGCACGCCGGGCGAATGGAGTAGGGCCCTTTACAGCTCTGTCCTGCGATAACCTGCAGGGCAATGGTGCGATCTTGCGCCAGTGTGTGGTGGAGCTCGCGCGCCTTTCTGACCCTGATCTGGCAGATTGGATCAACCGTGAAGCGACATTCCCCAATTCGATGGTCGACTGCATCGTTCCTGCGACAAGCGCGGAACTGATCGCACGGACACATGCGCTCGGTATCGAGGATGCCGCACCTGTGTCGCATGAGAGTTTTCGCCAGTGGGTCATCGAAGACGCGTTTGTTGCAGGTCGACCGGCCTGGGAAAAAGTCGGCGCGACAATTACCGATGATGTGCACACGTATGAAGCGATGAAGCTGCGGATGCTGAACGGTGGACATCAGCTTCTGGCAAATGCGGGAGAGTTGCTTTCTGTTGCGACGATTGCGGACTGCATGGCGGATGACGACATTTCCGGCTTTTTCCGCAAAGTCGAAGAAAAAGAAATCGCACCTTTTGTTCAAGCGGTTCCAGAGATTACACCTACAGGCTACCTCGAGCTTATTGACGGTCGGTTCTCCAATCCTCAGATCCGGGACAGCACGCGGCGCGTTGCCTTCGACGGATCATCCAGACACCCCGGGTTCCTGTTTCCGAGCCTTCGCGATGGACTTGCGGCAGGTCGAACCGTGGATGGACTGGCACTCGCCGAAGCCCTCTGGGCGCGTATGTGCGCAGGTGAACGGGAAGACGGAACCGCGATTGAACCCAACGATCCGAACTGGACGGAACTTCAGGCTGCGGCGCTTTCCGCACGCAGCGATCCGTCCGCTTGGTTGCAGTTGAGTTGCTACGGCACGCTTGGGCAAAACGTAGTCTTTGCCGATAGTTTTTCGGCCTGGCTGAACAGCCTCTGGACAGATGGCTGCCGGAATACTCTGCGGCGCTTCCTGGAACAGTAGAGACAGAAAGGTTCTTTTCTTACTGTCACTGGCCTTGGACGGATTGGGACGCCGCTTTCGCGGCGTCCTCGCCGCCGTGTCCAGTGGCCGGTCGGCTGTCCAGATCGAGGTCCAGATCCGGGAAACCCTCGCGCGATAACAGGATTGCGAAAGGCCGCAAATTGCGGATGTGCGAGCAGACGATCATGATTGAAACCATGATCGGAACCGCAAGAAACATCCCGACAATTCCCCAGACTGCCGCCCAGAAGGCGAGCGAAATAATGATCCCGAAGGAAGACAGTCGAAGGGTCTTTCCCAAAAGTAGAGGGTCGAGAACCTGACCCACTACAAACTGCATCATTCCGACGATCAACAGCAGCGACAGCCCAATAACCGTATCGCCCGTTTGAACATAGCTGACGAGCGCGACGACAAACGTAGCGATGATCGAGCCGATATTCGGAATAAAGTTCAGAACGAATGTCAGAACACCCATCGCAAATGCCAGTTCCAAGCCGAAAACCGTCATCACAGCATAGACCAACCCGCCGGTCAGAACGCTAATCAACGCCTTTACAACAAGATAGCGGTTCACCCTGTGAATGATGGAGGAGATGATCATCTCCACGCGTTCAGCGCTTTCCTTGTCGCCCATCAGGCTGGTGAGTTTGGTCGAGAACCAGATCCTTTCTAGGAACATGAAGCCGACGAATAGAGTGACCAGGACGGCTCCGGATGCGATGTTCCCCGCTTGCCCGGCCATTGACGTCAGATACGGTCCAAAGCGAATGCCCTGCAGCCATTCGAGCACCGCGGATTCAACATCCTCACCCATCCAGCGAAAGAGTTCCGCCACCGCGCGCTGCGCAGGGTCGGCGTATTGAAGGATTGTCACGACAACGGTGTTGGCTTGTGTCAGGAGGATCGCAGAAGCCGAAATCAGGATCGCGGCGATCAACAGGACGGCCAATGTCGATGCAATCCAGATCGACACCTTGGCGCTTCCGATCCTGAGCTGCTGGAAATAGCTGATTGCATCGGAGGTCAGCGAGAACAGCATAATTGCGATAGCAAGAGAGATCAGAAGAAATTTTGCCTGAACAAGGAGAAACAGAATAACCGCAAACGCGATGATGCCCAGAAACCAGATCTGGGCTTTTTGCACATTTAGAACGATGGACTTGGCGTCCTGCTCTTCTTCGGTTGACTGTGGCATAGTGTGAATGCTGGCCCAAGTGGGGGAACGGCGAGGCGGCTCAAGGCTACAATAGCTTGCTTGCAACCGAAACCCCAGTTTGGCCAGACATATTCAATTGTGAAAACCTGTTTTTTGGATGAATTCGATTGGATGTGCTGATTTCCTCATCGCTGTCCCGCACAACACCGGCTGCAGTTCCACAATGCTCGAGTTCGGCCGTTATTGCGCAAGTGGTTCAGACGCTTGGAGATGTCGTTTCTTTCCGCAACGCGGCTTCGACAAAGCGAAGGAATCTACGGCCTGCAAAGGCCAATTCCGAAGTCGGTCTTCCAAGAAGCTCAACCAAGCTTCGGTCGCGACTGAATAAAAGTTCATGGACTGGTCAAACTGATCCTGCAGCTTCACACGATCCCTCCGAGTATCCATAGGTTGTTTCGAGTGAATTTTTCGGAAAGGCCTTGCGAAGCGAGGCGCGCCAAACCGGGGGTGCGCCGTCAATAATGAATAGTGGACCGGCCATGCCAGCTTGAGATGTGCGAAGGGTTTACGCGGCCCGCGTTGGACCGGCTTCGCGCGGTACAACTTCGACGGACGCAAGACGCCTCAGATCAAATATAATGTCGGTCTGGTATGGAAAACGACTGAAACAGTATTAGTAAATCAGCTGTCGTACCCTATCGTGGGTCGAAAGGTGTTTGGGGAGGCACCGACAGGTAAAGCCACTCAACTTGGCGTTCACTCAGGCTCTGGACTGAATCCAGAGATGACGGTTCCGCTGACTCAACAGCTACCGGTTCGTGACGAATTTGGGCTGTCGATGGGCAATGCCGGAAGACAGGTGAAACGTGAAAAAGACAATGAGCAACAAGAAGGACTGATCCGACATGACACTGGCAAAGACGATTGTGATCCACGAGAACGGAGGGCCGGAGGCGCTTAAACTGGAGGAATGGCCGGTGGGCGACCCCGGTGAGGGTGAGGTTCGTATTCGGCATGCGGTGTGTGGACTGAATTTCATCGATGTCTATCAGCGCAGTGGGCTTTATCCACTGAACCTTCCCCATGCGATGGGCATGGAAGCGTCAGGTACTGTCGAGGCCGTCGGTGCGGGCGTAAAACACCTCAAGGAAGGGGATCGTGTTGCTTATGCGTCGATGCCGCCTGGGGCATATTGCGAAGCCAGAGTGATGCCGGCTGCGCAGGTCTGCCCAATACCGGACGAGGTCGATTTCGAGACTGCCGCCGCGGTCATGCTGCAGGGTCTGACGGTCGAATACTTGTTCCATAGGACAACTCCGATCGCCAAAGGGGACACGGTTCTGTTCCATGCCGCTGCGGGTGGCGTCGGTTTGATCGCCTGCCAGTGGGCGCGTTCTGAAGGGATAACTCTGATCGGGACCGCTGGATCCGATGAGAAGTGTGCCCTCGCCAAGCAAAATGGCGCGGATCACGTCATCAATTATCGTACCGATGACTTTGTGTCCGGGGTCAAAGAGATCACCGGCGGTAAAGGTGTTGATGTCGTGATGGATGGTGTCGGCGCAGATACTTTTGACAAGTCACTCAATTGCCTGAAGCCGCTCGGAATGATGATTTCGTTCGGCAACGCCTCTGGGCCTGTGCCGCCAGTCAACCTGCTGACTCTGGCCGCCAAAGGGTCATTGAAGGTGGCGAGAACAACCTTGTTCACCTACGTTGCCGACCATGATCGCTGTCAGGACATGGCACGCCATCTGTTCGACAAGGTGGCGTCAGGTGCGATCAAGGTGACTATCGGCCAGCGGTTCAAGCTCGAGGATGTGGCGGACGCGCACCGCGCGCTTGAAGGGCGTCAGACGACGGGGTCGACTGTCCTGACGCTCTAATACGGGTTGCGTGCGTCGCGGCTCTCCGACAGAGATTGCTGGCGAAGCTGCACCAGCAATTCGATGGCATCGGCAAGGTGGACGCGGTCGATATTGTGATCGCCGCGTTCCACTCGAATACGGTGTGCTTCGATCATCACATCCGAATGACGACAACCTTCTGGTGGTTCGAACCGGTAGGACGCCAGTTCTATGCGAAGACCCAGAGGGTCACGGAAATAGATCGAGTCCATGAAGCCGCGGTCTACAGGACCGGAATGTGGAACACCTCTCGCATCGAGCCTCTCTGCAACCTGCCAAAACGTGGCCTGACTGACATTCAGGGCAAGATGGTGAAGCGATCCCGTGGCTTCGGGGACCGGTGTGTCATCCGGTTCACGCTCTTCATTGGTGAAAATGGTGATCAGTCGACCGTCACCCGGGTCGAAATAAAGATGTCCCTCATTCGGGTTGTCGAGATTGGGCTGGTCGAAGACGAAAGGCATTCCAAGCACACCTTCCCAGAAATCGATGGACGTCTGCCTGTCCGCGCCAATGATCGTGATGTGGTGGACGCCCTGCGTCTGAATTTTTCGAAGTCCTTTCGACTGCATACCTTCGTCCTCGCTCTAGGTTCTTCCCCTGTTCTAGCCGTATTCGGCCCGAACAATTGCCGCACCGTCCGCCATTGCCTTCATTTTTCCAAAGGCAACATCACGCGGGAGGTATTTCAGCCCGCAATCCGGTGCGACGACTACGTTCTCTGGATCCACATAGGGCAACGCACGTCTGATGCGAGCGGCGATTGTTTCCGGGGTTTCGATTGCCATGTCAGACAGATCAAGAACGCCGACCATGATGGTCTTGCCACGCAGGTCTTCGAGCACCGACGTGTCGAGATTGGCCTGCGCGGTTTCGATGCTGATCTGGTTGCATGTGCAACTCTTCATCTGAGGCAGGAACGAGTAGCCATCTGGGCGCTTCTTGGTCATCGCTGCGTAACCGAAACAGATATGAACAGCCGTGGTCCCGGCCGCGCCCTCGAGCGCTGCGTTGATGGCTTCGATCCCATACTCTTCAGCGACTTCGGGTTTCGCCTGCAACCAAGGCTCGTCAAGTTGCACGATATCAGCGCCGGCTGCAAAGAGATCAGCGATTTCCTCCTTTACCGCTTGCGCATAGTCCATCGCGGCATCCGCTGTTGACGCGTAGTAGTCATTCTGCGCCTGCAGGCTCATGGTGAACGGACCGGGCAGCGTTATTTTGATTTTGCGGTCAGTATTCGCCCGGAGAAACTTAAGGTCTTCGACCTCGACAGGGCGCGCTCGAGAGATCTTGCCAACAATGCGCGGAACTGGAACAGGGCTTCCCGAGCGTGTCATGACCGTTCCGTAGTCATCAAGATCAAGCCCGTCCAGCGCAGTCGCGAAACGATTTGAATAACTCTCGCGCCGGATCTCGCCATCCGTGATTATATCCAGCCCGGCCAGTTCCTGATCCCGGATTGCGATCCGCGTGGCATCGTCCTGAGCTTCCCTCAGCCAAGGTTCCTGAATGCGCCATAGCTCTTTGGCGCGCGTGCGTGGCGGGAACTGACCTTTGAGTTTCTCGCGATCGATCAGCCAGTTTGGCTGGCAATAGCTTCCGACGAGCGTTGTGGGAAATAGCATGGCGTCCTCCTGTGCCGGGCGCATCGGTTGCGCCCGGAGGCATGTCTTCAGGAAAAGAGGTCGCGGTCGACACCGGCCTTTTCGAAGATGTAATCGCGGCTTTGTTCAAGCTCCCGACGCAGTTTGTCGAGGTCATGTCCAAGCAGTTTACCCTGCCACTTGCGGATTTTCCCGGCGACCATCACTGTGTCCACGTTGGTCCGATCCATAAGTGTCACGACGGCACCCGGGGCATTGTTCAGCGGTGCGACGTTGATGGCTTCGGCATCAAGCAGAATGATGTCGGCCTCCTTGCCCGGTGTGAGGGATCCGGTCTTTCTGTCGAGGCGCAGCCCTTTTGCACCTTCAATGGTGGCATGGCGAATGGCATCATACGACTTCATCAGGCTTGGGAAATTTTCGTCACCCGACAACGCGCGTTCGTTCGCGCGCATCCGTTGAAGTGTGATTAGTCCACGCATCTGCGTGAAGAAGTCAGCCGACATCGTGCACTCAACGTCAGATGACAGAGACACAGACATGCCGAGGTCGATGGCCTTCTGGATCGGTGGCTCGCCGTGGCGCATGTGCATTTCGATCGGAACCGACAGCGATACATGCGCGCCCGCGTCTGCTGCGGCCTTCCATGCGTCATCCGTCATTCCGGTCATGTGAATGAAAATGTTGTCCGGGCCGAATACGCCCTTCTTGGCCAGTTCGTCGAAGGTCGGGGTCATGCCGAACGTTGTGACGACATGCAGCGCGATCTGAAGGTCAAGATCGCGACCGATCTTCCAGGCGTCTTCGTATCCCTCAATGTAGATTTCTCCACCCATCACCATGGACAGAAGCTGATCATCGGACGAGAAATACTGTTCCCGAATGCGCTTGGCGCCGCCGGGGTATTCCTTGCCGTCCCACCAGCCTTCGAAATAACCGAAAACACCACGGCGCCCGGCGTCGCGAAGACCTTCTAGCGCAGCATCGGAATGGTCCGCAGAATGGTGGATCTGGCTAACGTCCATTACGGTCGTGACACCGGCATCCAACTGGGCAAGTCCACCGTAAAGTTCGTTGATATAAACGTCTTCCGGACGGTAGTGCTGCGAGAAGTTCAGCAGCATCGTTTCATAGTAGTTTTTCGAGTTTTCGGGCCGACCATCGTTTACAACAATGGCATCCGCCAAAGATGATCTCAGCCCTGTTTCAAACTGGTGATGATGCGTATCGATGAAGCCCGGCATCACGATCTTGCCGCTTGCATCGATGACGTGCGCATTGGACGCTTCGATGTGGGCCCCGACCTCAACGATCTTTGACCCTTCGATCAGCACGTCACCCTTCGAGAAATTGCCGACCGCATCGTCGACAGACATCACGACGCCACCCTTGATCAGTATGCGTGTGCCGGGTTCACCGGAGAGCTCGGGCAGAGGTGCAGCTGTGATCCGGGGGTTGGCTGCCTGTGCTGCAGATGCGCCGGATGCGGTTTCAGCCGGGGCCATCATAAACGCCGGAACGCCCGGACAGAGTGCCCTTGGCGTCGTTGGTTTGCAGAGTCTGCACATTTGTTGTTTCCTCCCTGAAACGTTTCTAACCGCCAAGCGCCGAGCGAAGTGTCGGGTAGCGGGTCAGTTGATGTGCGATGTGCGATGCCGCCTCTTGCAGCGCCGGCAGGCGTTCAGCGACAAGTGTCTCTGGTGAGGTCAACCCGGTGTATCCAGAGGTATTGAGCGCAGCGATGGTCTTTCCCTTCGCATCGCGGATGGGAACGGCCAGAGCCGTAATGCCATAATCCAGCTGGTCTACCGTGGTTGCATATCCGTCGCGGCGGGCAACCATCAGTTCCGCCCGCAGAGCCTTGGTATTGGTGCAGGTCTTAGATGTTAGTTTTTGCGGTTGCACTTCGTTTAGGTATTGATCGAGCTCGTCGTCGTTCAACGCCGCCAGCAGGACTCGGCCCATCGAGGTCGCATACGCTGGATAGCGGGCTCCGGCGACCGCGGCGGCCCGTCTGGCACGCTGAACAGAGTGGTGCGCGACGTAGATGACGTCACCGCCATCCAGCGTGCCGACTGAGGAGGCATCCCCGAACCGTTCCACGATTGAGCGTAGGTCTTCCTGAAGAATTTCATCGACCCGCGCTGTGAAGTAGAATGCTGATCCAAGCGCCATCAATTTCGGCTTCAGGTGAAACCGCTTTTCCTTGCGCCCGATGTAGCCGAGGGTTTCTAGCGTCATTAGGGATCGACGGGCTGCCGCAGGGCTGAGGCCAACGCGCCGCGCGACTTCTGATAACGTCATCTCTGGATTGTCGGCATCGAAGGATTCCAGGATCGCGATGCCTTTGGCCAGAGCCTCGACAAATTCCGCCGGTTTTTCGGTAGTCTGCGTCAACGATCATCCTTCCGGTGCAAGCACAAAATCAAATTCGCAGATCGCATCGGGAGTCTTGTCGAGTTTGTAGCCCAAGACGTCCACGTCTTTGGCTGGGCCGAGTTTTGCGATCAACGATTTGCGCACACCGAAGACGGCATCATTGTCGAGATATTCGGCATTTTCGAAGAAGATCTCTGTCGTGATCGAACTCATTCCAGGCGCGCGAACAATGTAGTGCAGGTGGGCCGGGCGCCATGCATGTCGGTTGCCAGCGCGCAGGAGCTTTCCAACCGGTCCGTCGTAGGGGACGGTGTAGGGTTTGGGAAGCACGGTTGTATAGTAATAGCGGCCATGCTCGTCGGTTTCGAAAACGCCTCGCAGATCGAATTTGTCCTGGCCTTGTTCCTGCTCCTGAATTGGGTAGGTGCCAGCCGCGTCTGCCTGCCAAGTGTCCACGATGGCACCGCCAAGCGGGTTGTGGAGCGTGTCCGTCACTTTGCCGTGCACCAGAACGCAAACACCTTCCCTGTCGTCAGAGAGGTCCGCGCCCAAGGTTTTGCGTGGCGCTTCGTCCAGATAGAACGGGCCAAGGTTCGAGCCCTCAGTTGCGCCGCCTCTTGTGTTGATCATGTCCACGAGCGCAGAGAACCCAACCACGTCAGACAAGAGAATGAACTCGTGCCGTTCCGGCGTAGAGATTTGCCCGCAATCATAAAGGAAATTGAGCACACCCATCCACTCTTCATGGGTGATCTGATTTTCGCGGGTGAAGTCGTGCAGATGATCCAGAAAACTGTGCAAAAGCTGCTCGAAGCGACTTCCCTCTTCGGTCTTGAATGTTTTCTTCACCGCGTTGGTGATGGTGAACTCGTTGATATCCCGCATTAATTTTCCTCCCGCTCCAAACGCTCGTTCCGAGCCCGCGACATATTGACTTGACCAGAACCTAGAACCATCCATATTTTTCGACAAGAGCAAAAAATTTCGTAATGCGAAAAAAGAGAGACTCATGCGAATCGGAAAGCAAGACCAATCGTTCACAGCAATTGCGACTTCTGACGCCGACAGCGTGACTGTGCGGGGGTATGACCTGTGCGACGAATTGATCGGAAGGATCAATTTCACGGATTATTTCTGGCTGCTCGTACTTGGTGAAAAGCCGACGTCCGCACAGCGTGACATGATGGACGCGTGTCTTGTCGCAATCGCTGAACATGGGCTTGTACCCTCTGTGCAGGCAGCACGAATGACGCTCGCGGCTGGTCCGGATGCGTGGCAGGGTGCGATGTCGGCTGGTTTGCTCGGCATGGGTAGCGTGGTTGCCGGGAGTTCCGAGTCGGCGGGCCGTTATCTCGCGGAAGTCATTGCCAGGGCCGAAACGGATGGCACCGACATCGAAGCGGCGGCCATCGCCAGCCTGAAGGAGCACAAGGTAAAGAAGCAAAAGGTTGCTGGTCTTGGCCATCCCCAACACTCTGGTGGCGATCCACGAGCAGACCGGCTGCTGGCGATTGCCGATGATTTGGGTGTGACCGGCAGATACATTGAGACGCTTCGGATACTCGGCAAGCACGCGCCTGGGATCATTGAGCGCCCTCTGCCGATAAACGTGTCGGGTGCGATCCCTGCCTGTATTCTTGATGCGGGTTGGCCGCTTGATGCGATTAAGGCAGTGCCTTTGCTGGCGCGCGCAGCAGGGCTTTCTGCGCACCTTTTCGAAGAGGCGCAGCGCTCCATTGGTTTCATCATGTCTCACAAGGCCGACCAGGCCATTGCGTATGACGGCAAACCGTCCAAGCGCCATTCAAAGGCAGCGGAGTAAACCCGATGGTCAAACTGCTGAAAGACATTCGCGTTGTTGAACTGGGCACCTACATCACAGGTCCTGCAGCCGGGATGCATCTCGCAGATCTGGGCGCTGATGTGATCAAGGTGGAGCGCCCGGGGACGGGTGACCCGTTTCGCGCTTTCAAGGGCGGCCTCTACTCACCGCATTACCAGACCTATAACCGCAATAAGCGGTCGATTGCGTTGGATACAAAAGACCCCGCGGATCTGGCTGTCCTGCACGATCTGGTTTCGACAGCAGATGTATTCATCCAGAACTTCCGTCCCGGCGTCGCCGAGAAGCTGGGAGCGGGTGAAGAAGATCTGCGGAAGGTCCGTCCTGATATCATCTATTGCGCCATTTCGGGGTTCGGCACGTCTGGCCCGTCGCGGGATCGGCCGGCCTATGACACAGTGGCCCAAGCCGCGAGTGGCTATCTCCGCTTGCTCACGCCGCCAACCAACCCACGTGTTATTGGCCCTGCGATCGCTGATGCTGTGACCGGGCAATACGCGGCCATGGCGTGCCTTGCTGCTCTTCTCGAGCGCGGCAAGACCGGCAAAGGGCGGCGCATCGATATCTCCATGCTGGAAGCGATGTGTCACTTCAACCTCGACAGTTTCACCCATTACTTCTCTGTGAACGAGATCATGGGGCCACTGTCACGCCCGGTGGTTTCTCAATCCTACACCTTCGAATGCTCTGACGGAAAATGGGTTGCGATCCACATGTCTTCGCCAACGAAGTTCTGGGAGGGCTTGTTGGCGGCCACGGGGCAGGAACATCTTAAGGATGATCCACGATTTGCCGAACGGCTCGAGCGCATCAAACATCAGGATGACTTGATCGCGCACTTCACACCCATCTTCAAAGCAAAACCAAGGGATGCTTGGTGCGATTTGCTCTTGAAACATGAGGTGCCGCACGCGCCTGCCTACGATTCCAACGAGGCGTTGGAAGACCCGCAGGCGCAACACCTGAATATCAAGGTTGAGGCACCGTCATCCGAGCTAGGAACATTCACCACTGTACGTCCGCCTTACACTTTCGACGGGACGCCCGAACTTCAGGTGTCACCGCCCCCTGTTCTGGACGAACACGGCGATGAGATCCGGGCTGAGCTTGCACGCAGAAAGGCAAGTTGAGCCGGAGATAACGGAAGCGGCTGGAGGGCCGCGAAAATGGGAGGAAAAACATGAAACTATTCCGCGGTGCGCTCTTGGGCGCAGTGTTGGCTCTGCCTGTTCACGCACAGGAAACTATCAACCTCACCGTTGCGTCGAGCCACCCAACAGTGGTTCCTTGGGTCGGTATGATCCAGAGCCATTTCATGTCAAAAACCGATGAATTGCTGGCCGAGGCCGGCAATTATCAGATCGAATGGAACGACGCCTTCGGTGGACAGCTCTACAAAGCCAACGCCACGCTGACGTCTGTGGAAGAAGGCATCACAGATGTCGGATGGGTCTTTTCGTTCCTGGAGCAGGCTAAGCTGCCGCTTAGTCAGGCATCCTCGAACGCGCCCTTCGCAACGTCGAACCCGCCGGTCCTGCTCGACGTCATGGAAGACCTCATCGAGAACAATGAGGCGTTCCGAAATGAGTGGGAGCAACACAACCTGAAGGTTCTCGGACTGACGGCCACGGACCTTTACGATTTCTATCTGAAAGATCCGATCACCGGCATTGATGACCTGAATGGGCGCAAGATCTCGGCGCCCGGCGTTCTGGGCAACTGGCTGCGCGGGACAGGTGCAAACGCCGTCGATGGCGCTCTGACAACATACTACACCGACGTCCAAACCGGTGTATCCGACGGTGTGTTGTCGCTTGCTCTTGGGGCTCTGCCGATCAAGCTTTACGAGGTCGCCCCGTATATCGCGCGCTTCGATGGCGGATCGGTGTTCTCGGGTGCAGTGGCCATCAACCGCGACACGTGGGACTCGCTTCCGGATGAGGTGCAGGCCGCAATGATTGAGGCTGGCAAATACTATACTGCCAGCCACGGTCAGGATCTTGTCGACCGGCATGAATTTGCTCTCAATAAAATGGTCGAACTGGGCGCCCAGATCATCGAGATGCCCGAGGGCGAGACCGCCAAATGGGTGGGTAAATTGCCGAACATCGCTGCCGACTGGGCGGCGCCTCTCGAAGACCGCGGGATCCCGGCCAATGCGTTTCTGGCCGCATATCTTCAGGGGCTCCGCGACGCGGGTGAAACGCCGTTGCGAGACTGGGACAAGTGAGGTCACGCTTTGAGTGTGCCTGACGACAATCGCTCCTTCCCACAAGGGAAGGGGCCTGACACCGCTCTGGAACGGGTTTGGCATAGGCTTGTCGAAGCCTTTGCAGCGACGGGTACAGTGATGATCGGCATTTTGATGGTCATCATTTGCGCCGACATCGTCGCGAGAAACTCCATGGGAGCTTCGCTGCCGCTGATCTCGGAGGGTGGTGCCCTTCTTGTTGTGACGCTTGTCGCGCTGCAGCTGGCAGCCACAGTGCGGGCAGGACGACTGGCCCGAACCGAAGTCTTCATCGTGCCGTTTTCCGCCCGCTTCCCGCGAGCAGGAGCGCTTTTGAACGGTATCTTCGATCTCGTCGGTGCTGTCGTTCTTGGCACGATTGCCTGGGTATCGATCCGCGTGGTCGAAAAGGATGTGTCAGCGGGTGAATTCATCGGGATTACCGGAATGGCGACTCTGCCAACCTGGCCGTTCCGCGTGCTGATCCTTGCGGGCTTTGCCGTTGCGGCCATCGAGTTCGCTGTTCGAATTCTGTCGGCTCTGCGCAAAATGGGGAGTGACGCGCGGTGACTCCCTTCGACATAGGTTTGATCGCCATCGGGGTTCTCGTCCTGCTCATCCTGATCGGCATGCCTATCGGGATTGGTATGTTGGCCGTCTCCTGCGTCGGCGTGCTTTTCATAAGGAATGAGACCGTTGCCATCAGAATGATGACACAAGTCGCGAATGACAGCCTTGAGGAATACCTTTTTGCAGTTGTTCCACTTTTCGTTCTGATGGGGCTGTTGGTGACCGTGTCAGGCGTCGGTAAAGACACCTTTGACGTGTTTCAGAAGATGCTACGGCGCATCACGGCAGGTCTTGGCGTCGCCACTGTTTTCGCCAATGCCGTCTTTGCGGCGATCACCGGGATATCGATTGCGTCGGCAACCGTGTTCAGTCGTATTGCTGTTCCCGAAATGCGCCGACACGGATACACACGCAGCTTTTCGACCGGAGTCGTCGCCGGGTCTTCTGTGCTGGGTATGCTGATCCCGCCGTCACTCTTGATGATCGTCTATGCTGTTCTTGCGGAACAGTCGGTCGGTCGGATGTTTCTTGCGGGCATTGGTCCCGGTCTTCTCTTGGCGGTCGCGTTCACGATCACCATCCTCCTGTTGGCTTGGTCACAGCGGAGTTTCGTGTTCGAAGGTCACGACGACGCCACCTATGATGATATCGGATTGGTCGATGTCATCCGGAAATCCATCCCGATCTTCTCCTTGATGGTCGTCGTGCTGGGGGGACTTTACGGAGGTTTTCTCAACCCCACTGAGGCCGGCGCAGCAGGGGCCTTCGGTGCCTTGGTCATCGCGGTGATGCGCCGCTCGCTTGATCGGGCCACCTTCTGGAGACTGCTGGTCGAAACAGGTCAGATCACGGTTTCCGTTCTTTTCCTGATCCTCGCCGCGACGTTTTTCAGTCGGATGCTTGCACTTTCTGGCGTCCCCCGTGAACTGTCGGAACTGTTCCTGTCAGGCAATATCGGCCCCTACGGATTTCTGGTCGCCTACATTGTCCTGATCGTAGCATTGGGATGCCTGATCGACTCCATCTCAATCATGCTGATCGTTCTTCCGATTGCTTTGCCAATAGCAGACGCCGCTGCGTTCGATCTGATCTGGTTCGGTGTGATTACCGTGATCGCCGTTGAAATAGGTCTACTGACTCCGCCATTCGGGCTGTCGGTCTACACCATTAAATCCGCGATGGATGATCCGGATCTGAAGGTCGGAGAAATCTTCCGTGGTGCGGTCCCCTTCATTCTTGCGATGCTTGCGACGCTTGCGGTGATCGTTGTCTTTCCATCCATCGCCACGTGGCTGGCACAGAACTAATCCAGAGGTTCAAATGAGCAGAATTCTCGTCATTCCCGGCAGTTTGAGAGAGGCGTCGTCCGCCCGTGCAACAGCGCGAGCAATCGTGAATCGTCTTGGCGACCGCGCGACGTTTATTACTGCCGATGTCGGGCGTTTGCCCCACTACAATGCAGATCTAACGGACGATGCGACAGTTGCTGAATTCATCAGTCAGGTCGGCGCCGCAGATGGCATTCTCTTCGTTACTCCGGAATACAACTACAGTATTCCCGGCGTCCTCAAGAACGCCATCGACTGGGCATCGCGACCTGCCTACGCATCTGTTTTCAAGGACAAACCCTGCTTTGTCGTCACGGTGTCCGGTGGCGTGCTGGGCGGCGTTCGCGCACAGGCGCACCTGAAATACATACTCAACGGGATGCTGGCGCGAGTGCATAGCGGCAAGGAGGTGCTTGTTCCGGAAGCGAACGCAAAAATCGTGGATGGCATGATGACGGATGAGACAATTCTCGGGTTTGCTGAAACCGAACTCGCAGGGTTCATCGAAAGCCTCGGCTGAACGCCGACAACAAAATCAACAGAAATGAAGACGAGGGACGAAATATGCGGCTGGTGAGTTTTGAGCGGAAAGATGGGCGGCATTCCTATGGCACTCTGAACGGCGATGAGATTCTCGACGCGGGCGCGGTGCTGGGCGACACGTTTGGCGATTTGAAAAGTGTGTTGTCTGCCGGTGCCGCGAATTCGCTGAGTGGAGTTGGGCAGGCGCTCTCGCTTGCCGACGTCAAGCTGTTGCCGCCGATACCCAACCCGAGCAAGATCATCTGCGTCGGTTTGAACTATCTTCCGCATATTCTCGAATCCGGTCGGGCAAAGCCCGAGTATCCTTCTCTGTTCATCCGTTATCCTGAATCAATCGTCGGGCATGGAACGCCGATTGAGCGGCCAAGTGTAAGCCGTGAATTCGACTACGAGGGCGAGTTGGCGCTGGTTATCGGGAAGGATGGTCGCCACATCAGTGAAGCCGATGCATGGGATCACATCGCAGGATATTCGTGCTTCAACGAAGGTTCTGTCCGCGATTATCAGAACCACACGACCCAGTTCTGGCCCGGAAAAAGCTTTGAACGGTCCGGGTCGATGGGTCCTGCGCTGGTTACGCCGGATGAGGTTGGCGATATCCGCGACCAAACACTGACCACGCGGGTGAATGGAAACGTCGAACAGCATGCCCCGATTTCGGATCTGGCCATCGGCATTCCCGAGATCATCGCTTACGCGTCACACGTGATCACGCTTAAGGCGGGAGATATCATTGTCACCGGCACGCCCGGCGGTGTCGGACGCTATCGCAAGCCGCAGCTCTTTCTCGAACCGGGCATGTCTGTCGAAGTCGAAATTTCCAATGTCGGGCTGTTGGCCAACGGAGTGATCGACGAACCGATGGTTTGAGCGCCGTCTTGGTTCAGTTGGCGTGACTCAACGAGCCTGTTGCCATCGCTTTTCGGTCTTCAAGGATCATGTCAGATGCTTTTTCGCCGATCATGATTGCAGGTGCGTTGGTGTTGCCCGAGACGATCTCGGGCATGATGGAACAGTCCGCCACCCGCAGCCCGGAAATCCCGTGAACGCGCAGCCGCGCATCCACAACTGCGTCCCGCCCTGGCCCCATCTTGCAGGTGCCCGTCGGATGGTAAATCGTCGTGGAATTGTTTCTCGCCCAGTTGAGCGTTCCCTCGTAGTCATCAAGGTCAAGAGAGCTGTCCGGGCGGTACTCTTCGGAGATCTTGTGGGTCAGCGGCTCACAACGCGCGATACGGCGGGCAATCTTGATACCTTCCACAATTGTTCGGCAGTCGGTCTCTGTTGAGAGATAGTTTGGGTGGATCTTGGGGTAGACAGCAGCGTCCGAGGACGCCAGCCGGATCTCCCCCCGGCTCTCGGGACGAAGCTGACACACCGACATCGTGAAAGCCGAGAATGGATGCACCCCAGCGCCGGGGCTGTCCGCAGACCAAGGCTGCACGTGGAACTGAATATCCGGAGTTTCAACGTGATCACCAGTACGCATGAAACCTGTCGCAAGGCTGGCGGCCATTGCCATCGGTCCTGATCGGAACAATGCGTATTTCAGAGCGATACGTGCTTGATCGATCAGGCTTCGCACTTCGTCATTGAGGGTGGGTTCCTTGCACTTGAACACAAGCCGGGCTTGAAGATGGTCCTGCATGTTCTTGCCCACACCATGCAGATCCTGAACCACGTCTATGCCGTGTTCCCGAAGCTGATCCGCTTCTCCGACACCTGATACCATCAGCAATTGGGGCGAACCTATCGCACCGGACGAGAGGATGACTTCGGCGTTGGCCTTTACGACATGCTCGGTCCCCGAGGGGTCTCGATAGGCGACGCCGCAGGCGCGTTTTCCATCGAACACGATCCGGCTTGCCGCAGCCTTTGTGATGATTGTCAGATTCGGGCGCGACTTCGCTGGGTTCAGGAAGGCAACCGCGCTGGAACAGCGCCGACCATTGCGGGTCGTCAACTGAAAGTAACCGACACCTTCCTGTGTTTCGCCGTTGTAGTCGGGGTTGAACGGGTAACCAGCCTCTTGGGCTGCTGCGACCCAGGCATCGCAAATCGGGCGTTGCAGTCGCATGTTCGAGACAGACAGCGGACCCTGATCACCGTGATACTCATCCGCTCCGCGCTCCTGTTTCTCGGATCTCTTGAACAGCGGAAGGACTTCGTCCCAGCTCCAACCCGGGTTTCCCATCTGTGCCCAGCGGTCATAGTCCTGCGGTTGGCCCCGAACATAGAGCAGCCCGTTCAAGGACGATGAGCCACCCAGAACCTTGCCGCGGGGCCAATCCAGCTGACGACCGTTCAGACCAGGATCGGGTTCGGTTCGGTAGCACCAGTCGACCGAGGGGTTGTGCATGGTTTTGAAATAACCGACCGGGATGTGAATCCATGGATTAAGGTCGCGCCCGCCTGCTTCCAGTAGCACCACTTTGATATCCGGACGTGCACTCAGCCGATTTGCCAAGACACAACCGGAAGAGCCGGCGCCTACGATCACATAGTCTGCTTCCACGTCGAAATCCCTGTGGTGATTAAAAAACTCTATGCAAATGGATAATACCGGTCTAGCCTTTTTTGAAACTAAAGATCTCAATAATTGCTAAAGTGGGAGGAGACAATGGCAGTTTATGATCGTATCCGCGGAGTCTCGAGACGAGATTTCTTCAGGATCGCAGGAACTTATGGGATGAGTTCGACGCTGCTCGCGGCGGGGGCGTTTGGCGGGGCAATGACCGCGGCAAACCTCGCGCGGGCGGCAGAATCGACCTATGAGCGTCGCTTCGCGAAAGAGCCGAAGTTCCAGCTTACCTTTGGTGCGGCAGGCTTTAATCCACAGAACCTTCTGATCGAACGCGCCGGGGCTCTTGAGTTTGCGCGCGATATCGAAGCGCGGACTGACGGAGAAATCCGTGTCGAATTCATCGGCAACAACCAGATCTGCGGTCAGCTGTCTTGTGTGGAAAAGACCCAGCAGGGCATCACTGACATTTATGCGGCTTCGACCCAGAACTCGGCCGGCGGCGCGCCTTACCTGAACGTGCTGGACTATGCGTACATGTTCCGCAGCCGCGCAGACCAGTACCACTTCCTGTATCACCCGAAGAGCCAGGAACTTCTTCGCGACCCTTATGAAAAGCGTCACGGTCTGAAGTTCCTGTTCAGCCATGCTGAACTGCGCGGCATTCAACTGGGTCTGTCGTGGCAGGACAAGCCGACAGTTACCAAGCTGGAAGAGCTGTTCGGAACCAAGAACCGCGTGACAGGTACTCAGCTTGGCCGGATCGCAATGAATGCGCTGAACCTCAACCCTGTGCCAGTCGCTTGGGAGGAAACGCTGGACGGTCTCAAGCAGGGCCTCATCGATGGTGCGGAGACATGGGCATCGGCTGTGGCCTACGCCAACATGTCGCCTGTAGTCAGCCAGTGTGTCGATCTCAAATTCTTCTGCGGGACCGAGCACACGGCAATGAGCGCGTCTATCTTCGACAGCCTTGGTGGCGAATTGCAGGATGCCGTTATGGAGTCCGCCTACTGGGCGCAGACCCATGTGCAGGCCGCCAACGAAGCTGCACTGGTCAAAACCGTCGGTTTCTCAGATCCGCAGATGCCGGGAACGATCTTTGCCGAGAACGACGTCCGTGTGGCGTTCCTCGACGATGCCGAGATCAAGAAGGCCGAGGAAATGTGCTCGCCCGAATACCAGCCGCAGCTCTGGGAAGAGTGGCGCGAGCGCCTCAACGGCTGGGCCGGTGGCCTCGATACCTATCAGGAAATCTACAACATCGCGCGCGAGATCGATGCAGATACGCTGCCCGAGAACGTGGAGCCCCGCCGCTGGTGGAAAGGCTGATACGCACTTGCTAGCCTGACATCCTGTCCCGGCCACCGGGACAGGATTTCGTATTCGGACCGACAGATCGGGATCAACCCGGCGGGTCCAACCTAAGGGAGGAGGGGCCAATGTCGATCTGGTCCGACTTGGGCACGCTTGTGGCGGCCTTTGCCAGTCAGGATTCGTTCGAGATCAGACAAGCGCTGAGATCGGACACGTCATGGATCTTTGGAGCGGTTTTTCTGATCATATCCGGAACGCTACTCGCGTGGGTGTACCAACGCGTTCCTGTGATCGAGCGGTATTTCGAGCGTACCGTGATGGTCACCAGTTATCTGGCGATTGCCCTGATCATCTTCTGGGGCGTGATCGACCGGTTCATTTTCTCCAATCAACAACCTTGGTCGACGACAATCCCGCCACTGCTGTTCATGATCATGGCGTGGTTCGGTGCTGCGTATAACATCCGCGTCAGGACGCACCTAAGCTTTTCTGAATTCAGAACGGCAATGCCTCGCACAGCGCAGTTCCTTTGCCTCTGGCTGGACTTCTTCTTATGGTTCGGGTTCGCCCTCATCATGTTTGTTACGACAATGCGCCTGGTCGCGCTGTCGGCGTCGAATTTCCAGATTGTTCTCGGGACAGATAACACCATGCAGTGGTGGTTCCTGATTGCTGCGCCGATCGCGGCAACCCTTATGGCGGCACGTGCTGTCGAGAACATCCAGGATGATGTGAAGAATTACCGAAGCGGGCAACCCTTGATCCGCCAAGCTGTGATCGGAGGAGACACCTGATGGCGGACGGAACTCTGATCACGCTGATCTCAATCGGCGTAACCCTGCTGTTCATGCTGGGTGTGCCTGTCTTGCTCGTGATCGCCTACTGGGTCGTTGGCTGTTCATTTGTTCTGGGATTGACCCTCGACAATATGGGCGCCGAGCTTCTCAATGTATTCAACAAGGGCTTCGCTCTCTTGGCGATGCCACTGTTCATTCTGACAGGGGACCTCATCAACAAATCGGGCATTGCGCGACGCTTATCCGATTTCGCTTATGCATGCCTTGGCTGGTTGCGCGGTGGTCTGGCCATGGCATCTCTCGGGGCATGTGGGCTGTTTGCCGCGATTTCCGGATCCAACTCGGCCACGACAGCCACCATCGGGTCGATGTTGCACCCCGAGATGGTCAAAGGTGGATATGACGAGCGCTTCTCAGCCGCGACGGCGGCGGCGGGCGGGACGGTCGGGATCATCATCCCTCCCTCGATCATCTTTATCGTCTACGGTTTTCTGATGAACCTACCGATCTCTGATCTCTTCGTGGCCGGTATCATTCCCGGAGCGCTGATGGTTATTGGCATGCAGTTGGCGTGCTGGATAATCTGTCGGATCAATGGTTGGGGCTACCTGATCCCGCTGCAACTCAATCGCGTGCTGAAGACGGCATTTGGTGCATGGCTCGGTTTCTTTGCCATCGGATTGGTGCTCTGGGGTATCTACACCGGCAAGTTCTCCCCGACGGAAGCCGCAGGCGTGACCGTTGGCTTTTGTATCATCGCGGGCCTTGTGTCTTGGGTACTCAGCCGTGTGATGCGGCAGGATCCGAACAAGACCTGGGAAGACAAGAGTTACGGTGAGATGCTTGTCGTCGAAGGGTTCACTCTGTGGCAGATCCCCGGTATCACGATGCGGTCTGCGGAAATCACCGGAATCCTTGCACCACTGATCGCCATTTCGGTTGTGATGCAGCAGATCCTGTCGCTCCTTGGGGCACAGCAGGTAATTGGAGATTTCGTAACCGCGATGGGCGGGTACTACGCCGTGCTCTTCACCGCGATGATCATTGTATTCTTTTCGGGCATGGTTCTTGAGTCCCTGCCAGTCACGATCATTCTCGCGCCGATCCTTGCGCCCATTGCGTCAAGTGTAGGTGTAGACCCGATCCATTTCTCGGTGATCTTCCTCGTTGGGGCCTCAATTGGCTTCATCACGCCGCCCTACGGACTGAACCTTTACGTGGCGTCCGGGGTGACTGGCGTTCCCTATTTCCGCCTGCTTCGATACACGGTACCCTATCTTATTGCGTTGATCGGTGTCTGGATCCTTGTGTCCCTCACACCTGAACTCGCGTTGTTCCTGTTGCCGAATAGGTGAGCGTACTGAATGCCCAAAGACCCCGACACAGATACGAAAGGACAAATTCCGACCAACCTAAGGCTCTTACTTGTCATTGAAGAGGTGGCCCGCGCGGGCGTGCCGGTATCACCCGCCGCTTTAGGCGAGGCACTCGACCTTCCCAAGCCAACGATCCATCGTCTGCTGACAACGGCAGAAGAGGAAGGATTTCTTCAACGCGACATCGATGGTCGATCATATGGTCCGGGTCGCAGACTCAGAAAGCTGGCCGGCAATACGCTGTCGTCACAGCGCTTGCGGACCGAACGCCTGATCATAATGCAGGCACTTGCAGGTGAAGTGGGTGAGACCTGCAATCTTGCTGCTCCGGGTAGATATGGCATGGTGTATTTGGATCGGGTTGAAACCCATTGGCCGCTCCGAATTCAGCTGCCAGTCGGTACGCAGGTGCCGTTTCACTGTACGGCCAGCGGCAAGATGTATCTGTCTTCTCTTCGCGCCGACAAGCTGAAGCGCCTGTTGTCCTGGTTGGAGCTGAAGCCTTCAACGAAGAAGTCGATTTCCGGAAAACAGGACCTTCTTGACGAATTGGCAGCGACACGCGCGCGCGGCTACTCCACCGATAATGAAGAGTTCATGGATGACATGGTGGCCATCGCCTGTCCCATCCGGGATACCGAAGGCCGTCTCCTGACAACTCTGTCAATACATGCTCCGCGTCAAAGGCATGATCTGGAAAGCCTGAGCAAGATGGTCCCGCAGGTGCGGCAAGCAGCGTCGCGCCTTGAAAGCTTGGGGCGGGAATAATCGGCGCCTGCGTGGTGAGTGAATGACAAAGAGAGGCTTCGAAAGAAGCCTCCCTGTCGTGAACTGCCGTTTCCGATCTATTAAAGAATGGCTTCGAAAAGGGCTCTCGTGTTCGCCTCTGTCATCTTGACTGGATTGCCGCCGGTCGAAGGATCGTTCAGCGCATCGCGGACGAGGACGTCGATATTCGCATCCTTTACCCCAAGACCCGTGAGCGACTTTGGAATGGCGAAGCTGTCGTTGAACTGATCGACAAAAGCGCAGAAGCCGTCGAACCCGCCGTCGATGCCCAGATAACCCGCCGCGCGGTCAAACCGGTCGCGGATGGCGTCGGCGTTGAACCTGAGCACAGCCGGCATGCAAACGGCATTGGTTGTGCCATGATGCGTATGATGATGCGCGCCGATGGGGTGGCTCAGGGCGTGGATTGCGCCGAGGCCTTTCTGGAAAGCGGTCGCACCCATGGCGGCGGCGCTCATCATGTTGGCGCGGGCTTCGATGTCGGTCCCGTCCGCATAGGCGCGGGGCAGGTTGTCGACGACAAGGCGCATACCTTCCAAAGCGATGCCCTGACTCATCGGGTGGTAATGCGGGCTGGAATAAGCCTCGACACAGTGGGCGAAGGCATCAAGGCCTGTGCCTGCGGTGATGAACTTGGGCATGCCCACGGTCAGTTCGGGGTCACAGATCACCACGGCGGGAAGCATCTTGGGGTGGAAGATGATCTTCTTCTCATGCGTTTCCGAATTGGTGATGACGCTGGCGCGGCCCACTTCGGACCCGGTGCCGGCGGTGGTCGGCACGGCGACGATCGGGTGGATGCCGACAGGATCAGCGCGGGTCCACCAGTCGCCGATGTCCTCAAAATCCCAGAGCGGGCGGGACTGGCCCGCCATGAAGGCAAGCGTCTTGGCGAGGTCGAGGCCAGAGCCGCCGCCAAAGGCGATGACGCCGTCAAAGCCGCCTTCGCGGTAGACTTTCAGACCTTCTTCGACGTTCTTTTCGTTCGGGTTGGGATCAACATCCGCGAATAGCGCGCGGCCCAAACCCGCCTGTTCGACGAGGTTCAGGGTCTTGGTGGTGATCTCCATATTCGCGAGGCCCCGGTCGGTGACGAGGAGCGGTTTGGAGATGCCAGCGGCGAGGCATGCCTCGGCGATTTCCGAGATGCGGCCCGCGCCGAAACGGATGGTGGTGGGGTAGGACCAGTTTCCAGTAAGCGACATCGGCTTATGCCTTCTTGAGATGGTAGGATTTGGGGCGTGTCAGGGCCTGATACGCCAGTTTTGACAGACCTTGGCCGCGTCCGGTGTCCTTGCAGCCGGTCCAGCAGAGCGCGGGGTCGAGGTAATCGCAGCGGTTGAGGAAGACGGTGCCGGTCTCGATCCGGTCGCCGATAGCCTCGGCGGTGGCGGTGTCGGCAGACCAGATCGACGCCGTAAGGCCGAATTGGCTGTCATTCATCAGCGCGATGGCTGCCTCATCGTCCTTGACCGGCATGATGCCGACGACGGGGCCGAAGCTTTCGTCGCGCATGACGCGCATCTTGTGGCTGACATTGGTCAGGATCTGCGGGGTCAGGTACGCGCCGCCATCATCCGCGGGCATGGTGTCGATATGCGCCTTTGCGCCATCGGCCAGCGCCTCTTCGATCTGGGCGCGAACTTCCTTGGCGAAGCGGACATTGGCCATCGGGCCCATCGTTGTGTCCGGGTCCAGAGGGTTGCCGAGTTTCTGCGCGTTGACCCAGGCGACGGCCTTTTCGACGAATTGGTCGAAAAGGCTTTCGTGCACATAGATGCGTTCGATGCCGCAGCAGCACTGGCCCGAGTTGAACATCGCGCCATCGAGCAGCGTGTCGACCGCTGCGTCGATATTGGCGTCAGCGCGGACATAGCCGGGGTCTTTGCCGCCAAGCTCGGTCGAGACCGGGATGAAGGTGCCCGCTGCCGCGCGTTCGATGGCCCGACCACCGCCGACCGAGCCGGTGAAGTTGACGAAGTCCACCGCACGTTCAGAGAGCAGCGCCGAGGTCGTGTCGTGGTCGAGAACAAGGTTCTGGAACACGTCGTCGGGCACACCCGCCGCGTGGAAGGCTTCGGCCAGATGGTCGCCCACGGCCAGCGTCTGCCCTGCGTGCTTCAGGATCACGGTATTGCCCGCGATGAGGGCGGGGGCCACCGTGTTGATCGCGGTCATGTAGGGGTAGTTCCACGGCGCAATAACAAGGACGGTGCCCCAGGGAGTGCGCTTGATCAGGCGGCGGAACGCGTCGCTGTCTTCGATCTGCATCGGTGCGAGCGACTCTTTGGCAACATCGGCCATGTAGGTGAGGCGTTCGTTGAAGCCACCGTATTCGCCGCCATAGCGGACGGGACGGCCCATCTGGTGCGCCAGCTCGGTCGCCATGCGGTCTTTCTGCTGGCCGATGATTTCCCCCGCCTTGCGCACCAGTGCGATGCGTTCGGACAGCAGGAGCGCCGCCCAACCGGCTTGGGCGGCCTTGGCGCGTTTGGCAGCGTCAAATGCTGCGTCGCGGGTCAGAACCTCGCGTGTGAGGTACACCGATCCGTCAATCGGGGAGATCAGGTCTACGGTCTTGGTCATGTGAATGCCTGCGTCATATCGTGTTCAAGTTCGTTCAGGCTGGTCTGCTGGATCAACCAGTCCCCATCCTTGTCTTTCGTCAGTGTGTTCACGCTAGCGCCGTGAACTCGCATTGGTCCGTTGTCGCCGGGAACGTCCGCCGAATAAGCGACGAGGCAGAAGCCGGCTGCACCATCGAGAGCTGCGTCGAGCACAATCATCGATTTGTTGGTTTCACCTTCAAGAAACCATGCGGCATGTTCGTCGCGAATGGCGGCCCGACCAATGGCCGGAGGGCCGTAAGGCGACAGGATCACACCAGTTTCTGCATAAAGATCAGCGCATCCCTCTGGGTCATGAGCCGCGTACCTTTCCAGGTATCGGTTCATGACTCTTTGGAATTGATCCTTTGCAGTCATTGTCAGGACCGTTCAAATCCGCGCTGGAGTTCCCAGTCGGTGACTACGGCGTCAAAGGTTTCCTGCTCAACCTCGGCGGCACGGGTGTAGTGGTCGATCACGTCATCGCCCATCGCGGTGCGAAGCATTTTGGAATTGCGCAGGGTTTCGGTCGCGGCACGAAGGGTGGCCGGGATCTCGGGGATGTGGTGCATGTGGTAGACATCGCCGGAGACCGGCTCTTCCAGTGACAGCTTTTCTTCCATCCCGGCGATCCCAGCGGCGAGTTGTGCCGCGCAGGCGAGGTAGGGGTTGATGTCGCTTCCAGGGATGCGGCATTCGATCCGGACGCCTTTGGTGCCGTCGCCCACAAGGCGGTAGCCTGCGGTACGGTTGTCTACCGACCATGCGATCTTGGTGGGGGCGAAGGTGCCCGGCAGGAAGCGCTTGTAGCTGTTGATGTACGGCGCGAGGAAAACGGTCATATCCGGAGCGTATTTGATCAGGCCCGCGACGTAGGATTTCATCGTGTCCGACATGGTCAGCTTGGCGTCCGCGTCGTGGAACACGTTGGTGTCGCCCTTGAACAGCGACTGGTGCACGTGGGCGGCGCTGCCCACCTTGTCGGCGCGCCACTTGGGCAGGAAGCTGGCCGCGTGGCCGTTCATCTGGGCGATTTCCTTGACCGCATGTTTCGCGATCGTGTGATTGTCGGCGCAGGCAAGCGCATCGGCGTAACGGATGTTCAGCTCTTCCTGACCGGTTTCGGCTTCGCCCTTGGAGTTTTCGACCGGCACACCTGCCGCCACCAGATGGTTGCGGATCGGACGCATCACGTGTTCTTCGCGGGTGGTCTGGAGGATGTTGTAGTCTTCGTTATAGCCGCTGATCGGGGTCAGGTTGCGGTAGCCGGATTTGCGGATCTCGTCGTAGCTGTGCTCGAAGAGAAAGAATTCCAGTTCGGTCGCCATCATGGGCGTGAGGCCCATCGCGTCAAGGCGCGCGATCTGTTTCTTGAGCATCTGGCGCGGGGAATGGGGGACCGGTTCGTGCGTGTGGTGGTCGATCAGGTCACAGAGCACCATCGCCGTACCTTCGAGCCACGGCATCGGGCGCAGCGTGGCCATGTCCGGCTTCATCACGTAATCGCCATAGCCTGCGGTCCAGCTGGTGGATTTGTAGCCGTCAGGGGTGGCCATCTCGAGGTCAGTGGCCAGCAGGTAGTTGCAGCAGTGGGTCTCTTTCCATGCGGATTCGAGGAAGTTCGAGACATGGAAGCGTTTGCCCATCAGGCGGCCCTGCATGTCGACCATGCAGACGAGAACAGTGTCGATTGCGCCGGTTTCGGCGGCGTTGCTCAAAGCATCCAGGGTCATGTGGGCCATTGGCGTGTCCTTTGCTTTCACGGTCAAAGCGACCCCCGGCAAGGGGATCGCTTTTCGATGGAATGTGCTTCGATTATTCGAAGTTGTACGGCGCGCCAGCCTGGTTGATGACGCTGTTGTACTCGCGGAAGATGTTGATGATCTTCTGCTGGATCTCGCCTTCCTCGGCAACCTCGTTCCAGAACTCCTTCGCGGCGTTCTCGACCTCGGCCCATTCGCTCGGCGGAACCTGGCGCAGTTGCAGCTTGTCGCCATTGGCGCGCAGGGCAGCTTCACCGCCCCAGTACCACTGGTTGCGATAGGTGTGGCCAGCTTCGGTGGCTGCCATCACGACGGACTTGAGGTGATCCGGCAGGTCTGCCCAGCGCTGTTGGTTGACGAACCACGAACCGATCCACGCACCCGAGATGTTGTTGGTGAGGAAGTAGTCTGTCACATCCGCCCAGCCGACGGTGTAGTCTTCGGTGATGCCGGACCAGGCCATGCCGTCAAGCTCGCCCGTCTGCACCGCGACTTCGGCGTCTTCGTAGGGGATCGAAACCGGCACGACGCCGAATTTCGACAGGAAGCGACCAGCGGTCGGGAAGGAATAGAGGCGCAGACCGTCGAGGTCGGCAACCGAGGTGATTTCCTTCGTGGTGTTGAAGTTACATGGATCCTGACCGGCGGCCGAGATCCACTGCACGCCGACCTTGGCGTATTCCTCTTCCCAGATTTCCTTGAGGCCGTACTGGTTGAACAGCACCGGGACGTCGAGGATATGCTTGGTGGCGAATGGGAAGTAACCGCCGAACTGGCGCAGCGGGGTCGGGGATGCCATGGAGTCGTCGTCCGAGTGTACGCCGTCGATGGTGCCGCGCTGAAGCGCCTGGAACAGTTCGCCCGTGGGGACGATCTGATCGGCGTAGAACAGCTCGACCGTGAGTTCACCGTTGGAGTTGTTGTTGATGTAGTCGATGACCGGCTTGGTCACGTGCTCACCCAGAGCGGCCCCGGCATAGGTCTGGAAGCGCCAGGTGATACCGGACTGTGCCTTGACGATTGCGGGCGCTGCAAGGCTTGCTGCTGCACCGATCCCGGCGGTTCTGAGAAACTTACGTCTTGTAGTCATGTCATTTCCTCTCGGTTGGGTTGCTGCCCCGCTTCCGGGGTCTTTTTGGTTATTTGTCGTACACGTATTCCGGCAGCCAAAGGGCTATATCCGGGAAGATCATGATGATCGCGAGTGCCATCACCATCACTGCTACGAAGGGAAGGATGGATGTGTAGATGTCACGAAGGCTGATTTCCGGCGGAGCCATCGCGCGCATCAGGAAGAGGTTATAGCCGAAGGGCGGCGTCATGTAGGCGATCTGGGTCGTGATCGTGTAGAGGATGCCGTACCAGATCAGATCGAAGCCCAGTGCGCCCACCAACGGAACGTAAAGCGGCGCGACGATCACCAGCATGGCGGTGTCGTCAAGGAATGTACCCATGATGATGAAGCTGAGCTGCATCAGGATCAGGATCATCCACGGGTTCAGACCAAGCTGTTCCGTAAACAGGTTCTCGATCGCCTTGACCGCGCCCAAACCGTCGAACACGGCGCCGAAGGCCAGCGCAGCGAGGATGATCCACATGAACATGCACGAGATGCCCAGCGTGTTGCGGACCGAGTTCTCGAACACCTCGCGGGTCATTCGGCCTTTGAGGACGGCAGCCATGAAGGCGGCGATGGCTCCGATGGCCGAGCTCTCGACAAGTGAAGTCCATCCGTTGACGAAAGGCACCATCATCACGAAGAAGATGACGAGCGGCAACAGACCGGCGCGCAGCAAGCGCAGCTTTTCTGCGCGGGGAATGTCGCGCTCCTCCGGCGAAAGAACCGGGCCAAGAGACGGGTTCAGTTTGCAGCGGATCACTATGTAGAAGATGAACATCGTCGCCATCATCAGTCCCGGGATCACACCTGCGAGCCACAGTTGGCCGACCGGTTGACGGGCGATCATCGCGTAGAGAACCAGCACAACAGAGGGTGGCACGAGGATACCCAGAGATGACCCGGCCTGGATCACCCCCGTCACCATGCGTTTGTCGTATCCGCGCCTCAAGAGTTCGGGCAGCGCGATGGTGGCGCCGATGGCCATGCCCGCAACGCTGAGCCCGTTCATGGCCGAGATCAGAACCATCAGGCCGATGGTGCCGACAGCGAGGCCGCCAGACAGGCCACCCATCCAGACGTGGAACATCTTGTAGAGGTCATCGGCAATGCGGCTTTCCGAGAGCACGTAGCCCATGAAGATGAACATCGGCAGCGTCAGCAGCGGATACCATTTCATCAACTTCATCGCCGCCGAGAAACCCAGGTCGTACCCACCCCGGTCACCCCAGAGGAAGAACGCCGCGACCACGGCCACAAAGCCAATGGCACCGAACACGCGCTGGCCCGTCAGGAGCATCAGCATCATGGTCGAAAACATGAGTGCCGCAATCAGTTCATACGGCATCAGATTTTTGCCCCCATGTCATGTCCCTTGAGGCGCAGGATGTCCTTGGCCAGTTCGCAGAGCACTTGCAGCAGCATCAGGAAGATCCCGATCACCATAATGACCTTGATCGGCCAGAGGTACGGCCGCCACGAGGTGGGGCTGCGTTCGAGGAAGCCAAGCTCTGCATTGCCGGTGGCGAGGCCCGCGAAAAAGCTGATCGGTTCAGAGCCGAAATAGCCCAGCGAGTAGGCTGTCGAAGCGATGCCGCCATAGAGCAGGAAAACCAGGTAGACGAGCAGGAATACCACGGTCAACGCGTCGATGGCGGCTTTGCGGCGATCGCTCATTTCACCGTAGATCAGATCCATGCGCACGTTCGATCCCAGCTGGATCGAATAGGGGCCGCCAAGGATGTAATAGGCGACCATGGCAAACTGAGCCATTTCCAGCGTCCAGAGCGAAGGCAGGAAGAACACTTTCGACACTGAAGACCAGAGCAGGATGCCCATCATCACGAAGATGCCGTACATCACGATCCGCCCGATTATGCGGTTGAACGGGTCGATCACCCGAACATAGGCCTGCAACGCGCCCGTCATGTCGCCTCCTGCTCTGCCAATGCCTTGGTCAGCATTCCCGCAAGGATGTCGGCAAATCGGGAAACACCAGCCGCATCGGAGATCAGGTCATTACGAACCTCGATCATGACATTTTGCAGACCGCGCGGGATCGCATGTTCGCGCAGGGTGTGGGTCACGCCATCGGTTGCGTCGTAGGGCGCATTCAGTCTGGTATCCAGCCCATCTGGGGCGCTTGCCAACATCGCCCTGGCCAGCCTGTCGTCGCTGTCATGCAGCAGACCAAGTTCAACTTCACGGGGTACGCCAAACCATACCGGTGTGAAGGAGTGTATCGTTACCAGGACAGGTGGCGCAGCAAAGGAATCGAGCGTGTTGCTCAGCAAGCTGCGGAAAGGTTCATAAATTTCGGTCACCCGCGCGGCCCGGTCTGTCTCCGACAACGCGGCATTTCCGGGAACGTCGATCACTTCGGATCGTGTTGGGATTGCATCCGGAGCAGTTGGCGGACGATTGCAGTCATAAACCAGTCGCGACACGCGGGCGCACACCAATGGTGCATTGAGTATGCGCGACAATGCGATGGCCAGCTCCCGCCCCCCGATATCCCACGCAGCATGGCTCAGGCGATGCTCTGGCGCGAGTCCAAGATCGTTGAGTCGCTGCGGTATGAAGGCGCTGGCATGTTCGCAAACGAGACAGATCTGCGCAGCGCCATCAGGCGCAATCACTTCAGCGGCGGGGCCGTCTGCTTCTGCCAGAATCGTATGTTGCGCGGATGTGGTCACGCAACTCATTAGGGTGCTGGCCCAGTCACCTGTCAAGATAATTTCGTTGATTTTTGTACCAATGAATTGCAGAATGTAGTGATTGCTACAAAAGGCATCAAACGATGGCAAAACCCTTGTCTGTCAAGGATCGTTTGCACGATCAGGCGGTTTCGCTGACACCCGCAGAACGACAGCTGAGCGGGGTTCTCATGCGCGATTACCCGGTGGGAGGTCTGCAATCCATTACCAAGATCGCAGAGGCGGCCGGTGTTTCGACACCCACCGTCATCAGGTTGGCCCGCAAACTTGGTTTCGACGGCTTTCCAGAATTGCAGTCGGCAATGCGCGAGGAAGCGTCAGCACAATTCAAGACCCCGATCCATAAGAGAGAGGGCTGGGGCAGCGCGCAGCCAGGGTCGGCAGCATTCAAGGCGTTTGCCGAGGCGGTGTTCGACAATCTCAGCCGAACAATCGACAGGCTGCGGCCTGAAACGCTGGACGCGATCGCCCGTGTTCTGGCGGACCGGCAAAGGCCGCTTTTTCTTTCCGGTGGGCGGATTACGCGGTCGAATGCCGATTACTTCTACAATCATCTTCAGATCATCCGCCCCGGCGTGACGCTTCTGGGGGCATCCCCCAACGTCTGGCCGCAATACATCCTCGATATGGACCGGGCCTCGGTCCTTATCCTTTTCGACATTCGCCGCTATGAACGTGACCTTGAACGCCTGGCTGAACTGGCAAAAGAGCGCGAGGCAGAAATCGTTCTATTCACCGATCAATGGGGGTCACCGATTTCCAAACTGGCCGATCACGTGGTCAACGCGTTGATCGAAGTTCCTTCGAACTGGGACTCCACACTGGCAATCAATCTGGTGATTGAAGCCTTGATCGCCGAGGTGCAGACACGCGTATCGGACACGGCGCGCGCCCGGATCGAGGCGTTGGAGGACATGTTTCAGTCCACCCGCATCTTCCGAAAGTCACCGTAAAGCCGGCGCAGGTTCGTCGTCGGTGAGGCGACTGTCCAACAACTGGCCCTCACGTAGAAGAATGGGGTGCGCAACGGTCACGATCCAGGAATGGATTTCCTTCAGTGTGTAGGCCGTTTCGATGTGCACGTCGCTTGAGGCAAAGCTCTCCGGCACACCGGCACTAAGGCGCTTGAGATGTTCCTTGCGCGTCTTCCGTTCGAGGCGCGCCATTTCAGCTTTTTCTTCCAAGAGCTGGCGGGCACCGATCAGATCGTTGCTGACCAGTACGCTGGACGCAGTCTGAAGGTTTTGGCACAGCCGCTTATGCAGGCCGGACAGTTCGGCAAATCCAGCCTTAGAGAACGACAGGCCATTCACCGATTTTTCTTCGGCCAGTGGCAGCAGTCGCTTCACCAGCAGGTCTCCCGCGGCTTCGATGGCGATGGCGTAATCCACCAGCGCACGCAGCTCGCGTTTTTCCGATTTCTGCATTGCATGGTGCGGCAATTCAGCAGCAAACAGTCGAATGTCATGGAGCGCCTTGTTTAGGATATCATCCTCTGCGGTCAGCGCGCGGGCCTGATCCCTGTCGTATGACTGATAGAGGGTCATCGTCGGGGCCAGCATTTCTGACAAAACATCCGCCATGCGAATGACCTCCCGCCGCAGACAGGCCAGTGCCCGCACCGGGGTGTCCGTCGTACCCGGATCAAGATGCGATCTGTGCAGGGGTTTGGGCGTTTTATTCGAGGCAAGATCCGGCATCACCCGGAGAAGCACTGTTTCGAGCGGTCGCGCCAGCAGGACAAGCGACAGCACACAGAAGTTGAACGCGATATGTACGGCCACCAGAGTAGCGGCATCGCTCAATCGGGCAGCACTGTCGGGCAGGCCAAGCAGATCTATCAGGGTTGCCACAACGACAGCCGCAAAGCCGCGCAGAATGAGATTGGCCACCGGGATGCGCCGCACCGATGGCGCAGCTCTCCGGGTCAACCAGACCGGAATGAACGCAGATCCCAGGTTGGCTCCCAAGACCAGAGAGATACCCGCCGCCAATGGGAGGGCGCCAATGCCGACAACGGCAACCGTCATCAGGATGGTCGCGACCGAACTGTGCATAACGAAGGCAAGTGCGGCCCCCGTCAGAAATGCAGTAACAAAGTCCTTCTCGAAGTAGCCGGCAAGCGCCGGAAGAATGGCGCTGTCGCGTACGGGTTCAACAGCTTCTCTGAGATATCGAAGCGCGATCAGGATCAGAGCGATACCGACAAGTATGCGACCCGCCTGTTTCCAGTTCCGCGCCTGCGATTTCAGAAAAAGCAAACCACCCACGACAAGCAGCGCGGGTATGACTTCTTCCAATGGGAAAGACAGCAGCATGATCAGCAAGGCTGACCCGAGATCTCCGCCGAGAACCATCGCGAGACCGGGGGCAAACCCGATACCTCCCGTTCCTGCAAAACCAGCCACCAAGAGGGTCACGGCCGCCGAACTCTGAAGGACCATCGCCATCAACAGACCAGATGTCATCATTGTCAGCGGGCCACGCGGTGTGCCCATCGCCCGATGCAGGCGCGGTCCGAGCGCGCGCTCGATCCCGGTTCGCACCATGCGAACAGCGAACAGCAGCAATAAGACTGCACCGGAGAGATGGAGGAGGAAGGAAAGTATTTGCATTTGCTTTCAAGTTACTCAGAACAGCGCAAGGATCATGATGCCTCCGGCTACGATGGTTGCAGCGACAAGTCTACGGCCCGCGGGTCCCTCGCCCATCCAGATCACACCGATCAACGCGGCAAAGATCACCGATGTTTCACGCACGGCGGACACAATGCCAATCGGTGCAAGGGTCTTGGCAAACAGTGCAAGGCCATAGGCGAGTCCCGAGATAACACCACCCGCCAGACCAAGCGCAAGGGCCTTTCTCCCAATTGCGCGCGTACGTTCGTATTGTCTTGCGAACACGAACCCTGCGACACAGACCTCGGCAGAGAACAGCCAGGTGACATATCCGACCGGAGATCCGGACACCCGAATTCCGATCCCGTCAACCACGGAATAGGCCGCAATAATCGCGGAATTCAGAAGCGCAGCCCAAATCCCCCGTTTGTCCGCATGGCGAACAGCGGCCAAAACCATGATCCCGGCAGATATCGTGAAGATACCAATCCATGCCCACAGAGACAGATGTTCGTCAGCCCAGATCATGGCACCCATTGCGACCATCACAGGGGCAGTTCCACGGGCGATCGGGTAAATCAGGGACAGGTCTCCAAAGCGATAAGAGACATTCAGGAAGTAGTAGTATGCCCAGTGAATAACCGTAGAGGCGACGATATAGGGAAAGGCTGCAGCAAGCGGAACGGGAACAAACGGCAAGAGAAAAAGCGCGGGAACACAATGGCCGGTTGCAACAAGGCCGAGAGTGATCGCCCTGTCTCCTGATGCTTTGACAAGAGCGTTCCACAACGCATGAAGAAGCGCAGCCGAGAGAACGATGGCAAGGACGGCAGCGGTCACACCTGCGCCTTTGTTGCGTCGATGACGATGTCGAGGGCTGTGTCTAGATCGGCTTCAGAGATCACCAGCGGCGGCGACAGGGTCAGAACACTGCCAGCGCTGATCTTGAAGCTGAGGCCTTTGTCGAGGCAGGCGTAATAGATGCGCTCGGCCCGGTCGGGATCGGGGGTGCGGCTGTCGCGGTCGGTGACGATCTCGACCCCGAACATGAGGCCGCGACCGCGGATGTCGCCGACATACGGGTGATCATGCAGCGCGTCCTTCAGGCGGTCCTGCGCGTGGGCGCCAAGAGTGGCGGAGCGGTCGACCAGACCTTCGTCCTCGATGATGTCGAGCGTGGTCAGGGCGGCACGGGCGGTGACGGGGTTTTTCTCGTGCGTGTAGTGGCCGATGGCGAAGTCGCCGGCGACGTTCAGATCGTCCCGCGCAATGATCCCCGCGATGGGAAGCATGCCGCCACCAAGCGCCTTGCCCAGAACCACGATGTCGGGCTCGATCCCGTCATGGTCGAAGGCGAACATGCGGCCGGTCTTGCCGAGGCCGGTGGGAATTTCATCCATGATGAGCAGCGCGCCGTGTTTGCGGCAGGCGGCCTGCACCGCTTGCCAGTAGCCCGGCGGTGGGACGACGGGCACAGCGCGCATGGGTTCGGCGATCACCGCCGCCACGTCGCCTTCGCGGGCAAGTGCGAATTCGACCATCTTGGCGCAGGCAAGGGCACAAGTTTCAGGTCCGGGGTGACCGTAGGCGCAGTGATAGCAGTGGAAGGGCGCGACGTGCTCCGCACCCGGCAGGAGCGGGCCTGCGATATGGCTGCGGAAGGTGGCTTCGCCGCCCACGCTGGACGCGCCAAAGCCTGCTCCGTGGAACGCGTCCCAGAAGCTGATCGTCTTGAACCGTCCCGTGGCAGCGCGGGCAAGGCGCAGGGCAACTTCGACGGCATCCGATCCGCCAGTCGTGAAGAGAACGCGGTTGAGGGTGCCGGGTGCGATCTGGCCCAGGCGTTCAGCGAGCGTGACGGAGACATCGTTGGTGAATCGGCGCGGTGAGAAGGGCAGCGCGTCGATCTGGTCTTTCACCGCCTGCACAAGGCGCGGGTGGCCATAGCCGATATGATGTACCGAGTTGCCGTGGAAATCCATGAAGCGGCGACCGCTGGTGTCTTCGATCCAGATGCCTTCGGCCTTGGCGATGGTACTGAGGCAAGGCGAGGACAGCGACTGGTGCAGGAAAGCGTTAGCATCGCGCGCGAGCAGGTCGCGGGTTTCGTTATGTGTTTCCCGCGACGCCCATTCGGCCCGCGCGGCGCTGGTGTTGGCTTCGCCTTCGGTGTGACGGGTTATGGCCACGGCAGGGAGTAGGTTTTGACGTTGGTGAAGAACTTCATCGCTTCGATGACGCCTTCCTTGACGCCGTTGCCGCTGTCCTTGATGCCCCCGAAGGGCGACATCTCGATCCGGTAGCCCGGCTGTTCCCAGATGTTGCAGGTGCCGACGTTGAGCCCGTTGATATAGGCAATCGCGCGGTTCAGGTCGTTGGTGCATACGCCGGAGGACAGCCCGAAATCGGTGCTGTTGGAGATGCGCATCACCTCTTCGTCGTTGTCGGGGACGCGGACGATGGGGATGATCGGTCCGAAGGTTTCCTCCATCACCAGTTCGCTGTCATGAGGAACATGATCGACCACGATTGGCGGGAGCAGTGCGCCCCTGCGGCCCGGATCATACAGCACTTTCGCGCCTTGATCTGCGGCCATGTAGACCCGTTTTTCGAACAGCTCTGCGGCTTGCGCGTGTATCACGCAGCCAAGCTCGGTTGCCGGATCCTGCGGATCGCCGAATTTGATCTTCTTGGCCTTCTCGACCACCAAAGGCACGAATTTGTCGGCAACGCTTTCCTGCACAAGAATGCGCTTGATCGCGGTGCAGCGCTGGCCGGAGTTGCCGGTGGCGCCCGCAACGGCAATGGTCGCGGCCTTGTCGAGATCGGCATCGCTCAGGTCGTTGCAGACGATCAGGGGGTCATTGCCGCCCAGTTCGAGTGCGGTGCGCTTGTAGCCCGCTTTGGAGGCGATGAGTTTGCCGACAGGGACGCCGCCGGTGAAGGTGATGATGTCGATGTTTTCGTTCGTCACCATCTCGTCGCCGATATCGGCGGGCATGCCGGTGACAACCTGGAACATCTCGGGCGGCAGGCCCGCCTCATACAGGATGTCGGCCAAGGTCAGCGCCGTGAGTGGTGTCAGTTCCGTGGGCTTGCACACCATGCAGTTGTTGGTGGCAATCGACGGTGCGATCTTGTGGCTGACCATGTTCAGTGGGTGGTTGAACGGGGTGATCGCGCTGATTGCGCGGACGGGTTCGCGCATGGTGAAGATCTTGCGCGCCTTGCCGTTGTGGGTGAGGTCGCAGGAGAAAATCTCGCCATCGTCCTTGAGCGCTTCGGCGGCAGCGAACTGGTACACGTCCTGCGCGCGCTTGGTCTCGTAGATCGAGTGCTGGTGGCAGATGCCCAGTTCCAGCGTCAGCCACTTGGCAAGGTAATCTCGGCGTTCGCCGATCAGTTCTCCGGCACGTTGCAGGATTCGGCTGCGTTCGTAGCGGGTGAGCTTGGGCTGATAGTTCGCGGCAATCTCGAACGCGCGTCGGGCGTGTTCGGCGGTGCCCATCGGGACGGTGCCGATCACCTCGTCGGTGTAGGGATAGCGGACTTCGAGCCGAGCATCGGTGTCGACCTTTTCACCACCGATGCGCATCTGTTCGTGACGGATCTCGGTCATGCGGTCACCTCTTCGAGCGCGGCGGCGGTGGTGGCGTAGAAGAATGCATCGAAGTTGCGCAGGGTCGGTGCGTCAGGCAGGTCGATCTTGCGGTTCACGATGAACGGCACTTCCTGTTCGGTCAGCCCGCCATGGCTGCGCAGCGGTTCCTTGAGCGCGGCAAGGTCGTGGTGGTGTGCAGAAGTGCCGATGGTCATGTTCTCGGTCGAGATCATGACGATGTCGCCGATGCGGTCTGCGGGCAGTTCGTATTTCTGAACTGCGGTGGCCTTGTCCACAACCTCGAGCATCTCCGGCAGCGCGCGCAGGCGGGCGATGATGTCGGCCTGATCTGCGCCCGAAGGCAGGTAAGCTGTGGCGAACGACCCAAGCGCGCCATGGTGCACCACGTATGGGTCCGTGATCGGCAGGATCACGCGCGCGGCTGCCTCGCCCAACCACTCGTCGAGCAAATCCTGAACGTAGATGACGGCAGGGTCGCCGTTGGCGTCATGCTTGGGCTTCATGCCGTGGTCGGCGGTGACGACGATGGCAGCTCCCATGGCGTCCAGTTCGGTCAGGTACTTGTCAAACATCGCGTAGAAGTCTTTGGCGCCCTGTTCATCAGGGGCGAACTTGTGCTGGATGTAGTCGGTGGTGGACAGGTACATCACGTCCGGTTTCCACTCTTTCAGCAGCTTTACGCCTGCCGCAAAAACGAATTCCGACAGGTCGGCGGAATAAACCTCGGGCACGGGCATGCAGAGCCAGTCGGACGCCTTGTCGATGCCGTGTTCCGCTTTGGTCGTGTCACCCGAGCGTTCGGATGAAAACGCGATGGCGCGGTCTTCGTCGAATTTCAGACCCGCACCCAGCAGCGCGCGCAGCTTGTCCTTGGCGGTGACAACGGCGACCCGTGCGCCAGCCTCGTAGAACTTGGAGAACACTGTCGGCGCGCGCAGGAAGCGAACGTCGTTCATCATGACTTCCTGACCGGTTTCCGGTTCATAGAGGAAGTTGCCGCAGATGCCGTGCACTGCAGGAGGACGACCCGTTGCGATGCTCATGTTATTGGGGTTCGTGAAGGAGGGGATCACCGAATGGGCCAGACGGTCTGTCCCGGTTTCGCGGATGCGCTTGAGCGTCGGCATCAGTCCTTCGGCGATGGCGACCTCAAGGTATTCGGGTTCGCAGCCATCCAGACAGATTGCAATCGCGCAGGTCTTGGGCGCGGGGTAGCTGCGGTCGTTGGCGACCACGGGATTGTTAATCGGCATATCTCTTCCTTCAGGCGGCGAGTTTCTTGCGTTCTTCCAAAGCGGCGGCGGGTGGAGCCGCGCTGCTTACGTTCATGTCGGTCAGGGCGTCGCGGGCGGCTTCCACCACGCGGCGCATCACGTGTTCGTCCATCTGCCCGATCACCCCGATGCGGAAACTGTTCACAACGGTGAGTTTGCCGGGATAGATAATGAACCCGCGTGCTTTCATGGCGTCATAAAAGCCCTGAAAGGTAAAGCTCGGATCAGCGGGGCAGAAGAAGGTCACGATGATCGGGCTGAGCCACCGGTCTGCGAGCAGGGTCTCGAACCCAAGATCGCGCATCCCCTGAACCACCACATCGCGGTTGCGGGTATAGCGCGCACCACGGGCGGACACGCCGCCTTCGGCTTCGTGCAGGTCGAGCGCCTTGAGGAACGCCGCGACCACGTGGGTCGGGGGCGTAAAGCGCCACTGGCCGGTTTTCTCCATCGTCGCCCATTGCGCGTGGACATCCAGCGACAGAGAGTGGGAGTTGCCTTTGGAGGCTTCAATCTCGTCCTTGCGGGCGATGACAAAACCGAAGCCGGGAACACCTTCGATGCACTTGTTTGCAGAAGAGACAAAGGCGGCGCAGTTGAGCTTGACCGGATCGAGCGGTAGAGCGCCAAAGGCCGACATGCTGTCGATCAGGAGTTTGCGTCCTGCGGCTTTGGTCGCCTCGGCAATCTCTTCGACCGGGTTTTGAATGCCGCTTGAGGTTTCGCAATGGATCGCCAGCACATGAGTGATGGCGGGATCAGCGGCGAGGATCGCCGCAACTTCGTCGCCGCGCGGTGGCAGGTAATCGCCTTTGTCGAGCAGGTGGTAGTCGCGTTCGAGGTAACCAAGGGTCTGTGCTGCACGCAGGCCGTAAGCACCATTAGCGAGGACCAAGACTTTGCCATCGCGGGGAACAAAGCTGCCGAGCATCGCCTCCACACAATAGCTGCCGGACCCTTGGATCGGCACGCAGTCATAGTCGGATGCACCACCACCGATAAGGGCCAGCAGACGCGATCGGAGCGCGCGGGTCATGGCACGGAAATCATCGTCCCAACTGCCCCAATCCTTGAGCATCGCCTGTTTCACGGAATAGGCCGTGGTCAGCGGGCCGGGAGTCAGCAGATAGGGCTCCCCGAGTTCCGGGGCAGGCAGCGGAGTAGCAGACATAGCGTGGTTCCAAAGCTGGTGTGGCTTCGGATATGCGCCTTACCCATTCATATGTAAAATCTTTGTTTTCTATTGTTTGATAGTCTAAGGCTATGCCACTTCACTAGACATACGGGAGATGCCATGCGGTACAGTCAGTTGCGCGCTTTTCATCACGTCGCCTTGCACGGGGGCTTTTCCCGGGCGGCGCGGGCGTTGAACATCTCGCAACCGTCGGTGTCGGACCAGGTCCGCCAACTCGAGCAGCGGCACGATGTTCTCTTGTTCACGCGCGAGGCGCGGCAGGTGAAGCTGACAGAAACCGGAGAAGCATTGTTCCGTCTTACCAGTGAAATGTTTGAGGTCGAAGAACGCATAGGTGTTCTTTTCGATCAGAACCGTGAGGCATTGTCCGGGCATCTTCGGATCATGGCGGATTCCGCCATGCATGTGACAGAAGCCGTTCGCCGGTTTCGAGAAGCCAGCCCAGACGTTTTTGTCACGATCCGTACAGGCAATACCGAAGACCTTTTGCGCAGGCTGAGGAATTACGAGGCTGAGATCGGCGTGGTGGGAAATTCGATTTCAGCTCCTGACCTCGACAGCGTCGATCTTGGCCGCACGCCAATTCTAGCACTTGTCAGTAAGGGCTATTTCCCGAGAAACATCGCCTCGCTCAAGTTTCAGGATCTCGCAAAATACCCGCTGATCTATCGAGAGCTGGGCTCACGCACCAGGGCGCAGGTTGAAGAAGAGGCGATCCGGCTAGGCCTGCAACTGGAACCGGCGATAGAGGTCGAGGGGCGCGAAGCCATGCGCGAGGTGGTAGCGTCAGGCGCTGGCATCGGATTTATCAGCGAGGCTGAGTTCGGACATGACGCGCGTCTCGTCGCGATTCCCTTTGCAGATGTCGATCTCGGGATGTCGGAATCCCTTGTCACACTTTCTGCGCGTCGGGATGTGCCACTGATCCGCGGATTTCTCAAGGCGGTTCAAAAGTCCCTTCATTCCGTCGACTTATAGGTCTAAGCTATAGAAGTATATCAATGACCTCTCTTTACATATGGTGACGGCTTGGCATGATCGATCTGATCCTGGGATAAGCCGTGCCACAGACCAAGCTGAATACGCTCTTCATCGTTATTGACCAACTGCGCGCCGATTGCGTGTTTGGGGATCTGTCCGCACATCTTGAACTTCCGAATATCAGGGCCTTGGCCAAGGACGCGGTCTCTTTCGAGAACCACTATTCTGTCACGTCCCCCTGTGGGCCATCGCGGGTGTCTCTGCTGACAGCGCAATATGCGTCAAACCATGGTGCAAAGCGCAATGGCACACCTCTGAAACGGGACACTCCGAACCTTGCTTCGGTTCTGCGTGACCAAGGCTACGATCCCCTTCTTTTCGGATATACAGACACCTCTCAGGATCCGCGGTTCCTGCCGCCAGACGATCCGCGTCTCTATTCCTATGAAGAGCTCATGCCGGGATTTTCCGAGGTCGTCCGAATGAGGATGGAGGGCGATTCTTCCGCCTGGGAAGACCATCTGCGCAGCCACGGCTATAATGTCCCTCCATACCCGGACATGTACAGACCATCCGGTGAAACACCGGACTCACCGGCCCTCTATGCGGCAGAGCACAGTGATACCGCCTTCCTCACGGACCGGACCATTGAAGACCTCACGCAGCGCGACAACGGTTGGTTTGCACTTCTGACTTACATCCGGCCTCACCCGCCATTCGTAGCGCCGGCACCCTACAACACCATGTATGACGCCTCAGCGATGCCGCCGGCTTTACAGTCTGACGAACCTGACTGGCACCCCTTCCACTCTACGGCCCGGCGAAAAAGCAGCGCAGCGTCAACGGTTGTCGGATTCCCGGACCTGAAGGACTCAGAAGAGACCACGGGATTGATGCGAAAGCTGTATTTCGCTTTGGCAACAGAGGTGGATCATCATATCGGGCGGGTCATTGGGTGGCTGAAGGAGACCGGGCAATACGAAAACACGTTGATCGTGTTGACGGCGGATCATGGGGAAATGCTCGGAGACTATGGTCTTTGGGGAAAGATGACGTTTCACGATGCCGCATTCCACGTCCCGCTGATTATTCGGCACCCGTTTGCCAAAGCGCGCGGAACCGTCATCACGGCGCCCACGGAGTCGATCGATGTCACGCCAACCATTCTTGAATGTCTTGAGGCAGAAACGCCTCACTCGATGGACGGGCGCAGTCTGAAAGCCTTCCTTGACGGGGTCAATCCGAAGGATTGGCGGCGGGTGTCGGTGTCGGAACTCGACTTCGGAAATCCAATCATTCCGACGGCCTGGCAGACCGATCATGGCCTGTCGATTGATGCCGCGAATCTGTCTGTCTTGCGTAGAGACCAGATGCGATTCGTCCAGTTCGCCGGAGGTCTGGAGCCCATTCTTATGGATGTATCGGGCGGCAAAGAGGACCAGAATCTGACAAAAAATCCGGCATTTGTGCAGACAATGCTTGATTTGATGCAGGATATGCTTTGCCATCGGATGGTTAACACCGATGGCACGTTTTCGCGGACATTGATTACCGATGACGGTGTGAAGGTGGCGTCATGACCCGACGCGCTGTCATGGATCTGTCACGGTTGCCAGAGATACAAAGCCCGGCTGTTTGGATTGGGCGCACACACTGAGTTTGAAGGAGACACCACGCCAGAATTCTGTCCAGCGCACGTCGGCAACTGCCAGACTGACCGTGTGAGCCTAAGGACACCCGATATTGCCGGACGTTCAAAGCGGACCGGGACAAAAAGGGGGAACAGCCCCCATCACCACTTGGAACCAACAGGAGAGACCATGAAACGGATCCTACTATCAGGCGTGGCCATGATTGCCCTGCCGGCAGCGGCCTACGCCAACTGCCCGGCAATCAGCCTTGCCGACATGCAGGGCGTTGCCCCCGGAGAATTCCCGCAGCAATACGAACTGAGCGCTTTTCAGGAAGCGGCCGGATGCACGATGGAGTTCAAGGCGAACCCCGAAATCGAGGCTCTGAACGCACAGATCAAGGGTAACCCCGACCTGCCGCCGCTTTCGGAGCGTCTGCCGTCCGAACCGTTGGTTGTCGTGCCCTATGACAGCGTCGGTCAGTACGGCGGTGAGCTTAACGTTCTGTCCAACGCGACCGAAGCGGGCACGTCTGACTTCCTGTCGGTGCGCCACGTCAGCCTCGTGCGTTATTCCGATGACCTTCAGACCATCGTTCCGAACGTCGCGAAGTCCTGGGAGTGGAACGACGATTTCACCCAGCTGACAATCAAACTGCGTGAAGGACACAAGTGGTCCGACGGCGCGCCGTTCACAAGTGCGGACATCGTGTTCTACCACGACAACCTGATGCTCGACACGAACATCTTCGAAACGCCCAAGGACTACATCACTGTCGCGGGCGAGCCGATGACAGTGGAGGCACCGGACGACACGACGGTGATCTTCAACCTTCCGGCACCGAAACCGGGCCTGATCGCACACTTTGCGACACACTATTCGCAACCGTTCCAGCCCAAGCATTTCCTTGGTCAGTTCCATCCGGATGTGAACCCGGATGCCGACGCCTATGCGCAGAGCCTGGGGTTCGAGAACGGCTATGACGCGATCCTGGCTTATTACGGGAACTCCGACTGGACCGACACGCCGACACCGATGCTGTCGCGTGCGGATATTGTGGATGGTCTGCCGAAGGCGACCTATCCGACGCTCGAGTCGCACATCTACATCAGCGACACGACCGAAGGCCGCAAGCTGGTCGCGAACCCGTACTTCTTCCAGGTCGATCCGACGGGCCAGCAGCTGCCCTACATCTCGACACAGGACGAACTCTATATCAACGACAACGAAGTCCGGATTCTGAAGCTCGTGAACGGCGAAGTGGACTACAAGTCCCAGTCGCTGCAACTCGCATCAGCACCAATCCTTCTCGAGAACCAGGAGAAGGGCGACTACACCATCCATCTCCGTCCCGAGATCACGATGGGTGTCTTCGGCTTCAACGTCACGCATGAAGACGCCGCCAAGCGCGAGGTCTTCAGCAACCTCGCCTTCCGCGAAGCGATGTCGGTCGCGATCAACCGTACAGAGCTGAACGAAATCGGCTTCTTCGGTCAGGGTACGCCGCAGCAGTATGTCGGCTTCTCGCCGCTGCCGGAGTTCGTGGATCAAAGCTGGCTGCAATACAAAGCCGAGTACGATCCTGATGCGGCCAAAGCTGCGCTTGATTCGATCGGAATGGTCGATACCGATGGTGACGGTTTCCGCGAACTGCCGAATGGCGACAAGCTGGTACTCAACCTGAACTTCTCGACACAGGGCATCGCCGGTCAGACCGTTGAACTCGTCGCACAGAACTGGGCCGATGTGGGCATTCAGTCCGTGGTCAAGGAAGTGACGCCCGATGAATACCGCTCGGCGCAGTCCTCGAACCAGCTCGACGTTGTCATGTGGCGGAAGTCGCAGCCTTTGGCGATCGTTCTGGGCAACAACGAACTCTGGGTTCCGCCCTATGAGAACTACTTCGGTGTCCGTAACGGGATGCTCTGGGCCGAGTGGATCGATTCCGGCGGTACAGCGGGTGTCGAGCCTCCGCAGTGGGCGAAGGACATGATCGACGATATCAATGCGCTTCAGTCCGCAGCTCAGGGAACAGCCGAGTTCGAACAGCTGGCGAATGATCTCGTGTCCGCGATGGTCGAGAACATGATGTTCATCGGAACGGTGAACGCGCCTGCGCCGATCTATCAGCAGAACAAGCTGAAGAACTTCGCAGACTTCAAGACACACTCCTACGAGTACTACCGGACCTACCCGTACCGTGCCACACAGTGGTGGCTGGACGAGTAATCCGACCCGAAACAGGACACGGGCGGGCCTCCGCCCGTGTCCCATGCCAAGAACGACAGCAGTCTGACGGACAAACCGGAACAACCGGGGGCGCAGACGCAATGCAGGGGCACCTATCATGTTGAACTTCGCGCGTTTCGTGCTGACCCGCGCTGTGCTGGCGATGATCACGCTGGTGATCGTGTCCCTTGTGGTCTTTTCCCTCATGGAGCTGGTGCCTGGTGATTGCGCTGAACGTTACCTCGCGTTCAAGAACACGCAGGGGTCGGGTATCTCGGTTGAGGATATCGAAAACGAGCGAATACGCCTCGGACTGGACCGGCCGTTTCTTGAGCGTTGGGGCAAATGGATCGTCAACGCCTTTCAGGGTGAGTTCGGCGACAGCTGTATCCTTCGCGTGAACATCGCCCAGCTTCTTGGTGACAAGTTCTGGATTTCGTTGGGCCTGTGCCTGGCCTCGCTCGTTTTGGCATATGCCATCGCGCTGCCAGTGGGCATCATTGCTGCGGCTTCGAACAACGCGGTTCTGAACAACTCGCTGCGCCTGTTCAGCTACCTTGGCCTAGCCATGCCGAACTTCCTTCTGGCGCTTATGATCATGCTGTTCTCTACGATGTATTTCGGAGACACGCTGACCGGACTGTTTTCTGCCGAATACCGCGATGCGCCATGGAGCTTTGACCGGATTCTCGACTTGCTGAGCAATGCATGGTTGCCGATCTTCATCCTTGGTTGGTCAGCAACGGCCTTTGCGCTTCAGACGGTCAGGGCGTTGATGTCGGACGAGATCGGCAAGCTCTACGTCACTGCGGCTGAGGCGCGGGGGGTCCATGGGCGCAAACTGCTTTGGAACTATCCGGCACGTCATGCGCTGGGCCCCATCGTCAACAGCCTGGGTTTCGACCTGAACCGTATCTTCAACGAACTTCCCATCGTGGCCCTTATTCTGACGCTGACCGAGGCAGGTGCGCTCTTGATCGAAGCGCTGGCACGGTCGAACGACCAGCAGCTTGCCGGTGCAATCATCTTCCTTCTGACTGCGTCGATTGTGACGCTGAATTTCCTGACTGACGTATTGCTGGCCGTGCTCGACCCGCGCGTCCGCAAGAGCATTGTGAGGTGACGCCATGACGACGACACCCGATCCCCTCAAGCCGAACCTCGCCGAGACAACCGGTCCTCACGTTCAGATCGTCGAGACCGAAGACGCGGTACAGCGCAGATCCAAAGAGGCGTATTTTACCGCCTCGCAAGGACAGCTGATCTGGGCACGCTTCAAGAAACAGCGTTCGGCCATGATTGCGGCATGTGTTCTGTTGTTCCTGATGCTGTCGGGAATCTTCGCGCCGTTTCTGTCGCCCTATAATCCGACCATTGCCGGGAAGAACGACGCATACCTGAATGGTGCCCCGCAGGTACCGATGTTCTGCGACACAAATGGGTGTTCGCTTCGTCCCTTTGTGCATGCAGTTGAGCGCGAGCGCTCGCTGGCCACCAATTTCAGGTGGGTGACCAAGGTCAATGAGGATCAACGCAACTATGTCTACTTCTTTGTCGACGGCTGGGAGTACAAGCTTTTCGGCTTCATCCCGATGGACACACACCTCTTCGGGACCGAAGAGGGTTTTGTGCATGTGTTTGGTACGGACGCGAGCGGAAAGGACATCTTCTCGCGGACCTTCCACGCGATTTGGACGTCCCTTCAGGTGGGTACAATTGGGGTCTTGATTGCCTTTGTTCTGGCGCTCGTCATTGGAGGCGTGTCCGGTTACTACGGCGGCTGGATCGACAGCGTCCTGCAGATGATCACCGATGCCGTCCGAACGGTGCCCGCAATTCCGCTGTTTATGGCGGTGGCGGCCTTCATGCCGCCGGAGATGTCTGCGGAAGAGAGGTTCTTCTACATCTCGCTTATCCTTGGCCTGATCGGTTGGCCAACCTTGGCCCGTCGGGTGCGGACGCATCTTCTGACCGAGCGGAACCAGGAATACGTATTGGCGGCACAGCTTTGCGGTGCATCTTCCGGCCACGTGATCCGGCGGCACCTGCTGCCCAGCTTCACCAGTTACATCATCGTCGATCTGGTGATCTCGTTCCCTTACATGGTGCTGTCGGAAACTGCGCTGTCCTTCATCGGTCTTGGTCTAAAGGACCCGGTCAACAGCCTTGGCGTCATGCTTCAGAACGTGACCAGCGCCGACGTGCTTCTCAACTACCAATGGTACTTCATCCCGGTGATCTTCTTCATCGCACTGGTGATGGCGTTCGTGTTCGTCGGTGACGGCCTGCGCGACGCGGCAGACCCCTATTCGGATAATAACAAATGACGGCCCTGATCGACGTAAAGAACCTGACGCTCAAGTTCCGCACCGACGAGGGGCTGATCACTGCTGTCGACAATGTCAGTTTCTCGCTGAACAAAGGCGAGGTGATGGGGCTGGTGGGGGAGTCCGGCTCTGGGAAATCCGTGACCGCCAAGGCGCTGATGCACCTGAACGCCAAGAACGCCGTTTATTCCCCGGAAAGCCGGATCACCCTTCACAATGACAAAGGGCCGGTGGACGTCTTGTCCCTGCGCACGCCGCGTGAGCTGAACATCGTGCGCGGCGGGGCGGTTTCGATGATCTTTCAGGAGCCGATGGCCAGCTTTGCGCCAGCGATCACGATCGGCAAACAGATGGTCGAGCAGCTTCAGTTGCACGGGAATTACACCAAGGAGCAGGCGAAGAAGATCTCGGTTGAGATGCTGGATCGAGTGGGTATTTCGGATGCAGCGCGCCGGTTCGACCAATATGCATTCGAACTGTCAGGTGGCATGCGCCAGCGCGCGATGATTGCTATGGCTCTTTCGACAAAGCCAAAGCTGCTGATTGCCGATGAACCGACAACTGCCCTTGACGTGACAATTCAGGCGCAGGTGATCGACCTTATGAAAGACCTCGTGTCTGAATTCCATATGGGGATCGTCTTCATCACCCACGATCTTGGCGTGGTGGCGCAGACTGCCGACAAGGTAAACGTGATGTATCTTGGCCGCATGATCGAAGAAGGCCCGGTGCGAGAGGTAATTCGCAATCCAAAGCATCCCTACACACAGGGGCTATTGGCAGCCCTGCCGAAACTCGAAGATCTCGATGCGCCGCTGACGCCGGTCCCGGGTGATATCCCGTCTCCGCTGGAACGCCCGTCGGGCTGTGTGTTCCATACGCGGTGTTCGCAGATCGTAGGAGATGTTTGCCGACATACTGAGCCGTCGGAAAAGAGCATCGATACAACCCACAAGGTGTCCTGCCATATCTATGACGAGGTGTCCGCATGAGCGACGTTCTGATCCGTGCCAAGGGATTGTCTGTCGGCTTCCCCATCGGGGGTGGGATGTTCAACAAGCAGATCCTGAAGGCTGTCGACAATGTCTCTCTGGATATCGAGAAGGGGTCGTTTTTCGGACTCGTCGGAGAAAGCGGGTCGGGCAAGACAACGCTGGGGCGGGCCCTACTGAAAGCGGCGCCGATTACCGGCGGCGGAGCGCATTACAGCGATGGTGAGGTGGATTACGACCTCGAAAACATTTCGAAGGAACAACTCAAGGATTACCGCAAGCGCGCTCAGTTGATCTTTCAGGATCCTTACGCAGCGCTGAGCCCGCGAATGACTGTCCGTGACATCATCGCAGAACCTTTGGAAGTCATGGGGCTGACCAAGACGCGAGCGGAAACCGACGCACGCGTGCGCGAGATTGCTGCGAAATGCCGGTTGAACCTCGAACACCTGCGCCGCTTTCCACACGCCTTTTCCGGCGGACAGCGTCAGCGGATCTCGATTGCCCGGGCGCTCGTTTCCGCGCCTAAATTCATCGTTGCCGACGAAAGCGTGGCGGCACTTGATGTGTCCATTCAGGCGGATGTTTTGAATCTGCTCAAGCAGATCCAGTCGGACATGGGGCTCACATTCATGTTCATCAGCCATGACCTGTCAGTGGTGGCGCACACCTGTGATCATGTCGCGGTGATGTATCTTGGGCGCCTGGTCGAGACCGCCCCGACCCGCAAGCTTTTTGCTGCGCCGCGCCACCCTTATACCAAGGCGCTGTTTTCGGCGATTCCGTCACTCGATCCGGATGATCGGGGAACCGCCCAGAAACTGACCGGCGAAATCCCGTCACCGACCAACCAGCCCTCTGGATGCAAATTCCATACGCGCTGTCCATTTGCCATCGACCATTGCAAACAGGTCGAGCCCAAACTGGAAACCGATGGCAGCGGGCACGATGTGTCCTGCCACCGCTGGAAAGAATTGATGGCACCCGAAGCAGCGTAATTACCCGTCCAGCGCGCGCCGCATGGCAACATGGGTTTGGGAACGGCTAAGGTCGTCTGCAAGGACAGGGCTGAGCGACAGCGCGCCGGTACGTGTCAGGAGGGTGGATGTCAGGTAATCGCTCGACAGTCCCCCTCGGGCATCGCACCGTGTATCGGTGCAGAATACCGTCCATGTGTTGACGTAGGACAGCTTGCCCATTGCCGATAGGCGCCGGAATATATCGTCTGTCGGTGCGTGGAGTTGCTTGAGGTAATCCGTGGCTACGGTTTTCGAAAGCAGCGGCATCCCGAGATACATCCAAGTGACAGGAACGCTCGCGCGTGCTGCAAGCTCTGCATCAAACTTCGGCTGTGCCGGGACCTGTCTGAGCACTGTCACCCGAAGTCCATGATCGACGATGCTTTGAACGGTATGTGCGGCAGCTTCTGCGACGTAGTCGGACTGCCGTCGCAGATCAATGGGCGACCCGTCAAGCGGACCCAACCGAACAGGTGTGCGCGGCAGCAATTCTGCCTTGCGTGTTCCCGTGTAGTAGAGCCAGTCGCCGACAAGTGTCACCTGCCGCACGCTTGGTAAGTGTGGAAGTGCCTGAAGCACCTGAGCGGAATGCTGATCGCAGTTGCGCCCCGCAGTCGGGCTGCCCTCGGAGTTCCGGGTTTGCAACCCGTGCAGAGGGATACAATTCGCCTGGCTGATCAAGAGCGCTGACACACCAGCCCGACGCGCTGCCTCGGCGTATCCCGGGCGCAACGCGTCGAGCTGATGGTCCCCCCAAATCAGGACGGTTGGTGCGCCCGGCGGGCCGACTCGACAAACCTCCAGCCCTGCCAAGGGGCCTTCGGTCGCGACAGGACAGGTGAACGAAGGGTGCGGGGCTTCAATTGCGTGGATATACGCCATGGCACCTGTCGAGAACCTGAGCTGTGCACCTTGTGTTGCGAGACCAATCAGACCGTTGATGAAAAGTACAACCGCCACGCCGGCGCTGATGATCATGTGATTGTGGCCGGCTTTCTGTTCCACGGTCTGCCATACGGCCCAGGAAAAGATTGCGAAGAGCAGGCAGGGAATGATCAGATACAAATAGTCTGAACTGTCAGGCTGATAGATGTTCAGTGATGAACTGATCTGCGTCAATGGAACGGCCCAAAGGAAAGTGTGCAAAGTCATCCCGAACCACCGACGTCGTTGGTCCGTCAGTTCGGGTTTGAAGTCCTGCGATCGGCTCCCGAGGTAAAGAAGCGCAAGCCCAAGCGCCAGAAGAGCCCGAGCGATCAGAGTATCACCACTGATTGTGATCAACAGGATGCCCGTGAGCAGGTTGATCACACCCAGCAAGAACGCGTGCCTCAGGATGGGAAAGCGGTTTGACGCAATAAACGGCAACGCACCGAGCATGAAAGGCCAAAGCCCTCCGAGGGGCAATAGCTGGACAAAAGACGATTTCGAAATCGACAGGAGCAGCGATACAACGGTGATCGCAGCCAAAGCCGCCAAGAGCCGTGTGGGGTTCTTGTGCAGTTTCCAATAAAGCAGGGTCAGGATTGCAGCGCACTGGGCAATCAGCGCCGGGATCCAGAGGTGATTGAACAGGCCGTCAAAGCGCATCCCGTTGTCGACAGGGAAAAACACCATTCCGATATTCGTCGTGAAGGTTGCGGCAAGCAAAAGAGAATGACCGAGGTTCCGGTATTCGCTGGGCAGGAACAGCATCCATCCAATAAAGAAAAGCAGCGCCGAACAGCACAGAACACCGATAAAATACGCCTGCAAAACGCAGATCACCTGTTGCCGGAATACTGCAAATCCCCGGATCAGCTGATTTGCGCACCATGCACCGCCAAAGACGAGCACAATATCAGCTGCAAACGCATTCGCGGCGATATTCTTCGTTCCCAAGGCTGCCATGACAAATGCGAGGCAAGAGATCGCCAGAAGAAACTGACGCATCTCCGACCTCGCATTCTCCGTATCCGGAACATGCAGCATTTTCTTAGAGAGTTTCGGCGTATGGGCGGTCACAATAACGATTTCTGAACTACATCGGCCCCACACCTGTCGCGAAATTAGCCGGCCACCTGTCGAGGAGGCAACGCCAAATGTGGAAACAATATGTCCTGTCGGATTAAGCGGTTTTGGCGGAAGTTTGCCGCAACTGCGTCTTAAAAATGTCAGGTTTTTCGGATCGGGTCTGCTGTGCGCACCAATCGTAAACCTGTTTGACCTGTTCGGCTTTACATGACCACAGGAAGTGCGATTGCACTTTTTCTTTGGCGGCATTTGCAAGTGGGGCGAGTTGGTCAGGATCGTCGGCCAATGTATTCAGGATTGTCCTGAAACCCGAAATGATCTCTTCACGGCTACCACAGGGAACCTTGAAGCCCGTTGCGTCGGATACAAGTTCGCCCGGTCCGGCGTAATCCACAATGACCGGAACCACGCCCAAAGCCATCGCTTCAAGAACCACACCGCCGCCGAACTCCCGGATGGATGGGAAGCTGAGGATATGTGAACGGCCGAGGATGGCCTGAACTTCACCATGCGGAACCCACTTGTGAAAAGTCAGACCGGCTTCGCAGTTCAAGGCTTTTGCTTGTGCCGTCAGCTGCGGCATCATCGGCCCGTCTCCGATGATGTCGAGTGTCATTCGGCCTTCGCGCAACAGGTCCGCCGCAGCCGCAATCAGCATATCCGCGCCCTTTTATTGCACCAGACGGCCCACGAAACAGGCGCGTAATACGTCGCCCGGCGGATTGGCTGTATGATTGAACCTTGAGGGATCAATCCCGTTTTCAGGGATGTAGACAGTCTTGTGTTGATGCTCGGACGGGATTTCGCTTTGCGTATGTCGCGAGCCAACGATGATGGCGCTTGCATTTTTCAGCGTGCTCGACCGCCCCGGAAGGTGTTTGTAGGCACTTCGCAGATAGCTGAGCCACTCTTTTTCTGCACGGCGTTCCGCATCGAACTGCTTGGGCCAGGGCACCCCACCGTTCAATGGGCCCAGAACAAAAGGCACGCCTGCCTTGGCCACTTTGGCCGCGATTGGCGAGGCGATAGTTGGACTCAGCGGAGTGATGCGGTGGACAACGTCAAATGCCCCATCCGCGATTTCCTTTCCAAACTTTCGCCAGACCAGATGCTCGAACCATGGATAGATCAGCGCATTCATGGCCTGAAGCGTTGTCCATCCCTTGCCGTCTCCCATTCGCAGCTTTTCGGCGAGCGCCCAGAGCGGGCGCGCTACGGCCTCGGAATCGATCGCTGTGAAATCGCGTCCCTCGACCAGCCCCGCCCGAAGGATCGCATCGCGGTTTCTGACCTGCGTGACCAGATGAACATCAGCCACCTCGCGCAGCGCCTGAGCAAGTGACCATCCGACCAGTGGGACACTGACCCATTCAGGGTTTGCAGCCTCTGCAATGGCGAGGATACGGGGGCGTTTCGAATTGGAACCAGTCATGGGTTTACTCGTTACTAGGGGTTACAAAACTGGGCGCCATTGCAGGCGTTGTTTGGATATGTAGCCGTCCCGACCCTGGCGGAGCGTCTCGGCATAGCCTGTTAACGCGCCTGCCATCAGCCAGGTCAGTGGCGTAAGCGTTGCGTTTGGCAGCATGTCAAAGACATTCACGGCAAGCATCAATGAGAGCGGAACGATCAACGGTGAATAGTCACTTGGGTTGCGGTAACGCGTCTCGCGCCACAGGAAGAAAACAGGAAACACCAGCAACCCGAATTCGGCAAGAAAGCCGAGCCACCCAAGCTGCCCGATCAGGATAACCCAGCGGCCATCGGTAACCGTCTCGACCTCACCTGTCGCAGTATTGAGGATCTGGTTGCGATCATAACTGCCCCAGCCGAACAGCGGTCGTTCCCTCGCCCGTTCGAGCAGCAGGTTTTCGTTCCCGAACCGAAACCCTAGCGATGCAGCGCGCTCCGGATCGATCTGCTCGACCGCAGCAAGAAGGCGGTCCTGCGGCACCACGTTGAGGCCTTTAAGTGCAGGATAGGCAATCGCAAACCCGGCGATCAGAATGGCAAGGCGCATCTGCCATCTGGCCCCAAGAAAAACCACTGTCGGGATCAGCACTACAGCAAACAGCCACGCAACAAGCGATTTTGCCAGAACCAGGATACCGGTGAGGTAAAGTGCGATCAGCAAAAGTTTCCAGTTTGCCTCGCCCTGTTTGTATTTCCATAGCGAAAATGCAGACAGAATTGCCATGAGAAGGAAGAAAGCGACCCAAATCCCGTGATACAGGAACACCATCGGACGGTAACCGCCAAACCGGATGGTTTGTACGAAGTCGTGTTGGAAGTATCCGTAGATCCAATTGTTCATCTGCGGAGAGAACCGGATCTCGATCAGCATGGGCAACGAATAGATCAGTCCGCCGATCATGAATGCAAAAAGCAGGTCGCGCTGGTCTTCCGCGCGGAAGAGGAAACGCCGCGCGAGAAGGAACGGGATGATCAGCAATACCTGCTGGATCACCAAGCCGATGGCATCCCTGATCGACATGGATTGAATGAAAAACTCGCCCCAATAGACAGGGTCTGAATTCAACATGGTCGTTGCCAATGGCGAAAACACAAAGAGCAGAACCATACCGACAGTGACCGGCGACCGGGGCATGAGGTTGATGTTCTGCGGGTGCAGCCATGCCCACATGACCAAAGCGCTCAACGCGGGAATTGTGTGCTTGGTCAGAGGGGGTATCAGTGGAAAATCGAACCCCGCAGGAGGTTCCGGAAGAAATAGATACCCTGTCAGCAATGTCGCGATCACCGCGCGACCCGGCGGCAGTTTCAGAAAAAGAAACACCGTCACCAAGGGCCAAACGGCCAATGCCAAGGTTGCCAATGCATTCGGCATTCGCGGTCCTGCCTTTGTGCTGCGGTCCTGTTTCTGGTCGCTTGGTGCCGCAGGTCCGGTGGATCAAGCGGCGCGTTGGTTCATCTGCCGTAAAGCATACTGCATTTGAAATCCGGCACAAATGGCACCGGATTGCAGCAAATGCGTGATGGTTTGTGCAAAATTCTGGGGTGGACCGTTAAGGGCACTGGGATCGAATTGGCTATAAGTCGGATGTAGATTTGGCCCTATTGGGCGCGCGGTCCGGAGGGTACTATCGCTTTCAACCGCGCCGACCATATCAGGTCGGCGTCCACATTTGGGAGATGCGCGATGAAAATGACCACCGAAGAAGCCTTTGTAAAAGTTCTCCAGCGGCATGGGATCGAACATGCTTTCGGGATCATCGGGTCGGCGTTCATGCCGATCTCCGATATTTTCCCAAAGGCGGGGATCACCTTCTGGGACTGCGCGCACGAAGGTTCCGGCGGGATGATGGCGGACGGCTACACGCGCGCCTCGGGCAAGATGTCGATGATGATCGCCCAGAACGGGCCCGGCATCACCAACTTCGTGACCGCTGTCAAAACGGCCTACTGGAACCACACACCGCTTCTGCTGGTCACGCCGCAGGCCGCGAACAAGACCATCGGCCAGGGCGGTTTCCAGGAAGTCGAGCAGATGAAGCTGTTCGAGGACATGGTCGCCTATCAGGAAGAGGTGCGTGACCCGACCCGCGTGGCCGAGGTGCTGAACCGGGTGATCCTGAATGCCAAGCGCGCCTCCGCTCCGGCACAGATCAACATGCCGCGCGATTTCTGGACTCAGGTGATCGACATCGAACTGCCGGAAGTCGTTGAATTCGAGCGCCCCTCGGGTGGTGATAGTGCGATCCAGCAGGCGGCTGACCTTCTTTCGAACGCCAAGAACCCGGTCATTCTGAACGGTGCCGGTGTTGTCCTTGCCGGTGCGATCCCCGCATCCATGGCGCTTGCAGAACGGCTGACCGCGCCGATCTGTGTGGGCTACCAGCACAACGACGCGTTCCCTGGATCGCATCCGCTCTTTGCAGGTCCGCTGGGCTATAATGGCTCCAAGGCGGCGATGGAGCTGATTTCCGACGCGGATGTTGTGCTGTGTCTTGGTACGCGCCTCAACCCGTTCTCGACTCTGCCGGGCTACGGCATCGACTACTGGCCCAAGACCGCCAAGATCATTCAGGTCGACATCAACCCCGACCGCATTGGTCTGACCAAGAAGGTCAGCGTAGGCATCGTCGGCGATGCGAAGAAGGTGGCTGAGGGCATCCTCGAGCGCCTGTCGGGCACCGCAGGTGATGAAGGCCGCGAAGACCGCAAGGCGCATATCGCGAAAACCAAATCAACCTGGGCGCAACAGCTTTCCAGCATGGATCACGAGCAGGACGATCCGGGCACCACATGGAACGAACGCGCACGTGCGGCCAAGCCGGATTGGATGAGCCCGCGGATGGCGTGGCGTGCGATCCAATCGGCATTGCCGAAAGAGGCGATCATTTCGTCCGACATCGGCAACAACTGCGCCATCGGCAACGCCTATCCGACCTTCGAAGACGGGCGGAAATACCTTGCGCCGGGTCTGTTTGGCCCCTGTGGCTACGGTCTGCCCTCCATCGTTGGCGCCAAGATCGGTTGCCCGGATGTTCCGGTTGTCGGTTTTTCCGGGGACGGGGCGTTTGGTATTGCGGTGACAGAGCTGACCGCGATTGGCCGCCCGGAATGGCCGGCAATCACCCAGATCGTTTTCCGCAACTACCAGTGGGGCGCGGAAAAGCGGAACTCCACGCTATGGTACGACGACAACTTTGTCGGCACCGAACTGGATGAAGGCGTCAGCTATGCCGCCATCGCGCAGGCCTGCGGTTTGAAGGGTGTTGTCGCGCGCACGATGGACGAACTGCGCGACGCGCTGAACACCGCCATCAAGGACCAGATGGAAAACGGCAAGACCACCCTGATCGAGGCGATGATCAACCAGGAACTGGGTGAGCCGTTCCGCCGCGATGCAATGAAGGCACCGGTGGCTGTGGCGGGTATCGACCCGGCAGATATGCGCCCGCAGAAGGTCGCCTGATATGAACGACCCCGCAGTAAACGGACCTATACTGGTTCTGAATGCGGGGTCGTCCTCCATCAAGTTCGCGCTGTTTGACGATGCGTTGAACGAAATCCTGTCCGGCATGGCCGAGGCCATTGGCGGCGCCTCCATTCTGCGGATCGGCGACGAAAAGCACGACGTTGTGTTGATCGATCATCGTGCAGCGCTGGAGGCGATCCTGAAGGCGTTGTCAGAGCGTGGCATCACGCCCGACACGCTTCGCGCGGTGGGGCATCGCGTGGTGCATGGCGGCCGCAAACTGACCGCTCCGATGCGCGTTACGGATGAGGTGCGCGCAGAGATCGCAAACTGCACGCCACTTGCACCACTGCATAACCCGCACAACCTCGCTCCGATGGAGGCCCTGTCGCGGCTTGCTCCCGACCTGCCCCAATTTGCGAGTTTCGATACCTCGTTTCATGCGACCAACCCGAACGTGGCCACCCGCTATGCCATCCCCAAGATGATGGAGACCAAAGGCATCCGCCGCTACGGGTTCCATGGTCTCAGCTATGCATCATTGGTCCGTCGCCTTCCCGAGATTTCGGGTGAAGCCTTGCCATCCCGCCTGCTGGCGTTTCACCTCGGCAACGGCGCGTCGCTCTGTGCAATCCACAACGGCCAGTCGATCGCCACGACAATGGGGTATTCACCATTGGACGGCCTGACCATGGGCACACGGTCTGGCGGGATCGACGCGAACGCAGTGCTGCGACTGGTCGGGGAAAACGGGCTGGAGCGCACCAAGGCGATCCTGAACCATGAAAGCGGCCTGCTGGGCCTGTCAGGTGGAAAGTCCGACATGCGCAAGCTGATGCTGGATGCGTCGGCAGAAAGCGCCTTTGCGGTCGAGCATTTCTGCTACTGGACGTTGCGCCATGCCGGGTCACTGATCGCCGCGCTTGAGGGCTTGGATGCCATCGCCTTTACCGGTGGCATCGGTGAAAACGCCGTGGGCGTCCGGGCGCGCATCCTGCGCGGTCTGGAATGGGCCGGCGTGCGGATCAATCCGGACTTCAACCACCGCTCGGGCCCGCGCCTACACGCGGAGAGTTCCAAAGTCGCCGTCTGGGTCATCCCTGCCGAAGAAGAGCGTATGATCGCGATGGACGCGCAGGCCTTGTTGGAGGCCGCATGAGATACACGGATCAGGCGCGCTGGGCCAAGGCGATGGTTACAAGCGTCGAGGCAACGATGTCGTCCACCGTTGCTCCTCGGCTCAGATCGCAGACCGGTCGGGCAAAGCCTTGCAGGAAGGGGCCGATGGCCTGCGCGCCCCCGAGTTCCTGGCAGAGCTTGTACGCGATATTGCCGGCATCGAGCGACGGGAAGACGAGGACATTGGCATCACCGCTGCCCAGTCCCTTCTTTGCCGCAATGGTCGCGTTCAGCGCGGCATCGGCCTGGACAGGACCGGCAAAGCCAGTTGCCTCTGCCACTGCGCGCACGCGCTCCACGCTGTCGCCCGCGCCGCTGGTGCCTGTCGAAAACGACAAGAGCGCGACCCGTGCATCGCCCAGCAGCGCTTTTGCGGTATCCGCTGAAGCTCGCGCAATGGCTTCCAGTGCGGCTGCATCCGGATCGACGTTCACTGCGCAATCGGCAAACACCAATTCGCGCCCGTCCGGGAACACCATCAGGAAATACGACGACGGGATCGCCACGCCTTCAGCAAGTCCGATCGCCATACTTGCCGCTTCGATCACGCGCCGCGTCGGGCTGTCCGCACCAGCCACCATCGCGTCGGCCTCGCCCGCAGCGACCATCGCAGCTGCGCGGTACAGGGGTTTCTGCAACAACCGGCAGGCCAGAGCCTCTTTCATTCCACGAGCGGACACGAGGGCGGCAACCTGCGCCTCTGTAATGTCTTCGCTCACGTCGAGCGCGATACACAGCCCGTCCGCAGTCAACCGCTGCGCCGCGTCTGCGACACGCGGATCGTCCCGTTCCGGAAACACCACCCGTGTCTGCGACCCTGCTGCTGCGGCACGTGCCTTGTCGAGTACGCTCATCTCACCCTCCCATTTCCGGCCGCAAAGGAGCCTTCAATGACAGACAACGTCAAGATCAACCGAGGTTTGAAGGGTGTCTATTTTGAACGGTCTGGCGTGAGCGACATCGACGGAGCGGCGGGCACGCTGCATTACCGCGGCTATTCGATCCACGACCTGGCGACCCACGCGACCTTCGAAGAGGTCTGCCACCTGCTGATGAAAGGCGAATTGCCGAACGCAAGTGAGTTGGCGGCATTCGACGCAGAATTGCGCAGTGCGCGGTCGGTGCCGGAGCCGGTGCTCGACATAATCCGCGTCTGCAAGGACGGCCATCCGATGGACGTACTGCGCACCGCAGTCTCGGCGCTCGCGGCGTTGGAGCCCGACAGCCTGGAGACTGGAGAAGAGGCGTTCCTGCGCAATGGCATCAGACTAACCGCACAGGTGCCCACGCTTGTTGCGGCGCATGAGGCCATCCGCAACGGCCGCGATCCTGTCGCACCGGATGACAGCCTCAGCCATGCCGCGAACTGGCTCTGGATGCTCAAGGGAGAAAAGCCGTCCGAGGATGCGGCCCGCCTTGCGGATGTCGATTTCGTCCTGCACGCAGAGCATGGCGCCAACGCATCGAGCTTTGCCGCACGTGTAACGGTCGGAACCGAGGCAAACCTGCACGGCGCCATCGTGACCGCGCTCAGCACGCTGGCAGGCCCCGCGCATGGCGGTGCGGCAGAAGACGTGATGAAGATGGTCAAGGAGATCGGCACGCCGGACAAAGCGGCGGAGTACGTGAAAACCAAGCGCGCTAACCGCGAGGCCGTCACCGGTTTCGGCCATCGCGTCTACCGCGCCGAAGACCCCCGCGCGCGCCACATGCGCGAAGGCGTGCGCAAGCTGGGCGAGGAGATGGGCGCGCCTGAGTGGTACGAGATCCTGCAAGCGGTCGTCGAAGCGATGAAGCCCTACAGCCGTCACGGTCTGAACGTGAACGTGGATTTCTATTCCGGGGTGATCTACCAACTGCACGGCATTCCAATGGATCTCTACGTTCCGATCTTCGCCATCGGGCGGATGCCGGGTTGGGTGATCCAGTGCATCGAACAGCAGCGCGGCAATATCCTGATCCGTCCGCTCACGCTCTACAACGGGCTGGAACCACGTGGCTGGGTGCCGATCGAAGATCGTTAAGGTAAAATGTAAGCGCTTGCATTATGCGCCTTTACCATCGGCGCAGAAACATGAACACTGTCGCCAACTCCGACCGGGGCGACACCCGGCGGATCAGGGAGGATAGATATGGGCCACGTCCAGCCAGAGCTGAACCTGTCACCAAAAGTCTCGGACGAGGTGCGTAAAACCACCTGCTACATGTGCGCCTGCCGCTGTGGGATCAATGTGCACATGAAGGACGGTAAGGTCGCCTATATCGAAGGCAACCGGGACCATCCTGTGAACCGGGGTGTGCTCTGTGCCAAGGGCAGCGCGGGCATCATGCAGCACAATGCGCCATCCCGCCTTCGTGCGCCTCTCAAGAGGGTTGGCCCGCGCGGTTCTGGTGAGTTTGAAGAAATCAGCTGGGACGAGGCGCTGCAGATCGCGACAGACTGGCTGAAGCCGATCCGCGACACTGCGCCAGAGAAACTTGCCTTCTTTACTGGGCGGGACCAGTCGCAATCCTTCACCAGCTTCTGGGCGCAAAATTTCGGCACGCCGAACTATGCCGCGCATGGTGGGTTCTGTTCAGTGAACATGGCCGCCGCAGGCATCTACACAATGGGCGGCGCGTTCTGGGAATTCGGGCAGCCGGATTGGGACCACACCAAGCTGTTCATGCTCTTTGGCGTGGCCGAGGATCACGACAGCAACCCGATCAAGATGGGCCTCGGCAAGATCAAGGCGCGCGGGGCCAAGGTGATCGGCGTCAACCCGATCCGCACCGGGTACAATGCGATTGCCGATGACTGGGTTGGCATCACGCCGGGGACGGATGGGTTGTTCATCCTTTCGCTGGTGCACGAGTTGATGAAGGCCGGGAAGATCGACCTCGATTACCTTGCGCGATACACCAATGCACCAGTGCTCGTGAATGGCGATCCAAAATCGCCGGAGCATGGGTTGTTCCTCAAGGACGAAAACGGCAAGCCGCTTGTGATGGACCGCGCGACCGGCAAGCTGACCCCCTTTGATCAGCCGGGCGTAAAACCTGACCTCGCCGCCAGCTACCGTCATGCCGGGATCACACACAAGACCGTCATGCACCTGATGGCCGAACGTTATCTTGATCCGCAATACGCCCCGGAAGCGGTGGCAGAAACCTGCGGTGTGTCCGCGAAGAAGATCAAGCGCATCGCGGCCGAGATTGCCCGTGTCGCCTTTGACGAGGCCATCGAAATCGACCAGCCCTGGACTGATTTCCGCGGTGAAAAGCATGACAAGATGCTGGGCCGTCCGGTCAGTTTCCATTCGATGCGCGGCATCAGTGCGCATTCCAACGGTTTTCAGACCTGCCGTGCGCTGCACATGCTGCAAATCCTGCTGGGCGCCGTCGAAACCCCAGGTGGCTTCCGCTTCAAGCCGCCTTACCCGAAACCGGCCACAGCGCATCCCAAGCCGCATTGCAAAGTCACGCCGGGCAAACCCTTGGACGGCCCGCATCTCGGATTCGTGCATGGTCCCGAGGATCTCTGCCTCAAGGATGACGGCACCCCCGCCCGCATCGACAAGGCTTTCACCTGGGAAAACCCGATGAGCGCCCATGGCTTGATGCACATGGTCATTTCCAACGCCTATGCCGGCGATCCCTACAAGATCGACACGCTGTTCATGTACATGGCGAACATGTCGTGGAACTCGACGATGAACACGTCGGGCGTGATGAAAATGCTGACGGACACAGACGAGAACGGCGAATACGTGATCCCGCGCATCATCTATTCCGATGCCTACTCGTCCGAGATGGTCGCCTATGCCGACCTGATCCTGCCCGACACAACCTATCTTGAACGGCACGACTGTATCTCGCTCCTCGACCGCCCGATCTGCGAAGCCGACGCGGCAGCCGATGCGATCCGTTGGCCGGTGGTGGAGCCGGACCGTGATGTGCGGGGGTTCCAGTCTGTTCTGTGCGAATTGGGTGCAAAGCTCGACCTGCCCGGTTTCGTCAACGAGGACGGCAGCCAGAAATACGCAGACTATGCCGATTACATCACCCACCACCAGCGCCGCCCCGGTGTTGGCCCGCTGGCGGGCTGGCGTATGGGCGAAGACGGCCTGACCGGCGGGCGTGGCGACGTGAACGAGGCGCAGATCGATAGCTACATCGCCAATGGCGGATTCTGGATGGCGCATGTCCCGGACGAGGGTCTCTACTACAAGCCATGGAACACCGCCTATCAGGACTGGGCGGTCGAAATCGGCCTCTACGATGCAGCCGCGCCCTACATCTTCCAGCTTTACGTTGAACCCATGCGCAAGTTTCAGCTGGCTGCCGAAGGGCATGGCGACCGCCAACCGCCGGATCACCTGCGCGAGCGGATCAAGGAAACGCTCGACCCGCTGCCGATCTGGTATGCCCCGTTCGAGGACAGCCGCGTAGATACAGAGGAATTCGCGATCCACGCGCTGACTCAGCGCCCGATGGCGATGTATCACAGCTGGGGCACACAGAACGCTTGGCTGCGGCAAATTCACGGCCGCAACCCGCTCTACCTGCCGACCAAGCTTTGGGAAAAGCACGGGTTCAAGACCGGCGATTGGGCGCGTGTGACTTCGGCCCATGGCAATATCACCGTGCCCGTCGCGCACATGGCTGCACTGAACGAAAACACCGTCTGGACGTGGAACGCTATCGGTAAGCGCAAAGGCGCGTGGGCCTTGGACAAGGATGCGCCCGAGGCGACCAAAGGCTTCCTCCTCAACCACCTGATCCACGAATTGCTGCCGCCCAAAGGCGACGGTTTGCGCTGGGCGAACTCCGACCCGATCACCGGACAGGCGGCATGGTTTGACCTGCGGGTGAAAATCGAAAAGGTCGATGGGCCTTCGGAATCTCATCCGGTGTTCGACGAGTTGAAATCACCTGTCGGCCAGGGGCCGGACGAACTGCGCTGGAAGGTGGAACCATGAACGGACCAGTGAAAGCCACACTAGCGGTTATCGCCATCGTCCTGATCGGCATGGCCGGGTCGTTCATCTGGTTCGTCGCAACCTGGGACAAAGAGGCGGAACAGCCCATAGGGTTTGCGCCCGGACCGACTATCAAGATCACGGAGGACCGCACCGCATGACGCAGCTTCCTGAAAAGACCGAGCGCAAGATGGGTCTGGTGATCGACCTCGACACCTGTGTCGGGTGCCATGCCTGTGTTGTGTCCTGCAAAGGCTGGAACACCGAAAACTACGGCGCTCCGCTGTCCGATCAAGACCCCTATGGCGCGGACCCTTCCGGCACGTTCCTTAACCGGGTTCATTCCTACGAGGTCCAGCCGGAAAGCGGCCCGGCACAGCTCATCCATTTCCCGAAATCCTGCCTGCATTGCGAAGACGCGCCCTGTGTGACCGTCTGTCCGACCGGGGCCAGCTACAAGCGCACCGAGGACGGGATCGTTCTGGTGAACGAGAAAGACTGCATCGGCTGCGGCCTCTGCGCCTGGGCCTGTCCCTATGGTGCGCGCGAGTTGGACAAGGCAGAAGGGGTGATGAAGAAATGCACCCTTTGCGTGGACCGCATCTACAACGAGAACCTCCCCGAGGAAGACCGCGTGCCCGCCTGCGTGCGCACATGCCCGTCGAACGCTCGCCACTTCGGGGATCTTGGTGATCCGGATAGTGAAGTCAGCCAGCTTGTCGCGGAACGCGGCGGCATGGACCTGATGCCGGAACAGGGCACCAAGCCCGTCAACAAATACCTGCCACCCCGTCCCAAGGACCGGCTGAACGAAGAAATCGACATCCTCGCTCCGCTGCTTGCACCGGTCGCGGAAGAGCCGAAAGGCTTTTTGGGGTGGCTCAACAAATCGCTGGAGAAACTCTGATGCATCCGGCTCCATCCATTATCGCCTTCAGCACATTTTCGGGACTGGGACTTGGTCTTCTGTTCTGGCTTGGTGTCGACAACACCGCGCCCACCGGCTGGGTCGCGTTCGCGTTCTTTGCAATTGCCTACATTCTGGCCGTAGGAGGATTGATTTCCTCGACCTTCCACCTTGGACGGCCGGAGCGCGCCATCAAGGCGTTTACGCAATGGCAAACCAGTTGGCTCAGTCGCGAGGCATGGTGTGCGGTTGCGGCGCTCGTGACGATGGGTCTCTACGGGCTGTTTCTCGTGTTTTTCGAAACACAGATCGCGGTGCTTGGATGGCTCGGAGCGTTCTTCAGCCTTCTGACGGTCTATACGACCTCCATGATCTACGCCCAGCTCAAGACGGTTCCACGCTGGAACACGGGTCTGACCTCAGCGCTTTTTGTGTCTCTCTCCCTCGCGGGTGGAGCATTGCTGTCAGGCCGGGTTACGGTCGGTCTTGTCCTGTTGCTCATTGCCGGAGCCATTCAAGGCATCTGGTGGAAGACCGGCGACACGCGGTTCAAGCAAAGCGGTACCGATCTGCAAACAGCCACCGGGCTCGGCCGAATGGGGCAGGTCCGGGCGTTTGAGCCGCCGCATACCGGGACCAACTACCTGCTGAACGAGATGGTCTACACGGTGGGCCGCAGACACGCCCAGAAACTGCGGATGATTTCGCTAATCCTGATGCTGGTCGTGCCGGTAGTCCTGCTGCTTCTGCCCTATCCCCACATCTTCGGCCTCTTAGCGGTCCTCAGCCATATCGCGGGTGTTCTGGTCTCCCGCTGGCTGTTCTTTGCAGAAGCCGAGCACGTCGTGGGCCTCTACTACGGGATGCGGTAATTCCCGGGTTCAGGCCGAACCGCGACGGATCAAAGCTACAGGCAACGGGGCAGGGGAGGTGACCTCTGTCCCGCCAATCTCTGACAGCAACGCGTTCACTGTTGTGGTCACCATCGCCTCGGCGTCCTGTTTGATGGTGGTCAGGCTGTAGGCGGGCCAAGCAGCACTCGGTACATCGTCAAAGCCGATCAGCGCCACATCTTCCGGTACACGCAAACCAAGTTCCGACCGCAGAACATCCATCACCCCGAAGGCCATATAGTCATTGGCCACGAACACCGCATCCGGGCGGTCGGGCGTGTCGAACATGCGTCGTGCCGCCTCTTTGGCACGGGGCAGGCGGTAATCACCGACCTCCCGCGCAAACAGACCGAGACCGGCGGCGCGCAGCCCTTCCATAAACCCTGCCTCGCGGTCGCGTTGCGTACTCGCGCCTTCCCAACCGGCGATGTAGCCGATGCGCGTGCGCCCCAACGAGATGAGATGATCCGCCGCCAGACGCCCCCCCATCCGGTTGTCCGAGACCACTGCCAATTCGCCCTCGGCCTCCAGCTTGCGGTTGAACAGCACCACGGGCACACCGGACGCGCGGCATCGTTTTGCCATGTCAGAGCTTAGTGCAACCGAGGCAAGGATCAGCCCGTCCACTTGGTAGTCGAGGATCTGGCTCACAACGTCTTCAACATCATCCGCCGAGTGGGCGGCCATGAAGACGAGCACGTGATATCCCTCGCGCTCCAAAGACTCGGAAAGCAGTTCCAGAACGGTCGGGTAGAAATGGTTGTCGAGGTAGGCCACCACCAACCCGATGATCTTGCTCTTCCCGGTCAGCATCGCACGCGCCAACACGTTAGGGCGATACCCCAGCGCATGTGCCGCCTCGCGCACCTTCGACGCTGTGCGTTCGCTGACGGAAGCGCCGGGCGTGAACACACGGCTCACTGCGGACCGGCTGACCCCGGCGCGTTTCGCCACGTCGAGAGAGGTAACCTTGCGCGTCGTCGTCATGGGGCAGGCGGGGTCCTCTCGCCCCGGTCATAGGCTTCCCAGCCTTCGCCGCCAAACACATCAACGCCAAGCTGCGCCAGCACATGCGGGAAATCGACCATCACGTAGTTGTCGACGATCTTTCCATCGACCACTTTCCAGAAATCCATGTACCGGATCGTGACGCGCTTGCCGGTTGGCTCTACACCCATGAACCGCCCGGAATGCACGGCCTCCTGCCGCCCGAATGCAGCTGCCCATTCGCCCATGTAAAGCCGCGCCTCATCGACACAGACCTTGTCGGAAAACGCCGCCTGAAACGGCTTCTGCCAGTTATCCTGGAATTCCCGCAGACCCTCTTTGGTCCCGCAGCCGGTATTGCCCATCCAGCGGAACCCTTCCGCGAAGAACTCGCCGATATCTGCAATCCGGTGGTCGTTGAGGCCATCCACCATGCCTTCGATCACCCGGCGGGTGTCTGCGGTCTTGGACATGTCCGTATCGCGGGTCAGAACCGCCTGTTCGGGTCGCGCGCCTGCCATCATTCCTCACTGCATGCGTTTGCAGGAGACTGGCCGAAACCGGGTTGCTTTTGCAAGCGCGTTACTTGGACTTCCAGCTGTCCAGCCACCGGCGGAACCCGCTGCGACGACGCGCGATGCCATCGCCAACCGCATCAAACCCCTCTTCCACGTCCTCAAGAACCGGGTCGATGCGCGCGATGCGGAACCGCCGCCAGCGCACATAGATCGCCCAGAAAAGCGCCGCGAGCGTCGTCAGGATGACGATATTGATCCACGGGATGATCCGCACATCGGGGCCGTCCACGGGCCGCACGCTGATCGCGTTGGGAAAGATCGTTAGGAATTCGTTGCGCCAGCCGTAATGCTTGATCACCACCCATTGCGGATCGGCCGACGTGCTGCGCAGGTCTGCCGCTTCGGCCTGCAAATTCGACGTGTCGAACTTGAAATAGGGCGGCCAGCCCCAGCCTGTGTCTTCGTTGCGATAGACCATGACCCGACCGTTGTCGCGGACGGTCGAGATGAAGAACACATCCCGGTTCGGCAGGGTGCCGTCACTGCCCACATCCGCGGAAGCCCAGAACCAGCGGTTCTCGCCGGGATCGATGCGGCGCACCTCGGTATCCGTGATCCGCGCAACATCATGCTGAGGCAGCGTGTAGTGCAGGAACGACGCGAACAGCACCCAGAAGGTCAGGATGAAGGCCCATTTGATATACCCCACGGCGTCGTCCCCTCAGTGGAAATTCGTCAAGTAGATGATGACAGAGATAACCGTCAGCGGCACGATATACACCCCCAGAATGAGCTTTCGCCGCAGCGACCCGTCATATTCGCGCAATCCCGCCTCGACGAAGGTTTCGCGATCCCCCTGCTGGATCTCCTCGTCCCATTCCTTTTCTAGTTTCCCGCGCCGCACCGCGCGGGAATAGAGCGACAGGCAGATATAGACCACGCTCAGGACCAGAAATCCGATCACCAGCAACCGACCAAGTGCAAACATACCCTACCTCCGAACCGCGCCCCAGGGGCCGACGCGTGTGATGATATCCTCGCGCACGGGCGCAGGCTCTTCAAGCGGCGCGTCATGGCCGAACAAAGCTTCCCGCGCGCCCGCCTTGTCGGCCACGTATTCCCGCGTCAGGAAATCGACCACATAGGCGCGCTTCGTGTCCGTCCAACCGCGATAGGCGGCGTAGAACGCCTCCTTGTGGCAGATGTATAGCTGCCGGATATCCTTGGGCGACAGTTCCGACAGCAGCATGTTGACCAGCGACGCGTCCTTCGTGTCACTGGCCCGCAGCGTATAGAAATAGGCCGGATGGTCGCTCGCGATCCGGGGCCATTTGGCATCCCCATCGGCCCATTGCACCAACTGGTTCAGTGCGTGCCACTCGGGCGGGAGCCGCTCGGCATAGCGCCGCGCCAGCCCGCGAATGTCCCGCCGGGTCGCCCGGGTCAGGTCGATCTCCGCCTCCTGTGCGATGTCCACAACGATGAAATCCATCTTCTGCCGCAGAATGGCCGAGGCATCGATCCCCCGCGCCCTCACGATCGGCTCCACCAATCCGTTCAGGTCGAGAAACTTCGCCACCTTGTTCCGTTGGTCCAGCCCGAACGTATAGGCAATCGGCAACCCCGGTACGACACCCCCGGAACAGATCGCCGCCGGATGCTCCACCTGACGGAACACATAGATCCCGCCGAAATGGCTGGTGTGAAAGTTCTCCTGCCGGAACTCCATCTGCCGCAGGCGCACCGGATTGCGCACCACATCGCCCGTGCGTTTCGCCAGAGTGATCATGTCCGCGATCAGCACATCATCGTGCCAGCCATCCGGCTCCGTCTTGAACCGATCCACCAGCGCACCCAGCTTTTCCGCGTCGCGCACTGTGCCGCTTGTCGTGTCCGCCTCGATCTTGATGGTGTGAATATCGAACAGCCGCTCCGGGTTCGACACGTCGAACACCGTGTTCACCAACTCCCCCGCCACCGCATCCTTGGCGGTCAGCGCGAACAACTGGCTCTCATTCGCCTCAATGAACTGCCGCAGGATATCCCGCGAGGTCGAAAACTTCGCATCGAGCAGCGGCGCCGTCTTCTGCTGCGTCGTCAGCAGGATGAACTGCCGGTTCACCCCGTTGTGGTTGAGGTAAAGGTGGTCGCCCAACTCGTCCCCCACCTCGGGCGAATAGCCGGAGATGTCGATGTGGAAATCGGTCTGGGCCGTGGTTTTGCCCGTCAGAGCCTCAAGCGCCCGGTTGTACCGCTCCACCAGCGCCGGCGAGGCGACATGGATCAGGTTGCCGAACATCAGGCCGGATTGGATGAGGCGGTTCATACATCAACCCTCGTAGGGTGGGTTTCCAACCCACCATGCGCAACCGTACCACACAGCACGAAGCGATGCGCCCGGCCCGAAGGTGGGTGCGGAACGCGCCCGCCCTGGGGGGCGGGTCGGGCGCGTCGCGGCTTCGCCGCGTTCTTTTCAAACTCTGTGTTCATGATTTGCCCAATGTCATTTTGTCTCCGTTTCCGATGTAAAAACCGGCAATACGAAATCTCCATCAGCTACAAACGCATCGGGCAAATCCATTACGATTTTGTCCACACTCTGATCGGGAAGCGTGTCTAGCAGCATTACCTCGTTGGTCTTTGCGCTCACTAGCCGCACCCACTTCCAAGCCCTGTGGTTCCACTTCCACCAAACGTTAAAAGCGCTTTCGCCTTCCTCAAGCTTTCGTGACGCGAACATTCTATTCAGGCGTCCAGTAAATGAAATCTCATCACCTATAAGTGTGAATGAGTTTGCATCAGGTTCTGCAAGGTACAGGGCAAGTTGCATTTCATCATTCAGGTGCTCCAGGTTTTCTTTAACTCGGACTGGATCATAGTGGTTTGTGGTATAGTCGCGGATGTTGCGAACGACGTTGTAGTCTCTTTGCAAGTTGTGTTTCTCGAACTCGTCGAGAGCAAAACTTGCTATCGCAGCGGTCCTATCTTCATTTCCTGCATTAGATTGTTTCTCAATGGCTTTGTGAAATTCAAAGAGCTTTGCCGAACGGCACCTTATTATGGTCAAGCTCTGATGTGTGACTGCTACTCTTAGAGTGGGCGAGAGCTCTTTGTGGTTAACCGAGTAATAAGCTAACCTTCCTAGGACATTGATCTCAGAATAAGCATGGTTCACCAATGCAAAAAAAGCTATTTCATCATCTGAAAGTGAACTAAGGATTTCTTTCGTTACGTTGATTCTATGGATGGTTTTTGTGTTCTGGATTTGACTCACCCCTTCCCCTCCAAATACCGCCGCTTCGCCTCTTCCGTCCGCCCGAAGTCCCGCACCATGGCCTCGATGGCCACCTCATCCGACTTGTCCGCATAACGGAACTCGGAATCCGCGTAGCGATTGATCTCCTGGATCACCATCTCGACCGTGATCGGCTTGCGTAACTCTTCGATCATCGCCGCCTTCTCGTCATAAGGCTTGAACAGGAACAGGTCCGGCTGCTCCATCCATTCGTCCGGCAGTTCGAAATCCATCGCGCGGACCTTCACTGCGTCGGTGATGTTCTTGATAGCCCGGCCCGTAAAGCGCGGATCGGCCTCCTGAATGGCCTTGAGATAGGTGCCCATCTTGGCAATCGTATCGAGCGCGCCAATCTGCGACGACACCCGGTCGAACACGTCCATCAACCCCGGTTCCTTGGGCCGGTTGTGCGATGTGAACGACGCCGCCACCGCCTTCTGGATCTGCTGCGCGGCGTACAATTCGTGATCCCCCAGCGGAATGTCGTGCTTCTTGCCCATCAGCAGCGCAAGGATGTCGATGTAATCCTCCCGCGTCTGCGGCCCGTCCACAAGAAACCGCGTCCCCGCCCGCTGCCGCAGCGCATCGTCCACGTTCTCCGGGAAGTTCGAGAACATCCCGAACGTGCAGTTCCCCCGCACCACCGTATTCGCCCCGGCAAAGGCCTCCATGAACACCGCCGTGACCTCCTGCTGACCCGCGCTGGATTGCCGATCCCCCCGCTTGCCCGCGATCTGGTCGATGTCGTCAATCGTCCCGAACCCGATCACCGACGGGTCGAGCACATTGTTGATAAACGCCTTCGCGTTCTGCCCCGACTTGCCCTGATAGCTGTCGATATTGTCGATGCCGAAGTTCTGATACCGGAACGTGTAACCCGCGTTCTGGCAGTATTCATTGATAAACCCCGCCATCATCTGAATGAGCGTCGTCTTCCCCGTCCCCGGCGCGCCATCCCCCATGAAGGTAAAGATGAACCCACCAAGCTCGGCAAACGGGTTCAACCGCCGCTCGAAATCATAGGCCATCAGCATCTTCGCCAGCCGCATCGCCTGATACTTGGCGATGTGGTTGCCCACCACCTGATGCGGCTTCTTGAACTGCATGGTCAGCGTCGTGCCCTTGGCCTTGGTCGCAGGCGTAAAGCCCCGCAGCGTCAGGTCATCCGCCTCCACCCGCCAATTGGCGCTGGTAAACGCCCCCGTCCGCGCCCCGTTCTGAGCGCGCAGGGCGATCCGTTCCATCAACTGCTCGGCAAAGGCGAGGACAGTGGCCACCATGCGCGGCTCATCACTCGCATGAGTGCTGAGCTTCTGGTCCAACTCCCAAAGCGCCCCATGCAGGGCCAGTTGTGCGTTGTCGGTCAGAACCTCCTGCACCTCGCCCACATCGACCGTCACCTCAGACGCCTGCGCCGCCAACAGAAACGCCGTCGTATTGGCGAACACATACCCAACCGCCAGCGCCTCCCCCTCAAGCAAAGCCGAGAACTCAGCCTTCCGGTCCGCGCCCAGCGCGCCTTGCAAATTCGCCCGCTTCATTTCGCCCAAGGGCGTCGCGTCCGAAAACGCCTCTCCAACCGCCAGGGCAATCCCCAAAGCCCGCCGCAACCCATGCATCACCGATGCCTGCGCGGGCGACACCAGCGGATCCTCCCCATCAGACCCGGCGATCCGCTCCAGCAGATGCACCCCCTCGGGCCGCGCCGTAGACCGTGTCACCAACCCTGGTGTTGTTGACCGAAACCGCCGGCGCGTGCCGATCCCCGCAGATCGTTCCACCGCCGCAGACTCCGACGCCGCCGCCACCCGTGGCGTATGGTCGAACCCCTCCAGCATCGCATTGGCCGCCGCATAATGCTTGCGGATCGCCTCTTCGCGCAACTCCATCAAATCGGATGAAACGGACATATCCCGACGCTCCTCAACTTCATCTTGCCAAATAAACTCCCGCCGGAGGCTCCCGCAGCAAACGCAAGCGCGACGGTCAATAACTCAATACCCGCCCCGCATCGTTCACCACGAACTTCCGCACGCTGGCAAAGCCCGGCGGGTTCAATTCCGCCAGCGCCTGGAACGGCCGCTCCGGCAGGATCACCATGCGTTCGGTCGCCGTCGTCCCGGTCTCCGCCCCGCGCCCCGCAAACGGGTCCAAAGCGAACACCTCGCGGTCCACCTTGGAAAACCACCCCGATTTCTCCTGCCGCACCCGCTCGCTTTCCAGCTCTTCCAGCGTCCAGGCCAAGGCCCAATCCTGCCCCTCGGGCGCGCGGGCCTGTTCCAGTACCTCGCGGATCGGGCCGGACTGCTGGGTGAAGGAATGCGAATACATCGGCCCGATGTGAAACCGCCGCAGCCGCTTGGGATGCAGGTCGTCAAAGGTCTCGTCAAACCCCTGCGCGATGGTCAGCAGCTTCAGCCCGCCCAACGACTGCGCCATCAGATGCGCCTGCACCTCGGGCCAGCGCCGGTCGTCCTTTGGCAGGGCATCGCGGCCACTGTCCTCGACCTCCATCAGGTAGATCGTCGGCAGGTTCACCTGGCTGTCATAGACCCCCCAATGCAGCAGATAGCGCCGGCGGGGCTCGGTCCCCGACAGCCACAGGCACTGCGGATCATTGCGCGCCCAGAACAGCTTTCCGCGCGTCAGTTCCTCGTAATAAAGCCGCTGGCTCAGGGTGAATTGCAGCCGCGTCGGGATCGCCTGGTCGCCGATGATCTCGGCCACCATCTGGTCCTTCAGCGCGTCGACCGACGGCATGGTCCGCAAATGCTGTGCCGCCTGTGCGGCGTCATTCGCCATGACCAGAAGCTCCGTCACCGTCGGAAACCCGCTGTCCTTGACGTCCATCGTCAGGGACCCGAAGAACTGCCCGGTGTCGCGCCCGACCAGCAGGTACTTCATCGCCAGTGCCCGGAAGGTCAGGTTGAGTGCAGTCACGTAACGCGCCAGCACCTCGACCTCTTCCTTGGTCAGCCGGTTTTCCACATGCAGCATCGCTGCGACCCGGCCCAGATGGGTGAGGATCTTTTCGAACTTCGCAAAATACCGGCGGCTGGCCTGAGTGTCAGGCAGCCCCCGGTGATCATTGGCCGCGTTGGTCATGCTCCATACAGGTTCTTGTCATGTTTCTCGACAATCGCCTGGAACCGGCGGGCAAAGCGTTCGTCCGCCTTTGCCTTGGCTTCAAGCACCTCGCGGGCGAACACCATGTGGTCTTCGTGGCTTTCCAGCATGTCCGCCATCTTCTGATTGGTCGCCGCCCCGATCCCGGCCATCGCGGTCTGGGCTTCCTGATCGGTCTTCACGCCGATTTCGTTGATCCGGTGCGCCACGTCCTGCTGCTGTGCAGTTTTCAGCGACTTCGACAGCGCATCATACAGAACCACGCGCTGCTTGGTGTCGGTCTGGAGCTTGTTGATCAGCACCATCTGCGTCGCCGCCTGGTTCTGCAGAGAGTCGATCCAGGTCTTGCCCTTCTCGATATAGCGTTCGAGCGTCTGGCTCTTGGCCAGCTTGACCTGCTCGTCCTGAACCATCGCGTTGTAGGCCGCATTCAGCTCGGCCAGTTCGGTTTCCAGCTTGGTTCGCGCGGCCGCGTCCTGTTCGACGCTGATCTTGTTTTCCAACTCGATGATCTTCGGGTCCATCGCCAGAATCTCGGCGCGCACGGTCTCAAGCTCACCAACGGTGGCTTCCCGCTCGTCCAGCGTTTCGGCGAGGTTTACCTCGACCTTGTCTTTCTGCTCGTTCAGCAGATTCAACTGGCCCTGAAGCAGATTCACGATCACGTCTGATTTGGCGATCAGGTCCTGCAGCTTGTCGTCAATGGATGCGGTTTTCATCCGCTCCTGTCGCATGGACTCGGATTTGCCTTTGGAGAAGATGCCGACAAAGCTTTCCCATCCGGTTTTCGAACGCATTTCGTCGAAATCCTTGGAAAACGCGGCTGTTACGTCGTCCAGCCCCATGATCAGTTCCGCGATATTCGCGTTCATCACATCCGTATGTGCGTGGACGTCCTCAAGCGTCGCGTTCTCGATGTCGAAGGTGACGTCTGTGCCATCCTTCATCTTGGCGCGTGCGGTTTCGATGCGGCTGGTCAGCTCCGCGATTTTGGCCTGTGCTTCGGCCACCTGTGCCTGACTCTCGCGAACCTGAGCGTCGAAATCAGCCATTCCAAATCCTCCAATCAATCCATCCGATCCGACCATCAATGCTGTGTTGGGGGCTATCGAACCGGGTCTGGCAAAACAATCGCAAATGCCCGGTTGAAAGGGAAGCAAAGATCGCGCTTAAAGGTGGTCGAGGTGCTGCGGCGGACCGCGGTGCTTGACCATCTCACTGGGGAATTTGACATGAAACGTTTTACCATCCTTGCCCTGACGGCGGCGCTTTCTCTGCCGCTTTCTGCTCAGGCCGACGAAATTTCCGACACTCTCCAAGCGGCCATTGATGCCTATAACGAAGGTGACATCACCTATGCGCTCGAAGAACTGGACTACGCCCGTCAGAAACTGATGGCCCTGCGTGCAGAGGCGTTCCAGCAATTCCTGCCCGCCGCCCCGGATGGCTGGAGCCGTGATGTGGAAACCGAAATGCAGGCCGGTCTTGCGATGATGGGGGGCGGCCTGGGCGCCAGTGCCGAATACCGTGCGCCGGACGGGTCGCAGTATTATACGATCACCATGATGGCGGACAATGCGATGGTCGTCAGCATGGGTGGCATGATCGCCAATGCGGCGGCCATGGGCATGAAGGTTGAACGGGTCGGCCGCCAGCGTGTGGCGATCAATGATGGACAAGCCATGGCGCTGGTGAACAATCGCATCCTCGTCACCGTCGAGGGTGGGGATGAGGCGTTGATGATGCAGGCGATGGAGTCGATCGACTTTGAGGCGTTGTCGAACTTCGGCAACTGAGAAATTTGACCATCCGGTAAAAACCCGAAAGGCGTCCCCCCTGCGGCGCCTTTCGTCGTCTTTGGACTTGCCGACCTGCGTCTTGTGACGCATCCCTTGCGCGACCCAGCCAAGGAGCGTCCCTCATGTCCGACCTGTTCCTGCGCGTCCTGACCTCTGTCGAACCAGAGCAAGACGCGCCACCCGCCGACCGCGTGATCTCGGGCGCGCCGAAGTTCACGACGTGGAACCATGAAGAGCGCGATGGTCTTTACTGTGGGATCTGGGAATCCACGCCCGGCCATTGGCGTATCTCCTATGACGAATGGGAATTCTGCCACATCCTGTCCGGCCATTCGATCATCACCAATGCCGACGGTACCGAATACGAGCTGAAGTCGGGCGACAGCTTCATCCTGCGCCCGGGCTTCACAGGCTCTTGGAAGGTCATCGAAACCACCCGCAAGGAATACGTGATCCGCACGTAACCCCCAACCAAGGAAGAACCGAATGAATTGGTCGCCTGACAAGACCCAAGTCAAAAGCTGGAACGAATGGGACACGCTGCGCCACGTGATCGTGGGCCGCGCCGACGATTGTCACATCCCGCCGGAAGAACCTGCGCTGGATGCGAAAGTGCCCGAAGACAGCGACATGCGCGGCCAGTGGGGCCGCCGGCCGCAGGAAACCATCGACCGCGCGAACGAGCTCTTGGACAACTTCGCTGACATGCTGCGCAAGCGCGGTGTGCGGGTGGATCGCCCGACGCCGACGGATTTCTCCAAACCGGTCACGACCCCGGATTGCATGCCGCCGCGCGATGTGCTGCTGACCGTGGGGCACGAGATCCTTGAGGCGACGATGTCCTATCGCTGCCGCTGGTTCGAATACCTCTGCTATCGTCCGCTGATGCAGCAATATTGGGAAGAAGACGTCAACTTCCGCCACGAAGCAGCGCCCAAGCCGCGTCTGACGGATGAGGATTACCACGCCGATTACCTGTCCGAGAAGATCGGCATCGAAAAGCGCCTCAAATGGACTGCCGAGAAGTTCTTTGTCACCACCGAGGAAGAGCCTTTGTTCGACGCCGCCGATGTGCTGCGCTTTGGCAAGGATCTGATCGTGCAGCACGGGTTCACCACGAACCTCAAGGGCATTGAATGGCTGCGCCGTCACTTCCCCGACCACCGTGTCCGCGCCGTGAACTTCCCCGGTGACCCGTACCCGATCCATATCGACGCGACCTTCACGCCGCTGCGCCCCGGTCTGATCCTGAACAACCCGAACCGCCGCTTGCCCGAGGAACAGCGGGAATACTTCAAGAAGAACGACTGGGAAATCGTCGACGCCGCCCAGCCCGCGCATAACACACCGCCGCCGCTGTGCTATTCGTCCACATGGTTGTCCATGAACGTGCTGGTGCTTGACCCCAAAACGGTTTGCGTCGAGGCGTCCGAGATCTACCAGATGGAGCAGATGGACAAGCTGGGGATGGAGGTTGTCCCGGTCGATCTGCGCGACGCCTATGCCTTTGGCGGCGGCCTGCATTGTTGCACGGCGGATGTCTACCGGGATGGCGAATGCGAGGATTATTTCCCGGTCCAGTAAGGCTGGGGGCCAAGTGTTTTCGAAAACACGTGGCACGACATTTCGAAATGTCGTGCCGCGCCGACCCGTACGGTCAGCCTATCCGAACCGTACGGTCGAGCAAATCCACACCCTGCTGCGCCCAGAGGTGCAGCAGGTCGATGAAGATCCAGTTCTCGGCCAGCTTGTCCCCCTCGCGGCGGTAGAAGTCGATCACCCGGAATTCCACGCGTTTCCCGGTGGCCGGCATCCCCATGAACCCACCGGTGAATTCGGCAGTGAAGTTGGGCCAGCCGAAGAACCCGCCGAAATGTCCCTCGGCCATCCGACAAAGGTGACCGGTTTTTGACCGATTGGTAAAACTTTTGCGGAACGGCCCGGAATGCTGTTCGGCATAGCGCGGGACCGTGTAGGTGGCCCCGATCCCCGCAGGCCCCCACCAGATCATATCCTCGTGCCAGGTGCGGCGGAGTTCTTCCTCCAAGGGTAGGCCAAGGTTCCAGTCGCCCAGATCCCCAACCATCGCGTTGATGGCGTGCAGGGTCGCGGCACCTTCGGCCTCGGGCGCGTCGTGGTAGAGCAGCGCGTCATGGGTGATCGGCCCCGGCTGCACCAGATGCGCGCCGGTCTGCGGGCCAAAGGGGTTTTGTCCGGCCTGCATCATCAGGTGGGGCAGGTCGAAATACATGACCTCTTCGGTGATTTTGCCGTCCTCAACCTTGTGAAACGCGCCGACGCGCAGCATGCCGATCTTGCGGGTTGGGCGGATGCCCCAGAGCGGTTGGTCGAAAAGGCCCATCAGATGCCCCATCGACGCGACCCAGATCGCGCCATCCTCGGCCATGTGGTTGCGCCCGGCGAAGAACAGGTCGGTGCGCCGTTGCAGAGAGGTCAGCGCGGTCTTGATCGGCGTCCAGAACTGCGCCGCCACAGCCTCGGGTCCGGTCAGCAGACCGACGGGGTGATAGCCGCGCCAGATCAGATCGGGGTGGCAGAACCGCGCCATCACGGTGGCACTGTCTTCAGCCCCGGACAAAGCGGCGTAATAGTCGCGGACAATCTGTTTTTCGGATTGGAAGCCGGGCATGGCGGGCCTTTTGCAATCGTATGCAGTCCCCTCACAATGCCCGAATTCACCGCTTCGGCAAGCTGAAAGTCAGATGTCGAGCGTGTTGTCCTTCTCCCACTGGGTGAAGTGCGACACGTAGGAATTCCATTCCTGCCGCTTGAGGTTCAGGAAGGCGTTCGAGAACTCATCCCCCATCGCCGCTTTCAAGTCCTTGTCCTTGTCATAGGCGCGCAGCGCGTCGAGCATGTTGAGCGGAAGCTGCGGTGCCCCGCGCACTTTGTGGCCTTCGGCGTACATGTCGATGTCATACCGCTTGCCCGGATCAGCCTTGGAGCGGATACCCGACAGGCCCGCCGCGATGATCACAGCCTGCAAGAGATAGGGGTTCGCCGCGCCATCGGCCAAACGCAGCTCGAACCGGCCGGGGCCGGGGACGCGCACCATGTGGGTGCGGTTGTTGCCGGTCCATGTAACGGTGTTGGGCGCCCATGTGGCCCCCGAGATGGTACGCGGCGCATTGATGCGTTTGTAGCTGTTCACCGTCGGGTTGGTGATCGCGGCCAGCGCACTGGCGTGTTTCATGATGCCGCCCAAGAAATGCTTGCCGCGTTCCGACAGCCCCACCTCTCCGGTCGGGCCATCGCCGTCCCCGGCAAAGACGTTGGTTTTCGCCTTGTCGCCGGGCGCGTCCCAGACCGAGACATGCACGTGACAGCCATTGCCCGTAAGCCCTTCGATCGGCTTGGGCATGAAGGTTGCGCGGAAGCCGTGTTTTTCGGCCACCGATTTGACCATGAACTTGAAGAAGGAATGTTTGTCGGCGGTGCTCAGCACATCGTCGAATTCCCAGTTCATCTCGAACTGGCCATTCGCGTCTTCGTGGTCGTTCTGGTAGGGACCCCAACCGAGATCGAGCATGTAATCGCAGATCTCGCGCACCACGTCATAGCGGCGCATCACCGCCTGCTGGTCATAGCAGGGCTTTTCCGCCGTATCGAACGGGTCGCTGATCTGGGTGCCTTCGGGGGTGAGCAGGAAGAATTCGGCCTCGACCCCGGTCTTGACGTGCAGGCCTTCGTCCGCCGCTTCGGCAATCAGACGGCGCAGCACGTTGCGCGGGGCCTGGGCCACCTCCTCGCCCTCCATCACGCAGGAGGATGCGACCCAGGCCACTTCGGGCTTCCACGGCAGTTGGATCACCGAGGACGGGTCTGGAACGGCCAGCATATCGGGGTGCGCCGGCGTCATGTCGAGCCATGTGGCAAAGCCCGCAAAGCCGGCGCCGTCTTCCTGCATATCGGCAATCGCCTGCGCCGGGACCAGTTTGGCGCGTTGGCCGCCAAAGAGGTCGGTGAAGGAAATCATGAAATATTTGACGCCCTTGTCTGCGGCGAATTTGGCGAGATCCGTGGTCATGCGATCTGTTCCCCGTTGTCTGTTTCTCAATTGAAAAAGGCGCAGCATCGTGGCCGCGCCTTTGGGTGTCTCCTAGAATGTCGTGCCGGGCTTGCCGGGCCACCAGTCGGTTCCTGCAAGCGGCACCTTGGCCATCGCCGCCGCCTCCATCGTCAGGGCGCAGAGGTCTTCGGGCTCGAGATTCTGCAGCTTGTTCTTGCCGCAGGCCCGCGCGATGGTCTGCGCTTCGAGTGTCATCACCTTGAGGTAATTGCGCAGGCGCCGCCCGCCTTCAACCGGGTCTAGGCGCGCGGCGAGGTCCGGGTTCTGGGTGCTGATGCCTGCCGGATCGTTGCCTTCGTGCCAGTCGTCATAGGCTCCGGCGGTGGTGCCCAGCTTCTGGTACTCGGCTTCCCATTTCGGGTCATTGTCGCCCAGCGCGATCAGGGCGGCGGTGCCGATGGACACGGCATCCGCCCCAAGCGCCATACATTTGGCCACGTCAGCCCCGGTGCGGATACCGCCCGACACGATCAGTTGGACTTCGCGGTGCATACCGAGGTCTTCAAGCGCGCGGACTGCTTCGCGGATACAAGCCAGCGTCGGCATGCCGACATGTTCGATGAACACGTCCTGCGTCGCGGCGGTGCCGCCCTGCATGCCGTCGATGACCACCACATCGGCGCCTGCCTTAACCGCGAGAGTGGTGTCGAAATAGGGCCGCGCGCCGCCGACCTTGATATAGATCGGCACCTTCCAGCCGGTGATTTCGCGCAGTTCGAGGATCTTGATCTCGAGGTCATCCGGCCCGGTCCAGTCGGGGTGACGGCAGGCGGACCGCTGATCAATGCCTTTGGGCAGGTTGCGCATCTGGGCCACGCGGTCGGTGATCTTCTGCCCCAGAAGCATGCCGCCGCCACCGGGCTTTGCGCCTTGGCCGACCACGACTTCGATGGCGTCCGCCTTGCGCAGATCATCGGGGTTCATCCCGTAGCGCGAGGGCAGGTATTGGTAGACCAGCATCTTGGAATGGCCGCGTTCCTCGGGCGTCATGCCGCCATCGCCGGTTGTGGTCGATGTGCCGGCGAGCGTCGCGCCTCGCCCCAAAGCCTCTTTCGCCGGACCGGAGAGCGCGCCGAAGGACATGCCTGCGATTGTGATCGGGATGTCGAGTTTGATCGGGTTTTTCGCGTAGCGTGTGCCAAGGGTGACGGATGTGTCGCACGCCTCGCGGTAGCCTTCGAGGGGGTAACGCGAGATCGACGCACCGAGAAAGAGCAGGTCGTCGAAATGGGGAACCTTTCGCTTCGCGCCGCCACCGCGGATGTCGTAAATGCCGGTCGCCGCAGCGCGCCGGATTTCTGCGTTGACCGGGTTGGAGAAGGTGGCGGATTGGATCGGAACGGTGCGCGGGGCGCTGCTGTGGTCGTCTTTCATCGGTCCGGCCCTCAATACGCGTTGTCGATGTTGAAGTTGTAAAGCTGCCGGGCCGAGCCGTAGCGTTTGAACTCTTCGGGTTTGGCGTCGCATCCACCGCGTTCCAGCAGGTCAGCCAGAAGCGCGATATGCTCGGGGCGCATTTCCTTTTCGATGCAGTCCGCGCCCAGCGACTTGACCGAGCCGCGTACGAAGAGCCGCGCCTCGTAGATCGAGTCGCCCAGCGCATCGCCGGCATCGCCGCAGACCACCAGATTGCCCGACTGCGCCATGAAGGCAGACATGTGGCCCACATTGCCATGCACGATGATGTCGATGCCCTTCATCGAGATGCCACAACGGGACGAAGCGTTGCCCTTGATGATGAGCGTGCCGCCATGGCCGGTGGCCCCTGCGTATTGCGAGGCGTCGCCGTCGATGATGACGGTGCCGGACATCATGTTTTCCGCAACACCCGGCCCGACAGACCCGTTGACTGTGATCGTCGCCTGTTTGTTCATGCCAGCGCAGTAGTAGCCGGTCGAGCCTTTCACCGTGACTTCGATGGGCGCATCAAGCCCGACGGCGATGGCGTGGCTGCCCTTGGGGTTCACGATTTCCCATGCGGTCTGGTTGGTCGCCTCGGCCTGCGCCTGAAGAGTGGCGTTCAGGTCGCGCAGGGCGGTGGTGGCCATGTCGATGGTCTGCATCTCAGGCGGCCTTTTCGGTTGGGGTGGAGGTGTGGTCGTGGCTCCAGAAATACACTGTCGCAGGTTCCGGTTCCCAGACGCGGGCGTCTTCGATGCCCGGCAGGCTGACCAGCGCGCGGTATTCCGACCCGAACGCAACGTACTGATCGGTTTCGGCCATGACGGCGGGTTTGCAGGCGATGGGGTCACGGACCACGCCGAACCCGTCCTTGGTGCCGACGAGGAAGGTGAAGAAGCCATCGAGATCGTTGAGCGAGCTTTCCAGCGCCTCGCCCAAAGTGGCCCCGTTCTGCATGCGCCATGTGAGGTAGGCCGCGCCGACCTCTGTGTCGTTCTCGGTTTCGATATGGATGCCCTCGCGCTGCAGCTTGCGGCGCAGACGGTTGTGGTTCGACAGCGATCCATTGTGGACAAGGCACTGGTCCGGCCCGGTGTTGAACGGGTGCGCGCCCATCGTCGTCACCATCGACTCGGTCGCCATGCGGGTGTGGCCGATGCCGTGTGTGCCGGACATGGACCGCAGGTCGAACCGCTCAGCGACGTCTTTGGGCAGGCCGACCTCTTTGTAGATTTCCACCGTGTCGCCCGAGGACATGACCCGGATGTTCGGGTTTACCGTGCCAAGGGCTGTGCGGGCGGCGGTCAGTTGACCGCGCGGGATATGCAGCACCGCATGTGTGTCTTTGCGGCGCAGATGCACCGGGCTTCCAAGAGCGGCGCCAAGATCGGCTTCCAGCGTGGCGAAGTCTTGATCCGGGGTATCGGATTGCACCGTCAGCTTGGAGATATTGGGGTTTTCCTCGCCATAGATGGCAATACCGGCACTGTCGGGGCCGCGATCTGTCATGGTGATCAGCATGTCGGTCAGCATCGACCCAAGCTGCGGTTCAAGCGAACGATCCTTGAGGAATAATCCGACGATTCCACACATCCCGCGTTCCTTCTGCGTTGACGGGTTCAAGACGATGGCACTGGATACCATCGCCTTTCTGTGTGGGCAACAAGGGGAATGAAATATTCCCCTGAGGAAAATTATTCGTGCTTAATTTTTCAGCTTTGGGCGTAGCAGATAATAGACAGGTACCGAGCGGGCAGCTCGACCAGGGTCTCCGGCCCATGCGGGGCGTCCGCCTCGAAGAACAGTGTATCGCCCGGACGAAGAGGATAAATCGTTGATCCGTGTCGGTAATCGACCGCACCTTCCAACATGAAGATGGTCTCGATCCCGTCATGCTGAAACGTCTGGAACGTGTCCGATTCCGAGGTCAGAACGATCAGGTACGGCTCGACGATCACGCCGCTGGTGTTGGCGCCGATATGGCCCAGAAGGTTGTACTGATGCCCGGCCCGTGTGCCCTCGCGTTCGATGGTGACGCCCTGACCGGCGGGCGTGTGCACCACCTCGCGCTTTTCCTCGAACCCGCGAAAGAACGCGGTCAGCGGCACCGAAAGAGCATTGGCCAGCGTCTGAAGCGTGGTGAGCGAAGGAGAGGTGTTGCCGTTCTCGATCTTTGACAGCATCCCCACAGAGATATCCGTCTGTTTGGACAAATCGGCCACGGTCATCTTCTTTTGCTTGCGGAACGCGCGAAGTTCGCGGCCGATCGCAACCTCGAGAACCTTCTCCTGACTGCCGGAAACACGGTGCGGGTTCTGCGTGAGTTTGACCAAGGATCACCTGTTCAGCGGATGCATCTCGCTACACCAGTTAGAGAGACTATATGTAAAAGGCCAGCATCGGAAAACCTGTGGCTTTTACCCATCAAACCCCATGAATCGCGACTGTGGGGAAACAATCACGTTTTTCTCATCGACTGGCGTGGAACCAGTCGCATATCCAGACGTTGCAGACCAACAGCGCTCATAATCAATCAGGCAGACGACGAAATGTTCCCGACCAAGGCCAAATTTCCGACCAGCGGTAAGGCGGACCGGGGCGACGTGCTGCGCGCTGCAAAACTGTTTCGATACGATAAGCAAGGCACATGCTGAAGCCCCATTCCGATACCGATGCGCAGGAAGAGCGCGCAACCGGGTTGAAGAGGTTCCGTCAAAGCCTCGTGGTGCGCATTGCGTTTCTGCTGTCGCTCGCGCTCTTGCCGATTGGTCTGGTCGCAATGGGGCAAAGCTGGCGCGCGCTGAACATCACCAACGACAATCTGCAGGCTTCGATTCATGCCCGCACCAGTGTTCTGGTAGAACCCGAGCGTCGTGCCCTGTTCACCAAACTGGGTACGGCGCGAACGCTCGCAGATACACTCGGCGCCGCGGATCTGGAAATCGAGGAATGTACCGCCATCATGCTGCGGGTCCTCGAAACCAGCCCGCGCCTTGCCTTTGCCGGTCTGCTTGAAGAGGGCGCCGTGTCGCGCTGCAACAGCATGGGGCGGACCTTTGACTTTCTTCCTGATCCCCGCTCGGAAGAACTGTTCGCCAACCCAGAACCTTACATCACTTTCAATCCGCAGGGCTCGGCCAGCGAACTTCCGGTGATGATCGTTGCCTATCCGACGTTCGACGATGGCGGCGGTTTGAAGGGGTTTGTCACCATCTCATTCGAGACCGAACCGTTGTTGCAGTCGGATGGGTCGTTCGACCTCGATGGCGATGTCGCGCTGATCACATTCAACAAATTCGGAGACACGCTGTCGACATTCACACCAGAGGGCAACATCGACAATTACCTGCCCAACGGACTCGCCCTTGAAGGCTTCGTCAATCAGGGCGACACGTTCTTTACCGCGACGTCTCAGAACGGCGACACGCGGCTGATTTCGGTTGTGCCGATCCTCCCGGGAGAGGTTTACGCATTGGGCAGCTGGGGCCGCACGGCATTGCAACGAACAACGGCACCGTGGTTCACAATCTCCACACTTCTGTTTCCGTTTCTGATGTGGCTGGTCGGGATCGTTGTCGCGGTGACGTCGCTGAACCGCCTCGTGCTTCGGCACATCCGCGATCTGGGCCGTCGGATGCGCCGTTTCGCAAATTTCCGGGATGTGGAGTCGTCGGAGCGTATCTCAGATGCGCCCAGCGAAATCCAAATGATCAACGGCACCTTCGAATCGATGGCGGATCAGCTCCTGCGCGATGAAGCAGACCTCGAGAATGCGGTATTCGAGCGCGAAGTGTTGCTGAAAGAGGTTCACCACCGGGTGAAGAATAACCTTCAGCTCATTTCATCGATCATCAACATGCAGGTCCGACAGGTGTCGAGCCCCGAAGCGGTGTCAGCCCTGCGCCAGTTCCAGGATCGCGTGACCAGCCTCGCTTCGGTGCACCGGGCGCTGTATCAGGAACCATCACTCACGCATATCCGGTTCGACGTGTTGCTGGGCGATCTGGTCGCCCAGGTGGATCCCTCGGGAACGCCCGGTCACCAGCCGGTCGAGATCACTCTCGATATGGATTCCGTGACGCTTCTTCCGGACCAGACAAGTCCGCTTGCCATGGTCACGACCGAAGCGCTTTCGAATGCGCTGAAGTATGGCGGTTCCGGTCAGGATGGTGTGTTCCGCCTGCACGTGACGCTGAAGGAGACACAGGAGGCCGACAGGACCCGTGTCCGATTGACGATTGAGAACAGCGTCGATGGGACTTCAGGAGGCGACACACGTGGAGGACTCGGTCGCCGCCTGATCCTTGCCTTCGCAAGCCAATTGAACGCTGATCTGAAAGAAAGCCGAGAAGGCGACAGATACGCGTTGTCCGTCAGCTTCGAATATCAGCCTTTCACCCCTGAGTGACGTTTTCTCCTATCCTGAAGAAAACGCGCACCCAGCCGAATGCGCGCATGTTTGTAAGCCCCGCAAGTTGATCAGGAGCATGGTGCGTCCACCACAAAACTGGATTTTGGCGCGCTCGATCTCTACAACGCGGACCGCATTGCCGTCAGCAGCGCATGATGCAAAGACCCGGCGGACGAGCGCCCGCCAAGGATCGTCAGCGCATCCGGCGCGCTGCGCAGGACATAAACCCCCATGTAGTGGATCACGCTGCGCGCGGCGGCCCCCACCGGCATCTTCTCGATGTCGATATTGGCGCACAACTGCATCACCTGTTCGACGCCGTCTCCCTGCATGTCGAACCACACCCAGGCGTCGGTCTGTTCGGTGATTGCCGCTGTCGCACCGAAGTGGGCAGTCAGTTGCGCGGCAAGGTCTTCATGCGTGTCGTAGGGAGCGCTGAGCATCCATTGGTCTGGTCCTGTCCAGAAAGCCGAAATCGGTTCGGATCGGACCCAGGACCCCACACCGGGGGCTTCGCTGCCCAGCAACGTGCCGAGGTGTTTGGTGCAAGCGTCTTCCTGTCCCAAACGGGCGGCGACAGAGGCGAGCGTGTGACCGGGGGTCTCGGTCAGGGTGACACCTGCCACCTTATCGGTGTGCGGTTCTGCGCCGCCAAGGGCGCACAGGGGGGTCAGATCATGCACGGAGCCGCTCTCCTTCCGGGTCAAAGAAATGCGGGCTGACAACTTCGACTTCGTGATCGACACCGGTCAGCGGGCTGACAAGACGGATGGTTTCTCCGATCCGCGTGTCGCCGGATTTCAGGAACCCCAGCGCGATGTGGCAGCCCAAGTTCGGTGAGTAACAAGCCGAGGTGACGTAGCCCTGATCGTTGGACGCCGTGACCTTGTCGCCCTTGGTCATCAAATGCGCCCCGGCGGGCACCTTGTGGTCGGGGTTCACCGGCTTCAGGCCCACCAGTTTCAGCGAGTCGGGTTCATTCAGGCCCGGACGTTCCGACAGTTTCGATCCGATGGAGTCCTTGGCCTTGGACACCATGCGGCCCATGCCAAGGTTCAGTGCCGTGGTTGTACCGTTCAACTCGTTGCCGGTCACATGGCCTTTCTCGATGCGCATGACATTCAACGCCTCAAGTCCGTAGGGCACCACGTCGAATTCCTCGCCCGCCTGCATCAACCGCCGTACAAGCGCGTCGCCATAGCGGGTCGGCACGGCAATCTCGTAAGCCAGTTCGCCCGAGAACGAGATGCGGAACAGCCGCGCGCGCAGCCCGCCGCAGATGGTGATTTCCGCGCAGGCCATGAAGGGAAACGCCTCGTTCGACAGGTCCATGCCGTCGTCCACGATCTTTTCCAGCAGCTTGCGGGACTTCGGCCCGGCGACCGAGAACTGCGCCCAGGCTTCGGTGGTCGAGATCAGCTGCACGTCCATATCGGGGTATAGACACTGACGCACGAATTCGAGGTGGCGATAGACCGGAACCGCCTTGGCGGTGGTGGTCGTGACGACGAAATGATCCTCGGCCAGCCGCGCGGCGGTGCCGTCATCCATGACGATCCCATCTTCGCGCAGCATCAGGCCATAGCGCACCTTGCCGACGGGCAGCTTTGCCATGCCGTTGCAGTAGACTTTGTTGAGGAACCCGGCGGCATCCGCGCCCTGCACATCGATCTTGCCCAGAGAGGTCACGTCACAGATGCCCACGGATTTGCGCGTCTGCATCACCTCGCGGTCGCAGCTTTCGCGCCAATGGGTCTCGCCCGGTTTCGGGTACCATTGCGCCCGCAGCCAAAGCCCCGCTTCGGTGAACACCGCGCCTTGCTCCTTGGCCCAATTGTGGCTGGGGGTGAGGCGCGTCGGGCGCACCTCCATCCCCCATGCGCGGCCGGCGAACACGCCCATCGCCGTGGGTGTGTAGGGCGGGCGGAACATGGTGGTGCCCACTTGGGGGATCGCCTTGCCCGCCACTTCGGCCATGATCGCAAGGCCCGCGATGTTCGAGGTTTTGCCCTGATCGGTCGCCATGCCCAGCGTCGTGTAGCGCTTGAGGTGTTCGACCGAGACATAGTTTTCCTGATGCGCCAGTTTGATGTCCTTTGCGGTTACATCGTTCTGCTGGTCCACCCATGCACGCTTGGCGGTCTTGACGTGCCAGAACGGCGTGATTTTGACCGGAGTGTCTTCGGCCTCGGGCAGGGCAGGGGCGCTGGCTTTGATGCCGAGATCCGCAAGAATCGCCTTGGCTCCGTCCGCGCCGGACTGCAGCGCGCCGTGGGTCGAAAAGACGCCATTTGCAGCGCCGGCAACGGTCATGCCCGGAGGCAGCGTTGCACTGGGGACAAAGGCGGCAAGCGCCTCGTTCCAGACAGGCCGACCGCCCTGGTGGCAGGTCAGATGCACGTTCGGGTTCCAGCCGCCAGAGACACCCAGCGCGCCGCACTTGATCCGGCGGATGCCGCCCTTGGGCATCTTCACCTCGATCTGCGAAAGGCCCAGCCGCCCCCATGTCTGGTCGATCACACCGCCCGCAACCACGTCATAGTCTGACGATGTCGGAGCTTCGGCGCGGGTGTCGATCACCGACACAACCTCAACGCCCCTCGCCACCAGATCGGAGGCGGTGCGATGCCCGTCGTCGTTGTTGGTAAAGATCGCCACCTGTTTCGCAGGCGTCGTGGCCCAGCGGTTCGCATAGGCGCGGACGGCACTGGCCTGCATGATGCCGGGGCGGTCGTTATTCTCGAACACGATTGGGCGTTCGGTGGCCCCGGCGCAAAGCAGCGCGCGCTTCGAGGTGATGCGCCACAGGATCTGCCGGGGCTTGCCGTCTTCCGGCACCGCAAGGTGATCGCTCACCCGCTCCACCGCGCCATAGACGCCGTGATCGAATGCGCCGATCACCGTGGTCCGGGGCATCACGCGGACGTTCGGCATCGCCTGCAGTCGCGCGACGGTTTCCGCCGCCCAGGCCGCGCCGGACATGCCGCCGACCGCGTAGGTCTCCAGGTTCAGGCGACCCCCGACCAGGAAATCCTCGTCACAGAGGATCACCCGCGCGCCGCTTTCGCCTGCGGTCAGAGCAGCGGCAAGGCCAGCGGGACCGCCGCCGATGATGAGCAGATCACAATGCAGGAAGCCCTTGTCGTAGCCATCGGGATCGTCCTGAAGGCTGAGCGACCCCAGACCGGCAGCGCGGCGGATGATCGGTTCATAGACCTTTTCCCAAAACGCGGCAGGCCACATGAAGGTCTTGTAATAGAACCCGGCGGCAAAGAAATTCGACAGAAGGTCGTTCACCGCCATTGCGTCGAATGTCAGCGACGGCCATCGGTTCTGTGAATTGGCGCGCAGCCCGTCATAAAGCTCGATGGTCGTCGCCCGCGTGTTGGGTTCCTTGCGCGCGCCTTCGCGCAGTTCGACAATCGCGTTGGGTTCTTCCGATCCGGCGGTCATCGGGCCACGCGGACGGTGGTACTTGAACGACCGCCCCATCAGCCGCACGCCATTGGCCAGCAAGGCAGAGGCCAGCGTATCGCCCTTGTGGCCTTTGTAATACTGGCTGTCGAAGCGGAACGACCATGCCTCGGACCGGTCGATCAGCCCGCCATCCAAACGGTTCTTCTGGCTCATTTCGACCGCCCCTCTGCCCGGGCCACATCGCGGGCCAGTTCCACCTGCGTGATCTCATGCGTGACGGTGTTGCGGGTCACCACCAGCCACGACCGGTCGCCTTGTTCGTGATACCAAAGCTCTCGGTGAAGCCCTGCCGGGTTGTCGCGGGTGTGGCCGTATTCGATGAACTGTTCCAGCGCATCGTCTGCCTGCCAGTCGGGACGGTTGATGAGGCACGCATCGCCCAGATAGACGAATTCGCTGGAATCGCGCGGGCCCAGAAGCGGATGGTTGATGATCATCAGTGCAGATTGGGCTGATTGCCCATCCCTTTTTCGTCGACCATGTGACCGGTGTGGAACCGGTCCAGTCGGAACGCTGTGGCGGTGTGGTGCGGTGTGTCGGTGGCCAGCAGATGGGCATAGACAAAGCCCGAGGCAGGGGTCGCCTTGAACCCGCCGTAACACCAGCCGCCGTTGAAATAGAGCCCGTCGATATGGGTCTTGTCGATGATCGGCGTACCGTCCATCGACATGTCCATGATCCCGCCCCAGGACCGGAGCAGACGCGCGCGGCCCAGCATCGGGAACATGGCAATCGCCTCTTCCATCACGTCCTCGACCATCGGCAGGTTGCCGCGCTGGGCGTAGGAATTGTAGCCGTCGATATTGCCGCCAAAAACAAGCCCGCCCTTGTCGGACTGGCTGCAATAGAAATGCCCCGCACCAAAGGTGATGACACCGGGCAGCACGGGTTTCAGACCTTCGGACACAAAGGCCTGAAGGACATGACTTTCAATCGGCAGGCGCATCCCGGCATAGGCCATGACCTTCGACGACGATCCGGCCACACAGGCGCCGACCTTCTTCGCGCCGATATAGCCGCGCGAGGTCTCGACCCCGAGGATCCTGCCGCCTTCGATCCTGAACCCGGTCACTTCGCAATTCTGGATGATGTCCACACCGCGCTGGTCCGCCGCGCGGGCATAGCCCCACGCCACCGCATCATGCCGCGCGGTGCCTGCGCGCGCCTGCAGCAGGCCGCCCATCACCGGGAAGCGGGCGTTTTTCACGTTGAGGAACGGGTACTTTTCCAACACCTGTTTCTGATCCAGCAACTGCGCATCCGCGCCGTTCAGGATCATCGCGTTGCCGCGCCGGATATAGGCGTCGCGCTGGGCGTCGGAGTGCATGAGGTTGATGATCCCGCGCTGGCTCATCATGGCGTTGTAGTTCAGGTCCTGTTCCAGCCCTTCCCAGAGCTTGAGCGAGAATTCGTAGAACGGTTCGTTCCCATCGAGCAGGTAGTTCGACCGGACAATCGTGGTGTTCCGCCCGACATTGCCGCCGCCGATCCAACCCTTTTCCAGCACTGCGATGCGCGCCTGCTTGTATTCCTTGGCAAGGTAATAGGCCGTCGCCAGACCATGCCCGCCGCCACCGATGATGACGTAATCATAGTCGGGTTTGGGGTCAGGGTCGCGCCACGCAGGCCCCCAGCCGCGATGACCGGTCAGGGCTTCCTTGATAACCCGAAATCCAGAATAGCGCATGTCCATCGACTCCTTCCCGGCGACACTTGCACGGGGTTCAGCACCGCGGCCTGCCTCTTTCAGTCAAATCGAGGTCCGAAAAAGACATTTCGCGTCGGAAGCTCTTTCCGAAACCCGGGAAGTGTCAAGACGGGGTGTCGAGAATTGCCCGCATCAGGGGGCTGTCCGATCGGGTCATGCCATTTATGACGTCAAAATGATGCGTGCCCGCGTCGATGACGATGGGACATCCCCAGGCATCGGCAAGCCATTGCGCCTGATCCAGAAAGGCGGGTCGCTCGTCGCTGCCGACCCAGACCGTGACCGGAATGTCGGGTGGGGTCATCGCAACCGGGCTTTCGGCAAGGGCCTGCGCCTCGTCCAGCTTGAAGTCATTGTTCATCGAGGTGCGCAGCAGCGGGCGCAGATCGGACAGGGGCGAGATCGGCACACATCGGGCAATGCGCGCCCGCACATCCTCGGGCAGAACTCCGGGGTCCAGCATCCGCGCCACCAGATGCCCGCCCGCCGAATGCCCGGCCAGCCGGATCGGCCCGGACACCTCGCGCGCGATCACGGAAATGGCGGTGGCCACCTGACGGGTGATGTCCGAGATGCGCACGCGCGGGCACAGGTCATAGGTCGGCATCGCCACGGCCCAGCCGCTGTCCACCGCGCCTTGCGCCAGATGCGACCAGAGCGATCCGTCCGTCTGACGCCAGAATCCGCCATGCACAAAGACGACCAGCCCCTTGGGCACGCCATCTGGCAGGAACAGATCGACGATCTCGCGCGTTCCGTGTCCGTACATCACACCCAGCCGGGCGCGGCCCAGAACGGACATTCTTTGACGGTAAGCATCCGCATCAGCCCGCCAGATGGCTGGGAACCCGTCCCCATTGGGGATATGCTTGCTGTTGGCGTAGGCGTCGTCCAATTCCACGTCACGGCTCCGAAAGATCAGCACTTGTCATTGCATCTAGCAAGTGTTCCACCTTTGTCAGCACAAAATCCGGAGGGACCTCATGCTCGACCAAACAACAAACCTTGCCAGCCTGCTCAAAGACCCATCGCTGCTGGAAACCCGCGCCTATGTCAACGGCGCTTGGATCGACGGCGATGATGGAACCTTTGCCGTGGACAACCCCGCGCGCGGTGACAAAATCGCCGACGTGGCCGACCTGTCGCGCGCCCAGGTGGCCGACGCGATTACCGCCGCTGAAAAGGCGCAGAAAGAGTGGGCCAAGTGGACCGGCAAGGAACGCGCCGCCGTTCTGCGCAAGTGGTTCGACCTGATGATGGAGAACCAGGACGATCTGGCCACCATCCTCACCGCCGAACAGGGCAAGCCGCTGGCCGAGGCCAAGGGCGAGATTGCTTACGGCGCATCCTTCATCGAATTCTTCGCCGAAGAGGCCAAACGGGTCTATGGTGAAACCATCCCCGGCCACCAGCGCGACAAGCGCATCATGGTGATGAAGCAACCCATCGGCGTCGTTGGCTCGATCACGCCGTGGAACTTCCCGAACGCGATGATCACCCGCAAGGCCGGTCCGGCGCTGTCTGCCGGATGCAGCTTTGTCGCGCGTCCTGCTGCGGAAACGCCGCTGTCGGCGATTGTTCTGGGTGTGCTGGCCGAACGTGCGGGCATCCCGGCGGGTGTGCTGAACATCGTGCCTTCGTCCTCGGCCTCCGAAGTGGGCAAGGAGATGTGCGAGAACCCGATCGTGCGCAAGATCACCTTCACCGGCTCCACCGAGGTTGGCCGCATCCTGCTGCGTCAGGCGGCGGATCAGGTGATGAAGTGTTCGATGGAACTGGGCGGCAACGCGCCCTTTATCGTGTTCGACGATGCCGATCTCGATGCGGCGGTCGACGGCGCGATCATGTGCAAGTTCCGCAACAACGGTCAGACCTGCGTGTGTGCCAACCGGATCTATGTGCAGGCCGGTGTCTATGACGCCTTCGCGCAGAAACTGAAGGACAAGGTCTCCAAGATGAAGGTCGGCGACGGGCTCGAGGCAGGCACCGATCTTGGCCCGCTGATCAACCCCGAAGCCCTCGACAAGGTGCGTGAGCATATCGCCGATGCCAAGTCCAAGGGCGCGCAGGTCATTCTGGGCGACGAGTCGGGCAGCAATGATGGCAACTTCATCGCGCCGACCATCGTCACGGGTGCCACCCGCGACATGGCCTTCTCGACCGAGGAAACCTTCGGCCCGCTGGCCCCGCTCTTCAAGTTCGAGACCGAAGATGACGTGATCGAACTGGCGAATGACACGATCTTCGGTCTGGCCAGCTATTTCTACGCCAAGGATCTCAGCCGCGTGTACAAGGTCGCCGAGGCGCTGGAATACGGCATCGTTGGCGTGAACACAGGCATCATCTCGACCGAGGTCGCCCCCTTTGGTGGCGTCAAGCAGTCGGGCCTTGGCCGTGAAGGCAGCCACCACGGCATCGAGGAATTCCTCGAGATGAAATACGTCTGCATGAGCGTTTGAGAAGCAATACAGACAGTACGAGACCCTTGAGGGTCTCGTACCTCGGCAGTGGGGCGATTGCGGCGAGGGTTCTTGCGCTCGTTTGCCTAAAGAATGGCGCGCCTAAGCCCTTGGACATTCGTCAGCAATATCGTTGACTCTTCGCTCCTTGGTCCCTTATCGCTTCCGGTATGATGAATTCGTTCTTTGTATCGCAGAACTATTATCCACAGCTTCGATAGCTGCGGGTAATTCATCATTTTTTTTCCGCTGCCCCTGACAGCGGTCAACATACAATCGACCTTGTGCCGGGCGGCAATTTCAAAGGTCGAAAAATGAACAAAAAAATCAGAAGCCAAAACCCTTCGCTCGGCATCGTGGGATTTGGCGCGTTCGGACAACTCGCAGCGCGTCATCTCGGACCGCATTTCGAAATCTCGGCTTATGACCCGTCCGAGAATGTTGCCGAGATCGCAAAGCAACTTGGAGTGCGGCTGTCATCCCTGGACTCAGTATCACATGCAGATGTGATCCTGATTTCAGCTCCCGTGTCATCGTTCGAGCGGGTTGTCAGCGAGATCGCGATTGCCTGTAAACCTGGCGCTCTGATTGTCGATGTCGGCTCAGTCAAAGTTGTTCCGTCTGAAATCATGCGGCGGTTGCTACCCAACCACGTAGACATTGTGGCATCTCACCCGTTGTTTGGTCCTCAGAGTGCCGCGACAGGTATCGCAGGTCTGAAAATTGCGGTCTGCCCAATTAGGGGACGACGACATGCGAGGCTGGCTGCGTTTTTACGAAAAGCACTCGGGCTGACGGTCATCATGACGACGCCTGAAAGTCACGACAAAGAAGCAGCAGTTGTCCAGGGGCTCACTCATCTCATTGCCAAGGTGCTAGTCAAAATGGGACCGCTGCCAACGCGCATGACAACGAAGAGCTTTGAGTTGTTAACTGAGGCGATTTCTATGGTTCAGCATGATGCGCCAGAAGTTTTCGAAGCGATTGAGAAAGAAAACCCATACGCCGAGAGTGTGCGACGGCGGTTTTTTGATTTGGCGGCAAGTCTGAGTGTTGAGTTGGAAACAGAATTGAGCACACCGTCACACAATGAAACCGGAAATCAATAAAGCCGCATGACAAGCAGGCTGGGTCGGCATTGCTGCCGATCAGAAACAAAAAAGGCCCAGCGCCATGCTGGGCCTTTTGCGTCAGTCATTCGATGGCTGTCAGTTGACGGCTTTCGCGTCGACCACGTCTTTTTCGACCGCATCAGCCTTGGCAATCGCGATCCGGCGCGGTTTCAGCGCTTCGGGGATTTCGCGTTGCAGGTCGATATGCAGCATGCCGTTCTCGTGGCTTGCGCCAACGACGCGGACATGGTCGGCCAGATGGAACCGGCGCTGGAAGGCGCGGGTGGCGATGCCGCGGTGCAGGTAGGTGCGGCCTTCGTCCTCATCGACCTTGCGCGCCGACACGTGCAGCGCACCGTCCTTGACCTCAACGGTCAGGTCGTCGTCCGAGAACCCGGCGACGGCGATCGAAATGCGATACGCATCGTCAGCGGTCTTTTCGATGTTGTAGGGCGGATAGGTGGGTTGGCTGACCTCATTGGTCAGAACCCGGTCCATCATGTCGGCGATTTTGTCAAAGCCGACTGTGGCGCGGTAAAGCGGTGCGAAATCATATCCTCGCATAGGTCATCCTCCATTGAGCGATACCAGATGTAAAAGCCTTCCGGATCGGACAGGCTCAGTTAACTGTGCCGGACCCCGTCTGGGCATCCCGACATCAGGAACTTGGGAATGGGAAATGCGCGTTTCAAGAGGTCCCGCGCAAGCCGTCAGGGACGGACGAATTTCGCACCCGTGTCCTTGCGGGCGTCCTTCTCGGCGCGAAAGGGTCTGAATGCGGAGCCTTCGGCAAAACCGGCCCCCTGATCCATCAAAGCGCGGATCGTTTCGATCTGGTCCTCCAGCGGTGCACCAAGCGATACGGGCATGTCACCGCTTTTCGCCTTGGACGAGACCACGGACACGATCTGCGGCCCACCTTCCGAAAAGGAAAAAACCGGCGACCCGGAGCTGCCGAAATCTACGGAACAGGACATCACGACAAGGTTGTTCTGCACCGACATGACCTCGCAGGTATCCTGCATGGAGGGCGCTTCCGACCGATTATGCGCGTATGACACAACCCCTACGCTTTCGCCGACTGGCGGGCGGATACCCGTGGTGAACGGAATGATCGTCGTATTGCGCACCGGATGCTGCAGTTCGATCAGCGCGATGTCATAGAACACCCGGTCAGAACTCGGCTCGGCATCGAACACGTAGTTCGGATGTGCCACAGCCCGCCGGACCCGGCGATACGCCGCCGCGCGCCCATTGCGCCAACCGGCAAGAAACTGGATTTCATCGGGCCCAAGCAACCGGCCCATCTCATCGTAAAGGCAATGTGCAGCGGTCAGAACGATCTCCGGGGTGATCAATGAGCCGGTGCAAAACGCAGTGTCCGCGAGTTCCAGCCGCCCAACGGCCTCCCAGGCACGACCATCCTGCCTGCTCTCCATCGAGAACAGCCCGGTATTCTGCGCTGCCGCAAGTATCGGCAACGCGCTGAGAAGAATCCCCAGGATCAATCTGCGCACAGTCCACCTCCGTGTGCCTTGGCAGTTACAAAGGCAATTGGGCAAAACTATGACTCAGAGGTTAATTTTTGGACATCTCCATGGCTTTTGGCGCAGGCCCGCCGGTCGCCCAGTCCAACAGCTCGACCGTGTGCACGATGGGCACCGCCGTTCCCGACCCGATCTGCATCATGCACCCGATATTGCCTGCCGCGATGATGTCGGGCTGCTTGGCCTCCAGCGTTCTGACCTTGCGCGCCTTCAACTGCTTGGAAATCTCCGGCTGCATCAGGTTGTACGTCCCCGCCGACCCACAGCACAGGTGGCTGTCCGCAGGCTCCACCACCTCGAACCCGGCCGCCTTGAGCAGCGTCTTGGGATGGGTCTTGATCTGCTGCCCGTGCTGAAGGCTGCACGCCGCGTGATAGGCCACTTTCATCCCGCCGTGATGCGTCCGCGCCTCTGCGACGCTGGCCTCGTCGATCAGGTCAATCAGCACTTCGCTCACATCCCTAGCAATCGCCGACACCCGCGCCGCATCCTCCGCCAGCGGGTCATTGCGGAACATATGCCCGTAATCCTTGACGGTGGTGCCGCAACCGCTGGTGTTGATGACAATCGCATCAAGCCCCGCGCCATCCATCTCGCGCACCCAGGCTTTGATGTTCGCCGCTGCCGACCCGTGGCTCTGATCCACCTTGCCCATGTGATGCGTCAACGCTCCGCAGCAGCCCGCGCCTTCGGCCACGACGACCTCGCAGCCCAACCGCGTCAGCAACCGGATCGTTGCATCGTTGATATCGGTGTTCAGCGCCTTCTGCGCACAGCCGGTCATCAGCGCCACGCGCTTCTTGCGCGGCGCAACCGGCGCAAAGCTCTGCGGATCGTCATTGCGGCTGACCGGAGGAATGCGCTTCGGCGCCATTTCCAGCATGGCCTTCACCCGCGCGTCGGGGATCAGCGGCGCAAACGGCTTGCCGATCTTGGCCAGCAAAAGCGCCACCCGGAACCGTGTCGGATACGGCAGGATATTCGCCAGCGCCCAACGCAGCGCCTTTTCGTGCCACGGCCGGTCGTAATGCTCCTCGATATACGCCCGCGCATGATCGACCAGATGCATGTAATGCACCCCCGACGGGCAGGTCGTCATACACGCCAGACAGGACAGGCAGCGGTCGATATGCTTGACCGTCTTCTCGTCCGGCTTGCGCTCGTTCTCGAGCATGTCCTTGATCAGGTAAATCCGGCCACGCGGGCTGTCCAACTCGTCGCCCAGCACCTGGTAGGTCGGGCAGGTCGCGGTGCAGAACCCGCAATGCACGCAGGTGCGCAGCACTTCGTTCGAGCGTTTGAAATCCGGGTCACGGAGCTGGTCTTCGGTGAATGTCGTCTGCATCGCTTACCCCATCAGCCCTGTGTTCAGGATACCCTTCGGATCGAACCGCGCCCGCAACCCGCGCGACAGAGCCGCAATCGGTGCCGGATCCGGTGGGAACTTTGCCTGCCCACTGCCGCGCACCAGCGTGGCGTGCCCGTCAAATGCACCAAGACGCGCCCGAACATCCGTGCCTTCGGCCACGCGCGCCCAGACAAGCCCGCCGCCCCAATCATAAAGCAGCGCCTCGGCCCCGATCCTTGCCGCCAAGTCGGCAGCCTCGGTCGGCGTGCAGGACACCCGCCAGACATCTCCCGACTGCCCGTGAAACGCTTCGACATCCCGCACCCAGGCCCAGCCCTTGGCCACTGTGTCCGGGTCACGTTCCACCCGCACCGCCATGCCGCCAAACAGCCCCGCCACCTGATCCGCGCGGTAGGCGACCGACCCGGCAAATCCTTCGATCCGCAGCATTGTCACCGGTTGCCCGTCCAGCCCCACAGGGATATGCGCCGCCCCCGACACCTCGAACGGTGATCCCAGTGCCTTGGCCATCGCCAGCATCGCGTCCGCGTCGCTCAACCCGTCGATCAACACGCAGGCCGCCGTTTCCGGTTTCGGCAAAACCTTCAGGCTCACCTCGGTCAAAACACCCAGCGTGCCCCATGACCCGCTCATCAGCTTCACAAGGTCATAGCCAGTGACGTTCTTCATCACCCGGCCGCCATTCTTGACGACGACCCCCGCACCATCGACATAGCGCACACCCAGCATGAAATCCCGGCACGCACCTACCGACACCCGGCGCGGCCCGCTGACATTGGCGGCCACAACCCCGCCAATCGTTGGCGCGCCAGAGGTGCCTAACAGCCCGCGATGGTCCATCGGTTCAAACGCCAGCCGCTGCCCTTCCGCATCCAGCGCCGCTTCGATCTCGGCCAAGGGTGTGCCCGCCTGCGCCACCAGCGTCAGCGATCCCGGCTCATAAAGCGTGATGCCCGACAGTCCGCCGGTCTCCAGCACGGTTCCATCAAGGTGAACGCCCCGCGTTCCCCCGCCTCGCACGCAAACCGGCGCGCTGGCCGATGCGATCATGTCGGCCAGGTCGGCCTCTGTCTCAGGTCTCATGATCTTCTCTGTTTTCCAAATACCTCGGGGGAGTCGCGCGAAGCGCGGCGGGGGCAGAGCCCCCGATCCTCACTCTGCCGCCAGAGCGACGCTGCGACGGCTCTCGGAAGCCGCCAACGGGAACACCTTGGCCGGATTGAGCAGCCAGTGCGGGTCAAACACGTCCTTGACCGCCATCTGCGCCTCTAGGTCGGCCGGGGCAAACTGATCCACCATCAGGTCGCGTTTCTCGATCCCCACGCCATGTTCGCCGGTCAGGCAACCGCCCACCTCGACGCAAAGACGCAGGATGTCAGCGCCAAAGGCTTCGCACAGCTCCAGATCGCCCTCCTTGTTTGCATCGAAGAGGATCAGCGGGTGCATGTTGCCGTCGCCCGCGTGGAACACGTTGGCCACGTCCAGCCCGTACTCCTTGGACATCTCGCCAATCCGGCGCAGCACATAGGGCAGCTCCGACACCGGGATCGTGCCATCGAGACACATGTAATCATTGATCTGCCCCATCGCACCAAAAGCCGACTTGCGGCCCAGCCAGATGCGTCCGGCCTCGTCGGCATCCTTCGCTTCGCGCAGCTCCACCGGATTGTGCCGCCGTGCGATCTCCAGGATCAGCGCAAGCTGCTCGTCAATCTCGGCCGGGCTGCCTTCGACCTCGACGATCAGCAGCGCCTCGCACATCGGATAACCTGCCTTGGCAAAGGCTTCGGTCGCTTCGATACACGGGCGGTCCATGAATTCGATCGCCACGGGCAGAACCCCGGCCTTGATGATGTCCGCCACACAGGCACCGGCCACTTCGTTCGAATCGAACCCCATCAACACCGGCCGCGCGCCCTCGGGTTTCGGCAGGATGCGCAGCGTGGCCTCTGTCACGACGCCCAACTGTCCTTCTGATCCGCAGACCAGACCGAGAAGGTCATAGCCCCCCGCATCCAGATGTTTGCCGCCGATCTCCATGACGGTGCCATCCATCTGCACCATCGTGACGCCCATCAGGTTGTTGGTGGTGACCCCGTATTTCAGGCAATGCGCGCCACCCGAATTCATCGCGATATTGCCCGCGATGGCACAGGCGAGCTGGCTCGAGGGGTCCGGCGCGTAAAAGAACCCATCCGCCTCGACTGCGCCCGTGACGCTCAGGTTGGTGCGCCCGGTCTGCACCCGGATAAAGCGGTTGTCGTAATCGGTTTCCAACACGTCATTCATCCGCGCCACACCCAGGAGCACGCAATCGGCTGTGGGCAGCGCGCCGCCCGCGAGCGACGTCCCCGATCCACGCGGCACCACAGGCACGCCCATCTCGTGACAGACCTTGAGAACCGCGGACACCTCTTCAGTCGATGACGGCAGCACCACCGCCAGCGGCGGGCATTTATACGCGGTCAGCGCGTCGCACTCATAGGCGCGGGTTTCCATCTCGTCCGAGATCACCGCGTCGCGGGGAAGAACCTCCTGCAAACGGGCGACGATTCCGGCCTTGCGCGACAGCACATTCGCGTCTGGTGTGGGCATCTGCATGGCGTTTCCTCCAAATTGGTAAAAAGATATAACCAATACTCACGAATTGGCCAGTGAAAAATTCATCCCGAGCGACATCGCCGCCTCTTGCCTTTGCGGTCAAGCCCGGTCACCAAGAACATATGGACTGGATCAAGATCATTCATATTCTGTGTGTTATGGGGTGGATGACCTCGATTTTCGCCGTCCCGCGCGCCCTTATTTACTGGAAGCGCGAATATGACCGGATTGGCGAATTCGGCCCGTTGGGGGATCTCACGATCCGTCTTTACCGCTTTTCCGCCGGGCTTGCGATCATCGCGCTGATCACCGGCCTATGGCTTGGCGGGCTTTGGGGGATGCCGGGTTGGGTCTGGCTCAAGCTTGGTCTCGTGCTGCTCCTGGCACTGCATTACGCTTGGACCGGACGGCTGGTGCTGCGTGCGAAACGTGGGGTTTTCACCGAATCCGACCGTTACCTGCGCATCTTCAACGAAATCAGCGTTTTCGGCGCCATCGCGATCCTTTGGGTTGTGGTCGTCAAGCCGTTCTGACCGATGGAGTGGTTCGACCGGCTTTCGCTTTTCACAACGCTGGATGCCGTGGGGCTGGGGTTTCTGCTTTTCTGCTGGGTCGCCTGCAGTTTCGTCGTTGAGAATGCGCCGAAATCCTTTCAGTCCACATCTCAGATCATGGCCGAGTTCCGCCGGGACTGGATGCGGACCTTCTTGCAGCGCGATCCCCGTATTTTCGACAGCCAGATCATTTCGAGCCTGCGGCAGGGCACGGCGTTTTTTGCATCCGCAAGCATGATCGCCATCGGTGGGGGCTTCGCGCTCCTCGGCAACGCCGAACGGCTGCGCGGTGTTGCGCAGGATCTGACACTGGAAAGCGACCCGATCTTCCTGCTCGAGGTCAAACTGCTTGTCCTGCTGCTTTTCGCGGCGAACGCGTTTCTGAAATTCGTCTGGTCGCATCGTTTGTTTGGGTATTGCTCGGTGATCATGGCGGCGGTGCCGAACGATCCGAACGACCCCAAGGCGCTGCCAATGGCGCTTCAGGCAGGTGAACTGAACGTCACTGCGGCGCGCGGCTATAATCGTGGCCTGCGGTCGGTCTATTTTGGCATCGCGTCGTCGGCCTGGCTCTTGGGGGCGGGTCCGTTGATCCTCGCCACGCTGGTCACGCTCCTGGTCATCCTGCGCCGGGAATTCGCGTCGCAGTCACGCCAGGTGCTGCTGCACGGCGCGCCGGGCGCGGAAACGTGACTGCCGTGTGAAGATCGGTCTGTTATGCTGTGGAAATGTTGACCCGTTCCTTGATCGCTCTTTGTTGTTTCGCGGCACCCGTTCTCGCCGACCCACCTGACATTGTCGGGGTCGAAATCTCTGGATCGCGCGTTTCCGTCACGTTGGCGCACCCGGATACCGGATGGGACCATTACGCGGATGGGTGGCGTATAGAGACTGAGGACGGGACGGTGGTTGGCACGCAGGAACTGCTGCATCCGCATGTTGAGGAGCAACCGTTTACCCGAAGCCTGACGGTCAACGATCTGCCCGATGAGCCGCTGTTCATTCGGGCGAAATGTTCGGTGGACGGATGGTCAGACACACGTGTCATCCTGCGGCGTTGACGGTGAGCTCTTTAAGGGAAAGCCCAGCCGCTGTGACTGCCAGCCAAGTCCCCAAAAAAGTGTGAACGAAAAAGGGGCGAAGACCTGACCCAATGTTTCGCGCGCGAAACATTAGGACTGGTCCGGACCTATTTACGTTTCGTCAACCACATCCGCATGAAGGTGCCGCTCGCCGCGTGCTTCGGCCAGACGGATCTGCTTCTGCCGTTCGCGGAACCGCGCCTTGTCTTCGTCCGAGGTCTCATTGATGCACAGGTGACAGGACACGCCGTGCTCGTACTCAGGGCGTTTTTTATCATCCGGTAAAATCGGGCGGCGGCAGGCATGGCAAAGCAAATGCGGCCCTTCCTTGAGCCCATGCCCAACCGACACGCGACCATCAAACACAAAGCATTCGCCCTGCCATGTGCTTTGTTCGGCGGGAACTTCTTCCAGATATTTCAGGATCCCGCCCTTGAGGTGATAAACCTCATCCACCCCCTGACTGATCAGGTAGTTGGTGGACTTTTCGCAGCGAATGCCGCCGGTGCAGAACATCGCGATCCGCTTGTTGTGGAAGCGGTCCTTGTTCTTTTCCCACCATTCCGGGAATTCGCGGAAGCTGTCGGTCTTGGGATCGACCGCGCCTTCAAAGGTCCCGATAGCGACCTCGTAATCGTTGCGGGTGTCGATCACCGCCACATCCGGGCTTTTGATCAATTCGTTCCAGTCCGCAGGCTGCACGTAATGCCCGACCTTGGCGCGCGGATCGACATCGGGCACGCCCATCGTGACGATCTCTTTCTTCAGGCGGACCTTCATCCGGGCGAAGGGACGGTCCCGCGCGGTCGACAGCTTCCATTCCAGATCGGCGCACCCGGGGAGGGCGCGCAGGTGAGTTAACAAAGCGTTAATGCCAGCCTCGGGTCCGGCGACGGTGCCATTGATGCCTTCTTTGGCGAGCAGCAGGGTGCCGGTAATGGCGTTGTCGCGGCAGACGGCCAGCAGCGGCTCGCGCAGCGAAGCCGGGTCGTCGAAGCGGGTGAAGTGATAGAGTGCGCAAACCGTAAACATGGGCGCGGGATTACGCCTCGAATCCCGTGCAGGCAAGGTCCCTGAATGCCGCAACCCTTGACCCTTGGAGGCGGGGTTCTTACCCAAGACGTATCCAAGAGGAGGCTTGCCCCATGTCCGCGCTGATCGTCATAGACGTACAAAACGATTTCTGCCCCGGCGGTGCGCTGGCGGTGCCCGAGGGCGACCAGATCGTTTCCGGCATCAACGCACTGATGGACGGGGCCGAGGCGGTGGTTCTGACACAGGATTGGCACCCGGCGGATCATTCGAGCTTTGCCTCGCAGCATGAGGGGCAGGACCCATACAGTCTGATCGACATGCCGTACGGTCCGCAGGTGCTCTGGCCGGATCATTGCGTGATCGGGTCGGAGGGTGCGGCGTTTCACGCGGACCTGCATACCGACCGTGCAGAGATGGTGATCCGCAAAGGGTTCCGCCGTGCCATCGACAGCTATTCCGCGTTCTTCGAGAATGACCACACTACGCCGACCGGGCTGGAAGGCTATCTGCGCACGCGCGGCATTACAAAGCTGACGATGGTCGGACTCGCCACCGATTTCTGTGTCGCCTATTCCGCCATCGATGCCGCCAAGCTGGGCTTTGACGTGACCGTGAAACTGGAGCTGTGCCGCGCGATTGATCTGAACGGATCACTTGAGGCCGCCAAGGCGGATATGCTCAAGGCCGGCGTGACGCTGACATGAGCAAAGCCCCCACGCTGTCTGACCGTCTGAGCAAGGCCCGCTCTGGCAGCGCGCCCGAGGTAACTGACCGGGCACGGCGGGGGTTGATGGCCTATGTCGGCGCGCAGGCGGATGTCGCCCGCGCAGGTAAAGAGCTTGCCGATGGCACCGCCGCTACCGGCGTCGGGCGGGTGGCACTGTCGGCCATGTCACCGCAGGGTTTGGCCTGCGCGGAAGGCTGTGCCTTCTGCTGCATCCTGTCGGGGGACGATGGTGGGACCATCACCGAAGCGGAGGCTGTGGCGCTGCACAGGGCGCTGGCCGCGCTGGCGGGGCAACCCGATGGGCGTGCGTGGCACCCGAAGGCCTGCCCGTCGCTTGACCCGGAGACGCGCAGCTGCCGCGCCTATGATGCGCGGCCGATGATCTGCCGTGCCTATGTGTCGACGGATGTGGAGGCATGCAAAGCCGTGTCGGACGGGCAGGCGGCAAGCGGTCCGGGCACGCTGGGGCCGTACCACACTTATCTTGCTGCCATTGGCCTCAGCCGGGCCGCGCTGAAAGGGGTGAAGCGGGTATCGACCTATGCGATGGCCAGGGTTGCAGCGGCGGCGGTGGACGGGGCATCCTTGGAAGGCGCTCTGGCATCTGCGCGGCATAAGCCGACAGAATTGGACGCGGAACTGAAGCGCAGCAAGCGGGACCTGTCGCGCATCTGATCGGGGGTGTTTCCCAATCCGCACTGTTCTGGGCCGACACGCGGTCAAACCGGTTTCCCTCTTTGTCGCTGTCGCAGAGTTTCGTAGACTGAAAGAAAACACGACCCCTAGAGGCACCGAGCCATGTTTGAACGTATCCTTGCCCTTTTTGACAAGTCCACGCCGTCCACACCGCTGCCGCCCGCTGATGCGAAATTCGCGTTGGGTGCGCTGATGGTGCGGACCGCGATGGCGGACAAGGCCTATCTTTTCCAGGAGGTCGAAGAGATCGACCGCGTTCTGGCCAAGATGTACGGGCTGAAGCCTCTGGAGGCGGCCAAGATGCGCGCGCAGTGCGAAAAGCTGGAGCATGAATTGCCACGCACGGAAGACCTTGCCGCGATCCTGACCGATAATATCAGTGAGGAAAAACGCGAGGCGGCAGTCGCTGCGCTTTGGGATGTGGTCTATGCCGACGGCAACCGCCACGCCAAGGAAGACCTGCTGGTTGGAGAGATTGCCGGGCTGTTGGGAGTGGACGAGGCGACCTGCGAACGCATCCGCGATGAAGAGGTCGCGAACTGGGACAAGAACCACTGACACTGGACAAGTCCCGGCAGGGTTGGTCTAAGCGAGGCGCCTGCGCCTTTGGAGACCATTATGGTTGATATTGCCACCCGTGTCTGGAACCACAAATGGAAGATCGACCCGATTGTGCGGTCGCTCATCGACACGGATTTCTACAAGCTGCTGATGTGCCAGTCGGTGTTCCGCAACAAGCGCGACACGCAGGTGACGTTCAGCCTGATCAACCGGTCCTCGCATGTGCCCCTGGCCAAGCTGATCGACGAAGGCGAATTGCGCGAACAGCTGGATCACATCCGGTCGCTGTCTTTGCGCCGCAACGAGAGCACATGGCTGCGCGGGAACACGTTTTACGGCAAGCGTCAGATGTTCCGTCCCGATTTCATGGAGTGGTTCGAGCAGTTGCGCCTGCCGCCCTATCATCTGGAGCGCGTTGGCGATCAATACGAACTGACCTTTGAAGGCGCCTGGCCTGAAGTGATGCTGTGGGAGATCCCGGCGCTTGCTGTGCTGATGGAGCTGCGAGGGCGCGCGGTCCTGAACGGTATGGGGCGGTTCGAATTGCAGGTGCTGTATGCCCGCGCGATGACGAAGCTGTGGGAGAAGATCGAAAAGCTGCGCGAGGTTCCGGAGCTGCGGATTGCGGATTTCGGCACGCGGCGGCGGCATTCGTTCCTGTGGCAGGACTGGTGTGTGCAGGCGATGTACGAGGGGCTGGGTGACAGTTTTGTCGGCACGTCGAACTGCCTGATCGCCAAGAACCGCGACCTTGAGGCCATTGGCACCAATGCGCATGAATTGCCGATGGTTTATGCCGCGCTGGCCGAGGACGACGCGGCGCTGGCGAAAGCGCCTTATGATGTTCTGGCCGATTGGCATGAGGAGCACGAGGGCAATCTGCGGATGATCCTGCCCGACACCTATGGCACCAAAGGTTTCCTGAAGAACGCGCCTGACTGGTTGGCGGGGTGGACTGGTATCCGGATCGACTCGGGTGATCCGGCGGCTGGCGCCGAAACTGCGATCCGCTGGTGGCAGGAGCGGGGCGAGGACCCGACGAAGAAGCTGGTGATTTTCTCGGACGGTCTGGACGTGGAGAAGATTCTCGAGCTTCAGCGACAGTTTGCGGGGCGCGTGCGTGTCTCGTTCGGTTGGGGCACACTCCTGACCAACGACTTCCGCGGATTGACGCCGGATGACCGGCTGGCTCCGTTCAGCCTTGTCTGCAAGGCGGTCGAGGCGAATGGAAGGCCAACCGTCAAACTGTCGGACAATCCGAACAAGGCGATGGGGCCGCAGGACCAGATCGACCGCTACAAGCGGGTGTTCGGCGTCGGCGACCAGAAGCGTTTGGACGTGGTGGTCTGAGCGCGTCCTGCGCTTTGGGCAGTTTCCACCGGATTTCCGGTTCCTATATGCGCGCAGTGGCGATGGTGCTGGACTCTTTTTCAGCGCCAGCCATATCCTTGCGGCAAAAGTCCAAACAGGAAGGTTTTCGTTATGTCCAGATTTCTCACTCTGACTGCGGTGCTGGCCGTGGTATCGACGTCCGCTATGGCAGGTGGCCATTGCGCGGCGGGAAAGACGCTTGAAGACGGCAAGCTGACCATCGCCACGGGCAACCCTGCCTACTACCCCTGGGTGCTGAACGATGCGCCGGAAAGCGGCGAGGGTTTTGAGGCGGCTGTGGCGTACGCGGTGGCTGCTGAAATGGGGTTTGCCGACGAAGACGTTGTCTGGGTTCGGTCTTCCTTCGATGAGGCGATCCAGCCGGGCGCAAAGAATTTCAACTTCAATATGCAGCAATACTCGATCACCGCGGAGCGCGATGCGGTGGTTGATTTTTCGGTGCCCTATTACACCGCGCCCATGGCGGTACTGGTCAGCCCCGGTGCAACGGAGACCGAGCCGACACTTGCGGCGCTGCGGGGGCTGAAGTGGGGGGCGGTCGGTTCGACCACGGCCGTTCCGAAACTTGAAACCGTGATCCAACCGGACAGCGCGCCTTTGCTTTATGGGGACAACGCCGATGTGAACGCGGCAATGAGCGCAAACCAGATCGATGCGGCGCTGTTCGATCTGCCAACGGCTCTGTTCCTGTCGGCGGTGATGATCGAAGGATCGAAAGTTATCGGCCAGTTTGCGCCGGACGAAAGCGACAATCCTGATCAGTTCGGCATGCTGATGGAACAGGGCAACCCGCTCAAGGCCTGTGTCGATGAGGCACTGAACGCCATGAAGGACAGCGGAAAGCTGGCAGAGATCGAGGCTCAGTGGTTGCAGGACACCACCGGTGTGCCGCTGATCAAATAAGCGGGCGCGCCCTATGACAGAGCAGAAAGCGGCGGGCCTTACCCGCCGCCAACGCTATGAGGCCGCGCAGCGAAAACGCGCAGCGATCATCGCAACGACCAGCACCGTCTTGGTCGTTGCGGCAATCGTCATTCTTGTGCCGATGACCCCCGGCTGGGAAAAAGTGCAGCGCAGTTTCTTCAACGGCGCAACGCTGGTCCAGACCTTTCCCAAGCTGCTGGACGCCTTCAAGATCAACGTGATGATCTTTGCATGGTCGGCCCCCGCAATTGCCATTCTCGGCCTCCTGATTGCGCTGGCACGGGACACCAAGTCACCGGCGCTGTTTCCTTTGCGGATCTTCGGTACGGCATTTACCGATATCTTCCGGGGTATCCCTGTCATCCTGACGGTCTACCTGATCGGCTTCGGCATCCCCGGTCTGGGTTTGCCATGTCCTTGGAATTCGCCCTATATCTGGGGATCGCTTGCTTTGATCCTGACCTATTCGGCCTATGTCGCCGAGATTTTCCGGTCGGGCATCGACAGCGTCCATCACAGTCAGCGTTCAGCAGCATTGTCGCTTGGCCTCACGGAGCGGCAGGTGACGCGCGATGTGGTTCTGCCGCAGGCCATTCGCAACGTGGTTCCAGCGCAGATGAACATGCTGATCGCGCTGCAAAAAGACGTGTCGCTTCTGAGTTTCATCGGGCCTGTTGAAATCTTTCGGCAGGCTGGCGTGTTCAAGTCGCTGCTGGCCAATTTCACGCCTTATGTCGGTGCCGCCATCATCTTTCTGATCGTCACGATCCCGGCCACGCGCTATGCGGATTATCTGATGGCGCGACAGCGGCAGGAGCGGCGCTGATGGCCAAGCTGGAGTTGCGCGGCGTCGTCAAGCGCTTTGGAGATGTGACGGTCTGCGACGGGATCGATCTGGACGTGGAAGAAGGCCAGATGGTCTGCCTGATCGGCGCCTCGGGTGGCGGGAAATCCACGCTTCTTCGCTGCATCAACCTATTGGAACCTATTGAGGACGGAGCGATCCTGCTTGACGGGGAGGACGTGTCAGTTCCCGGCCTCGATCCACAGCGGGTGCGGTCACGCATCGGGATGGTGTTCCAAAGCTTCAACCTGTTTCCTCATATGACTGCGCTTGAAAATGCGATGCTGGCGCCCCGGCGGGTCAAAGGCAAATCCCGCGAGGAGGTGCGACCCGAGGTCGAAGCCCTGTTCACGCGGTTCGGGCTGGCTGATCGCATGGACAAATATCCGGACCAGCTTTCTGGAGGTCAGCAGCAGCGTGTGGCGATCGTCCGGGCGCTGGCGATGAAGCCCGATGTGATGCTTTTTGATGAGATCACCTCGGCGCTGGATCCACAGTTGGTGGGCGAGGTTCTGGATGTGCTTCTGCAGTTGAAGGCGGAAGGTATGACAATGGTGCTGGCGACGCATGAGATGGAGTTCGCCCGGCAGGCTGCCGACAAAGTGTGTTTCCTCAAGGATGGGAAGATCATCGAGGAGGGCCCGCCGTCGGAGATATTCAACGCACCGAAGCGGGCTGAGACCCGCGCGTTTCTGGAACGCGCACTGAAGTAAAAAGTCTTTCTTCGCCCGGTCGGCTTTTGGCTGGTCCTGTCCGCCGCCGGGGGGAGTCTTGGACTCTGACACCGGGTCACGTTAGAGACCGGGTCACCGACTCGTGTCGGTACGGGTTCGATCCTGGAACAGACAAGGAAATGTCATGACGCAGAACCATCCAGTTTATGGTCGCATCGACGGGCCGATTGTGATGATCGGTTTTGGCTCTATCGGCAAGGGTACATGGCCCCTGATCGAGCGGCATTTCGAATATGATGCGGACAAATTCACCGTGATCGAACCGGATGCGCGGCAGGCAAATTTCCTGCGTCAGCACAAGATCAATCATCTGCAGGTCGCCCTGACGCCCGAGAATTACCGCGAGGTTCTGGGCGAGCTGTTCTCTGAGGGCAAAGGTTTCTGTGTCAACCTGTCGGTCGATACCTCGTCTTTGGATCTGATGAAGTTCTGCCGCGAGATCGGCGTGCTTTACATCGATACGGTGGTCGAGCCCTGGGCGGGGTATTACTTTGACACCGCCGACAATGCCGCGCGGACGAATTATGCGCTGCGGCAGAAGGTTCGGGACGAAAAGGCGGCCAATCCCGGCGGGACCACTGCGGTCAGCTGTTGTGGGGCGAACCCGGGGATGGTGTCCTGGTTTGTGAAGGAAGCGCTACTGACGCTGGCCAAGGACACCGGTCGTGACGTCGCGGTGCCGCAGGACCGTGCGGGTTGGGCTGCGTTGATGCAGTCGCTGGGCGTCAAGGGGGTTCATATTGCCGAACGCGACACTCAGGCCCGCCGCCAGCCCCGGCCTCGGGATGTGTTCGTCAATACGTGGTCTGTCGAGGGCTTCATTGCCGAGGGGTTCCAACCGGCAGAACTGGGCTGGGGCACGCACGAGACGTGGTTCCCCGAAAACGGCCATTCCTATGACACCGGTTGCCAGGCTGCGATCTGGCTGGAGCGGCCCGGCGCGATCACGCGGGTGCACACATGGTGTCCGACGCCCGGCCCTCAGTTCGGGTTCCTCGTGACGCATAACGAGGCGATTTCGATCTCGGATTACTATACGGTCGGCAATGCAGATGCGCCCGAGTACCGGCCCACCTGCCACTATGCCTATCACCCCTGTGACGATGCGGTGCTGTCTCTGCACGAGATGTTCGGGTCCGGCAAACAGCAGAAGGTGCATCATATCCTGACCGAAGATGAGATCGTCGAGGGGATCGACGAGCTGGGCGTGCTTCTCTACGGCCATGAGAAGAACGCGCTCTGGTATGGATCGCGTCTTTCGAATGAGGAAACGCGTGATCTGGCACCTTACCAGAATGCGACGGGTCTGCAGGTGACATCGGCGGTTCTGGCCGGGATGGTCTGGGCGCTGGAAAACCCGAACGCTGGGATTGTCGAGACCGACGAGATGGATCACGCGCGATGCCTCGAGGTGCAGCGCCCCTACCTTGGTCCGGTCGAGGCGCACTACACTGATTGGACTCCGCTTCAGGACCGTTGGGAGCATTTCCCCGAAGATATCGACGAAAGCGACCCCTGGCTGTTCCGGAACGTACTGGCCAGCTGATTGCACCTGACGGGCAGGGCGGCGGCTGGTCGCCTGTCCGGCTTCACGAAGCTGTGGGACAGCTTTTCCGAACAGGATCTTTGGCCTAGCTTACCTGAATATCGACGTTCTGCCGGGGCGTTGACCGGAGGATATGCGGTCCGCGCCCCAAGACTGTTTCGACAGGAGATGTGTAATGAATATCCGTTCCCTGACACGACGTGGCATGATGGCCGGCGGTACGGCGGCGCTGGGACTTCTCGGTTCCGGCCTGATTGTTCCAGCACGGGCGAAGGGTGTCGCGCCGACCCCGTCGATGCGCGGTGGCTCGAACAATTACCGTCCGGGCGCTCCGATCGTGGAACGGATTGGAGGCGGCGGATTCTGGATGACGGGGTCGGTTCGACGGGCTGGCGACGGAGCGCCTCTGGCCGGACAGCGCATCCAGATCTGGGCGCATACAACCGAGGGACATGAGCGGGACTGGCACAGTCACGGCGCCACGCTGACCGATGCCAATGGCGAGTTCCGTTTGGAGATGCCGCAGATCGTGCCCGCCTTCGGTCAGCCGCACGGGCACCTTGCATATGACAGCGGTGAATTCAAAACGGTGTTTCTGCGGCCGATCATGGCGAATGCGGGGGATACCAGCCTGAGTGCGCATTTCGTTCTGGAACCGGCCTGAGCCGGGTTGGCAGGTGAGTGGGCTTCGTGCCGCGCTGATCTGGGGCGGTTTGATCGCGGCAGTTCTGGTGACGTGCTGGTATGCCCTGAGCAGTCCGCTTCTCCAGTGGCGAGACCCGATCTACATCCTCGCCGGTTTTGCAGGCGTCGTGGGGATGGTTCTGCTTCTTCTTCAGCCGCTCCTCGTCGGTGGTCTCCTTCCCGGTCTTGAGGCCTTGCGCGGGCGACGGGCACATCAAGTCATCGGGTTGGCGCTTGTCCTTTCGGTGCTGGTGCATGTCATAGGGCTTTGGATGACCAGTCCGCCCGATGTCATCGACGCGCTGCTTTTTGTTTCTCCGACACCGTTTTCCGATTGGGGTGTGATCGCGATGTGGGCCGTATTCGGAGCGGCTGTTCTGGCGATCCTGCGGCGGCGTATGGGGTCGCGCCTGAGGCTTTGGCGCATTGCGCATACAGGGCTTGCCGTGGTGATCGTCATTGGGACTGTTCTGCACGCCGTTCAGATTCAGGGCACAATGGAGACTGTTTCAAAATGGGTGCTCGCGGCGCTGATCGTGATGGCTCTGGGCCGCGTCGTGGCGGCTCGGCGTGTCTGGGCCCTGCTGTCTGCGTCAAAGTCCCGGTGACGGCTCCGTTCAGGCTGGCGCGGTGCGGATCGCACCGTTTCTCTGACCGCGCATGAAGATGAGGATCATGATGGCGATGTTCATACCGTTCCAGACGATCCCGTTCACGAACGCCCATTGGTAGCTGCCCGTGACATCATAGATCCAGCCGGACAGCCAGCCGCCAAGCGCCATTCCCATGATGGTCATCATCATCACGAAACCGACCCGCGCACCTGCTTCGCGCGATGGCATGTATTCGCGGACGATCACGGCATAGCTTGGAACAATGCCGCCTTGGCTCAGGCCGAAAACCAGACTGACGAGGTAAAGTGAAACCAGCCCGCCCGCGGGCAGGTACAGGAACAGCGCGATGGCTTGCAGCGTCGAGCCGATGAGCAGGGTGGGAACGCCGCCGATGCGGTCGGCCAGCGTGCCCGAGATCAGACGGGAGACCACCCCGCCGAGGAGCATCAGAGACAGCATCTCTGCCCCGACTGCTGCGCCGAAGCCGTAATCTACGCATAACGCAACGATGTGAACCTGCGGCATCGACATGGCTACGCAGCACCCGATTCCGGCGATGCCAAGCATCCACTGCAACTGGCGTGGGGTGAAGCCGGTGGCGCGCGTGCGGCTGGCCGATTGGGTGTCTGCGGTTGCGAGTGCTTCGGCGGGGACACGGGTGCGTAGCATCATCGCCAGCGGTGGAATGATGATCAGCGTCAGGGCTGCGAGCGCCGAATAACTCCAACGCCAGCTTGCCCCATCGGCAAGGTAGCCCAGAAGCAGCGGCCAGATCGCGCCAGACAGGTAGTTGCCGGATGCGGCGATAGCGACGGCAATGCCACGTCGTTTCAGGAACCACTGAGAGATGTCAGCAATGAGCGGACCAAAACTGCAGGCCGTTGCAAAGCCGATCACGAATTGCAGGGCTGTCAGGATCAGCAGCGATGGACTGAGCGCTGCGAGCGCGTAGGATGCGGTCAAGGTCAGGGCGCAGGCGATCAGCGCCGTTGTGATCCCGAACCGATCCACCGCGCGGCCAACGTAGAAATTGCCCAAGGCAAAGCCGATCATCGTCAGGGTATAGGCCAGCGACACATCCGCCCGCCCCGCCCCGAACTCTTCCTGCACCTCGGGCATGACGACAATGATGGCCCACATGCCGACATTACCCATCACCGCGATCAGCAGAGTGACCAGAAGGCGGGTCCAGGAATATCGGCTGTCCAGTGCAGAAGGTGCGTCCATGCCGACACTCTAGGCGGAACCCGGCGCGGAGCCAGCGGAATTTGCATATGCGCGCCGAATTCAGCAGGATCGGTTCATGGGGTTCGGGAGGGGTTTATGGATCAGATCGCGGCGTATGTGTTGCGGGACGAAGAGACCGAGGTAACCGTTCTGTCGATCGGGTGCGCGGTGATGGATTGGCGGATCCGAGGCAGGCCTGTCGTTCTTGGTTACGCATCGCCGGAGCACTATCGGCAGAACCCGGCCAGTATGGGCGTTATCTGTGGACGCGTGGCGAACCGGATATCGGGCGCGCGGTTCACTTTGGACGGTGAGATCCACGAACTGCCTGCCAACGCACCACCGCATCATCTGCATGGAGGGCCGCGGGGGCTTGGATGGCGCAATTGGGACATGTCGCCGGATGGGGACCGAGCGGTGGAATTTCGTCTGACTTCGGAAGATGGGGATCAGGGCTATCCCGGCCGCATTGCGTTTCGGGTGGTGATGCGACTGACGGGTGGTCGGCTGACCTGGGAAATGGAGGCTGTTCCCGACCGGGTTACGCCGGTCAACCTTGCGCAACATCTCTATTTCAACCTGATGGGACGCGGAACGGTGGCCGATCACAGGCTCCGGATTGCTGCGGACAGGTATACACCGAACGGCCCGGATCTCGTGCCCGTGGGAAGGATCGAACCGGTTGATGGCACCTCATATGATTTCCGAAATCCGGTCCGGCTTGGTGAGGGTGAAGCAGAGGGATGGGATGGGAACGTTGTTCTGACTGCCGGATCCGATCCGGCGGCAGAAGTCACGGTGCCTGACGGGACATATCTACGGCTCTGGACGGACCGTCCGGGATTGCAGGTTTACACCTCAAACACCCTGAAACCGGTCCTTCCGGAGGGCCGGGGCGCGGCGCATGGGCGGTTCGCCGGCTTGTGCCTTGAGGCGCAGGATTTTCCGAATGCGGTCAATGTGCCGGGCTTCGGATCGATCCTGTGTTCACCGGAACGCCCCTACCGTCAGGTGACGTCGATCGAGATCGGTTAGGGTGATGCTTGGACGCTATCCGCAGATGGAAAGCCGCGCGATGCCAGACTGGTCGCGTCAGTGCTGCCCGGTGGCGAGATCGCTGAGGATAGGGCAGTCGGGCCGGTTGTCGCCGGCGCAGCTTTGAACCAACTCTGACAACGTGTCGCGCATCGACTGCAGTTGCGCGATCTTGTCCTCAATCTTGTTCAGGTGCGCCTGTGCCAGTTCCTTTACATCGGCGCTGGCCCGGGTCTTGTCGTCATAGAGCGCCAGAAGGGTGCGGCAGTCTTCGATGGTAAAGCCAAGTGCCCGGGCACGGCCAAGAAAGGCCAGTTTGTGCAGGTCGCTGTCACGGAAACGACGGTACCCGTTATCATCTCTGAGCGGTGTGATGAGGCCGATATCCTCGTAGTAGCGGATGGTTTTGGCCGGAAGGCCCGCGCGCTTTGCAACATCTCCGATGTTCATACCGGGGCCTCCGTTGTTGTGGCGCTGCGCATTGGGCGGTCCTGTTGCGCCGGTGCGATCCGGCGCAGACGCAGCGCGTTTGTCAGCACAAAGACCGAGGACAATGCCATCGCACCTGCACCCAGCATCGGCGACAGGAGGATGCCGAAGGCCGGGTAGAGCACACCCGCCGCGACCGGGATCAGCGCTGTGTTGTAGGCGAAGGCCCAGAACAGGTTCTGGCGGATGTTGCGCATGGTCCGGCGGGAGATTTCTACCGCGTTGACCACGCCGGAGACGCGACCCGAGGAAAGCACGATGTCCGCCGCCTCGATTGCCACGTCGGTACCGGTTCCAATGGCGAGACCGATTTCGGCTTCGGCCAGCGCCGGAGCGTCGTTGATCCCATCCCCGACAAAGGCGACCGGACCGAAATCAGCCCGCAGCGCCTTGATTGCGTCGACCTTGCCGTCAGGCAGCACCCCGGCGGTCACATGGTCGATACCAAGCTGGCGCGCGATGGCTTCGGCGGCGGTCGGGCTGTCGCCCGAGATCATCGCCACTTTGAGACCGGCATCATGCAGCGCATCAATGGCGGCCTTTGCGGAAGGTTTGATCTGGTCGGCAACGGCGAAAGCAGCAGCGGCTTGGCCATCGACCGCGAGGCAAACAAGCGTGTGGCCCTTATCGGCAAAGCGCGAGATGGCGTCTCTGAGCGGCGTGGTGTCGACCCCCTGTTCGATCAGGTGACGTTCAGAGCCGACCAGCACGGCTTTGCCATCGACCGAGCCGGTCAGGCCATAGCCTGGAACGGTTTCCGCGTCCGTCACTCCGGGCAGGTCAGTTGGCGCCGCAGTCAGGATGGCGCGGGCGATCGGGTGGTCGGAGCCCTGTTCGAGCGCGGCGGTCAGTGCCAGTGCTTCGGCTGCGTCAAAGCCCGGCAGAGTGGCCTGATCGGCAAGGGTCGGGCGGCCCTCGGTAAGGGTGCCGGTCTTGTCAAAAGCCACGACCTTCGCCGCATCGAGCCTTTGGAGTGCGTCGCCCTTTCGGAAGAGCACGCCGAGTTCTGCCGCGCGGCCTGTGCCCACCATGATCGAGGTTGGTGTGGCGAGACCCATGGCGCAGGGGCATGCGATGATCAGCACCGCAACCCCGGCCACGAGGGCGTGGCTGAGTGCGGGGGAGGGGCCAATCGTCAGCCACACCAGAACTGTCAGCACAGCAATGGCAAGCACCACCGGAACAAAGATGCGGACCACCTTGTCAGCCAGCGCCTGGATCGGGAGCTTTGCCCCTTGTGCGGTCTGAACCATGTCGATGATCCGGGCGAGAACAGTATCCGACCCGACCGCGGTGGCGCGGTAGATCAGGGGCCGCTGTCCGTTGATGGTTCCGCCTGTTACGGCATCACCCTCGGCCTTGGCCACTGGGACCGGTTCACCCGTGATCATGGATTCATCGACAAACGATGTGCCTTCGGTCACCACACCATCGACGGCGATACGCGCGCCGGGGCGGGCTTTGATCCGGTCTCCGGTTACGACCTCGGACAGGGGAACCTCTGTGAAGCCGCCATCGCGATCGACCCGCACGGTGTCGGGACGAAGTCCGATCAGATGTCGGATCGCCGCTCCGGTGCGGCCCTTGGCGCGCGCTTCCATCCAGCGTCCGGCGAGGATCAGGGTAACGATCACACCTGCGGCTTCGAAGTAGACCGCTCGGGTCCCCTCAGGCAAAAGCCCCGGTGCGAACGTGGCAATGGTCGAATAGCTCCACGCAGCCAGTGTTCCCAGTGCGACGAGGCTGTTCATGTCCGGACTGCCCTTGGCGAGAAGCGGCAGCCCGATGCGGAAAAACCGACGACCGGGCCAGATCAGGACCAGCGTGATCAGAAGAAATTGAAGCACCCAGAAGGTTTGCACCCCAATGCTGCCCATGATGGCGTGGTGGATCGGCGGAAAGATGTGACCGCCCATTTCGGTCAGGAACACCGGCAGGGTCAATGCGGCGGCAATCAGCGTATCGCGCCTCAGCGCCGGAACCTCGGAAGGGGTTTCCGTCTGGGTGTCGGTGGTGACCGGTTTCGCCGGGTATCCGACCTCGGTCACGGTTTTTGCCAGCGCTTCGGGTGTCACCGAGCCGTCAAGCACACGAACGCTTGCGGTCTCTGTGGCAAGGTTGACGCTGGCTGACACGACGCCGGGCGCTGCCTGAAGAGCGCGTTCCACCCGACCGGTACATGACGCGCAGCTCATCCCGGAAATCGACAGGCGGAGAGTTGTTTCGCGCGCCGGATATCCCGCGGATTTCAGAGCGGAGCGCAGCGTTTCGGACGAGGCGCTGCCGGTCACCTGAGCCATGCGGTTTGCAATATTCACCGATGCTTCCGACACACCGGGCGCAGCTGCCAACGCGCGTTCAGCGCGCCCGGCACATCCGGCACAGCTCAGGTTGTCGACTGCAAAGCGAAGCGTTGTCATGGGTCTGATCCTTTGTTCTGGGGATCAGATAGGGTTTCCAGTCACCGGAAGGTCAAGGGGCTTTTTCGGAAAACCACACTGAGCGATGATAGAGGGGTTTCAGTTAAGCCGGGGGCGCACCACTTCGCTGCGGACCCGCGCGCGACAGTCCTCACACAGAAGCGGCAACCCGAACCGTGATGCCGCACAGACGAGTGGCAGCAGCGCGGCAGGTGAGACAAGGAATCCCGCTTGTGCAAGAGCAGCTTCGCGCTTTTGTTCTGTTGCCGCCATGACGAAACGGGCGATGGCGGCCTCGTCAGCGGAAACACCATCTGTGTCCCGCGGAAGAACAGTCAGAGTCTGCCAACCATGTTTGACCAGAAGCCCAAGCATCTGTTCGAAAGCCTGCAGGCAGGCGCGTGCGCGGGCCTGACCCATCGAGCGGCAAAGGTCGTTCCAGACGTCTGCCTGCGTTTCGACATCCCCTTGCCAGGCGCGGAGCAGAAAAACCACACGCAGTTCCGGTCTGCGGAGCTCACTCTCGGATAAACGAATCGGCGTGTGATGCATCCTTGATCCTCGGTTTTCAGCCTAGGGCCGACCTTAAAGAATAAATCTGATAAAAAAAATCGGGAATAAACTCTTTTGCTTTCCGGGCCCCTATCGGACTGGGCAGAGGGGTCCCGCCAGTCACCTTCGCAAAGGTATATTGGAGATGACAATTTTCCCGGATTGGGTGATGATGCCCCATTCGACGCGATGAAGCGCCGAAGATCTGAACGAAAGACCTGTTTCCCAATGACCCTAGACTACGAGGCGGTATTCCGGGAATCGCCTGCGCCCACGATGATCCTCGACGACTCGCTCGTCTTTGTTGCCGCCAATCCCGCGTATCTGAAAATGGTTGGCATGAGCCTCGAGGACCTTGTCGGAACGTATGTGTTCGACGCTTTTCCCGAATCCAATGACCGCGTGGGCAGCATGAAGGCGGTGTTTGAGGAAACTCTGGCGGGCAATCCGATGACGATCTCTGAGATTCCATTCAGGATTACCGTTGACGGTGTCGTGCGGGAACAGTGGTGGACGGCCTTGCACGCGCGGCTCGAGAACAGAAGCGATGGTCGTGCCTACCTGATCCAGTTCACTGAAAACGTCACCGACCAGGTCAAGATGCGCGATATGCGTAATGCGCTTCTCGGGGAGTTGCAGCACCGGGTCGGCAATATCTTTACCATCATCAGCGCGATTGCACGCCAGACATCGCGGGTCAGCCAGTCGGTACCGGAGTTCGTCCGCAATTTCGAAGAGCGGCTCGGTGCGTTTATTCGGGTGAACCGGCAATTGACCGGCGACCGGGGCGGACTGGAAACGCTCAGGGATGTGGTCGAGGATCAGCTGACCGCGCATGCCAAGGACGCGAAGGAGCGGATCCGTATCGACGGGCCGGACTACCCGCTGTCGATGGTGCAGTCGCAGGCGATTTCGATGGCGGTCCATGAGTTGGCGACCAACTCGATCAAATACGGTGCGCTGGGTCATCCCGATGGTGGTTTGACGATTTCCTGGGATATTCTTCCCCGCAATGGCTGCCTGTTCCGCTGGACTGAGAACGGGATCGATACGGGAAAGACATCGGACAAGTCGGGCTATGGCACCATGCTTTTGAACACGATCATCCCGAGCCAGCTTGACGGCAGCGCCGCGCGCGAGTTCTCGGACGGCAAGATGATCTATTCGCTCGAGATCGGGGGCGCTGGGTAAGCGCCCCTTTCCCTGCCAATCTGCGTCATACTCTCGTCCTATTGCCTGCTTTCAATCACGGGCAATCGATGTGTGAGAGGTGGATATGAGCGGGCCAGTTGCGGTTTTTGTCGATGGGGACAACCTGTCTTCGTCGTTTGCCGGCAGGATCATACGATCAGCACGAGCGCTTGGGCCGGTTGTGATGGCGCGGGTCTATGGTGCTGTAAACGCGTTGCAAGGTTGGTCCGACAGCCCCTCCTTTACGTTTCGCTATTCCGGGGGCGGCAAAAACGCCACGGACATCTGCCTTGCCGTTGAAGCGACGGAATATGTCTGCACCCATGAGGTAAAAAGCGTTGTGCTGTGCAGCTCCGACGCGGATTTCGTCCACCTCGCCTGTTGCCTCCGGGCAAGAGGTGTGCACGTTCTGGGCATGGGAGAAGAAAAGACGCGTGCAGAGATGCAGGCGGCGTGTTCGGAATTCCGGTTTTTGCGCAGCAAATCTCCCGTGCCTCCAAAGAAGACGCACCTTTCGGAGATGGATCAGAGGGTTGTCCAGACTGTCAGGGAACGCGGCGGGTCCATGCCGCTGTGTGAGGTCAACCCATTGATGTGGCAAAAATTTCAAACAAAGATCAGCGCGACCGATCACAAGAACTGGCGCGCCTATTTCAAGGGGCGAGAGTCGTTGTTCAAGATGAACGGCACGGGACAGGGCGCCCGTGTCCACCTGAAGCCGGACGTGTCGGACTAACCCGTACCCGTTTCCGCCGCAATCTGCGCCTTGCTCTTGCGGGCGCGTTCTGTTGCCGATTTCAACTGACCACAGGCCGCCATGATGTCTTCGCCGCGCGGGGTGCGGATCGGGGACGCGTAGCCGGCCTTGTAGATGATGTCGGCAAACGACTCGATGCGCGACCAGTCAGAACGCTGGTAGGGCGCGCCGGGCCATTCGTTGAACGGGATCAGGTTGATCTTGGCCGGGATGCCCGAGATCAGTTTGACCAGACGGCGGGCGTCTTCGTCGCTGTCGTTCACATCCTTGAGCATCACGTACTCAAAGGTGATGCGTTCGGAGTTCGATTTTTTCGGATACTCGCGCAGCGCGTCCAGCAGCGTTTCGATATTCCAGCGCTTGTTGATCGGCACCAGCCTGTCGCGCACCTCGTCGGTTGTGGCGTGGAAGCTGACCGCGAGGAGACAGCCGATCTCCTCGGCGGTCTTGGCGATCTCCGGCACGACGCCGGAGGTGGACAGCGTGATGCGGCGGCGGCTGAGGGCGATGCCTTCGCCGTCCATCGCGATTTTCATCGCGTCGCGCACGTTGTCGAAATTGTAGAGCGGTTCGCCCATGCCCATCAGAACGATGTTAGACAGAAGGCGCGGACCCGCGTCGCCTGTGCCGACGCCCGGTTGCGGCCATTCATCCAGATCGTCGCGGGCCAGCATGACCTGACCGATGATTTCGCCTGCGGTCAGGTTGCGGACCAGTTTCTGCGTTCCGGTGTGGCAGAAGGAACAGGTGAGCGTGCAGCCCACCTGGGACGAGATGCAGAGCGTGCCACGGTCGGTTTCGGGGATGTAGACCACCTCGACCTCGTGCCCGCCTGCAATCCGGACAAGGTATTTGCGGGTGCCATCAGCCGAGACCTGTTTCGACACGATCTCGGGCAGGGCGATTTCGAAATGCTCATCGAGTTGGGCGCGGTAGGTCTTGGCAAGGTTGGTCATCGCGTGAAAGTCACGCACGCCCCATTGGTAGACCCATTGCCAGATCTGGTTGACCCGCATTTTGGCCTGCTTTTCCGGCGTGCCGATCGCGATCAGCGCCTCGCGCAGCTTGTCGCGCGTCAGACCGACAATATTCGTCTTGCCCCCCTCCGGCAGCTTCCGGGGGATGGTCAATACGTCTTGCGTGATCGGTGCAGAGCCGGTCATGGGGTCAGCCTTTCTCGAAAAGAGATGGGCCACATATAGGATTCTTTGCCGGATGCCAAAGGGGAATGCGGGGCCAAGGCTCTTGCAAGAGCCTTGAAAAGCGTCTTCGAAGACGCTTTCCCGCGCTCAGATCAGCGTCCAGCCCTGATAGGCCAACCCGATCATAAACGCACCACCCAGCGAAATGGCGATGTAGAGCGTGAACACGCGCGGCTTCACCAAGGCCCAAACGGCGATAGCGGCGGGCAATGACGTGACACCCCCGGCGACAAGGAACGCCAGACCCGCGCCTTGCGCCATGCCCTGCTCCATCAACCCGCTGATGAGTGGCAGAGCGGCGTAGCCGTTCAGGTAAGCTGGCACACCAACCACGGTGGCAATTGCGATCGGGCCTATGCCGGTGCCCCCCAGAACCGAGGTGATGGTTTCCGCAGGCACATAGGCCAGCATGAGGCTTTCGAGCAGGAAGGCCAGTGTCAGCCATTGCGCCAGAAAGAGTGTCGTCTTGAACGCCTCTTTGCCGAATTTTTCGACCCGGTCCCCGTGGTTCCAGAAGCGCCAGACAACGGTCTTCGGATTGCGGATCTTGGCCGCGCCGCAGCCGCCATTGCCAACGCCGTCGCGCAGTGCATCGTGGAGGATGTGGCTTCCAGCCAGAGCCATCACAATGAACCCGCCTGCGACGCCCAACCCGATGGCGGCAAGCGTCTTGGCGATTGCGAATTCGAAGCCGAGCACGCCCGATGTCAGCAGGAACATCGACGGGTCCATCACAGGCGATGCCAGCCAGAACGCCATCACCGCAGACAGCGGCACACCCATGGTCAGCAGCGCTGCGATCAACGGGATCACCCCGCAGGAGCAGAAGGGCGACAGGCCCCCCGCCAAGGCTGCAAGAAAGATCATCAGCACCGGCGATCCGGTGAAAGCGCGGGCGATCAGGTTGTCTGCACCTGTGGCCACGGCCCAAGCTGCGATCCCGATGGACAGCAGCAGGTAGGGCGCGGTGGTCAACAGCGACTGCGCGACAAAGCCCAAGCTGTCCCTTGCCTGATCGGGTGAGAGAGCAGCGACCAGAAGCAGCAGGATGCCGGAGGCGATCCAGACCTTCTGTTTCTTGACGGCGACCCAGATTTGGTTCGGTGGGGCGTTGGAGGACAGGTCGGCCATCAGGTGTTTCCTTCGTTCAGGCGGCAGTATCGGCGCTGTCCGCCGCAAAGCCCTTGCAGCATTCTTCGGAGAGAAATCCGATCACGCTGTTCATCCGGTTGAAATCGACCGTGTTGATCACCTCGCGGCCCTGCTTGGTTTGAACAACCATGCCCGCATCAACCAACATACGCAGGTGATGCGCCTGTGTGGATGCGGGCAGGCCAAGATGGGCTGCGATCTGGCTCACGGTCAGGCCGTTATGCCCGGCTTTGACCAGCACGCGGAAGATCTGAAGCCGGGCTTCGTGGCCAAGGGACGCAAGGGCGCGGGCGATGAGTTGGGTCTGATTCATGTCACTATATGACTAGATTTATAGTTTTATTGCAACTGCGAATGCGTGGGCACAAGAATCCAAAGGCCGGATCGTCTGATCCGGCCTCTTGATCGGCGTTGAGTGTGTTGCGTCTGTCCTGACGGATTACCCGTTTGCGCAGCGCTTTTCCGCATCCTCGACCGCTGCGGTGAAGCCCAGCAGGGAGAACGTGTCCTTGGTGGTGGTCCCACGCGCCGATTGAGCGGTGAGCACCGCATCTGCGCCACGCTTCATTGCGGTGACGATCTTGGCATCGTCCTGCGGTGTTGCCGGCCATGCCCATTCACCCTCGGTGAACAGCTCGAACTCGGTGCCGCTGATATTCACGTTGACGGTCGATCCCGGCGCGAACGGGTAACCGCCGGTAAAGGCGACCTGACCCTGCACCTCGGCGCCCGGACGGTAGAACACCATCAACAGGATCTCGCCTCGTGTCACGGCGACAACACGACCGCCTCGGGTGTTCACGCTTTCCTTATAGGTGGTGACCGCCCAGCATTCCCGCGGGTCCTGCCCTTCGAACACGCTCCAATCGGTGATGGCATTCACGCGGTTCGTGCTTGTTTCCTGCGCTGCGCCCACACCTGCCGTTACCAGCGCAAGTGCGCCGACGACCGCTCCGCCAATCCATGAATTCATGCGTCCAGCCTCCAGACTGTCCCTTGCCTCAAAATGTTTGTCCGATGCAGTATGGGTTTAGCCCGTCATTATGTCACTGCAACTTTGCTCTCGACGGCATCAATTTAGCCTGATTTATGGGGGTGTTTAAAGCCCAATTGGCAGTTTTTTGCCCAAGATCGAGGACGTCTACCCATGGGACAACCCGCTTCACTGGCCGAAGTCTGGCGCGGCCCGTTTCAAGAGAGCCATCATGTCGGCCACGCAGTCATCTGCGACGGCTCCGGACAGATCGTGGCCGCATGGGGCGATCCGGATGCAGTGGTGCTTCCGCGCAGCTCGTCAAAGATGATACAAGCGCTGCCGCTGGTAACGTCGGGCGCGGCGGACGCACGTGGGTTGACCACGGAACACCTTGCCCTCGCCTGTGCGTCGCATCAGGGCGCCGCAATACATGTTGAGCGCGTCAATCGCTGGCTCGCGGACCTCGGTTTGGACGACTCGGCGCTGCTCTGCGGTCCGCAGGTGAGTCGGGATACCGATCTCAAACTGGCGATGATCCGGAATTATGAAACCCCATGCCGGGTCCACAACAACTGCTCGGGCAAACATGCGGGGTTCCTGACGCTGGCGCAGCATCTTGGAGCGGGTCCCGACTATGTCGATCCTGACCATCCCGTGCAGGCGGCTTGTCTTGAAGCGTTCGAAACCGTCACGGATCAGGCCAGCCCGGGGTTCGGGATCGATGGCTGCTCTGCCCCGAATTTCGCGACAACCATGCATGGCATGGCGCGGGCGATGGCGTGGTTTGCCACATCGGCGCAGCGGTCAGACACGATGAGCACGTCCGCGTCCCGACTCGTGGAGGCGATGCATACGCATCCCGAACTCGTTGCAGGTGAAGGCCGCGCATGCACGCGGCTTATGCGCGTGGCGTCAGAACCCGTCGCCCTCAAAACCGGCGCAGAAGGCTACTTCACAGCCATCCTGCCGACGCGTGGGCTTGGTGTCGCGGTCAAGGCTGCAGATGGGGCAACCCGAGCGGCGGAATGCGCGATTGCAGCACTCCTCGTGCGGCTTGAGATGCTCGACGCAGAACATCCCGAAGTCAAAGCCTTCTTGAATCCACCAATCGTGAATCGGGATGGGCTGGTGACCGGGGAGATCAGACCCGCGCCGGGACTTCTGGCGTAATCCAACTGTCTCGGGCGTATCCCTGAAGGAAAAGCAGGGCGGTCAGATCCCCGTGGTTGATGCGCAGCTTGGCCTGTGCCTGAACGCTTGGTTTGGCATGCAGTGCCACGCCCGCCCCGGCGCGTTGCAACATACCGAGGTCATTGGCCCCGTCGCCAACGGCAAGGACATCGTGTTCGGACAGAGCAAGCCGGCTGGTGATATCTTCCAGCGCGGCAATCTTGGCCTCCCGCCCGAGGATCGGCCGCGCGACATCACCCGTCAGCACCCCCGCTTCGGTGAGCAGCGTGTTGGCTCTGTTCTCGTCAAACCCAAGTGCTGCGGCCACCCGTGCCGTGAAGGCGGTGAAACCACCCGACACAAGCGCCGCATGGGCGCCATGTGTCTTCATCGTCGCAAGCAGAGCGGGACCTCCCGGCATCAGCGTGATGCGATGCTCCAGAACCTCGTCTATCACGCTCTCGGACAATCCTTTGAGCAGGCCGACACGTTCAAGGAGTGCGCCTTCGAAATCCAGTTCGCCATTCATTGCGCGGGCGGTGATCTCCTTGACCTGTGCGCCGACGCCTGCAACCTCGGCCAACTCGTCGATGCATTCCTGCTGGATCATGGTGCTGTCCATGTCAGCCAGAAGCATCTTCCTGCGGCGTCCTTCGCTGGGCTGGATCGCAAGGTCGACACCTTGATCCTGAAGCGTGGTCCAACTGGAGTCGGCTGTATCCGGCACGGACGGCATCTCGAATTCCGCGGCTTCATCCGGTGACAGCCAGACAAGATCGCCGCCACCCCATGCGTTGCGCAGCGCCTCGGCAAGCGCGGGATCAAGCGTTCCCGGACGGGCAATCAACGTGGCAGTGAACATGGTGTATCTCCAGTCAGAGTTTGTGGCGATCTATCCACCGACTCCGAAAAAGGCCAGATGGAAGAACCGCGCAGGTGTCTTCTTCTCTTTCCAAATACGCAAAGAACCCATCTCCCTTGCCGCCACCCATGGGGAAAAATCCCAAGTTTCCGATCCGCAACACGTGTTTCTGGGGAAACGTCAAATGCGTCACAATGGTCGCATTTTCCGACTTGCGCGGCGCATGCCGCCCGCATACACGCAGCGGTGGGACACCCCTCCCCAACGAGGGGCGCTTATCTGGAAGGGTAGCTACATGGCTATTGCAAAACCGGCAACGCGGCCGGCCAATCCGCGTTTCTCCTCTGGCCCCTGTGCCAAACCCCCCGTTTTCAAACTCGAAAATCTTGCTGACGCGCCGCTGGGCCGCTCCCACCGGGCTGCTGTCGGCAAGTCCAAGCTGAAAGCCGCGATCGAAGAGACGCGCGAGCTGCTTGGTGTGCCCGCCGACTACCGCATCGGCATCGTGCCGGCGTCCGACACCGGCGCGGTCGAGATGGCGATGTGGTCGCTGTTGGGCGCTCGCAAAGCCACGATGGTCGCTTGGGAATCCTTCGGCGCAGGCTGGGTCACCGATGTGGTGAAACAGCTCAAGATCGACGCCGAGGTAAAGACTGCTGAGTACGGTCAGATCGTTGATATGGCGACGGTCGATTACACCACCGATGTCGTGTTCACCTGGAACGGCACCACCTCTGGCGTGCGCATGCCCAATGGCGACGCGATCCCGGCGGACCGCGAAGGTCTGACGATCTGTGACGCCACATCGGCGGCCTTTGCGCAGGACCTGCCGTGGGACAAGCTCGATGTGACGACGTTCTCCTGGCAGAAAGTGCTGGGCGGCGAGGCGGCGCACGGGATGCTGATCCTGTCCCCGCGTGCGGTCGAACGGCTCGAATCCTACACACCGGCCTGGCCGCTGCCCAAGATCTTCCGCATGACCAAAGGCGGCAAGCTGATCGAAGGCATCTTTGTTGGTGAAACCATCAACACGCCCTCCATGCTGGCGGTCGAAGATTACCTTCTGGCGCTCGAATGGGCGCGGTCGGTTGGTGGTCTCAAGGGGCTGATGGCGCGGGCGGATGCCAACGCCAAAGCGGTCTGGGATTTCTGCGACGCGAACGACTGGATTGCCAACCTGGCTGACGACGCTGCAACGCGGTCGAATACCTCGGTCTGCCTGAAGTTCACCGATGACCGGATCACCGACGGTGCGGTTTTCGCCAAGGCTGTCGCCAAGCGGCTTGAGGCCGAAGGGGTGGCATTGGACATCGGTGCGTATCGCGATGCGCCGGCCGGTCTGCGCATCTGGTGCGGTGGTACGGTCGAAACGGCGGATATCGAAGCGATGCTGCCGTGGCTCGACTGGGCGTTCCACGCCGAGATCGAAGCGCTGGCTCAAGCCGCCTGATTCAGAAGTGCGCGCCCGCGCGCACTTTCCCCACACATCCCCCGAAGGGTGCGTGATGTCACGCACCTTCCCCCGATATTCAAAAGGACCACTGACATGGCCCCCCGTGTACTCATCTCTGACAAACTTTCCGACGCCGCCGTCCAGATCTTCAAGGACCGCGGGATCGAAGTCGATTTCCAGCCGAACCTCGGCAAGGACAAGGACAAGCTGGCCGAAGTGATCGGCCAATATGACGGTCTCGCGATCCGCTCGGCCACGAAGGTCACGCCGACGATTCTCGAGAACGCGACGAACCTCAAGGTGATTGGCCGCGCCGGGATCGGCACCGACAACATCGACAAGGACGCGGCGTCCAAGAAAGGCGTGATCGTCATGAACACGCCCTTCGGCAACATGATCACCACCGCCGAGCACGCCATCGCCATGATGTTCGCCTGTGCGCGCCAAATCCCCGAGGCGTCGGCCTCGACCCATGCGGGCAAGTGGGAAAAGTCGAAATTCATGGGTGTCGAGCTCACCGGCAAGACGCTGGGTGTGATCGGTGCGGGCAATATCGGCGGTATCGTCTGTGATCGCGCCCGTGGCCTCAAGATGAAGGTCATTGCCTACGATCCGTTCCTCGGTGAGGACAAAGCCAAGCAGATGCAGGTCGAGAAGGTCGAACTGGACGACCTGCTCAAGCGCGCTGATTTCATCACCCTGCACGTGCCTCTGACCGATCAGACCCGCAACATCCTGAGCCGCGAGAACCTCGAAAAGACCAAAAAGGGCGTGCGGATCATCAACTGTGCCCGTGGCGGTCTGGTGGACGAAGAGGCGCTGGCCGATCTGCTGAAATCCGGCCATGTGGCTGGGGCCGCGTTCGACGTGTTCAGCGAAGAGCCCGCGACAGAGAACCCGCTCTTCAACCTGCCCAACGTGGTCTGCACCCCGCACCTTGGGGCTGCCACAACAGAAGCGCAGGAAAACGTGGCGCTTCAGGTGGCCGAGCAGATGGCCAACTACCTGCTGACCGGTGCTGTCGAAAACGCGCTCAACATGCCGTCGGTGACCGCCGAGGAAGCCAAGATCATGGGGCCGTGGATCAAACTGGCCGATCACCTGGGCAGCTTTATCGGTCAGATGACCGACGAACCGATCAAGGCGATCAACATCCTGTATGACGGCACCGTCTCTTCGATGAACCTCGATGCGCTGAACTGTTCGGCAATTGCGGGCATCATGAAGCGGGTCAACCCGGACGTGAACATGGTAAGCGCGCCGCTTATCGCAAAGGAGCGCGGCATCAAGATCAGCACCACCAATCAGGCCAAGTCCGGTGCCTTTGATGGCTACATCAAAGTGACGGTGGTCACCGCTGAGCGCGAACGCTCGATCGCCGGGACCGTGTTCAGCGATGGCAAGCCGCGCTTCATCCAGATCAAGGGCATCAATATCGACGCCGAGATCGGGGCGCACATGGTCTACACCACCAACGAAGACGTGCCGGGCATCATCGGTACGCTGGGCACCACCATGGGCGAGAACAACGTGAACATCGCGAATTTCACGCTTGGCCGTTCTGCCGCCAAGGGTGAGGCGATTGCGCTTCTCTACGTTGACGAGCCGGTACCGGCGAATGTCGTGGACAAGCTCAAGGCGACCGGTCTCTTCCGGCAGGTCAAGCCGCTGCAGTTCGACGTGGCCTGAAGCTCGACATAACAAAGCACCGGGAGCGGTTCTGATTGCGCCGCTCCCGACCACATGCCACACAACAGGCATGACAGGCATACTTTACGCGATTGGCGATATTCACGGGCAGCATGGGATGCTGGAAACCGCGTTGTCGCAGATCGACGCCGACGGCGGTGCCAACGCGCGGGTGGTCTTTCTGGGCGACTACGTGGATCGCGGTCCGGACAGCAAAGGCGTGATCGACACTCTTGTCGATGGGCAGAATGCAGGACGCGACTGGATTTGCCTTAAAGGCAACCATGACCGATTCTTTGAGTGGTATCTTCACCCCGATGGCCCACGCTTTGATCCGCATCTGCTGGTTGGATATCACTGGTTTCACCCGGCTATCGGTGGGACGGAAACCATCGCATCCTATGGCGTTTACCTGCCGGACCGCATTCGCAAGGCTGACCTTGCCGATCTATTGCATGCTGAAGTTCCAGAAACGCACAAAGCATTCCTGCGCGGATTGAAAACATCGCATCTGGAAGACGGGTTGTTCTTCGCACACGCGGGCATTCGTCCGGGTGTTCCGCTGGATCAGCAGGCCGAAAACGATCTGCTTTGGATCCGGCAAGAGTTCCACAGTGACAAACGCGATCACGGTTCCATCGTTGTTCACGGCCACACGCCCGTGGATGCGCCCGAGCGCTATGCGAACCGGATCAACCTCGATACGGGCGCCGGTTACGGGCGCCCGCTCACCGTTGCGGTGTTCGAGGAGGACGAGGTGTTCCGATTGACCGACATGGGCCGCGAGCGCATCCCTAGTCGTAGCTGAGTGCCGTCGCCTTGCCGCGGAACACGGTGTAGGCGAGTGCGGTGTATCCCAGGATCATGGGCAGCACGAAGAGTGTGCCGATCAGGATGATGAACAGGCTTTCGGGGGCGCTGGCCGCTTCGTATATGGTCAGTTGGTCCGGTACGATGAACGGGTAGAACGAATAGGCCATCCCGAAGAAGCCCAGCACGAACAGAACGATGGTCGCCGCGAAGGGAAACCATGCAAAGCTGTCATCGCTGGTGGGCAGACGGCGCAGGCTCAGCCAAAGCAGAACGATCAGCGCGCCTGACATCAGCGGCAGAGGCATCAGCAGGAAGAATTCAGGAACCGAAAACCATTTGTCGAAGATGCGCGGGCTGACCAGAGGGGAGGAAATGGAGATCGCCCCAAGCCCCAGCACAACGCCCCAGATCCCGCCTTTGGACCAGCGCACCGCCTTAAGCTGCAACGCGCCCTCGGTTTTGAGGATCAGCCACGTCGCACCGATAAAGCTGTAAGCGACGGTGAGGAACACCGCCGTGACCGCCGAAAAAGCCAGAGTGAAGGCCGTCACTTCCAGCCCCATGATATACATGCCAAGCATGTAGCCTTGGCTCAACGACGTCATCATCGAGCCTGTGTAGAAGGCTGTGTCCCATGCCGGTTTATGTTTGACCGGTGCTTTGACCCTGAACTCGAAAGACACACCGCGCAGGATCAGGCCGACCAGCATCACCGCGACCGGCAGATAGAGCGCAGTCAGGATCGTGCCATGGGCGGTCGGGAAGGCCACCAGCAGGATGCCGATGGCCAGAACCAGCCATGTTTCGTTGGCGTCCCAGAAGGGACCAATGGAGGCGACCATGCGGTCTTTCTCGTCAGGGTCTGCGAAGGGGAAGAGCACGCCAACGCCCAGATCGAACCCGTCGAGAACCACGTAGATCAGGATCGACAGCCCGAGAAGGGCGGCAAAGGCCAGGGGCAACCAGGTTGCGGGATCTCCGAACAGATACATGGTTTACTCCGCTGGGACTGTGACTTGGGCTTCGGACGCTGCAGGAATGCGTGCTCCGAGCGGTTCACCTTTGGCCGCTTTGCGTGCGAGGTAGAACAGCACGCCGATATAAGCAGCAAGCAGGGCTGCATAGATTGCCAGGTAGGCGATCAGTGTCGAGGCGACCATCGGGGCGGGCACGTCGGCCACGGCGGCTTCGGTGGTCAGCACACCTTGCACCAGCCACGGCTGACGTCCGATCTCGGTGGTGTACCAACCGGCGAGCGTTGCGACCCAGCCCGAGAACGCCATCGGCACCATCGCCCAGAGCAGCGGTTTCGGCAGGCCTTCGACACCGCGCTTCTTGCGGGCCATGAAGAACACGGCGGACCAGCTGAGCAGCAACATCGCCATGCCTGTCGCGACCATGATGCGGAAGCTGTAGAACACGGGCGCCACTGGCGGATGCAGCACGGTGCCGTCTTGGGTGACGAAGTCATTCAGACCCGGCACCACGCCATCCGGGGAGTGCTTCAGAATCAAGGATGCGCCATTCGGAATGCCGATCTCGAAATCGTTGGACCGTGTCTCTTCGTTCGGGATCGCAAAGAGCACCAGCGGCACGTTCGGGCCGGTTTCCCAGTTGCCTTCCATCGCCGCCACTTTCTGCGGCTGATGCTCAAGCGTGTTCAAACCATGGAAGTCGCCGGCAAGGATCTGCAGCGGGATCAGCACCGCACCAAGGGTCATGCCGGTCTTGAGTGTCGCCCGGACGCCGTTCGACCGGTCACCGATCAGCCAGCGGAACGCGCTCAGACCTGCGAGCAGGAAGGCAACGGTGAGCCCGGAGGCCAGCAGCATATGCACAAGGCGGTACGGCATCGACGGGTTGAAGATGATCGCCCACCAATCGGTGGCGAAGGCGACGCCATCGCGCATTTCGAACCCGGCGGGTGTGTGCATCCAGCTGTTCAGGACCAAAATCCAGAAGGCCGACATTGTCGTGCCGAACGCCACCAAGAAGGTCGAGAGCGTGTGGAGCCAGCTTGGCACCTTCGACATGCCGAACAACATGATCCCAAGGAACACAGCTTCGAGGAAGAAGGCGGTCATCACCTCATAGGCGAGAAGCGGGCCGGCAATATTGCCGACGCTTTCCATGAAGCCCGGCCAGTTGGTTCCGAACTGGAACGACATGGTGATGCCGGACACCACTCCCATGGCAAAGCTGAGGGCAAAGACCTTGACCCAGAAGCGGTAGGCCTCAATCCATTTCTGGTCACCTGTCCGGGCAAAGCGCAGTTTGAAGAACAAAAGCACCCAGCCCAAGGCGATGGTGATCGTCGGGAAGAGGATGTGAAACGAAATATTGGCACCGAACTGGATGCGGGAAAGGATGAGCGTGTCCATTTGACCAACCTTAAGAAACCATTTCTGTCAGGAAATAAGATAGGTCGCAGATGCAGGTTTCCCCGTTCCTGCGACAGCATTGCGCACCGGTTTTCAAGCAGCGCCGTTTCGCCTTCTGCCCAAGGTTGCGCATTGCTCAAAACGTCTATTGCGCAGGAAATTCTTGCTCAGATGGATTGTCCTGCGAAAGATATTTGCGGCGATTGCGCTGTGTTCGGCAGGAAAAGAGGCAAATAGACTTTCCGCAAGATGATAGATTGTGAGGACCGGCGTTTAGACCGGGAACATTTCGCAAGGGGGACATTATGTCTGAGAAATTCGTTGTGGGATACGATGGGAGCGATGTTTCAAAACGCGCTCTTGATTTCGCCGTGTCGCGGGCCGAGGCCCAGGGCGGCAGTATCCTGATTGTTCACGTGCTGGAATGGTCACCGTATTCATTCCTCACTCCACAAGAAATTGAAGAGCGCCATGCGCGGCGGACCGAAGAGTTGGAACGCGCTGAAAAGGCATTGATGGCGCCGCTCAAATCCACAATCGCCGCTGCGGGTGTGCCGGTCGAAACTCAGATCAAGTACGGGCATGTCGCCAAGACACTGTGCGATGTCGCCAAGAAAGAGGGCGCGACACAAATGGTCATCGGCCGTGACGGCGATGGCGGTTTGTCGAGCCGGGTTTTCGGCTCAGTTGCCGGGTCTCTGGTTCAGGTCGCGCCAGTGCCCTGCACCATCGTTCCATAATCGCACAAGGAATTTCATAGATGACACGTCTTGTTCCAGCGGCGGTTTTGGCCGCCTTTTTCACCATGTCCGGAGCCCTCGCAGCATCCGCACAATCCATCGACGAAACCATTAACGGAATCTTCGCCAGCTCAACCGGCTGGTTTGTCAGCCTGATCTTCAGCAACTTCCCCGGCACCAGCTTTCCATGGATCGTCGGCTGGCTGGTGATCGCAGCAACCGTCTTCACCGTCTATTTCGGTGTGATCCAGTTCCGCGCCTTCGGTCATGCCATCGCGCTGGTCAAAGGAGATTACTCGGACCCCAACGATGCAGGTGAGGTCAGTCACTTTCAGGCTCTCGCCACCGCGCTGTCTGGCACCGTGGGTCTGGGCAACATCGCCGGTGTTGCAGTCGCGATCGGGATCGGCGGTCCGGGCGCAACCTTCTGGATGATCCTTGCCGGTCTGCTTGGCATGGCGTCCAAGTTCACCGAATGTACGCTGGGTGTGAAATACCGCAACGAATACGCCAACGGCACGGTGTCCGGCGGTCCGATGTACTACCTGACCAAAGGTTTTGCCGAACGCGGCGTCGGCGGTGGACGCATCCTTGCAATCCTGTTTTCGATCTTCTGCATCCTCGGCGCACTTGGTGGCGGCAACATGTTCCAGGCCAATCAGGCCCATGCGCAGCTGACCAACGTGTTTGGTGAATACCCCGGCTGGATCACCGGCGTGGTCTTTGCCGGCATCGTCTTTGCCGTGATCGTCGGGGGTCTCAAGTCCATTGCGCGCGTGACGGAAAAGGTCGTGCCGTTCATGGGTGTGATCTATGTCGGTACGGCGCTGATCATCATCCTGATGAACTATGACAAGATCGGTTGGGCCTTCGGTCAGATCTTCGCAGGTGCCTTTACCGGCCTGGGTGTTGCAGGCGGGTTCGTCGGCGCGCTGATCCAGGGCTTCAAGCGGGCAGCGTTCTCGAACGAGGCGGGCGTCGGTTCGGCTGCGATTGCGCACTCTGCGGTCCGCACAAAAGAGCCGATCACCGAAGGGTTCGTGTCGCTTCTTGAACCGCTGATCGACACGGTGATCGTCTGCACCATGACCGCGCTTGTGATCATCATCACCGGTCAGCTGATCGCGGACCCGAACACCGGCAACTACCTGTTGAATGAAGCTGGCACAGCGATCCAGACCGTCGGCGACACATCTGGCGTGGCTCTGACCTCGGCGGCGTTCTCGTCCTCCATTAGTGGGTTCAAATATGTGCTGGCGCTGGCGGTGATCCTGTTTGCTTTCTCTACCATGATCTCGTGGTCCTACTACGGGCTGAAGGCATGGACCTACCTCTTTGGTGAGGGCAAGGCGCAGGAGCTGACCTTCAAGCTGATCTTCTGCCTGTTCGTCGTGATCGGCGCAGCGGCCAGCCTTGGTCCGGTCATTGATTTCTCCGACGCGGCGATCTTTGCGATGGCGGTGGTCAACATCATCGGTCTCTACGTGCTGATGCCCATCGTGAAGCGTGAAATGAACAGCTACCTGTCGCGCCTCAAGTCGGGTGAGATCAAGAAATTCACCTGATTGCAGTATCTGCAGAGTGAAGGACGAAGGGGCGGGCCATTTGGTCCGCCCTTTTGCGTGGCGCTCCAGAAAAGCGGTTTCAAAACCGCCGGGACATCCTATATCTAGCCCTCTCGCGGGCAAAGGAGACCGCAGCGATGGCCAAGCCGAAGGACAATCCGAACTACAAGGTGATCGCCGACAACCGTCGGGCGCGGTTCGACTATGCCATCGAGGACGATCTGGAGGCGGGCATCGTTCTGCAAGGGTCTGAAGTGAAGTCGCTGCGCGAGAACAGCGCCAACATCACCGAATGTTACGCAGCGGTCGAGGATGGCGAGCTGTGGTTGGTGAACTCCTATATCGCCCCCTACAACCGTGCGATGTTCCCGCATGAGGAACGCCGCCGGCGCAAGCTCTTGGTGTCGCGCAAGGAATTGTCACGCCTTTGGAATGAAACCCAGCGCAAGGGCATGACGATTGTCCCGCTGGTGCTCTATTTCAATGACAAGGGCATGGTGAAGATGAAGCTTGGCATCGCCAAGGGCAAGAAAACCCACGACAAGCGCGAATCCGAGGCCAAACGCGACTGGGGCCGCCAGAAGCAGCGTCTGTTGAAGAACGCAGGGTAAGGCGGGGGCGGCTTTCCGTCGACGGAAAACCACGATGCGTTGACGCATCGAAGCGTCTTTCATGGGCAATCGCTTGCGAGTCGGATCATCGGGTTCTATGCAGAACCGATCCTTATCAGATGTGGCGACAGATATGGCACAGGACGATCCGAAGACTCTGGTTTCGACAGAATGGCTGGCCTCGCACATGCGCGACCCTGATCTGCGAATTCTCGATGGATCGTATTACCTGCCGGATGCAGGACGGGATGCAAAAGCGGAATACGCCGCCGGTCACATTCCCGGCGCGCGTTTCTTCGACATTGACGACATTGCCGACAGCCGCTCCGATCTTCCGCATATGGCCCCGCCGATTGAAAAGTTCATGTCCCGGATGCGGGCCATGGGCGTCGGAGACGGGCATCAGGTGGTGGTCTATGACGGGGCTGGTATCTTTTCCGCGGCCCGCGTGTGGTGGCTTTTCAAACTGATGGGCCAGAACGATATCGCCGTGCTTGATGGCGGTCTGCCGAAATGGGTGGCCGAAGGACGAGAGATTGAAGACTTGCCACCGATCGTGCGGGATCGCCACATGACAGTGCGGAGGCAGGCACATCTGGTCAAGGACGTGACGCAGGTCTCGGCCGCTTCCAAGCTCCGCGATCAGGAAATCATCGACGCGCGCTCGCCCGGCCGGTTCCGGGGTGAAGAGCCCGAACCACGCCCCGGCATGCGGGGCGGGCATATCCCCGGGTCAAAGAACGTGCATTACGCAAGCTTGCTCAATGATGATCAGACCATGAAGTCGCCCGAGGAAACCCGCGCGATCTTTGAGGCGGCGGGTGTGGACCTTTCGAAACCCGCAATCACCACATGCGGCTCGGGCGTGACTGCAGCGATCCTGACGCTCGCAATGACCCGCATGGGTAAGGACGACCATTCCCTTTACGACGGTTCGTGGTCCGAATGGGGAATGTTCCCCACGGTACCGGTGGCCACTGGAGATGACTGATGTTTGAGACCCTCAAGGAACAACCTGCCGACAAGATCCTGGCGTTGATGCAAACCTATCGCGACGATCCGCGCGAAGGGAAAATCGATCTGGGCGTCGGTGTCTACAAGGACGCGTCCGGTAACACGCCGATCATGCGCGCGATCAAGAACGCCGAGCAGCAGTTGTGGGAGGCCGAAACCACCAAGGCCTATACCGGGCTCGCCGGTGATCCGGCTTTTGCCGACGCAATGATCGCCATGGTTCTCGGCGATGCAGTGCCGCGCGCAAACGTGGCCGCTGTCGCCACGCCGGGCGGTACGGGCGCGGTGCGTCAGGGTTTTGACATGGTCAAGATGGCGAACCCGAACGCCAAGGTGTTCGTCAGCGATCCGACATGGCCGAACCACCTGTCGATCCTCAAGCACATGGGCATGACCATGGTGCCCTACCGCTATTTCGACGACGAGTCGCGCGGTGTGGATTTTGCAGGGATGATGGAAGACCTTGCCCAAGCGGGACCGGGCGACATTGTTCTGGTGCATGGCTGCTGCCACAACCCGACGGGTGCGAACCTCAACATGACCGAGTGGAAGGCGCTGGTCGATCTGCTGATCAAGACGGGCGCGACCCCCATGGTCGACATTGCCTATCAGGGCTTTGGCGACGGGCTTGAGGAAGACGCGGCGGCGACACGCCTGATTGCCTCTTCGGTGCCGGAGACCATCATTGCAGCAAGCTGTTCCAAGAACTTCGGCATCTACCGTGAGCGCACCGGTCTCCTGATGGCCGTGGCCGCCGATCCGTCGGCGCATAAGCTGAACCAGGGGACTTTGGCCTATCTGAACCGCCAGAACTATTCCTTCCCGCCCGATCACGGCGCGCGCCTTGTGACGATGGTTCTAACCGATGATGCGCTGCGCGCAGAATGGGCTGCGGAACTGGAAGAGATGCGCAATGGCATGCTGGGTCTGCGCGAGCAACTTGCCGCCGAGTTGCAGCGCCTGTCCGGTTCGGACCGCTTTGGCTTTATCGCCCAGCACCGGGGTATGTTCTCGCGCCTCGGGGCGACGCCGGAGCAGGTGGAGCGTCTGCGCGAGGAGCACGCGATCTACCTGGTTGGGGATTCCCGTCTGAACATCGCAGGTCTGAACAAGGACTCGGTGCCCATTCTGGCCAAGGCGATCATCGACGTCGGGATCTGAGTTTACCCGTTATTCAAATTGCATGGGCGCCTTCGGGCGCCCATTCTTTTTGTCTCGGCCTGCGGCCTCGTGTGTTTGTTCGCGTGATGCGTTTTTTGGGGCAGAGCGACCTTTGCAAAGTTGCGTTTGCATATTTGCAAAAAGGAGAAGGGTTAGCCGTGCGCCTTGATGCTGTCCTCGGGTGCCTGGTCGCGGTCGAACATGCCGTAATCGCGTATCACGTGGCAGACCCGCAGGTGGTAGTCCGAAAAGATGCCGTTCCGGCCTTTTGACTGGGCGTTCCGGTGTGCGGCGAGCTTTCGCCAGCGCAGGACGGCGTCTTCGTCTTCGAAAAAGCTGATCGAGAGCAGTTTGTCGGGGTTGGTCAGGCTTTGAAAGCGTTCGACCGAGATGAAGCCTTCGACCTGTTCAACCATGGGGCGCATGGTGGCTGCGATGTCGAGATAGGCGTCTTTCTGGCCCTCTGCGGGCATGACTTCGAAGATGATGGCGATCATGTGTTGCTCCCTTTCGCGGCGGAGAATGGCGGGGTTGGCGAGGCTTGGCAATCAGTCCGGGTTTGCGCGGGTGAAGGGCAGAGGCATGGGTGGTTTGTACGGTTTGGGTGTTGAAACGTACGGATCAATTGTGCGGGGCTGATCCGGCGTCAGGATGTGCCGCAGCAGCGCCACCGGATGGCGGCGCAGGGTGAGGCGCATGGCGACGTAATCTTCGACCACCTGTTCGCCCTCTGTCATCTGCGGCAGCAGGGCGGCGGGTTCGACGATGCCTTCGCCGTCGATGTCGCCATCGAAAAGCGGCAGGGTCTTGCGGGTGGTCAGTGCCTTGGCCTCCCATAGGGCTTGCCGGCGGGAAAGGCCGATCTCGCGGAACGTGTCGGCCTCGGCCAGTCGCGCGATGGTGGCGGGGTCCAGCCCGGCGCGGCGCCAGAGGTCGTTCACGCTCTGGTAGCCATTGCCGCGCCCGGCGGCGATCCATGACGCGTCTTCCTCGTTCAGGCCCTTGATCTGGCGGAAGCCCAGCCGCAGGGCGAGGCCACCTTTGGTGTCGGGTTCCATCACGTTGTCCCAGAAGCTGGCGTTGATGCAGACGGGCAGGACCGTCACGCCGTGTTCGCGCGCATCGCGGACGATCTGGGCGGGGGCGTAGAAGCCCATCGGCTGGGAATTCAGCAGCGCGCAGGCGAAGATGCCGGGGTGGTGGTGTTTGATCCATGCGCTCGCATAAACCAGCAGGGCAAAGCTGGCGGCGTGGCTTTCCGGGAAGCCGTAGGAGCCGAAGCCTTCGATCTGGGAGAAACAGCGTTCGGCGAAATCGTCGTCATAGCCCTTGTTGCGCATGCCGCGCATGAAGAGGGTGCGGAATTCGCTGACATTGCCGTGCTTCTTGAAGGTGGCCAGAGAGCGGCGCAGGCGGTCAGCCTGTTCGGGGGTGAAGCCCGCGCCGACGATGGCGATCTGCATCGCCTGTTCCTGAAAGAGCGGCACGCCCAGCGTCTTGCCCAGCACCGCGCCGAGTTCGTCGGAGGGAAAGCTCACCTCTTCTTCGCCGTTGCGGCGGCGGATATAGGGGTGGACCATGTCGCCTTGGATGGGGCCGGGGCGGATGATGGCGACCTCGATCACCAGATCATAGAAAGTGCGGGGTTTCATCCGCGGCAGGAAGTTCATCTGCGCGCGGGATTCGACCTGGAAGACACCGACGCTGTCGGCCTTGCAGAGCATGTCATAGACCGCCGGGTCTTCGGGGGGGAGCGTGGCGAGGTTGTAGTTTTGGCTGTGATGCAGGGTCATGAGATCGAACGCCTTGCGGATGCAGGAGAGCATCCCGAGGGCCAGCACATCGACCTTGAGGATGCCGAGCGCGTCGATGTCGTCCTTGTCCCAGCAGATGACGGTGCGGTCCTCCATCGTGGCGTTTTCGATCGGGACCAGTTCGTCAAGCCGCCCTTCGGTGATGATGAAGCCGCCGACATGCTGCGACAGGTGGCGGGGGAAGCCGATGATCTCGAAGATCAGTTCCATCGTCAGCTTGAGGCGGTGATCGTCGGGATCGAGGCCGATTTCGCGCATGCGGTGCTCTTCGAGGCCGTTGGTCGAGAAAAACCCCCAGAGCTGCGAGGAGAGCGCGCCGATGGTGTCTTGGCTCAGGCCCATGGCCGCGCCGACCTCGCGGATGGCGCGTTTGCCGCGATAGTGGATCACGGTGGCGCAGAGGCCGGCGCGATGGCGACCGTAGCGGTCGTAGATGTGCTGGATCACCTCTTCGCGGCGTTCGTGTTCGAAATCGACATCGATGTCGGGCGGCTCGTCCCGCGCCTCTGAGACGAAGCGTTCGAACACCATCGTGCCGATTTCGGGGGAGACCGAGGTCACGCCGAGGCAGTAGCAGACCACCGAGTTGGCGGCGGACCCGCGCCCCTGGCAGAGGATGTTCCTGTCTCGCGCGAAGGCGACGATGTCGCGCACGGTAAGGAAATAGGGCTCGTATTTCAGCTTGCCGATCAGGGTGAGTTCATGGGCGAGTAGCTTTTTCACCTTGTCGGGCGCGCCATGCGGGTAGCGCCATTTGAGCCCCTCATGGGCGAGGCGGGAAAGGCGCTGCGATGCGGTCTCGGTGCCGGTGATTTCGCTGGGGTATTCGTAGCGCAGCTGGCCGAGGTCGAAGGTGCAGGTCTCGGCCAGCTGCGCGGCGCGGTCCACCGCATCGGCATGAGTGCCAAGCAGGCGGCGCATCTCGGTCTCGGAGCGCAGGCGCTGTTCGCCATTGGCGAGCGCCTTGGTGCCCAGTTCGTCGACGCGGCAGCCTTGGCGGATGGCGGTGACCACATCGGCCAGCTTGCGGCGGCGGCCGTGGTGCATGATCGGGGTGGCAGATGCGATGGTGGGCAGGCCCAAGCGTTGTGCCAGTGCTGCGATGCGGTCGAAGCGGGGGCTGTCCTGCCCGTCATAGAGCGGGCTGAGCAGGAGATGGGTCTGTCCGGGGAAGCGGCGCGACAGCCGTTCCGCCTGTGAATGCCAGTCGCCCGCGCCGCCCGTTGCCGTCAGGGCGTGTGTTGGCGGGTGCAGGAGCCAGATGAGACCGTCGGTGCAGGGAACCAGATCGTCGAGCGTCAGGTGACATTCACCCTTGGGCGCACGGCGGCGGCCGGTGGTGATGAGGCGGCAGAGCTGCGCCCAGCCTTGTCGTGTGCTGGCGAGCACCGTGGCGGTGAAGCCGGTATCGGTGACGATCTTTGCGCCGGGGATAAGCCGGGGGACATGGGTCAGGATGTGGGAGCGCCGGTGGTCGATGTGACCCGGCACGGGGGGACCGATGGGGCCATTGCGGGCCTCGAGTTCGGTGCGTTCGCGGATCAGGCGCTGGAGGGTTTTCCCTTCCGTCCAGGCGCGGACGATGCCCGCGACCGAATTGGTGTCGGTGATGGCGATGGCCGAGAGGCCCAGCGTGGCGGCACGCTCCATATACTCCTCGGGGTGGGAGGCCCCGGTGAGGAAGGTGAAGTTGGAGGTGATCGACAGCTCTGCGAACATATCTCTCTTTTATGTTCTTATTTTGTTCTTTTTCCAGTGATTCGAGTCAGGTGAGCGGCCCGCGCTGTGGCCGCGGCGGATTTTGCATATTTGTAAAAAGGAGAAGATCAGGGGTTGGGCACAGCGAGCCATGTCAGGATGTGGGCCGATGTGCACCTGAGATGGATGTCGAAGCGGCTGCCTTTGGGCAGGGTTTCGGTGAGGTCGGTCGTCAGGGAGAGGGTCAGGCTCGTGTCTCCGGGCGGGTCGGTCAATGTGGCGGCGTCGAAGCCGAAATGGTGGCCGACCTGTGGGTAAAGGGCTTTGAAGAGCGCCTCTTTGGCCGAGAAGGCCAGCGTGGCGTTGGTGTTGGGCGGATAGGGGCCTTGCGTCAGCAGCGCACGTTCGTCCGGCGACAGGGTCTGTGACAGGATCGCGCTGAGGGAGCGGCCTTCGGCGATGGCTTCGGTGTCGATGCCGAAACTGCGGCTGGTGTCCTGTGACAGAAGGCAGGCGCAGCGGCCGCGTGCGTGGCTGATCGAGCCGGACAGACCTTCGGGCCAGAGGGGCGCGCGGCTGGGGGTTATGTCGACCGGGCGGAGGGGCAGGCCGAGGCAGGACATGGCGGCTTGTGCCATGGCGCGACCGGCGAGGAATTCGGCTTTGCGGCGCGGGACGGCGCGGGAGAGCGTGGCGGGGCGTGGAATGTCCAACTGGGCGAAGAGGTCATCGGAGAAGGCGGCCTCGTCATAGCTGGCCGAGACCAGAACCGCACCGGGGATCAGGCTGTCCTCCTGCGCCATGCCGGAGAGGAACCCGCGCGCGCGGGTGTTCAGGTCTGTGAAGAACGGTGTCGTCATCACCTGACTGCATTCCCGTTGCGCGTCAGACGGTCAAGGGGAAAGCGTGTGGCGGATTTACTTGAGGCAGACAGAGCGCTAGGCAACGCGGGACGAAGGAGAGGTTGGATGTCGGAGCAGAACCGGACACGCGGCGTGATGTATGTGGCCTGGGGTAAGGCGCATGTGGATGTGGCGCGGCGGTCTGCGGCGTCGGTGAAAAAGCACAATCCGGGTCTGCAGGCGGCGATCTGGTGTGCGGCGGACGATGACACCAGCGGCTTCGATCAAAGCTTTGTCATTCCGGCCGAGATGTCCCGGCCCAAGGTGGGGACGCTGAAGTTCAGCCCGTTCGACGAGACGCTTTATCTGGACAATGACACGATGATCCGGGCCGATCTGTCGTCGCTGTTCGACCTGTTGCAGCGGTTCGATCTGTGCGGCGCGCATGTGATGCTGTGGCATCGGCCGCGTCACAAGCGGACGTGGCAGACCGAGGTGCCGGAGACTTTTCCCGAGATCAATTGCGGGGTGCTGCTGTATCGCAAAAACCCGGCGACGGAGCGGTTCTTTGATGACTGGCAGGCGGCTTACGATGCGGCGGGGTTCAAGATCGACCAGCCGACCTTCCGCGAGACGCTGTGGAATTCGGACCTGCGGTTCTATGCCTTCCCGCCGCAATTCAACAAGCGCATCTTCGAGGTGTCGGAGTTGATCTGGTCGGACCAGCCGAAACCGCGCATCCTGCACCTACCGATCCTGCGCCCGCAGAAGAACGCGTTCAAGCGCTGGTTCTCGAACCTGATCCGATAGCGCGCTACGCGGCGTCGCGTCTTGTCTGCGCCGTGTGGCCGTGTCAGCATCGGCGCTCAAGGAGTAATGATCCATGCAGACCCAGACATCGCAGAATGAGGCTGTGCACCTGCCGCAGACTCTTGAGCCGCGCAATCCCGGGATGGAACTTGACCTCGACTGGGTGATACGTGCGACCGCGAACCGGTCGGCGATCGAGCGGCGGGCGGCGACGCTGCCGGGGCGGCGGTCAGTGAAGAAGGACTATCAGGCGGCGTGGCTGTGCCGGGCGATCACCTGCATCGACCTCACGACATTGGCCGGGGATGATACCGTTGGGCGTGTGGCGCGGCTCTGTGCCAAGGCGCGGCAGCCGGTGCGGGCCGATCTGCTGAATGCGCTGGGCATGGACGGGCTCAAGGTGGGTGCGGTCTGCGTGTATCACGACATGGTCGAGTCGGCGGTTGACGCGCTGGCGGGCACGGGGATTCCCGTGGCTGCGGTCAGCACCGGTTTCCCTGCGGGCCTGTCGCCGTTCCATCTGCGGGTGGCCGAGATCGAAGAGAGCGTGAAGGCGGGTGCTGCCGAGATCGACATCGTGATCTCGCGTCGGCATGTGCTGACGGGCAATTGGCAGGCTCTCTATGACGAGATGCGCGCCTTCCGTGCCGCCTGTGGTGAGGCGCATGTGAAGGCCATTCTGGCCACGGGCGAGTTGGGTACGTTGCAGAACGTCGCGCGCGCCTCGCTGGTCTGCATGATGGCGGGGGCGGATTTCATCAAGACCTCGACCGGCAAGGAAAGCGTGAACGCTACGCTGCCGGTGTCGCTGGTGATGATCCGGGCGATCCGCGACTATTTCGAGGAAACCGGCTACCGCGTGGGCTACAAGCCTGCGGGCGGAATCTCCAAAGCCAAGGATGCGTTGGTTTACCTTGCGCTGATGAAGGAAGAGCTGGGCGACCGTTGGGTGCAGAACGATCTGTTCCGCTTTGGCGCGTCATCGCTGCTGGGCGACATCGAACGGCAGTTGGAGCATCACGTCACCGGCGCCTATTCGGCGTCTTGGCGCCATGCGGCCGGGTGAGGCGGGACGATGGGCAATAACCCGATGGTCCTGCTGTTCGGTCTTTCGGCTCTGATGTGGCTGGGGGCGCAGAACTGGCGGCGACGCAGGCTCAAGCGCGCGGTGCGCGATCTGCCGACACTGATGCAGCGGATGCTGGGGCCGGAACCGGCCTTCGAGCCGCCGGCCGATCCGCCCGATGGCCTGCAGGGTTTTACGCGTTTGCATGACCGGACCCGCCGGGTTGAATGGGTCATCCGTGGAGCGGCGCTGCTCTGGCTGGCCTATGTTGTTTTCCTGCTTTTGAAAGGCACCTTCCAATGACCGTACAAGAGATTTTCGAGAGTATGGACTACGGAACCGCACCGGAATCGGCGGCGGATGCGCTGGCATGGCTGGTCGATCAGGGGGATCAGTTCGGGCATTTCATCAACGGCGCGATGACCGATCGCGGTCAGGTGTTCGAAAGCCTCAATCCGGCAAATGGCGAAGTGCTCGCACATCTGACGCAAGGCACGCAGGCGGATGTGGATGCGGCTGTGGCGGCGGCCCGCAAGGCGCAGAAGGGCTGGGCAAAGCTGGGGGGCACGGGACGGGCGCGGTATCTTTATGCGCTGGCGCGGCTGATGCAGAAACATGCGCGGCTCTTTGCGGTTCTGGAGACGCTCGACAACGGCAAGCCGATCCGGGAAAGCCGGGACATCGACGTGCCTCTGGCGCAGCGGCATTTCTACTATCATGCCGGTCAGGCGCAGCTCTTCGAGAGCGAATTCGCAGGGCGCGAGGCGCATGGCGTCTGTGGTCAGGTCATTCCGTGGAACTTCCCGCTGCTCATGCTGGCGTGGAAGGTCGCGCCTGCGCTCGCGGCGGGGAACACGGTGGTTTTGAAGCCTGCGGAATACACGTCTCTGACCGCTCTTCTGTTCGCGGACATCTGCCGTCAGGCCGGGTTGCCGAAAGGCGTGGTGAACATCGTCACCGGTGACGGGGCTGTGGGCGAGATGATCGTCACGCACCCGGATGTGGACAAGGTCGCCTTTACCGGGTCGACCGCCGTGGGGCGGCGTATCCGCGAGGCGACGGCTGGGTCGGGTAAGGCCCTGACGCTCGAGCTGGGCGGCAAGTCGCCTTATATCGTTTTCGAGGACGCGGATCTGGATTCCGCCGTCGAAGGTTTGGTTGATGCGATCTGGTTGAACCAGGGGCAGGTCTGCTGCGCGGGGTCGCGGCTTCTGGTGCAGGAAGGCGTGGCAGATCGGTTCTATGCCAAGCTGAAAGCGCGGATGGACAAGCTGCGGGTCGGATCGCCTTTGGACAAGTCGATCGACGTCGGGGCGATTGTCGATCCAAGGCAGTTGGAGACGATTACACGTCTGGTGGACAGCAACACGGTGGGCGAGACCTATCGCACGAATTGCGAGATGCCGCAGAACGGGTGTTTCTATCCGCCAACGCTGATCACCGGGCTGAACACCGCCGATCCGCTGATGCAGGAAGAGATATTCGGGCCGGTTCTGGTGGGTACCACGTTCCGCACGCCGTCCGAGGCAGTCGATCTGGCGAACAACACGCGTTACGGGCTGGCGGCGACGCTCTGGAGCGAGAACATCAACGTCGCTTTGGACATCGCGCCCAAGCTTGCCGCAGGGGTGGTCTGGGTGAACGGCACCAATATGTTCGACGCCGCGGCACCCTTTGGTGGCGTCCGTGAAAGCGGGTTTGGGCGTGAAGGCGGACCGGAAGGGATGATCGCCTACACCAAGCCTGCGGGCAGCGGTAAGGCGATGAGTAAGATCGAGGGCTATAGCAGTGGGCCGGATGCAGAGCCGCAGGCGGTAGACCGGACGGCCAAGCTTTATGTCGGTGGCAAGCAGGCGCGGCCCGATGGCGGCTACGCCTACGAGGTCTACACCAAGGCGGGCAAGCTGATCGGGCAGGCGCCGCTGGCGAACCGCAAGGATGTGCGCAACGCGGTCGAGGCGGCGCGCGGGGCGGCAGGCTGGGCTGGGACAACGGCGCATCTTCGGGCGCAGATCCTCTATTACATCGCCGAAAACCTCGCGGCGCGGAAAGACGAGTTTGCGGCGCGACTGAATCAGATGACCGGCGCAAAGACCGGCGCAAAAGAAGTGGATGTCGCAGTGAACCGGCTGTTCACCTATGCCGCCTGGGCCGACAAGTTCGACGGGCGCGTGGCGCAGGTGCCGCTGCGCGGCGTGGCGCTGGCCATGCGCGAACCCTGTGGGGTGATCGGGGCGTTCTGCCCGGACGATCACCCGCTCCTGGGCCTCGTGTCGGTGATGGCCCCGGCGATTGCCATGGGCAACCGGGTTGTGCTGGTGGCGTCGGAACCGTTCCCGCTCGCGGCGACGGATTTCTATCAGGTGCTGGACACGTCGGACGTGCCGGGCGGGGTGGTCAATATCCTCACCGGGCGGCACGCGGAACTGGCGCCGACGCTGGCGCAGCACATGGATGTGGAGGCGGTCTGGTCGTTCTCCTCGACCGACCTTTCGGCGGTGATCGAACGGGGTGCCGCGCTCAATCTCAAGCGGACCTGGGTCAATTACGGGCGCGGTCGTGACTGGATGGGTTCGGATGGCGAAGGGCGCGTGTTTCTTGATGCCGCGACCGAAACCAAGACGGTTTGGGTGCCCTACGGCGCGTGATCGCCAATTTTCGCACAGGTCATTGAGAAATTGCGGTGCCAATGCTATTTTTGTCTTACCCGGCGCCGGGTTTAAGGGCGTATAGACAAAGGAGGACGATGTCCTGTCACTTCAAACGGATGTGGCCATGGCCGCTGACGGGGGGTTGCCGGTGACCGGTGGATCCCGAACCGGATCAGCCAGCGAAGCGTTGCTCGCGGCGATCCTGACTGAGCTTCAAGACAACAAAGCCGAAGATATCGTGCAGATCGACCTGCGCGGTAAATCGGCTATTGGCGATTACATGGTTATCTGCTCCGGGCGGTCCACCCGGCAGGTGACGGCTATTGCCGAAAAGGTTGTCGATATGCTCAAATCCGAACACGGTGTTCTGTCCAAGATTGAGGGCAAGGAAACCGGTGACTGGGTGCTGATCGACACGGGCGATGTGATCGTGCACGTGTTCCGGCCGGAAGTGCGCGAATTTTACCAGTTGGAAAAAATGTGGCTCCCGGCAGGGGCAGCGCAGACCAGCTAGGATGCGGGTTCATCTTCGCGCCGTGGGACGGCTTTCGGGCCGATCTGAAGAGCGCGCGCTTGTGGACGACTACCTGAGCCGCTTTGGCCAGACCGGGCGCGGTCTTGGCTGGCGGTTTGAGGGAGAAACCGAGGTCGAGGACAAGAAGAATGGCGGGATGGCGGCAGAAGCCGCGTTGCTTCGGGCTGCGATCCCTTCAGGAGCGCTTCTTGTCTGTCTCGACGAGCGGGGAACGCTGATGTCCTCGCCCGAATTCGCCAAAAAACTGCAGGGATGGGCCGACCAGGGGCGGTCGGATGTCTGTTTCGTCATTGGCGGTGCGGACGGTATCGACCCGTCATTGCGGGCCGAGGCGGATATGCTCTTGTCGTTCGGCAAGATGGTCTGGCCGCACAAGCTTGTACGGGTGATGATCGCAGAGCAGCTGTACCGCGCTGCATCGATCATTGCGGGGACGCCTTATCACAGGGACTAGGTGAACGATGCGTTGACGCATCGCGGCTTTCGGTCGACCGAAAGCCTGCGACTGCGATCAGGTGTAGGCGATAACCAGCAGGATCACACCCAGGATCACGCGGTAAATCACGTAGGGCGTAAAGCTGACCGATTTCAGCAGTTTGAACATCAGTTTGAGTGCGGCCAGAGCAGCAACGAAGGCAAATACAGCCGCGATGGCGGCATCGCGTGCAATGGCCATGTCGGCTTCCTGAGCTACCTCGATGCTCAGCAGGGCGCCTGACGCCAGGATTGTCGGGATCGACATAAGCATCGCCAGTCGCGCGGCGCTTTCGCGATCATAGCCGAGTTGTCGTCCTGCGGTGATCGTAATACCCGACCGCGACGTTCCCGGAATGAGCGCCAGCGCCTGCCACAATCCCATGATCACCGCATCTCTGAGGCTCCAGTCGGTGGCGCGCTTTGTCACCGGTCCGGTCTGGTCCGCCCAATAAAGGACGAGGCCAAAGATCAGCATGGTCCAGCCGATGACTGCGGTGGAGCGGAGGAGATCGTTGTACCCCGACAGCTTAAGGGCAAGACCAAAGAGGATCACCGGAATCGTCGCGATAATCAGGCACAGCGCCCAAAACGCGCCCTGCGTGTCGATCCGTCCTTGAAGAAGCCGTCCGACCCCGCGCAGAACACCGGCAACATCGGATCGGAAGTAGAGCACGACGGCAAACAGCGTGCCAACATGTACCGCCACATCAAGCGCCTGCCCCTGATCGGCCATGCCGGTCAGATTCGGCAGCAGAATCAGGTGGCCGGACGAGGAAATCGGCAAAAATTCCGTAACGCCCTGAATCAAAGCCAAGATAAGCAGATGTGTCAGGGCCATGTCACGCGGTCCGGATAGCAAATACGCCTTGGGTATAAAGCCTTGGAAACCAATAGGAAGTCTTAATTTAGGTCCGAATCGGACATAAAATAGCTGCGATGCAGCGAAATTTTGTTAGTCACGGCCGATAATTCCTCAAAATAGGTCAGAATAAGTGACTTTTCTTTCCTGAAACTCTTCTATAATCAGGCGCGACCATATGAAGGGAAGGACATGCGCCATGGCAAAGCAGCCGATGTTGAAGTTCGTCAAAGTTGAACGCGACATGCCCACAAAGCGTGCTGCGAAAGAGCGGCGCGAGGACTTCCATGAGATTTATGCGGAATATGCCGACGCGAAGGCCAAAGAACAGGCCAGCCGCTGTTCCCAATGCGGTGTTCCTTACTGCCAGTCGCATTGCCCGCTGCACAACAACATTCCGGATTGGCTGCGCCTGACCGCCGAAGGCCGTTTGCAGGAAGCCTATGAGGTCAGCCAGGCGACCAACACCTTCCCCGAGATCTGTGGCCGCATCTGCCCGCAGGACCGTCTGTGCGAAGGCAATTGCGTGATCGAACAGTCGGGCCATGGCACAGTGACCATCGGGTCGGTTGAGAAATACATCACCGATACCGCTTGGGAAGAAGGTTGGGTTCTGCCGATCAAACCGGCGCGGGAGCGCAAGGAAAGCGTCGGCATCATCGGCGCAGGCCCCGGTGGCCTTGCTGCTGCGGACGTACTGCGTCGTCAGGGTGTGCAGGTCACGGTGTATGACCGTTATGACCGTGCAGGAGGTCTGCTGATCTATGGCATCCCCGGCTTCAAACTTGAGAAGCCCGTTGTCATGCGCCGGAATGAGCAGCTGGAAAAAGGCGGTGTGCGCTTTGTCCTGAACTGCAATATCGGTGAGGACATGTCGTTCGAAGAGATCCGCGCGCAGCATGACGCGGTGATCATCGCGACAGGCGTTTACAAGTCGCGCGATCTGGGAGGTCCGGGTTCGGGCGCCGATGGCATCGTCAAGGCGCTGGATTACCTGACCGCGTCGAACCGCAAGAGCTTTGGCGACGAGGTTGCCGAGTTCGACAGCGGCAAGCTGAACGCGGAAGGCAAGAAGGTTGTCGTGATCGGCGGTGGTGACACCGCGATGGACTGCGTGCGCACTGCGATCCGCCAGGGTGCCGAGTCGGTCAAATGTCTCTATCGCCGCGACCGTGCCAACATGCCCGGCTCGCAGCGCGAGGTGCAGAACGCCGAGGAAGAAGGCGTGCAGTTCGAATGGCTGACCGCACCAAAGGGCTTTACCGGCGATCCCGTCGACGGCGTGATCGTCGAGCGGATGCGTCTGGGCCTGCCCGATGCGACCGGTCGCCAGATGCCCGAGGTGATCGAAGGGTCGGACTATGTCGAACCTGCCGATCTGGTGATCAAGGCGCTGGGTTTCGAGCCGGAAGAGCTCCCGACGCTTTGGGGAGTACCGGAACTGGAAGTGACCCGCTGGGGCACCATCAAGGCCGAATTCACTACGGGTGCGACCGCGCTGCCGGGCGTCTATGCCGTGGGTGACATCGTGCGCGGCGCCTCGCTGGTCGTCTGGGCGATCCGTGATGGTCGTGATTGTGCCGAAGCCGTGCTGCGCCAGTTGAATGGCGCGAGTGCCGTGGCGGCCGAATGAGCGATCTCGCCGCTCCTTACAGGCGGACGGGTCGGCTTGACGGGGCCTGCCTCTGCGGTGGAACACGCATCCGCGTGGACGGTGACTATGTCGCCGCAGTCGGTGTGTGCCACTGCCGTAAATGCCGGGTCTGGTCTGGAACGATCACCGGATATTTTCTGGCCAAGCCCGAAGCTGTCCATGTCGAGGGTCCGACCAAGACCTACGCATCGACACCCTTCGCCTCGCGCACCTTCTGCGAGGTCTGCGGGACGAACCTTTGGCTGCGAAACAACAAAGACGATGCCGAGTACGAATTGATGCCCGCGCTGTTCCCTGCGGCGGATTCGTTCCCGGTGATTTCAGAAATCTACTGCGACCGCGCGCCGGCCTATGGCCAGCTCAAAGGCGACCACAAACGCGCGACGCAGGCGCAATATGAAGCGAACAACCCTTTTGTCGAAGGAGACACGCCATGACCAAGTATGATGCAGCATGGGTCCGTGCCGAGGAAGCCAAGCGCAAATGGATGGCGGAGAACGGTCTCTATTCAGAAGAAGACGAGCATTCGTCCTGTGGCGTGGGCCTTGTGGTCAGCCTTGATGGCAAGCCGTCGCGCAAGGTGGTCGAAGCGGGTATCGACGCGCTGAAGGCGATTTGGCACCGGGGTGCGGTGGATGCCGATGGCAAAACCGGCGATGGCGCGGGCATTCACGTGCAGATCCCGGCGCCTTTCTTCTATGACCAGATTGAGCGCACCGGACATACGCCGCGGATGGACGAGCTGATGGCGATTGGCCAGGTGTTCCTGCCCCGCACCGATTTCGGCGCACAGGAAACCTGCCGGACCATCGTGGAAACCGAAGTTCTGCGCATGGGCTATTACATCTACGGATGGCGGCACGTTCCGGTCAGCGTGGATTGCCTTGGTGAAAAGGCCAACGCAACCCGTCCTGAGATCGAACAGATCATTATCTCGAACGCCAAGGGCGTGGACGAAGAGACATTCGAACGCGAGCTGTACGTGATCCGTCGCCGGATCGAAAAAGCAGCGGCAGCGGCTGGCATTGGTCAGCTTTACATCGCATCGCTGTCCTGCCGGTCGATTATCTATAAGGGCATGATGCTGGCCGAGCAGGTGGCGGAATTCTATCCGGACCTGCAGGATCCGCGTTTTGAATCCGCCTTCGCGATCTATCACCAGCGCTATTCAACCAACACCTTCCCGCAGTGGTGGCTGGCGCAGCCGTTCCGCATGCTTGCGCATAACGGTGAGATCAACACGCTCAAGGGCAACGTCAACTGGATGAAGAGCCACGAGATCCGCATGGCGTCTGCGGCCTTTGGCGACATGGCCGATGATATCAAGCCGATCATCGCCAATGGTGCATCGGACTCTGCTGCGCTTGACGCGGTGTTCGAGGTTCTCGTGCGCGCGGGCCGCAATGCCCCGATGGCGAAGACCATGCTGGTGCCGGAATCGTGGTCGAAGCAGGCGATCGAGCTGCCCGAAGCGTGGCGCGACATGTATTCCTACTGCAACTCGGTGATGGAACCGTGGGACGGCCCCGCCGCGCTTGCCATGACGGACGGCCGCTGGGTCTGCGCCGGCCTGGACCGGAACGGCCTGCGCCCGATGCGCTATGTCGTGACTGGCGATGGACTTCTGATTGCCGGGTCCGAGGCTGGCATGGTGCCGGTCGACGAAGGGACCGTGCGCGAAAAAGGGGCTCTCGGACCGGGCCAGTTGCTTGCCGTCGATATGAAGGAAGGCAAGCTGTACCATGACGTCGAAATCAAGGACAAACTCGCCGCCAGCCAGCCCTTCGGAGAATGGGTCGGCAAGATCAACGAATTGGACGAAGAACTCGCAAAGGTGACCGAAGCGCCTCTGTTTGAGGGCGCAGAGTTGCGTCGCCGCCAGATCGCGGCAGGCTATACCATCGAGGAACTGGAACAGATCCTTGCGCCTATGGCCGAGGACGGCAAAGAAGTTGTGGCCTCCATGGGCGACGACACGCCGTCTGCGGTTCTGTCCAAGAAGTACCGCCCACTGTCGCATTACTTCCGTCAGAACTTCAGCCAGGTGACCAACCCGCCGATTGACTCACTTCGCGAATTCCGCGTGATGAGCCTCAAGACCCGGTTTGGCAACCTCAAGAACGTGCTCGACGAGTCGAGCGCACAGACCGAGATTCTCGTTCTGGACAGCCCGTTTGTCGGAAATGCGCAGTTCAAGGAATTGTCCAAGCACTTCAACGCGGGACTTTGCGAGATCGATTGTACGTTCCCGGCGAACGGAGAACAGGGTGCCTTGCAGGAAGCGCTGGAACGTGTCCGGTCTGAAGCCGAGGACGCCGTTCGCTCCGGTGCGGGGCACATCACCCTGACCGACGAGCACTGCGGTGAGGGCAAAGTGGCGATGCCGATGATCCTTGCCACCAGCGCGGTTCATAGTCACCTGACCCGCAAAGGTCTGCGGACCTTCTGTTCGATCAACGTCCGGTCGGCAGAATGTATCGACCCGCATTACTTTGCCGTTCTGATCGGCGCCGGTGCGACCGTGGTGAACGCCTATCTGGCCGAGGATTCGCTGAACCACCGGATCAAGCGTGGTCTTCTGGACCTGACGCTGACCGAGGCCGTCGCCAAGTACCGCGAGGCCGTGGATCAGGGTCTGCTCAAGATCATGTCCAAGATGGGTATCTCGGTCATCTCGTCCTATCGCGGTGGTCTGAACTTCGAAGCTGTGGGTCTGAGCCGTGCCATGTGTGCGGAATACTTCCCCGGCATGTTGAGCCGGATTTCCGGCATCGGCCTGAACGGTCTTCAGCGCAAGGCCGAGGAAATCCACGCTCTGGGCTTCCGCGGCGGTAAGGATGTGCTGCCCATCGGCGGCTTCTACAAGGCGCGGAAATCTGGCGAGACCCATGCCTGGGGTGCGCAGACCATGCACCTGATGCAGATGGCGTGCAACAAGGCGTCCTACGAGATCTGGAAGACCTATTCCAAGGCGATGCAGGCGAACCCGCCGATCCATCTGCGCGACCTTCTGGCAATCAAGCCGCTGGGCGAGCCGATTCCGCTGGAGCAGGTGGAGAGCATCACATCGATCCGCAAACGGTTCGTGACTCCGGGCATGTCGCTGGGCGCATTGTCGCCCGAGGCGCACAAGACGCTGAACGTGGCGATGAACCGGATCGGCGCGAAGTCCGATAGCGGTGAAGGTGGCGAAGACCCGGCGCATTTCGTGCCTGAGCCGAACGGCGACAACCCGTCTGCAAAGATCAAGCAGGTGGCGTCGGGCCGGTTTGGTGTGACCGCCGAATACCTGAACCAGTGCGAAGAGCTTGAGATCAAGGTCGCGCAGGGTGCCAAGCCTGGTGAGGGTGGTCAGCTTCCGGGGATGAAGGTCACTGACCTGATCGCCCGCCTGCGCCATTCGACCAAGGGTGTGACGCTGATTTCACCGCCGCCGCACCACGACATCTATTCGATCGAAGACCTTGCGCAGCTGATCTACGACCTCAAGCAGATCAACCCACGCTGCAAGGTGACGGTGAAGCTGGTGGCGTCGTCGGGCGTCGGCACGATTGCCGCCGGTGTGGCCAAGGCCAAGGCAGACGTGATCCTGATCTCGGGCCACAACGGCGGCACCGGTGCATCGCCCGCAACCTCGATCAAATATGCCGGTCTGCCGTGGGAGATGGGTCTCACCGAGGCGCATCAAGTTCTGTCGATGAACAAGCTGCGGGATCGTGTGACCCTGCGGACCGATGGGGGCCTGCGCACAGGGCGTGACATCGTCATGGCCGCGATGCTGGGCGCCGAGGAATACGGCATCGGTACCGCAGCGCTGATCGCGATGGGCTGTATCATGGTGCGTCAGTGTCAGTCGAACACCTGCCCGGTTGGTGTCTGTACGCAGGACGAATCCCTGCGCGCCAAGTTCACCGGCAACGCCGACAAGGTCGTAAACCTGATCACCTTCTACGCGCAGGAAGTTCGGGACGTCCTGGCCTCTATAGGTGCGCGGTCTCTGGACGAGGTGATCGGCCGTGCCGATCTGCTAAGCCAGGTCAGCCGTGGCTCGGATCACCTCGATGATCTGGACCTCAACCCGCTGCTGATCCGCGTCGATGGCTCGGATGACATCGTTTATGACCGCAACCGCCCGCGCAACGCGGTGCCGGATACGCTTGACGCGGAAATCGTACGCGATGCAGCGCGGTTCCTTGAGGACGGTGAGAAGATGCAGCTGTCCTACGCGGTGCAGAACACCCACCGGACCGTGGGCACACGTACCTCGTCGCATATCGTGCGCAAGTTCGGCATGCGCAACGCGCTGCAACCGAACCACCTGACGGTCAAGTTGACCGGCTCTGCGGGTCAGTCGCTGGGTGCATTTGCGGCACCGGGCCTCAAGCTCGAAGTGTCGGGCGATGCCAACGACTATGTCGGCAAGGGTCTGTCGGGTGGCACTATCGTGGTCCGACCGCCGATGATGTCTCCGCTGGTTGCCGCCGAGAACACGATCATCGGCAACACGGTGCTGTACGGCGCGACCGACGGATATCTCTTTGCGGCGGGCCGCGCGGGCGAACGTTTTGCCGTCCGGAACTCTGGCGCCAAAGTGGTGGTCGAAGGTTGTGGCTCCAACGGCTGTGAATACATGACCGGTGGTGTGGCAGTCATCCTCGGGGACATCGGTGCCAACTTCGGCGCAGGTATGACCGGCGGTATGGCCTATCTCTACGACCCGGAAGGCAAGGCAGAGGCGCTGATGAACATGGAAAGCCTCGTGACCTGCCCGGTGACGGTTGACCATTGGGTCGACGAACTGAAGGGCTTGATCGAACGCCATGTCGAGGAAACCATGAGCCGCAAGGCGCAGGACATTCTCCAGCACTGGGACATCGAACTCGGGAACTTTGTCCAGGTCTGCCCGAAAGAGATGCTCGACAAGATCAGCCATCCGCTCGGCATCGAAAAGAAATCCGTCCCGGCGGAGTGATCCCAAACATATCCAACAAAAAAGCCCGGCCATCGCGCCGGGCTTTTTCTTGCCAGGTGATGCCGGTCTGGACATGGATCGCCAATCCCGCCTTAGTTCTGGCCAGGGAGTTGAAGGAGCAAGCATATGAATCTCGCACGACTGGCGGCTGAGGCGGCTGAGCGTGGCACACCGGTGCGCGCGGGGCTGATCGGGGCGGGCAAGTTCGGGTCAATGTTCCTGAGCCAGGTGCCGACGATTGCAGGGTTGGACGTCTCGGCGATTGCCGATCTGGACGTGGAGCGTGCCCGTGCAGCCTGCCGGGTTGTCGGCTGGGACGACGCGCGGATCGGCGCAACGGCCTTTGTCGAGGACGGAGAAGAGCTTGCCGCGCGGGATGATGTCGATGTCGTTATCGAGGCGACCGGCAATCCGCGTGCCGGGATCGCCCATGCGCGGGCCGCGATTGCGGCGGGCAGGCATGTGGTCATGGTCAATGTCGAAGCGGATGTGCTGGCCGGCCCGGCACTGGCCGCCGAGGCGCGGTCGGCTGGCGTGGTCTATTCGATGGCCTATGGCGATCAGCCCGCGCTGGTGGCCGAGATGGTGGACTGGGCACGGGCCACCGGGTTCACCGTCGCGGCGGCGGGAAAGGGTACGAAGTACCTCCCGGCCTATCACCAGGTGACGCCGGATGACGTCTGGGCTCATTACGGCCTGACGCCCGAGGAGGCGCAGAAAGCCGGAATGAACCCGCAGATGTTCAACTCTTTTCTCGACGGCACCAAGAGCGCGATCGAGATGGTCGCGATTGCCAATGCCTGCGGCCTGACCGTTCCGTCCGACGGCCTTGCCTTTCCGCCCTGCGGTGTGGATGACCTTGCGCATGTTCTCAGGCCCAGGGCCGTTGGCGGGCAGCTTGAAGCGACGGGCATGGTCGAAACCATTTCCTCGGTCGAGCGAGACGGGCGTCCCGTATTCCGTGACCTGCGCTGGGGCGTCTACGTGGTGCTGGAAGCGCCGAACGACTATGCGGCGGCCTGTTTCAGGCAATACGGTCTGCCCACAGACAGCACGGGGCGCTATGCCTCGATGTACAAACCTTTCCACCTGATCGGGTTGGAACTCTCGGTTTCGGTGCTGAGTGCGGCGCTGCGGGGCGAGGCCACAGGCCAGTCGCAGGCGATGCGGGGAACGGTGGCGTCTGTCGCCAAGCGCGACCTCAAGGCCGGCGAGATGCTCGATGGTGAAGGTGGCTACACGGTCTACGGCAAGGCGCTGCCGGTGGAGCGGGCCGGGGCTGCGGTGCCCATTGGTCTGGCCCATCGCGTGCCCTTGCGTCGGGACGTGGCGGTAGGGACCGTCCTGACCTTCGACGATGTCGATCTCGGGGCAGATGCCGTGGTCGAGCTCTACCGGGGCCTGGTGGCCGGGGCTGCATAGTTCGGCATGGTTCAAACCGTCGTCTTGACCCGCAACTGACCCCAAACAGGCCTCATTGCTGCCTGATTGGGTGCTTATCCCAAGCCCAAACCAATGAGAGTTCGGGCCATGGAAACAATCAACGCGTTTCTTAACAACGTCATCGCCACGCCGTTCGACATGAACATCCGCTATTCGATGTTCTACCTTCTGTGTACGGTTCTGATTGCTTTTGCGATCTGGAAATATCGTGGCAGTCCCGACAGTTTCATGCGTTGGCTGTTGCCCAAAGAAGTCTACAGCCACAAATCCAACCTGTTGGATATCAAGCTTTTCTTCGCGTACCGGGTGTTCACCGTGCTTGGTGTTCTGGGCGCTGTGTTCTTTCCGACGACGGTCGCCTTTGCGCTGATGTCACACCTGGCCGGCAGCGATTTCTCCCCTCCGCCGGTAACGGGGATGCGGATGTTCCTCGTGACGCTGATCATCGTGGTTGTTTCCGATTTCTGCAAATACTGGGCGCATCGCTGGCATCACGAATTGAAAATTCTTTGGCCGTTCCATGCGGTGCACCACTCTGCCGACGTGCTGACGCCACTGACCGTTCAGCGGACACACCCGGTGGAGCCGATGATCCGCAACATCCTGATGACAGTGCTGGTGGGTGTCGCGCAGGGTCTGTCGCTGTATTTCCTTATCGGGGATATCAACCTTATGACAATCGGCGGAGCAAATGCGCTCTATTTCACGTTTAACGCTCTGGGCGCCAATTTCCGTCACAGCCACATCTGGATCAGCTATGGACCGGTGCTGGAACACATCCTGATCTCGCCCGCACAGCATCAGGTTCACCATTCGGTCGCCCGCAAACACCACGACAAGAACTACGGTTCGATCTTTGCAATCTGGGACTGGATGTTCGGAACGCTCTATATCCCGACTGAGCAGGAAAAACTGACCTTTGGGGTGTCCGATGGCACCGACAATCCCATGGAACAGCCCTATCCGACCCTGCGCGCCGCGCTGCTGAACCCGTTCCGGGAAAGCTGGGCGGCGCTCAAGGCGCAGTCGTCGAAAGAGTCGCGTCTGACGCGTCCTCTTGCACCGAGTGATGCGAAGATGACACCGGGCTTTTCGCTCTGGCTCGATGCGCTCAGAGCCGGGGCGGCGCTGACGGTGCTGTTCGGGCATATGGCCCATATCCGCTTTACCGGAGGTGACTTCTACGTCCTGCGTGAATGGAACGTGGCCAGCGATGCAGTCGCGGTGTTCTTCGTCCTCTCCGGTGTGGTGATTGCCTATGCCGCCGGTCGTGACGGGACCCTGGGCCGCTTTGCCTTCAACCGGATCACCCGGGTGATGTCGGTCCTCATCCCCGCGCTTGCTCTCACGTTGGTTTTTGATGCCATCGGTACGCGCGTCGATATGACGGCCTATCCGGAAAAGTATTATCAGGAATTGTCGCTTGGCGAATTCCTGTGGCGCGGTTTGACCGTGACAAACCTGTGGACCGGGACGGGTGAGTGGGTGCGCCTTGGCTCAAATGGCCCGATCTGGTCCCTCAGCTATGAGGTCGCATTCTATCTCATCTTCGGCGCGGCGATGTTCCTCACCGGCGCAATGCGGATCGTGGTCCTTGCGACGCTTGTTCTTCTGGTCGGAATTCCAGTGCTGGCGATGTTGCCCGCATGGTGGATCGGTGTGATGGTTTGGAAGCGGGCCTCGGCTGCTGCGACCCAAACCAGCATGATGCGGGCCTGGACCATGACGGTGGGAAGCATCGCGGTGCTTATCCTGATCAAGATTTCAGTGCTGCCGACCTATCTTGAGATACAGACGGCCAAGGCGCTGCTTCCTCTCAGCCACCATGACGTGCTGGTCTATTCAAACGAGTTCCTGTGGAACACGATCATTGCCATCTGTCTGGCCGTTCACCTGAGCGGTGTGCGCAAGTTGGCAGAGTCCTGGACGCCGCGCCTTGATGGCGGATTTGCCAAGGGGGTGCGCTGGGTTGCAGGCGGGAGCTTCTCGCTTTACCTCGTGCATTACCCGACGCTGCATCTTCTTGACGCGACCCTTCCGGAAACCCTTCCAGGCTACCAGCTTTGGCTTCTCGGGATCACGCTTGCGGTGTGCTTTGGCTTTGCAGCGCTGTTCGAACGCCCGATCCGCCAGTATCGCACCGGATTGATCCGGATGTGGGAACGGTTCAGACCGGACGTGACCGCTGCGCAGACGGGCACGCAGGTATGAGCCGGGCGTCAGGATGCAAAGGCTGCTGCAAGGCTCGCGGCGCATTGGGCTGCGGCGGTGGCGCAGGCAAGCCCATAACGCCAGTCTCGTTTTTCGCTGGTGACGCGCATGGCCCAGCCAAGGCTCAGTCCAAGTCCGATCATCAGCGCGGGCAGCGCGATGGTACCGGCCATGGCGATCGCGACCCACGGCTCGGTCATACCAGTCTGCGTTAACAGCCAAAGGGTCACTCCTGCCAAGCTGGCTGTGATCATCGTACCAAGTCCGCTAACGAGGGCCTGTCGGGGCAGCGTCACCCAGTGGGCCATGAGAAGGCCGAACAGGTAAAAACCGCATATGACAGTCAGGATAAGCATGCCAACTATTGGGGCCTGACCCGGACCCTGTGCAACGGTTTTCAAGGTTTTGCCATGACCATGCCGCGCAGGGACCGGATTTTGCGGGCAGGAATGGATGTAGACGTGAACAGTAAGGGATGTTTTCTCTGATGGCGGTTGCGCCTAATGTGCCTGCAATGGCAGGCGGTAAACCCAAATCGACATCGCAGCAGGGGCCTCGGCTGGATAAGCCGAAGAAGAAACGCGCGCGTGCGGTGAAGGAACCAGGGTTGGTGGATAAGATACTCGCGCCGTACAGGTGGCTGGTGAAGTGGAGCATCCGCACCGTATTGGGCGCGGCTCTGTTGATGGTTCTCATCGTTGCACTTTTTGGCGTGGTGAACCCCCCGACGACCCATACCATGTGGTCGGAGGGCCGCCGTCTTGGCGCACCAGTGGATCAGGTCTGGGTCGATGCCGACAGGGTCGCGCCGGTGATGTTCCGATCGGCTGTTGCGGCGGAAGATGCGAACTTCTGCCTGCATTGGGGCTTCGACGTCGAAGCCATCCAAGCGGCGATAGAGGCGGGTGGCGCGCGTGGGGCGTCTACGATTTCGCAGCAGGTCGTGAAGAATGTGCTTCTCTGGCAGGAGCGGTCCTGGCTGCGAAAGGGCCTTGAAGCGGTTTTGACCCCGGTCATCGAGGCCCTTTGGTCCAAGCGTCGAATTCTGGAACTGTACCTGAACGTGGCAGAGTTCGATGAGGGCGTGTTTGGCGTACAGGCGGCGGCACGGCACTACTTCGGTGTCGATGCACGCGATCTGAGCCCGCTGCAGGCGGCCCGGTTGGCCGCAGTGCTCCCCTCACCGAAAACGCGGTCGGCCTCGAAACCCAGCAATTTCGTTGAGCGTCGTGCCCGCTCGATCCGGGCCGGAGCCGAAACCATTGACAAGGATGGTCGCGCGGCCTGTTTCCAATCCTGAGCGGCGCGGGGTGAGACGAAAACCGCGCGTCGGGGATTAAACCGGCGCGAGCCCATTGTATTGCATGGCGCTTCGCGGCAATTAGAAAGCGACTGATCCACCATTTTCGGGGCGCGCTTCGCATGGCCAAACTCTATCACGTTCCGTTGTCGCCGTTCTGCCGCAAGGTCCGGCTGAGCCTTGCGGAAAAGAAGATCGAGTGCGAACTGGTGGAAGAGAAATACTGGGAGAAAGACCCGGATTTCCTGCGCCGCAACCCTGCCGCCAAGGTCCCCGTTCTCAAGATCGATGGGCGCACGATGGCGGAAAGCGCTGCGATCTGCGAATACCTTGAAGAGAAATATCCCGAGCCGCCTTTGATGCCGCGCTCATCCGAGGCGCGTTACGAAGTGCGCCGTCTCGTGGGCTGGTTCGACGACAAGTTTCACAACGAGGTTACATCGAAGCTGCTCTATGAGCGGGTGAACAAGAAGGTCACCAAACAGGGCTTTCCCGACAGCGCCAATGTCAAGGCGGGCGCGAAGGCGATCAAGTATCATCTCGATTACATGGCGTGGCTGCTGGATCACCGCCGCTGGCTGGCCGGCGATACGATGACACTGGCCGATTTTGCGGCTGCGGCCCATCTGTCGTCGCTGGATTACATCCGTGATGTCGACTGGAACCGCAGCGCTGTGGTCAAGGACTGGTACGCCAAGATCAAGTCGCGCCCGGCGTTTCGGTCGATCCTCGCAGATCAGGTGCCGGGTTTCCCGCAACCGCCGCATTATGCCGATCTGGATTTCTGATCCCGCAGCGCGGAGTGGGGGCCAGCCCCCACACCCCCGGGATATTTGTGGCAAGAAGAAAAGCAGGCCGTCATGGATCTGACGGAGCAGGTCAAGGCGCAGGCTATGGCCGAAGGGTTTTCGGCCTGTCGGATCTGCCGACCCTGGGATGTGCCGGAGGTTCCAGAGCGTCTGCAGGCGTTTCTCGATGCAGGCTATCACGGCCAAATGGGCTGGCTGGCGGAGCGGGCGCATTGGCGCGGTGCGCCGCAGGTGCTGTGGCCAGAGGCGCGGTCGGTCATTGTTTTGGCTGAAAACTATGGGCCGGAGCATGATCCGTTGGAGGTCTTGCAGCACCCTGAACAAGCGGCCATTTCGGTTTATGCGCAGAACCGCGATTATCATGATGTGGTCAAGAAGCGCCTCAAGCGTTTGGCGCGTTGGCTGATCGCCGAAGCCGGGGGCGGGGTGAAGGTGTTTGTTGACACGGCCCCCGTGCCGGAAAAGCCATTGGGACAGGCGGCGGGTCTGGGCTGGCAGGGCAAGCACACCAACCTTGTGTCGCGTGACCTGGGGTCGTGGTTCTTCATCGGGTCGGTGTTCACCACTCTTGATCTGACGCCGGACGCGGCGGAGGTGGATCACTGCGGATCGTGCCGCGCCTGTCTGGATGTGTGCCCCACCGATGCGTTCCCCGGGCCCTACAGGTTGGACGCACGGCGCTGCATTTCCTACCTGACAATCGAGCATCATGGTCCTGTGGATGAAGACCTGCGCGCGCTCATGGGCAACCGGATCTATGGCTGTGATGATTGTCTGGCGGTCTGTCCGTGGAACAAATTTGCCAGCCGCGCCGCAGAGGTGAAATACCATGCGCGGGAGGATCTGCTTGCTCCCGATCTGGCGGAGTTGGCGCAGCTGGACGACACCGCTTTCCGGGCACGGTTCTCTGGATCTCCGATCAAGCGGATCGGGCGCAACCGGTTTGTGCGCAACGTGCTTTATGCCATCAGTAATTCCGGGTCGCCGCGTCTGCGGTCAGTCGCGCAGGCGTTGGTGGATGATCCCGATGAAACCGTGGCCGATGCGGCGCGCTGGGCCGCGATGCGACTTGCCGATGTCGCAAACGCGCGGGCCGGAGCGGGCGACTAGTCTAGGTCAGTCGCAGGAGGCGGGATTATGGCAATTCTACTGGGTGTGGACACCGGCGGCACCTATACCGACGCGGTGCTGATGCGCGATGAGGATGCGGTGATTGCCAGTGCCAAGGCGCTGACGACGCGGCAGGATCTGGCCATCGGTGTGCGCGAAGCGGTCAAGGCGGTGCTGGCGCAGTCTTTTGTGTCTCCGGCAGATATCGCGCTGGCCTCTTTGTCGACTACGCTCGCGACCAATGCGCTGGTCGAAGGGCAGGGCGCGCGGGTCGCGCTGATTTATATCGGTTTCTCCGAACGCGATCTGGCGGCGCAGGGTCTGGCCGAGGCTTTGGCGGGCGATCCGGTGCTGGTGACGGCGGGCGGGCACAGCCACAGCGGGGCCGAAGTGGCACCCTTGGACGCGTCGGTGATCGCCGATTGGGCGGCGGCACAGGACGTGTCGGCCTTTGCCATTGCGGCACAGTTCGGCACGCGCAATCCGGCGCACGAAGTGGCGGCACGCGAAGCGGTGCGGGCGGCGACCGGGCGGCCTGTGACCTGTTCACACGAACTCTCGGCCAAGCTGGGCGGACCGAAGCGGGCGTTGACGGCAGTTCTGAATGCGCGGCTGATCGGGCTGACGCACCGGCTGATCGGGCGGGCGGAAGGGGCCTTGCGCGAGCTTGGCATCGATGCGCCGCTGATGGTGGTCCGGGGTGACGGGGCGCTAATGTCGGCAGCGCAGGCGCAGGAACGGCCCATCGAGACCATCCTGAGCGGGCCTGCGGCCTCCATCGTCGGTGCGCGTTGGCTTACCGGGGCGGATCAGGCGCTTGTGTCGGACATTGGCGGGACGACAACCGACATCGCCGTGCTGCGCAACGGTCAACCGGTGATCGATCCGGATGGCGCGCGGGTCGGTCCGCATCGCACCATGGTCGAGGCCGTGGCGATGCGTACGCACGGTTTGGGCGGCGACAGCGAGGTGGGTTTGGCGAGTGGCGGTTTGACCGGGGGTGTGACGCTCGGGCCAAGACGCGTGCTGCCGGTGGCGCTGGTGGCGCAGGATGCGCCCGAAGTGGTGCAAAAGGCGCTGGACGAGCAGATGAACCGGCCAGTTCCGGGCGAATACGATGCCCGCTTCGTGCGGCGGGTCGAGGGGCAGGATGCTGTGGGCCTGCCGGAGCGAGCCGAGGCGCTGCTGAACCGGATCACCGTTTTGCCGCAGACGTTGGGCACTGTCGTGCAGTCACGGCTTGAGGCGCAGGCGTTGCGGTTGCTGGTGTCGCGCGGGTTGGTGCAGGTCGCGGGGCCGACGCCGACGGATGCGCTGCATGTGCTCGGGCGCTTTACCCATTGGGATGCAACTGCGTCGGAAAAGGCACTGGCCTTGCTGGCCCGCAACCGGGCCGGATCCGGTGAGAGATACGCCCAGACCCCGCAGGAGATGGCCGAGCAGATCGTCGATGCACTGACCCGAGCGACCGGAACCGCGTTGCTTGAAGCCGCTTTTGCTGAAGACGGGATGGAGGACCCGACCACCCTTGCCCAGCATCCGCTGATGGCGCGGGGGTTGCGGCACACGCCGGGCTTGGTGCACCTGACGGCGGACCTGTCCGTTCCCGTTGTTGGATTGGGCGCATCGGCGCAGACGACTTATCCGGCGGTCGGGCAATACCTCAATGCCGAGATGCTGCTGCCGGATCATGGCGATGTCGCCAATGCCATCGGCGCTGTCACAGGCCGGATCAGGATGCTGCGGGAAGGTTTGGTCACCAGCCCGTCCGAGGGGCTGTTCAGGGCGCACCTGCCGGACGCCCCGCAGGATTTCCGCGATGCGGATGCCGCCATGGCGATGCTGGAAGCGAGCCTCAGCGCAGCCGCGACCGAAGACGCCGAAGCGGCGGGTGCAGCGTCGGTCCATGTACAGGTCTGGCGCGAGGTCAAACGGGCCGAGATCGAGGCGCGAGATATGTTCGTCGAGGCACGGATCGTGGTCGAGGCGACGGGCCGCCCGCGGATCGCGGCTCACGACCCGGAGACCGTGCTGTAACAAGGCTTGGACTTGGCACGGCGCGCGCCATCTATAGTGTCGAAACCACGAATGGAGGTCCCCGCATGGCCAAATACGAAAAGAACCCGGACGTGATTGCAACGCTGTCGCCGGAACAGTTCTACGTCACGCAGGAAAGCGGAACGGAACGGCCCGGCACCGGGGAATACCTGAACAACAAGGAACCCGGCATCTATGTGGACATCGTCAGCGGTGAGCCGCTTTTTGCGAGTGCCGACAAATACGAGTCCGGCTGCGGCTGGCCGAGCTTTACCAAGCCGATCGAACCGGCGCATATCAACGAACTGCGCGACCTGAGCCATGGCATGATCCGCACCGAGGTGCGGTCGACCCATGGCGACAGCCATCTGGGGCATGTGTTCCCGGATGGGCCGCGCGACCGGGGTGGTCTGCGCTATTGCATCAATTCCGCCAGCCTGCGGTTCATCCGTCGTGACGACATGGAAGCCGAGGGCTACGGCGATTATCTCGATCAAGTGGAGGATGTGGCATGACTGAACGCGCTGTTCTGGCCGGAGGCTGTTTCTGGGGGATGCAGGATCTGATCCGCAAACTGCCCGGCGTACAGAAAACCCGTGTGGGCTATACTGGGGGCGACGTGCCGAACGCGACCTATCGCAATCACGGCACCCATGCCGAAGGGATCGAGATCATGTTCGACCCGTCGGTGATCTCCTACCGCAAGCTCTTGGAGTTCTTCTTCCAGATCCATGACCCGACCACGCTGAACCGGCAGGGCAATGACCGTGGCATGAGCTATCGGTCCGCGATCTATTATGCGGACGATGAGCAGAAAGCCGTGGCCGAGGATACGATCGCCGATGTGAATGCCAGCGGTATCTGGCCGGGCAAGGTGGTCACCGAAGTCGAACCCGTGGGCGATTTCTGGGAAGCCGAGCCCGAGCATCAGGACTATCTCGAGCGGTTTCCGAACGGCTATACCTGCCACTTCCCGCGCCCCGATTGGGTTCTGCCCAAGCGCGACGCCGCGGAATGACATAGGTCCAATCCGGAAATCTTCTCTGACCCAGAGAACAGGAGAAGCTGAGAAGGCCGGGCTTGATCGCCCAGCCTTTTCACAGGTGTCGCATCAGGCGCATGGCGTCATAGATCGCTGCGTGGGTGTTTCGTGCCGAAACCGCGTCTCCGATGCGGAAAAGCTGAAATCCCTTTGAAGGGCCGGTCTGCGGTCTCCTGGCAATCAGCGCATCGTAGTCGACCTCGCCCCTGTTTCCACTGAGCGGCTTCAGGTCGAAATAGAGATCGTCCATCGGCATTGTGCCGTAATTGACGACCACTTGATCGTAGTCCTTCTCATATGTGTGATCGCTGTAGTCCGTGCCGATTGTGGCGGTCAGGGTGTTTCCGGTTCGGGTGACGCCAAGCAATCTGCGGGTGACGGTAAAGGTCACATCCTTGCTCTGCAGATTGCGCATGTAGGGGACGAGGTTCATTCCCATCACGTCTGGGGCAAAGGTTCGGTCCGGGGTCATGATTTCGACCTGAGCTCCGGCTTCGGCGGCGATTTCTGCGGCCTGCATGGCCGGGTGATCGCCGGATTCATCATAAATCAGAACGCGGTCGGCTGGCTTTACATCGCCCGAGATCAGGTCCCAGGCCGATATGACATTTTGTGCCTCTGCACCCGACTCGAACAGTTCGAGATTGGGCAGACCACCTGTCGCAATGATGACGATATCCGGGTTCAGTGCTGTCACGTCCCCGGCTTCCGCCCAGGTGTTGAAATGGAAGGTCACGTCACGAGCGGCACATTGCGCCATGCGCCAGTCGATGATGCCGATCATTTCGCGGCGTCGTGGCGTTTGCGCCGTCAGACGGATTTGGCCGCCCGGATCAGCTTGGGCCTCGAACACGGTCACGTCGTGCCCGCGTTCTGCTGCAACGCGCGCGGCCTCCAGTCCGCCCGGCCCGGCCCCGACGATCACCACCTTGCGGCGGGTCAGAGCCGGAGGAATATCGTGAGGTACCGACAGTTCCCGACCGGTAGACACGTTGTGGATACACAGCGCCTCGCCCGCGCCGTAGATCCGATCAAGGCAGTATGTGGCCCCGACACATGGACGGATGTCATGTTCCCGGCCCTGCACGATCTTGGTGACGATATGCGGATCGGCCATGTGCGCGCGGGTCATGCCGACCATGTCCAGAAGCCCGGCATCCACCGCATGGCGTGCGGTTGCGACATCCGGGATCCGCGCAGCGTGGAAAGTAGGCAGACCGGTCGCAGCACGTACCGACCCGGCGAAGTCCAGATGCGGCGCGCTCTTCATACCCTGCACTGGGATCACATCGGTCAGCGCCGGATCCGTATGCACACGGCCGCGGATCACATTGAGGAAATCGCACTGCCCGGTATCGGCGACAACCTTTGCCATCTGAACACCCAATTCCGGGTCGATCCCGCCCGTGGCGACCTCATCTGCACTGAAGCGGATGCCCACGATGAAGTCATCGCCGACGCGTTTGCGGATCGCAGCCAGCACATCAAGCGGCATCTTCATCCGGCTCTCAAGGGACTGACCGCCATATGGGCCGTCAAGATCGTTGGTCAGCGGCGACCAGAACTGATCGAGGAGATGCCCATAGACCTCCAGCTCTATCCCGTCCATGCCGCCGGCTTTCATCCGTTCGGCAGCATCGGCGAAGTCCGAAATTATGCGCGCGATGTCCCAGTCTTCTGCCAGTTTCGGGAAGGCTTTATGCGCAGGCTCGCGGTGCTTCGAAGACGAAACGGAGGGAAGCCAATCGCCTTTGCTCCAGACCGTTCGCCGGCCAAGATGGGTCAACTGGATCATCGCCGCGCACCCATGTTCATGCAGGGCATCGGTCAGGCGCCTGATCCATGGAACCACTTTGTCGTCATAGGCCAGAACGTTGTTGAACACCGGTGGACTGTCGCGTGACACGGCTGCGGATCCGGCGGTCATCGCCATGGCAACGCCGCCTTTTGCCCGTTCCGCGTGATAGGCGATGTACCTGTCCTTGGGCATCCCGTCTTCGGGATAGGCCGGCTCATGCGCGGTCGTCATGATCCGGTTCTTCAGTGTCAGGTGCTTGAGCTGAAAGGGCTGCAGAAGAGGGTCTTTTGACATTGCGCGTTCCGTCACTGACATGCGGTCAGTATTTGGCAATTGCGCCATGCTTGTCATTCACAAACCGACAGGTGGTGTCGTGTTGGGGCCAGTCCGTTCAGGCCTTGGAGCCGCCGATCCGTGGCTCTGTCCCGGCTTTGAGCCGCGCCAGGTTTGCGCGGTGCCGCCAGAGGATGAGACCGGCAAGGATCAGCGTCAGCAGGAAGATCTGACCCTGCCCCAGCATGAGGCAAACCAGCGGGGACCATGCCGCTGCGACAAGGGCTGACAGGCTTGAAATCCGACTGATGGCAGCCGTGGCAAGCCAAATGCCGCAGGCCAGCAGCCCAACCGGCCACGCCAGCGACAGCATCAGACCAAGGAAAGTGGCTACGCCCTTGCCGCCTTTGAACTGAAGCCAGACCGGAAAGCAGTGACCCAGAAAAGCCGCAAGCGCAGCGATCTGTGCGGCGTCTTCCGCAGCCAGCGCGCGGGCCAGCAGTACGGCCACGGCGCCCTTTGCGCCATCGAGCAGCAGAGTGGCTGCCGCCGCCCCCTTGTTGCCGGTGCGCAGCACATTTGTTGCGCCGATATTCCCGGAGCCGATCTCGCGCAGATTGCCGAGGCCCATCGCCTTTGTCAGGATCACGCCAAACGGGATCGAGCCGAGCAGGTAGCCGGCGATGGCCCAGAGGGCGAGGATCACAATGCCGGTTTCAAAGGCTGGCATCAGGTGCTCCGATAGACCGAGGTTCCGCTGACAAAGGTTTCAAGAACCTTACCTTGCAGCCGCGCTCCGTCAAAGGGTGTGTTTTTCGACTTCGATTTGAGTTTGAACCGATCGAGAATGATGGGTTTGTCCGGATCGAAGAGCACCAGATCGGCAGGTGCGCCCTTGGTCAGACGCCCACAGTCAAGACCAAGCCGTTTCGCCGGGTTCAGCGACAGCGCCCGAAACAGCGTTGGCAACTCGATATCGCCAGAGTGATAAAGACGCATCAGAACGGGCAGCATGGTTTCCAGACCGACGGCACCGCTCGCGGCTTCTTCGAAGGGGAGGCGTTTACTTTCCTCGTCCTGCGGCGTGTGAAACGAACCGATTACGTCGATCAGACCGGATTTAACGGCTTCAACAACTGCCTGACGGTCGTCTTCGGCCCGCAGCGGCGGCTTCACCTTGAAGAAGGTGCGGTAGTCGGCAACGTCGAATTCGTTGAGTGTGAGGTGGTGCATCGAAACGCCAGCGGTCACATCGAACCCGTTGCGCTTGGCGCGTTCCAGTGCGGGCAGGGCGCGTGTCGTCGTGATCTGGTCGGCGTGGTAGCGCACACCGGTCATTTCGACGAGAGCGATGTCCCGGTCAAGTCCCATCCGTTCTGCCATGGGTGAAACACCGGGCAGACCGCGCAGCGAAGCAAACTTGCCCGACGTGGTCGCCGCCCCTGCGGACAGGGTGGGCTCCTGCGGATGACCCACAACCAGTGCGCCGAGCGCACGGGCATAGGTCATGGCCCGGCTGAGAACCTTGGTGTCGCGCACAACCCGGTCGCAGTCGGTGAAGGCAACAGCACCGGCGTCCATCAGGAAGCCGATCTCGGTCATCTCGCGCCCCTCGCGCCCCTTGGTGAGCGCAGCCATCGGCAGCACGTGAACCGGGGCCGCTTCATTCGCGCGACGCCGGACGAATTCGAGAGTCTCCGGCGTGTCGATTGCCGGGGTGGTATCCGGACGTGTGACAATGGTCGTGACGCCGCCCGCAGCGGCGGCCTGGCCCGCAGAGCCATAGCTTTCCTTGTGCCGTTCGCCCGGTTCGCAGATCTTCACACCGATATCGACGATCCCGGGTGCAAGGCATTTGCCGCCAGCATCGCGCCGGTTGTCGGATGGCACGGCGTCAAAACTGACTTCAGGCGCAGGAGTGTCGAAAATCTCGGCAAGGACGCCATTGCGGATCAGAACCGCGCCGTCCCTGACCTCTCCGGCCTCCGGGTCGACCAGCCGCGCATTGGTGATAAGCAAGGTCATGTCAGGCCGCCTGTTTCTGCCGCGCCACGTTGATCTGTTCGATCACCGCTTGCGGGTCGGGTTGGTACTTGATGAGATGTTTGTTGCCCGCCGCCGTGATCACCTGTACCGCACCGGCAATGGTGCGCAGTTTGGTGATCTCATCCAGACGCGCCACGCGTTCATACGGCCCCTTGAGGCTGCCCTCAGCGAGCGTCCAGATCTCGTCCATCACCTCATCGGCAAGATACCATCCGCGCAGCGCAACGGCAGCAAAGCCGCCTACTGCGCCGGTCCAGATGTGCGGATTCCCCAAGGCCCAGAGGATCATCATTCCCGCCGCCATTGCGATCGCCGTCATCACCACATGTGCGCGGATGTATGTCTGCATGTCTGGTTTGAATTCGATCATCTGAGGGGCGTCGCTTCAGTCAATTGAGCAGGATCTTGGCCATTATGATGCCCGATGCGATCAGGCCGAACAGCCCGACCACAAACCACAGGGCAGAGCCGCTCTTGTTGGATCGAGGTGCCTTCGCTCCACTTCCGACGCCCTTCGCCGCATCGGAGTAAACAGGCGCACCGGGTGCAGTCGGTTTCGGCTCGTTGAATGTTCCGATCCAGCGCAGAGGGGTGGATATGGTCAGATCCTGTTCGGTCTGATTGAACGCCTGCGACGGCAGCACCAGCACGAAGCCTGTCAGTGCATTGAGCCGGTCGCGCATCGCATCCAGTTCCTTTGCGCTCAGGTCATGTGCGTTCGAAAGGTACTGCGACAGGGTCATTTCCCGCAGATCGCGCAGGTCGATCACTTCGACGAAGGCGGGGCGCAGCGATTTGGCCCCGAGCGCGTATTGCAGCGGCCATTCGCCGGTGCCGGCCTGTGTCGTGAAACGTTCGACCGCCTCGCGCGGAAGGTCGATATGGAACACGCGGATCACACCGCGTTCGCTGCTCTTGATATGCATGGATGTACTCACACCATCACGCCTTCATTGTGATTGGCACGCCGTGCGCGCAGAGACCGCGCCAGCAGGTCCATCGCGGCCATTCGCACCGCGACACCCATTTCCACCTGTTCCTGAATGACCGAGCGATTGATGTCATCGGCCAGTGTTCCGTCGATTTCGACCCCGCGGTTCATCGGTCCGGGATGCATGACGATCGCATCCTCCTTGGCATGTCCCAACTTTTCGGCATCAAGCCCATAGCGGTGGTAATACTCCCGCTCGGACGGGATGAAACCGCCATCCATCCGCTCTTTCTGAAGGCGCAGCATCATTACGACATCCACATCCTTCAGACCCTCGCGCATGTCCTCGAACACCTCGACACCAAACTCCGCGATACCGGATGGCATAAGCGTCGGCGGGCCGACCAGCCGCACGCGGTTTTCCATCTTGCCCAGAAGCAGGATGTTCGACCGGGCCACACGGCTGTGGGCGATATCGCCGCATATGGCGATCGACAGGCGGTGCAGACGGCCCTTGGCGCGGCGGATGGTCAATGCATCAAGCAGGGCCTGTGTCGGGTGTTCGTGTCGGCCGTCGCCTGCGTTCAGAACCGCGCAGTCCACCTTCTGCGACAACAGGTCCACGGCACCCGACTGCGGGTGGCGCACGACCAGCAGATCCGGCCGCATCGCGTTCAGAGTCATCGCCGTATCGACCAGCGTCTCGCCTTTCTTGATCGAACTGGCCTGCATTGCCATGTTCATCACATCGGCACCAAGCCGCTTGCCCGCCAGTTCGAAACTGGCCTGCGTCCGGGTGGAATTCTCAAAGAACATGTTGATTTGCGTCATGCCGGCAAGCACATCCGTGCTGGGCGTACGCTTGCGGTTCCGCTCGGCATACTGGTCCGACAGATCGAGCAGAGTGGTGATTTCGTCAGGGCGGAGGGGTTCGATCCCAAGCAAGTGTCGTTGATCGAAACGCATCTTGTGGCCTTTTCGGAATGGTCAGGTGCTTATAGAAATTGCGCTGCGGGGCGGCAAGGGTGCGATCCCTTTTGCGCGACACAATGCCGGGATAAGCTGAGCACATGGATTCGCAGATCGACTGGCATGCGGCACGCGCCGCGCTGGAATGGCAACTTGAAATGGGAGTGACCGAGGCGATCTCGGAAACTCCGATAAACCGCTTTGAGCAGGTGGCACCGCCGCCCAAAGCCGGTGTTGCACCGTCCGCGGCGGCGCCGGTTATGCCTGTTCCCGCCGCGCCACAGATTGATCCCGTCGCAGAATCCGAAACTGCGGCGCGTGCGGTCCAGGATTTGGCGGGGTTGCAGGCCGCGATGGCAAACTATCCCCATTGCGAACTCCGCAAGGGTGCCCGGAATCTGGTCTTCTGCGACGGTGTGCCGGGAGCGCGCGTGATGATCGTGGGCGAAGCTCCGGGCCGCGACGAAGACCGGATCGGAAAGCCGTTTGTCGGTCGTGCGGGACAATTGCTCGACCGAATGCTGGATGCAATCGATCTTGGGCGCGACCGGGACATTTCCGAGGCCGTCTACATCACCAATGTGCTGCCTTGGCGCCCACCCCAGAACCGCGATCCGAAGCCGGACGAGATCGCCATGATGCTGCCGTTCCTCAAACGGCACATTGCCCTCGCCAAACCCGAGTTTCTGGTCGTGATGGGCAACATCTCGTGCCAGGCCCTTTTGGGCAAACGCGGCATCACCCGCCTGCGCGGCAAATGGGCCGAGGCAGTCGGCCTGCCCGTGCTGCCGATGTTTCACCCCGCTTACCTTTTGCGTAACCCGGCGGCCAAGAGAGAGGCTTGGGCCGATCTTCTGGACCTGCGCACGCGCCTGACCATGAAAGCCTCAACATGAGCCGTATCGACGAAAGCAAAGAATTCCTGCCCATCCGCATTGCCGTTCTGACGGTCAGCGATACACGGTCTATGGCCGAAGACCGGTCTGGGGACACGCTGGTGGGCCGGATCGAAGGTGCAGGACATGTCGTGGCCGACCGCAAGATCATCCAGGACGAACGCGACCAGATCGCGGAACAGCTCCGCGTGTGGTGCGATCAACCTGACATCGATGTGGTCATTTCGACCGGCGGTACCGGTCTCACCGGGCGGGATGTGACGGTCGAAGCGCACCGCGATGTCTACGAAAAAGAGATTGACGCCTTCGGGACCGTGTTCACGATGGTGTCGTTCCAGAAAATCGGCACAAGCGCCATTCAAAGCCGCGCCACCGGGGGGGTGCGCAACGGAACGTACCTCTTTGCGCTGCCCGGAAGCCCCGGCGCCTGCAAGGATGCCTGGGACGAAATCCTCAGCCTGCAACTCGATTACCGGCACCGACCCTGTAACTTTGTCGAGATTTTACCGCGATTGGACGAGCATCTCCGACGGAAATAGCGTTTATCTTCGTTTAACGTAGGGATGTGTTATTGGAAAACATGCAGTTCTGGCTACCTGATAGGTCAGAGTTGGTGATGAGGATTGTCGCATATGCGGTTTTTGCGCCGTAGCCTGACCGGGCTTTTCCTGCTGTCATTGACGCTTGGCCTGCTGGCCTATGCCGGGGTTCAGGTGCGTGACGCCGTCCAGGCGCGCATGGCGCAAGAGCCACGCGCCTTTCAACAGCGTGAACGGGTCTTTGCCGTCAACGTAGTTAAGGCCGAGTTCGACACGATCACGCCGGTGCTGACGGCGTTCGGTCAGATTGAAAGCCGCCGTACCCTTGAAATCCGCGCTGCTGCAGGGGGGCGCGTGATCGAGATCGCACCGGAATTCGTCGAAGGTGGCACTGTGACCGAGGGGCAGGTGCTTGTGCGGCTCGACCCGACCGATGCGGAGGCGGTCCTCCAGAGGATGCAAAGCGACATCCTCGATGCCGAGGCTGAACAGCGCGAAGCCGAACGCGCGCTTATCCTCGCCCGCGATGAGCTTGCGGCCGCCGAAGAACAGGCGTCCCTGCGCGAACGCGCGTTCCAGCGCCAGCGCGATCTTCAGGATCGGGGCGTCGGCACGGCGGCAGCGGTCGAAGTGGCTGAACTGGCTGCGGCGCAGGCCCGCCAGGCCGTTCTGTCGCGCCGTCAGGCCGTGGCGCAGGCCGAGGCCCGGATTGATCAGGCCACCACACGCCTGTCCCGCGCCGTGATCGCCGAAGCCGAAGCGCAGCGGCGGCTCGACGACACGGTCATCACGGCCGATTTCTCGGGAACATTGGCGGACGTGTCTGTTGTTCAGGGGCGGCTTGTTTCGTCGAACGAACAGCTTGCCCGCCTGATTGATGCCGATGCGCTCGAAGTGGCGTTCCGCGTATCGACCCAGCAGTTCGCACGGCTGTTGGATGAAAGCGGACGATTGACCGAAACGGATGTGACGGTGGTTCTCGATGTCTTCGGGACGAACCTGACCGCACAGGGAACACTCAGCCGCGCAGGCGCGGCGGTGGGGGATGGACAGACGGGTCGCCAGCTCTTTGCCACCCTTGGCAGCGCGCCGGGATTCCGGCCCGGAGACTTCGTGACCGTTGAGATTGATGAGCCACCTCTGGAACAGGTGGCCCGCCTGCCTGCCACATCGCTCAACGCTGCAAACGAAGTGCTGGTAATGGGCGAGGAAGACCGCCTTGAAGTGGTCGGAGTCAATCTCCTGCGCAGACAGGGTGACGACGTTCTTGTGCGGGCAGATGGCCTTCAGGGACGTGAAGTCGTTGCCGAACGCACGCCGCTGCTGGGCGCCGGGATCAAAGTTCGCCCGCTACGCCCGAGCGGTGCGGCAATCCCCGAGGAACCCGAGATGGTGGAGCTTACCGCAGAACGCCGCGCGCGGCTCACCGCCTTCATTGAATCGAACACGCGGATGCCCGAAGAGGCCCGCCAGCGTATTCTGAACCAGCTGTCTCAGGGAACGGTCCCGGCACAGGTGGTCGAACGGATTGAATCCCGGATGGGAGGCTGATCCATGATGCGGACGCTGCCCGGACGTGCCGGAGGACTCCTGAGCTATTTCGTCCGTCACCGGACAGTAGCAAACCTGTTGCTGATCGTCCTGATCGCAGCGGGGGCGTTTTCCATCCCCAATATGCGGGCGCAATTCTTTCCGGATGTCGTTGTTGACGATGTCGATATCTCGGTGGCGTGGGATGGGGCCGGCGCCGAAGACGTGGACCGGGGCATCGTTCAGGTGCTCGAACCGGTGCTGCTCGCGGTCGAGGGAGTCGAAAGCTCTGAGGCCTCCTCGCGCGAAGGCCGTGCGTCCATCAGGCTTGAGTTCGAACCCGGTTGGGACATGTCGCGTGCGTCGGACGATGTGCAGACGGCTGTAGATGCCGTGACGACCCTTCCCGCCGATGCCGAAGACCCGGTGGTCCGGCGAGGCGGCTGGCGGGACCGTGTGACCGATCTGGTCATCACCGGCCCGGTCGAGGTGGACCAACTGGCCCGTTTCGCCGACGAACTGACGGCACGGCTGTTTGCAGAAGGGGTAACCCGTACAACAATTCGCGGGCTTTCAGCCCCACGAACTGTGGTCGAGGTCCCCTCCGCCAACCTCATCGCTTTTGACATTTCGATGCGGGATATCGCCAATGCCATCGCGCAGGAGGTCGATACCGACCCGGCGGGTGATGTCGGCAACGCCAACACCCGCGTTCGCACTGGGGTCGAAAAACGCAGCGCGGACCAGATCGCAAATATCGTCCTGCGCTCGAACGAAGACGGTTCAAACCTCACCGTCGGCGATGTCGGCACGATCTATATCGAGGGCATAGACCGGGAACGCAGCTATTTCGTCGGTCAAAACCCGGCCATCTCGATCCGTGTGGACCGCAGCGATCAGGGCGATGCAATCGCGATCCAGCAAAAGGTCGAAGATGTGGCGTCAGAGTTTGAAGCCTCTCTGCCGAACGGCGTGACCATCGACCTGATCCGCACCCGCGCCGAGATGATCTCGGGGCGTCTGGATATCCTTCTCGACAATGCGGCTACGGGGCTGGCGCTGGTTCTTATGCTGCTGTTCCTGTTCCTGAATGTGCGAACCGCGTTCTGGGTCGCCGCAGGTATCCCGGCCGCGCTGCTTGCGGCGATTGCCTTGATGTACGCGGCGGGAATCACCATCAACATGATCTCGCTCTTCGCGCTGATCATCACGCTCGGGATCGTGGTGGACGATGCCATCGTCGTGGGAGAGCACACCGACCATCTGGCACGCACCGGCCTGTCTCCGGTCGAGGCGGCGGAACGCGCAGCGCACCGTATGGCGCTGCCCGTGTTTTCAGCCACATTGACCACGATTATCGCCTTCTTTGGCCTGGTCGCGATCGGAGGGCGCTTTGGCGACCTGATCGCGGACATCCCCTTCACCGTGATCGCCGTGCTCGCCGCATCGCTTGTTGAGTGTTTCCTGATCCTGCCGAACCATATGGCGCACGCGATGGCGCACAGTGCAAAGCAGCATTGGTACGATGTGCCGTCCCGCGTGGTGAACCGGGGGTTCCGATGGGTGCGGGAAAACCTGTTCCGTCCTTTGATGGGTCTGGTCATCACCGCACGCTATGCCGTTCTCGCAGGGGCGGTCGTGCTGCTGGCCTCGCAGGCGGCCCTATTTATCCGGGGTGACGTTCAGTGGCGCTTCTTCAATTCGCCCGAGCAAAGCTCTGTTACCGGTAATTTCGCAATGGCCCCCGGAGCAACGCGCGAAGACACCTTCGAGATGATGCGTATCTTCCAGAAATCGGTCGAGGACGTTGCCAAGAGTTTCGAGGAGCGACATGGCGTCAATCCCATCGACTATGTGATTGCCGAAGTGGGTGGCAATGCCGGACGAGGCATCGCTGGGGCAGATACCAAGGATGCCGACCAACTGGGTGGGATTTCGATTGAACTGATCGACCCCGATCTGCGTCCGTTTTCAAGCCGCACCTTTGTCAGCGAGTTGCAGGACAGCGTTCCGCGACACCCGATGGTCGAAACCATCAGCTTCCGCAGTTGGGGCAGCGGACCGGCCAGTGACGCGCTGGACGTGCAGTTCTATGGCGCAACTGCCGAAACCCTCAAAGCAGCGTCCGAAGACCTCAAGGTTGCCCTCGGACAGTACCCCGAGGTTTCAGCGGTCGAGGATAACCTTGCCTATGACAAGGAAGAGCTGATCCTCGAGCTTACCCCGCAGGGGCAGGCGCTTGGTTTCACCATTGACGGGCTCGGTCAGGTGCTGCGCGCCCGCCTTGGTGGCATTGAAGCGGCAACCTATCCCGACGGCCCCCGCAGTGCGGAAATCCGTGTCGAACTGCCGGCAGGCGAACTGACCGCTGATTTCCTCGAACGCACCCAGATGCGGACACCAGAAGGTGCTTACGTTCAGCTTGCCGATATCGTCAGCGTTGAACGTCGCACCGGGTTTTCGACGGTCCGACGCGAAAACGGCATTCGTCTGATTTCCGTGACCGGGGATATCTCCGAAGATGATCCGGCCCGCGCAAACGATATCATGCTGGCGCTTGAAACCGAAATCCTGCCCGCCATCGCCAGCGAACGACAGGTGGACTATCGCCTCTCTGGGCTGAGTGAGCAGGAGGGCGAATTTCTCGATGATGCGCGGACCGGGCTGATCCTGTCGCTTCTGGCGATCTATCTTGTCCTGGCATGGGTCTTTGCCAGCTGGACACGGCCACTGGTCGTCATGTCGGTGATCCCGTTCGGTTTGGTCGGCACGATTTACGGACACGCGCACTGGGATGTTCCGCTCAGCATGTTCACCGTCGTCGGACTGCTTGGCATGACCGGCATCATCATCAACGACTCGATCGTGCTCGTGACAACGATCGACGAAAAGGCCCAGGACCGGGGGCTTGTCCCGTCGATCATTGACGGCGCTGCGGATCGACTGCGACCCGTGTTCCTGACCACGGCGACAACCGTGATGGGGCTTGTGCCGCTGCTCTATGAACAGTCCAGCCAGGCACAGTTTCTCAAACCGACAGTGATCACACTCGTCTATGGACTTGGATTTGGCATGTTCCTCGTGCTGTTGATCGTTCCTTCCCTGATTGCCATCCAGAACGATATTGGCAGACTGACCCAGACCGCCCGACGCGGCCTCCGCTTCAGGCACAATGGTGTTCAGGCGGCTCTTGTTACGGCGGCAGGGCTTATCCTCGCCTGGCTGGGCGCAACGATGGGAACCTTCGCGGTCACTGGCGCGCTGCCGACCGTCCTGGCAAACGCACTGTCCGAAACACCTTTTGGCGGCGAGGTGACGCTCGGGCTGAGCCTCGGCCTCTTCGTCGCGGGGGCGGCTGCGGTCTGCGTTCTGCTTTATCTTGTGGCTGCGCTGGCCATGGGTGTCAGCCGGCTGCGCCGACCGGCGTGATCAGGGCAGTGTTCAGGGCGTGCAACCCTGAATATCCACGGCCCGTGCGTCGCCGATCACTGTAAAGCGCAGCTCCGCGCGGTTGAGGGCAAAGCTCTTGCCCTCCACATGCACCATCCGCGTGCTGGCGTGCAGAACACCCCCTTCGCGGCGGCTGTCCGGTTCGGCGACCCAGACATGGGGATTGCCCGCCTCGACCACCACATACTCGATACCCCCGGCCGACGGCATGGAAATCTCCGTATGCAGGATGAGGCCGCCATCCGGACCCGCCTCGATCCGGCAGGTGATGCTTCTCAGACCCGCTTCACGTGCGGTATAGGGCATGTCCGTCAGTGCAGCGGCAATCATCGGATCGGGTCGCGTAGGGGTCATCGGCAGGTTTGCCGTGAATGACAGATTGGCCGGGATGCAGATGTCCTTGCAGAGACCGATCTGCATTCGTCCCTCAAGCCGCATCTCGGCGGTGTCATCCAGCGCCGTCAGATGCAGCGGGATCACAACTTCGGTCTTGTACCCGACCGATCGCATTCCCTGTTCGAAGAACACCTCGGGTGTCGGCCAATTCGCTGAAACGGCGCGGATATTGTCCGACCCGCTCCAGTCGAACTGCGGGGGGATGCCGACATCTCCCGGTGCACGCCAATAGGTCTTCCAGCCCGGATCAAGCACGAGGCGCAGCGCTGCCATGTGACTGCCGTCCTCCAGGCGCCAGCCGGGCCGGAGCTCGACTTTGGACAGGCCGGTGGTGTCTCCGGCACTGGCCGGAACTGCGGGGGACAGGGCCAGTACGAGACCGGCAACAAGGGATCGGAAGTGCGTCATCCCCAAGCACATGGCTGTTTTCAGGCGCGATGAAAAGTCACAAACCAGCGATCCTTCGTGTCCACGTGGCTCTGTGCTCTTGCAACCCCATCTGCCCCTCTCCATGTTTGGAATGTGAAAAGCACCGATACCATGACAGACCTGACCGGCCAGATGCTGATTGCGATGCCGGGAATGCCCGACCCCAGGTTCGAGCACAGCCTGATCTATATGTGCGCTCATTCCGATGAGGGTGCCATGGGGCTGATCGTCAACAAACCCTCTTCGGACGTGACCTTCGAGAACCTCGTACAGCAGCTCTCGATTGAAGAGGTCGGGGACGTCTCGGGCATACGGGTACACTTCGGGGGCCCGGTCGAACTGGGACGAGGCTTTGTTCTGCATTCGCCGGACTTCCGTTCGGAAATGACCACACTCAATGTCGATGACGGTTTCGCGATGACCGCAACGCTTGATGTGCTCGAAAGCATCGCCCGGGGCAGCGGGCCGGCCAAACGTCTGATCGTGCTCGGCTACGCAGGCTGGGGTCCGGGGCAGCTTGAAGGCGAGATCGCCGCGAATGGATGGCTGATCTGCGATGCGTCCAGCGATCTGGTCTTCGACACAGCCGATGGTGACAAATGGGAGGCCGCGCTGGGCAGCCTCGGAATTTCACCGCTGGCGCTGTCTTCGGAAGGAGGACGCGCCTGAGAGGCGCGCGCCGGAGGTGAGACCTCCGGGAGGGGCGCTGCCCCTCGCCCCGGACGATGTCCGGGTCTCACCCCGAGGTACTTGGAAAACGAAGAAGATCAGCCTTGGGCCTGGAACACCCAGGCGCCCGCATCATTCATGTGTCGGGTGGCGCGCCCCTCGTGCCAGAGGTGCAGGCAATGGGCCATCGATTCGACCAGCGCGAGACCGTATTCGCCATCCCCGATATGGCGTTTGAACAGAGGTGCGAAACAGTCTCCGGCCGTGCGCGGCGTCGTGAGATGCGCCTCTAGGCGCCGCAACGCTCCATGATGGTTCTCGATCAGCTGGTGCAGGCGCAAGGGCAGCCCGGTGAAGGGCAGCTTGTGCCCGCCCAGAACCAGATGATCCTCCCGCGCGAGGGTGGACAGCCGTTCGCAGGATTCGAGCCAGTCCGCCACCGGATCCGCTTCGGGTTCGGTTGCGTAAACGCCGATATTCGAACTGATCGACGGCAGGATCTGATCGCCGCCAAGAACGAGAGTGTCATCGCGGGACCAAAAGGTGGCGTGCTCGGGCGCATGGCCATTGCCGATGTGGATGTCCCACACGCGCCCGCCTGCCGTGATCGTGCCGCCCTGCTGGATGCGGGTGTAGCCCAGCGGAAGCGGAGCAACGCAATCGGCAAAGTTGAACGGTCTCTCGGACCGGCGTTTCTCCAGAATGGCTGGCGCCATGCCGCAACCCTGCCAGAACGCCAGGGTTTCCGCGCTCGGCAGCGGTTGCTCGTCCATCTGCAGCATCCGCGCCATCAGCCATGCGGTGCGCGTGGTGACCAGCTCCGCCCCGAATTCGGATTTCAACCATCCAGCCAGGCCGACATGGTCGGGATGGTGGTGTGTGACGATCACCCGCGTGACGGGTTTTCCCGCAAGCGGACCCTCCATCAGGCGCGTCCAGATCGCCTTGCCGCGTTTCGAGGCAAAACCGGTATCGACCACAGTCCAGCCATCGCCGTCGTCCAGCGCGTAGACATTGACGTGGTCGAGCTTCATCGGAAGCGGCAGGCGGATCCACAGAACCCCGTCAGCGACCTCGATAGCCTCACCTTCTTCGGGTGGCGTGTCCCAGGGGTAGCGAATTCCGCCTGTGCTTCGGTCCTTCATGCGGCGAGATCGTCCAGGCTCAGGGCATAGAGATCGCCGGCACCCTGCCGCGCGTGGGTCAGCAGACCGATATGTTCGGGCAGAAGGCGGTGGATGTAGAAGGCGGCCAGCCGCTCGTGTTTGCCGCCACGGTCGGCCCGTGCCGCCTTGAGGTGGAAATGTGCGCCCAGCACGCGGGCAAAGCCGCGCAGATAGGGCACAGACCCGGCAAAGCGGTCCTGCGCGCCTTGGGCGACCATCCATTCCGTGGTCTCGCGCAGGGTTTCGCAGGCCTGCCATACCGGTTCTGCCAGCTCCGGCAGATCGGCACGTGCCGCTTCGGCATCTGCTTCCATCTCGTCAAGCAGACGGTACGCAGCCTCGCCGCCATCCATCAGCTTGCGGCCGACAAGGTCCATCGACTGGATGCCGTTGGTGCCTTCATAAATTGCGGTGACCCGCACATCGCGCGAATACTGGGCCGCGCCGGTTTCTTCGATGAATCCCATACCGCCATGCACCTGCACGCCCAGTTCGGCAACGTCAATCCCCGTGTCGGTGCCGAACGCCTTGGTGATCGGTGTCAGCAGCGCCGCCCGCGCTGCCCAGTCGGCATGGCCGGTGGCGGTTTCCATGTCGATGGCGACCGCATTGGCCAGTGCGATGGCCCGCGCTGCGAAGGTATCGGCCTTCATCGTGGCCAGCATCCGGCGCACATCGGCGTGGTCGGTGATGGTGTTGTTCTCGGTCCGGCCCTGCTTGCGCCCCTCGGCATAGGCCAGCGCGTGCTGGTAGGCTCCTTCGGCCGCGCCGATGCCCTGCACACCCACGCCAAGCCGGGCGTTGTTCATCATGGTGAACATGGCGCGCATCCCGTCATTTTCCTCACCCACAAGCCATCCGGTCGCGCCGTCATACTGCATCACCGCGGTCGGGCTGCCATGCAGACCCATTTTGTGTTCGAGGCTCACCACCTTGAGGCTGTTGGCCAGACCGGGCGCGCCGCTCTCGTCCGGGATGCGCTTGGGCACAAGGAACAGGCTGATCCCCTTGGTGCCCGGAACCGCACCCGGCAGTCGGGCCAGAACCAGATGGCAGACATTTTCTGAGATGTCGTTGTCACCCCATGAGATGTAGATCTTCTGCCCGGTGATTGCATACGTCCCGTCGCCGTTCGGCTCTGCCTTGGTGGTCAGCGCGCCCACGTCGCTGCCTGCCTGCGGTTCGGTCAGGTTCATGGTGCCCATCCATTCGCCGGAAATCAGCTTGGGCAGGTACAGCTCTTTCAGTTCATCGCTCGCGTGGTTTTCCAGCGCCTCGATCTGCCCCTGTGTCATCAGCGGCGCCAGTTGCAGCGACAGGCAGGCGGCGCTCATCATATCGTTCACCGCCGTGGTCATGGTCATCGGCAGGCCCATGCCACCATATTCCGGGTCGGCAGCAATCGCGATCCAGCCACCCTCGGCAATCGCCCGAAGCCCGTCCCTGAATCCCGGCGAGGTGCGCACGATCCCGTTCTCAAGCCGTGCCGGATGCAGGTCCCCCGCGCGCTGTAAGGGCGACAGAACTTCTTCGCACAGCTTGCCCGCCTCACCCAGCACCGCATTGACGGTCTCCGGCGTGGCTTCGGCAAACCGCTCGGTCGCCACGACCTGATCGAAGCCGACCACATGGTCAAAGAGGAAACGAAATTCGGAAACAGGGGCGCGATACGGCATGTTCAGCTTTCCTTCGGCATCTGGACAGATGTGCTGCGGCTTGGCAATCGCGTGCCGGAACGGTAAGCAGCCGTCAGCTTTTGGTGCGACCATGACGAATGCGGCCAGCCCCATCAACAAAAACGCGGCGTCACGACGGATGAACCCTTCTTCCCCCGAGATATTGCCCGATACCGAGACCGGCCACGCGCGTGCCGCAGAAATCCTGCGTGCAGGTGGTCTTGTCGCCTTCCCGACCGAAACCGTTTACGGGCTTGGCGCCGATGCCAGCGATGACCGCGCCGTCGCGCGAATCTACGAGGCCAAGGGGCGGCCCAGTTTCAATCCTCTGATCGTGCATTTCGCCGATCTGGAGACCTTGAAACAGCACGTTCACTGGACGCCTGAAGCCGAGCTTCTGGCGCAAACCTATTGGCCGGGGCCGCTGACCCTCGTGCTGCGCAAGCAGGCGGACAGCCCGATCTCGCCTCTGGTCTCGGCGGGTCTCGATACGATCGCGGTGCGACTGCCCGCGCATAATTCGGCCCGTGCGGTGCTGCGGGCGTTCGGGCGTGGTGTTGCCGCGCCTTCGGCCAACAGGTCCGGCCAGATCAGCCCGACACAGGCCGATCACGTTGCCGCCAGCCTGGGCAACCGCGTCGATGCGATTCTCGATGGCGGGGCGTGCGAGGTCGGTGTCGAATCGACCATCGTCGGACTGCTCGACAAGCCCGTTCTGCTGCGCCCCGGCGGTATCACCGAGGAAGACCTGGCGAAAACCCTGGGCCGACACCTTGCCGTGCGCCACAAGGCCGAGGCGATCTCGGCCCCCGGTCAGCTCATGTCACACTATGCGCCCGACGCGCTTGTGCGTCTGAACGCCACCGAATGGGAACCGGGCGAACTGCGCCTCGGGTTCGGAGACGTGGACTGCGATCTGAACCTGTCCGAGACCGAGGATCTGGTCGAGGCTGCGGCGAACCTCTTCGACTACCTGCATCGGTTGGATGCGCGGGGGGGCGGCACGATTGCCGTATCCCCCATCCCACACGAAGGTCTGGGCATTGCGATCAATGATCGCCTCAGTCGCGCCGCAGCGCCGCGCGACTGATCGGGTTCAGTCGAACTTCCAGAGCGCCGGAACAAAGCTGTAGGCGTCGCCGTCGCGCATCACATGCCCGACACCGGGGAACGGGAAGTGGTACCCCAGAACCGCCATCCGATCCGTCGCCGCCATATCCAAAAGCCGCTTGCGGGTCGCCACCGTCTGATCGCCATCGGCGTCGAAACTGTTGTACCACTCGGGATGCGCAAAGTTGGTGTAAGCGTGGCTCATCGCATCCCCGAGCGCGATCAACTGCTGCCCGCTGCTTTCCACCACCACAGCCATATGTCCGGGCGTGTGGCCGGGCGTGTCGATGACCCGCACACCGGGGACGACCTCGAACCCGTCCGACATCAATTCCCATTCGGCGCCGTCGACATTGATCGAGTTCTGTGCACCGACGACGAATTGCTGCATGTCCACAGGCACCTGTGACGCCAGCCCGTCCTGCATCCAATAGGCGTGCTCGGTTTCGCCAAGGTAGTAGGCCGCGTCCGGAATGATCGCCTCGTCGAAATCGTCGCGGATGCCCCAGATATGATCCGGGTGCGCATGGGTGATGACCACGTGTGTGATCCCCGCCGCATCGATCCCTGCCGCATCCAGATTGGCCCAAAGCCGCCCGGCGGTGTCCAGAAACCGGTTCCCCGACCCCACATCGACCAGAACGGTATTGTCTCCGATCTCCACGATCAGATGATTGGTGTGCGAGGTGTTGGTCTCGGTCGACAGGTAATGCGCGGCCAGAAACGCCTGCACCTCTGCCGGATCGGCATTCACACCCAACCCGTTGGTCGGAAGGCTCAGATACCCGTCCGACACGATCGTGATCTTGGCGTCCCCCATGGTGAATCGGAAGTGACCGGGATTTCCGCCCACGGGCCCCCCGAGTTCGGCAAGCGCCTGCGCGCCCGGAAGCGCAAAGGCGGGCATCGCGGCAGCGGTTTTCAGAAACGACCGGCGAGTCGGGCGCAGAAGCATGAGGTCTCCTCCCAGAGATAAATTCAGATTTATGAATAACATGGCATCCCCGGTGATCGCAAATGCCTTTTGCAAGCAATCGAAGCGGGGAAACCGGGCCGTCAATTCCCCCGAACCACCATATTTCTCAATCACAGCAGCACATTGACGGGAAATCCTTCCGCGACGCAGTTGCGAGTCGTTTGCAACTGCCTCCAAGACCTCATACATAGCGGTCGTGCTGCACTGCAGCAGCATGCAACAACGCTTCAGACAGGAGGCGCGGACATGACCTTTCTCAAGACAGCCGCTCTCACCGCCATGCTTGGCATCACCGCAACCACCGGAATGGCGCAGGAAGTGACGCTTCGCTTCCAGCATTTCGTCTCGCCCAATTCGGCGAATCCCAAGTATTTCCTCGACCCCTGGGTCGAAAAGGTTGAGGCCGAATCGAACGGCCGGATCAAGATCGAGATCTATCCGTTCATGCAACTCGGCGGCAAAGCGACCGCACAATATGACCTGATCCGCGATGGCGTGATCGACGGCGGTTGGGTGATCCCCGGTTACACGCCGGGCCGCTTCCCCGAAGCCGAGGCGCTGGAACTGCCCTTCATGGTCACCAAAAGCGCCGAAGAAGCCTCGCGCGCGGCGTGGGAATTCACGCAAAAGCACCTGATGGACGATTTCGCCGATGTCCACCTGATCGCCGCCCACATGCACGGACCGGGGATCGTCCACAAGAAAGGCGCGGCCATCGAAGACCTGAGCGATTTCGCCGGCCTTAAACTGCGCGGTCCGTCCCGACCGGCAACCTTGCTGCTCGACAAGCTGGGCGCGGAACCCATCGGTCTGCCGGTACCGCAATTCCCCGAGGCGCTCTCCAAAGGCGTGGTGGATGGCGGTGTCATCACGTGGGAAATGTCGCCTTCGCTCAAGCTTGATGAGCTGACCGACAGCCACACTGATGTTGCGGGCGACAAGTCGCTCTACAACCTCTACTTCATCTGGGCGATGAACAAGGACAGCTACAACGCGCTGCCCGATGATCTGAAGGCTGTGATCGACGCCAATTCGGGTCTGGAAACCTCTGCCATGGCGGGTCGGGCCCATGACACCGGCGACCGCGACGGCTTTGTCCTGATGGAAGACGCCGGCAACGAGATCGCAACGTTGAGCGACGAAGTGACGGCGCAGATCCTGGCACTGGGCGATGCGGTCACGCAGGAGTGGATCGTCGAAATGACCGAGCGTGGGTTGGACGGCGCAAAGCTGGTCGGAGACGCCCTTGCGGCGGTCGAAGCGACCCGCGGCACAGCCACCGGCACAGACGGGTAAAGCACAGTCCTTATCACCAGCGACGCGGCATCCATGCCGCGTCGTTTTTGCATTGACGCAAGAACCATCCGCGCTGGTTCAGTCTTCCCGATCCCAGCGTTTCCAAAGCAGCGACAAGAGCGTTTCCCCAGCCACGGGCGTCACACAGTCTGCCATCAGTACCGGCCCGCCTTTACCCGGTGGGCGCACAGTGTCGGCGGCCCTGTCCTTTGGCCGCGCGAAATCCTGCGCTGTGGGTACAAACGTGGTCATAGGCGCAGCCTATCACGCATTGGGCTGATCCCCAAACCGCAGCACGGTCACATGCGTGTCGCCATAGCGCCGCGAGTCCAGAAGGGCGAAGCCGTCGGGCGCCATCTGCGGCGTGTTTTCCTCCCAGACGATCAGCGCGCCTTCGGCCAGCCAACCGCCTTTAACGGCAGCGGCAAGCGCTTTTTCCCCGAGCCCCTTGCCATAGGGCGGATCGAGAAACACCAACGTCGCGGGCTCCGTGTCACACGGCGGCAGCCTTGTGGCATCCCGTGCGATCACCCGCGCCGTTTCGCAGCGCAACAGCTTGAGATTGTCCTTGATCAGCGACAGCGCCTTGCGCCCGTCATCGACAAACACGGCCGACACCGCACCGCGCGACAGTGCCTCCAATCCCAGCGCCCCGGTCCCCGCAAAGAGGTCGAGCACATGTGCGCCCTCGAATGGATCACCGAACCGCCCGCCAGCCAGCATGTTGAACAGGCTTTCGCGCACGCGGTCCGTCGTCGGGCGCAGATGCGCGCCGGGATCGCCCTTTCCCACGCTGGCCAGCGGTCGCCCGCGCCATGTGCCAGCGATGATCCTCACGCCTTGAGCAGCGCTTTGAGATTGGTGTCGGGGTCGCGGATCAACTCCGAGTCAGGCGACTTGCCGCTCTCGATCAGCCGCTTGCCCACCATATAGGCGCGTGGATCGTTCATCGCGTCGATGGCCAGCAGGCTGTCGCCCGCATAGTACCAGAACGACACAACGCCGTCCTCCCCCTGCCGGGTGACGATCCGGTCATAGCCGGTGCTCAGCCCTGCGATCTGAAGCTTCACGTCATACTGGTCCGACCAGAACCAAGGCTTGGCCTCGTAGGGCCGATCCTCACCCAGAATGTTGTCCGCCACACATTCCGCCTGATCAATGGCATTGCCGACGCTCTCCAGCCGCATCTGCTGCCCGTTCATCGGGAAAGAGGCACAATCTCCGGCCGCCCAGATATGCGGGTCCGATGTGCGCCCCTGCGCGTCGGTGGCGATGCCGTTCTCGATCCGCACGCCCGCCATTTCGGCAAGCTGCGTGTTCGGAACAATCCCCACACCCACCAGCACGAAATCCACCTCCAGAGTGCTCCCATCGCTCAGCACCGCACCGGTCACGCGGCCCTCGGAGCCGGTCAGGTGATCCAGCCCGACGCCTTCGCGGATGTCGACGCCGTGTTCGCTGTGCACGGCGCGGAAATAGGTCGAAGTCTCAGGCGCTGCGACCCGTTGCAGAATACGGTCTGCCATCTCGACCAGCGTCACGCTCAGCCCCAGCTTGGCCGCCACCGCTGCAGCTTCCAAACCGATATAGCCCCCGCCCACGATCAGCACCCGCGCACCTTTGGCAAAGCGCGGGGCCATCGCATCCACGTCGTGCAAGCCGCGCACGACCATCACACCGTCGAGATCGCCGCCAATGGCGGCAGGCAGACGGCGCGGGGTCGATCCGGTGGTCAGTACCAGATCGTCATAGCTCAGCACCTCATCCCCCACGGTCAGTGTCCGCGCGGCAGGATCGATCGCCGTCACAGGCGCCCCCAGCTTCAGCGTGATGTCCTGTTCGGCATAGAAACTCTCGGGCCGCAGATAAAGCCGGTCGCGCTCCATCTCGCCCAGCAGATAGGCCTTCGACAGCGGTGGGCGTTGATAGGGCGGAAACGGCTCTTCCCCGATCAGCGTGATCCGTCCGTCGAACCCTTTGGCACGGAGACGGGCAACGCAGGACGCACCGGCTTGACCGGCCCCGACAACTATAACATGACTCATCGCTGAACCTTTTTTCACAATGCCATTGGTCTCGTTGCGCGCGACCCTATATGGCACAGCGTCCAGATTGCAATTCATCAACGAGGGACAGACGATGACAATCGCACCGGGGGATACCCTTCCTGAGGCCACACTTGTCAAAATGGGCGCAGACGGCCCCGAGCAGGTGTCGCTGGCCGACCATGCCAAAGGCAAGACAGTCGTGATCTTCGCCGTGCCGGGCGCTTTCACGCCGACCTGCCATTCGGCCCATGTACCCAGCTTCATCCGCACCAAGGATCAGTTCACCGCAAAAGGCGTGGACGAGATCATCTGCGTGTCGGTCAACGACCCCTTCGTGATGAAAGCCTGGGGCGAAGCCACGGGCGCAACTGAGGCCGGGATCACCATGCTGGGCGATGCCGAAAGCGCGTTCACCAAGGCCGTCGGCATGGATTTCACCGCGCCGCCTGCGGGTCTGATCTCCCGCTCCAAGCGCTATGCGATGGTTGTCGAGGACGGCAAGGTCACCAAGCTGCACGTCGAGGAAAGCCCGGGCGTCTGCGAAATCTCGGGCGGTGAAGCCCTGCTCGCCGAGCTCTGATCTGCGCGGGCAATCCTTCGAAGGATTGCCCAAAACTCTTCGAAGAGTTTTGGCCCGGTGCCGGATTACACTCCGTGCCGGGCCTTGTTGTACGCGGACCAGTCGTCGATCTCGGGGTAGTACTTCTCGCGCCACGCTTTGACCCGAGGGTTCATCATCGTCCGCCACTTGCGCGGGAAGAGCGCGAAGAAGGTCATCACCGGATAGCCATAGGGCAATTGCGGGGCTTCGTCCTCGTCATAGGTCTGCAGCAGCGGAAAGCGGCGGTCGGGTTTGTAGTGGTGATCCGAATGGCGCTGGAGGTTGATCAGCAACCAGTTCGACGCCTTGTGTGACGCGTTCCAGCTGTGGCGCGGTTTGACATGCTCGTACTTGCCGTCGCCCAGGTATTTCCGCGTCAGCCCGTAATGTTCGACGTAGTTCACCAGCTCCAGCTGGAAAATCGCGGCAAGGGCCTGCAGTACGAAGATCAGCACCCCCAACCAGCCGCCCAGCCCAAAGGCCAGCACGACGAACGCGCCCTGTAGTCCCCAGTAGCGCCAGAACGGGTTGCTGCTGTGCCACCACGGCAGAGATTTGCGCCCCAGCATCTCGCGTTCGGCGCGAAACGAAGAGAGCAGGCTTTGCCGCAGCACACGCGGGTAAAAGCGCCAGAAGCTTTCGTTGTAGCGCGCGGTGACCGGGTCGCGTGGCGTGCCGACATGGCGGTGATGCACCAGCAGGTGCTCGGACCGGAAATGACCGTAGAGCGCCATGCACATCAGCAGATCGCCCAACCACCGTTCGAGCTTATTGCGCTGGTGCATGAGTTCATGGGCGTAAACGATGCCGATCGTGCCCGACAACACGCCCATTCCGATGGTCACAAAATAGATCTCAAGCGGGTTCAGATGTTCGGTGCGCGGGACGTACCAGATCAGGCCAAAGATCATCATGAACTGCAGCGGTGGCCAGATCAGGGTGATCATCCGGTGCCAGTAAAGCGCGCTCTCTTTTGTCTGCGGATCGAGGTTGTCGGTGTCCAGACCAAGTGCTGCGTCGAGCGTTGCAAACACGCCCCATGTGGCAAGGATCGGAACGACGACCCAGAGCCCTCCTAGAATTGCACCTGAGAGAACCAGCGGGATCATCAGAAGCGACAGCCAGAACGGAAGGGCCGCACGAAGCGGCAGCCGGGAGGTGTCGGAAGGCAGGGTGCTGTCGGACATGGTAGGCCTGTGCTGCTTTTACACTGAGTTTACCAGCACCAGAGGTGGTTCACCAAGACTGACGTTACGCAGACCGGTGTCAGGACTTGGTCAGAGCATGGGCCTTTCGCATCACCGTTGGAAGGTTCTCCGGGTCGAACGCGTCGGCCTCGATAAAGAACCCCCGCGCTGGCGCGCGGTCCATCGGGACGAGCGCGGTCTTGACCGTCAGTCGGAGGTGGAAATGGGTGAAGGTGTGTCGCGCCTCGGCGGGCAGGGTGCGCCATTCCGCCCGGATCGGCGGGTCCTCGGTAGGGGCATCCCCCCAGTCGCTGCCGGGCCAGCCGAGCATGCCACCGAGAAGGCCGCTGTCGGGGCGTTGTTCCAGAAGCCATGCGCCATCGACCCTACGGGCGAGATAGGCGATGCCGAACCGGGTGGGCTTGCGTTTCTTCGGGGCCTTCTTGGGCAGGTCTTTGGCGGTGCCCGCCTCCCATGCCGCGCAGGACTTGCGCCACGGGCAGAGGTCGCAGGCCGGGTTGCGCGGGGTGCAGATCGTGGCCCCCAGATCCATCACCGCCTGGGCGTAACAGCCCGGTCGTTCCTGCGGGGTGAGGGCGGCGGCGTATTCCATGAACACAGGTTTCGCAGCGGGCAGGGGCGTGTGATCGTCGTAAAGCCGCGCCATGACCCGCTCCACGTTCCCATCGAGCACCGTTTCCGGAAGATCAAACGCGATGGATGCGATGGCTGCGGCGGTGTAGGGACCGATGCCGGGCAGGGCGATCAGGCCGTCATAGGTGCCGGGAAAGACGCCGCCATGATCATGATGCACCACCCGTGCGCATTTGAGCAGGTTGCGGGCGCGAGCGTAGTAGCCAAGGCCAGCCCATGCGGCCATCACATCGGCATCTTCGGCCTGTGCCAGATCGCTGACCGAGGGCCAGCGGGTAGTGAAGGCTTCGAAATAGCTTTTGATTGCGGCAACCGTGGTCTGTTGCAGCATGATCTCGGACATCCAGACGCGGTAGGGATCGGGGCGGACGCCGTTTGCCCGTGCTGCGGGTCCAACGCGCCATGGCATCTGGCGGGCGTGTCTGTCGTACCAGTCCAGCAACGCGGCGGGGTCGGGCCGTTCACGCAAGTCTGACATTCCTTTGAACTCGGGTCTCATTTGTGGGCTGGTTGCACAGGCGCCGCGCCACTAGAATAGTGTTCGAGACAGGGAGTCAAACATGCCGCCGCGCAACGGTCAGATCCACGGCTTCAAACGTACATCAAGCCTCTTGCAGACGCAGATCCGCAAGACGTCGGAGACCCGTGGCTTTGCGCAATCGCGGCTTCTGACCCATTGGGCCGAGATCGCTGGTGAGGACATCGCCGCCATCAGCCGACCCGTCGAAGTCCGCTATGGCCGGGGAGGTTTCGGTGCCACGCTGACGCTGCTGACCACCGGTGCGAACGCGCCGATGCTGGAGATGCAGAAGGAAAAACTGCGCGAAAAAGTGAACGCGGTGTACGGCTACAACGCGATCTCCAAGGTGCGGATCACGCAGACGGCCTCGACCGGGTTTTCGGAAGGGCAGGTGAGTTTCGATCACCGCCCCAAAGTGGCGCGTGATGATACGCCCGCGCCGATCCTGCCCGAGGCGCAGACTCTGGCGGATGGGGTTCAGGATGACGGATTGCGCGCGGCGCTGGAACGTCTGGCCACGAACGTCTATTCAAAAACGCAAAATCGGACCTAGGTCCCAGAGGAAACAGAACAAAGGGTTTCGCAATGAAACAACGGTTGACGACAATTGCACTTGCTGCGGCACTGGTCGCGGGCGCGGGATGGTGGGTTGCCGGAACGGGTGCGCAGGCACCGACGCTCAACGGACAGGCCATCGCGCTGCCGGGTGCGGCCAATGCGCAGGAGAGTGCTGCTGCGGACGTCACCGTTCAGGAGATGGTGCTGGGTGCAGAGGATGCTCCGGTCGAGATCATCGAATACGCGTCTTACACCTGTCCGCACTGTGCCAACTTCCATAAGGGCGTCTTCAAGGATCTGAAAGCGGATTATATTGACAGCGGCAAGGTGAAGTTCACCTATCGCGAGGTCTATTTCGACCGCTACGGTCTGTGGGGGTCGCTGGTCGCGCGCTGTGGCGGTGAGGAGCGGTTCTTTGGCATCACCGAAATGATCTATGACACGCAGAGCGAATGGGCCCGTGCGGGGTCGGAAGCGGCGATTGCCGATGAGCTGCGCAAGATTGGGCGGATCGCCGGGATCGAAAACGACCAACTGGAAGCCTGTCTGAGCAATGGCGACAAGGCGCGGGCGCTGATCGAGTGGTATCAGGCGAATGCCGAGGAACATGGCATCAGCTCCACCCCGTCTTTCGTGATCGATGGCACCACCTATTCCAACATGAGCTATGGTGAGTTTCAGGAAATCATCAACGAGCGGCTGGGCGGCTGATCGTTCTTCAATTTGTGCGAAAAGGCCGGTTCGTTGGACCGGCCTTTTTTATTTGTGTCGCGTATTTGAGAATGGGTCCGATCCGGACCAAATGTTTCGCGCGCGAAACAATAGGGCCGAAACGGACCCTTTAACCTTTTGTTAACAATGGCTTATGTCCGGCGCCCTTCGCGCAGCCACGCGCCGAGGATCAGGCCGGATGCCAGCAGCAGGACCAGCCAGCCGGGCAGCATGGGGGTTTGGGTCACATCCAGGGTCTCGAACGCTTCGCGCGGCGTGATGCCGAGCCAGCCGCGGCCGGCGGCGGGGCGGCCTTCACCGACGGAGCGGATGCTGGGCAGGCCGTCTTCCAGACGGCGGACGCCGCCTCGGGTGCCGTCCACAACCGGCTCCAGCACCTCGCCGCTGGCGATGGTCTGTTCGAACTCGCGCGGGGCGGCAGGGCCGAGGCCGACGACCGCCTCCTGGTCGCCTTCGGCAAGGCGGTAGAGCCCGATCTCGGGTCCGGTATAGAGCGCCTCAAAGCGGCCCGGTGTGACCTCTTCCAGCGTGATCTCTTCTTCAGTGCCATCAGGGCGGGTGACCGTCACTGTGCCGATGGTCTCGTCGAGCGTGCGGCGGATGATGCGCATGGTCTGGCCGGTGGGTTCGGCCCAGAGCGCCTCTTCCTCAAGCTCGGGTTCCTTCATCATCCAGTGGGCCAGACGGCGCAGCAGGTCGAGCTGCGGACCGCCGCCTTCAAAGCCGCGCGACCAGAGCCAGGCGTGATCAGAGGCAATCAGCGCAACGCGGCCTTCACCGACGCGGTCGAGGACAAGCAGCGGTTTGTCGTCGATGCCGCTCATCACGACGTCGCCGCCGATGGGGTCCACCTCGATCTGGCGCATCCAGCGGCCCCAGGTCTCGGCCCCGGCAAGGCCGGAGGTGACAGGGTGGCGGTCGCCCAGATCGGTGATGCCGGGACGGTAGCCGCGTTCGATCACGCGGGCGGTGGGTTCGGCCGGAATGATGCTGGACAGCGGCGAGCGGTAGATGCTGTCGGCGCTGGCGAAATCCGAGCCAGCGGCGATGAGGACTGCGCCTCCCTCTTCGACATAGTTTGCGACGTTGTCGAGATAGATCGCGGGCAGGATGCCACGGCGCTTGTACCGGTCGAAGATGATGAGGTCGAAATCCTCGATCTTCTCAAGGAACAATTCACGGGTTGGAAAGGCAATCAGCGACAGTTCGGTGACCGGGACGCCGTCCTGTTTCTCGGGCGGGCGCAGGATGGTGAAATGCACGAGGTCAACCGAGCTGTCGGATTTGAGCAGGTTGCGCCATGTGCGGCCCCCAGCGTGCGGTTCGCCGCTGACCAGCAGAACGCGCAGGCGGTCGCGGACGCCGTTGATCTGTACAAGCGCCGTGTTGTTCCTGTCGGTCAGTTCGTCTTCGGCGGTGGGGACGGTGAACTGGATCACGTTCAGCCCGCCATGGGGCAGGGTGATCGGCAGTTCAATGTCCTGACCGATGGGCATGTCAAAGCGCTGCGGCTCGGCCCCGTCGACGGAGATGTCGATCACCGTCGATCCGGTTTGCGGGGCGGCACCCTCATCGTCAACGCGCAGGGTCAGGGTGACGGACTCGCCAAGGATCGCGAAGGCGGGGGCGTTCTTGACGATCAGGCGGCGGTCCCAGTCGGTTTCCTTGCCGGTCAGCAGCAGGTGCAGCGGCGCGGGTAGATCGGGGGTGCGTTCGAGATCGTGAACGCGCCCGTCGCTGAGCAGGAAGATGCCCGCGATGCGACCGCGCGGCTCTTCGGCCAGCGCATCCGACACGGCGGACATGAGCAGGGTGCCGGTGTCGCCTTCACCGTCGCGCACTTCGATCCGGCGTATTTCGGTGTTTTCGCGCGCGTTGAGCTGTGCAGCCAGCGCGACGGCCGCGTTGCTGGTGTCGTTGAGGCGGTCGCCCAGCGATTGGCTGGCGCTTTTGTCTTCGACGATCAGCACGATGTTCGAGAGCGGCGCGCGGTCTTCGATCTGATACGACGGCTGCGCGAGGGCGGCGAGCACGACAAGCGCGGCCAGCGCCCGAAGCGCCCAGCCCTGCAACCCGCGCCACAGGGCCAGCGCCACGCCGAGCGCGGCCAGACCGGCCAGACCGGCGATGAACATCCACGGGAGAAGTGGATCGAAGACGATGCTGCCGGTCATCAGTTGCCCAATCTGTCAAGAAGTGCAGGCACGTGAACCTGATCGGATTTGTAGTTTCCGGTCAGCACATGCATGACCAGATTGACCCCGAAGCGGTAGGCGATCTCGCGCTGGCGTTCGCCGGCATAGCCGCGTCCGATGGGGAAGAGCGGGTTGCCGCGTTCGTCCATCGCCCAAGCCGACGCCCAGTCGTTGCCGCCGATGATCACCGGGGTGACGTTGTCGTTGAGGTTACGGAAGGGCATGCCTTCGACCAGTTCGGCATCGGGCGGCGCGGCTTCGACCCAGACATCGCGGCTGTTGTGGCGGCCGGGGAAATCCTGAAGCAGGTAGAACGTGCGGGTGAGGACGTGATCCTCGGGGATGGGTTCAAGCGGCGGAATGTCGAGCGGGGCGGCAAGCTGTTGCAGCTTGCGGCCGTTCGGACTGCCGGTGCCGAAACGGGCGATGTCGGCATCGCGGGTGTCGAACATGATCATCCCGCCAGAGCGCAGATAGGTGTTCAGCTTGGCATAGGCTTCGGCCGAGGGAGTCGGCTGGTCCGGCGTGATCGGCCAGTAGAGGAACGGGAAGAAGGCCAGTTCGTCGGTCTCGAGGTTGACCGCGACGGGGTCTGCGGGTTCGACGGAGGTGCGGAAGAACAGCGTGTCTGAGAGGCCCCGAAGGCCCGCCTGCGCCGCGCGGTCCAGCGTTTCGTCGCCGGTGATGACGTGGGCGAAGGTCACCTCGGAGGTGGCAGCAAGGGCGAATTGGTCGTCGGTCGACTGCGCCTGTGCCGGGGGGACTGGCATCAGGAGGAGGGCGGCGGCGACCCCGACTGCGGTCGTGGCGCGGGGGCCGGAGAGGCGACCGGAGAGGAAGAGCGAGGCGATGATGTCGGCAAGCAGGAGTGCGATTGCGAGGGCGAGGAGCCAGCCTGCGAGCGGTGTTTCCTCGGACTGGGTGAGACCTTCGACGGTGATGTCCGAGGGCCAGCTGGCCGGGGTCAGAACGGCGTCAGACGCAAGCACGTTGCGGGCCATGGCGCGGTCCTGACTTTGGTAAAGGCCGGGGCGCAGATCGGGGCCAAGGGCGGCTTCGACCATGTCTTCGCCCGGGACGCCGGGCAGAGTGCTGCCATCATTGAGCGATCCGAAGGCGTCGAGCACCATGTTCGGCTGCCAGATGGTACCAGCAAGTTCCTCGGCGCTGGGCTGGCTTGAACTGCCAGCCGCGATGGCGAGGCGTTCCAGCATCTGCACGAAGAGGCCGGAGAGCGGCAGAGAGGACCATTCCGCATTGGCGGTGACGTGGAACAGGATGATCTGACCCTGACCCACGGCTTTGCGGGTGACGAGCGGTGTGCCGTCGCTGAGTTGCGCGATCACCCGTTCGGCCAGGGCCGGATCGGGTTGCGCCATGACTTGCGCGGAGACTGTGACATCTTCAGGGATCGGCAGGCCGAAGAAGGGGCTGTCTTCGCTGAATTCGGCAAGGGATTTCGGCTCGCCCCAGCTCATTGCGCCTCCGACGCTGCGTCCTCCGGCGCGCAGGCGCACGGGCATCAGGGGGTCTTCGGTTTCGCGGCTCACGTCACTGGCGGCAAGGCGCGGGCCAGCGAAGCGCAAGAGGATCCCGCCGCCGTCGAGCCAGTCGAGCAGGGCTTCCTCTTCGGCTGCGCCAAGGGTTGCCACATCGGCCAGTGCGATCACATCCGGGTTGGCCGGGATCATGTCCATCAGCGCGCCGGTGAGGAGGTCGGCGCTGGGTTCAAGCGCCTTTTCCAGATAGTGCAGCGGCGAGAGCAGTTGCAGCTCTTCCCGGTCTTCGCGGCCTGCCATCAGAGCGACTTCGCGGCGGCGCAGGCTGTCGTCGGGCAGTGTGGTGGCCCCGGCGCTGCGATTGCCTTCGATCTCGAACCGGGTGATCCGGGCGCGGAGTTCCGAGGGCAGGGATAGCGCAGTTTCGGTGGTTGTCGCGTCGGACTCGAAGGTTGCGGTGGCGCGGGCGAGGACGGCGGGGTTGCCCGCCGGGTCGCGGCCTTGGGCAAGAACGACGATTTCATGTTCGCTGCCCGTCTGGGCGCGCAGGGCGGTCAGAACGATGTTGCCATCCTCAAACCGCGCAGGGGCGAGACCGAGGATGGTCTGTCCGGCCTGAAACACGGTGACGGTGCCGCGGTCTTCGAGAGCCTCCAGCAGGTTGGTGCGGGTTTCACGCTCCAACCCATCGGACATCCAGTAGGTGTCGAAGTCACCCTCGGGCAGCAGGTCAAGGGCGCGGGTGATCTGTGTCTCACCGGGTTCCCAAGGCTCGGGGGTCAGGCCGACAAGTCGGGCGCGGAGGTCGTCGGCGGTTTGGAAGCTGGCGGGTTCGGGTGCGCTGAGTTTCAGCAGAGCCACGCGGCGGTCGTCGCGGGCGGCTTGAGCCAACAAGCCGTCGAGTGCTTCGGTCCGGGCGCGCCAGCTTGCGGCGCTGGCCCATGAGCCATCCATCACCACAAGCAGTGGTCCATCATTCGCTGCAATGTCGTCGGTCTGAGGATTGAGGATCGGACCGGCCAGCCCGATGATGAGCGCCGCGACGGCCAGCATTCGCAACAGAAGCAACCACCACGGTGTGCGGTCGCTGACCTGATCATCGTCCTTGAGGCCCAGCAGAAGGACGACACCCGGGAACATGCGGCGGATCGGGGCTGGTGGGACGGCGCGCAGGATCAGCCACAGGATCGGCAGCGCCAGAAGCGTCAGCAGAAGCCAGGGGGTTGCAAAGCCTATTCCGAAAATCGTCATCCGTGCGCCCCATCCATAGCTCTGTAGATCCACAGAAGCGCAGATTGCGCGCTGTCACTCGTATGATGACACATGTATTGCCAGCCGGTGAGGCGCGAAAGGTGTTCAAGCCTGTCTTTCCGCTCGGCAAGCCGGTCGAGATAGCGGCTCCGCAGATCGCCGGCCTTGAGCGTTTCGTGAACAATTCCGCCGCCGACGCTCTGGAATATCGTGCGGCCATCGAAGGGGAAGGTTTCCTCGCTCGGGTCGAGGATCTGAACCAGTGCGCCGCGAACGCCGCGATCCGCAGCCTTGGTGAGGGCGGCCTCAACTGGGCCGGGATCACCGAGGAAGTCGGAGAAGAAGATCGCACGCGACTGGGGGATCATGCCCCGTGCCTCCGGCTCGGAGTAATCGTCTGGCTGATCGACTGAAAGCATCTGTGCCAGTCGGGTAATCTGGGCCTGCCCGCGTCTGGGAGGCAGATCAAAGCCGGTCAGTCCGACACGCTCACCGCCCCGGACCAGAAGGATCGCACTGGCGAGCGCGAGGGTCCGGGCGCGGTCTGCCTTGGTGGCGATGTTTGGATCATAGGAAAACCGCATCGATGCTGCCTGATCGACCCAGAGGATGACACTTTGCGCGATTTGCCATTCGCGTTCCCGGACGAACTGGGTGTCGCTGCGGCCGGACCGCCGCCAATCGATGTCGCGCAGCGCATCGCCCTGTTGCATTGGACGGTACTGCCAGAAATCATCGCCCAGCCCGGAGCGCCGCCGCCCGTGATCGCCAAGCAGGACAGTGCCTGCCAGGTGCTCGGCGCGTGCAAGCAGCGCGGGAAGCCTGGAGGCTTCTTCTTCCGCATGTTGACGAAGGGCGGCGAGTGTTGTCACGCAGCGGCCTCGGTCGCGACCATGCCGTGAGCCACTTCGTCGATCAAGCTACCGAGATCCTCGCCGCGGGCGCGGGCCGAGAAGGTGAGCGCCATCCGGTGTGTCAGAACAGGGCGGGCCATGTTGATCACGTCTTCGGGTGCCGGAGCGAGCCGCCCTTCAAGGAGCGCCCGCGCGCGAACCGTCAGCATCAGGGCCTGTGCCGCACGGGGGCCGGGGCCCCAGGCGACGGTGTCTTTGACCCGGCTTCCGGCGCGTTCGTCATGCGGGCGGAAAGCGCGGACCAGATCGAGGATCATTTCGACCACGGCATCGCCCACTGGCATCCGGCGCAGGAGCTTCTGCGCGGCGATCAGGTCTGCGGCTGTGAACACCTCGTAGGCCTCGGCTTCTTCGGCACCGGTCGTGGCGAGCAGGATCTCCTTTTCCGTTTTACGGTCCGGGTACTGCACGTCGATCTGAACGAGGAAGCGGTCCAGCTGCGCTTCGGGCAGCGGATAGGTGCCTTCCTGTTCGATGGGGTTCTGTGTGGCCAGAACGTGGAACGGTGCGTCGAGCTTGCGGGTTTCGCCCGCGACCGTGACCACCTTTTCCTGCATCGCCTGCAACAGCGCGGACTGCGTGCGGGGTGACGCGCGGTTGATTTCGTCGGCCATAAGAAGCTGGCAGAAAATCGGACCCTGGATGAACTTGAACGCACGGCTGCCATCGGCGCCGGTTTCCAGCACTTCCGATCCGAGGATGTCGGCGGGCATCAGGTCGGGTGTGAACTGCACGCGGTTGCCGTTGAGACCCATCACTGTCGAAACCGTTTCGACAAGGCGCGTCTTGCCGAGGCCGGGCAGACCGATCAGCAACCCGTGGCCGCCGCAGAGGAGCGAGGTCAGTGTCAGTTCGACCACCCGTTCCTGTCCGATGAACCGGCGGGTGATCGCGGTCTTGGCCTGCGCCAGTTTGTCTTCGAGCGCTTCAATCTCTGCCACCAGATCTTCGGCTGCGGCCATGACGTCTCTCCCTTGAATCCTATCTGGGTTTCAGGAAAGTGTAACGCGCAGCGGGGAAATGGCAAAAGCAATGAGCGCACAAGATCGTGTAATTCCATCCGCAGAGGGCATTGCTGCCTCTGTACGCGCCAGCAAGACCAAGGGTCTGCCGCCGGTGCACCTCTGGAACCCGCCGTTTTGCGGCGATCTGGACATGCGGATCGCGCGGGATGGGACGTGGTTTTACCTTGGGACTCCGATCGGGCGACCGGGGCTGGTCAAGCTGTTCTCATCGATTCTGCGCAAGGACGGGGACGCGTATTTCCTTGTGACCCCGGTCGAGAAAGTGGGAATCACGGTTGACGATGCGCCTTTTGTTGCCACCGATTTCGAGGTCTCTGGAGATGGCGAGGCGCAGGTGCTGACCTTTACCACCCATGTCGGGGATACGGCAGTCGCCGGGCCAGAGCACCCGATCCGGGTGGAGCGCGATGCGGAAACCGGAGAGCCGTCACCCTACGTGCTGGTGCGTGCCAATCTGGAAGCGCTGATCGACCGGAAGAGTTTTTACCGTCTGGTCGAGTGCGGCGCACATCACGATGTCGACGGCCAAAGCTGGTTCGGAGTGTGGTCTGGCGGCGCGTTCTTTCCGATCATTCCCTCGGACGACTTGCCGGACTGAGGCAGCGGGGCGCCGTCCGGAGCGTCAATCGCCGAGTTTGGCGTGCACTTCGTCCAGATCGATCTCGCCGATTGGCATCTTGTTGGCCGGATTTTCGAAGTCGTATCTGAACAGGTCGAAATCCTTTTTATAGATTTCATAGACGAGATGCATGGACAGATCGTCGAAATAGTCTTCGACCGGGTGGGCGCGTTTCGGCCCATGGCCTTCACTTTCGTTGAAGCGCGGGATTTTTGCCAGATCGACGGGTTTCTGGGTTTCGACATGGCTGAGAACTTCGGCCATTCCGTCATTGAAACTTTCGGTCCAGAAGATGTTGTCGTAACGGCCGCCATTCACGATGAAGGTGCTGATGTGGCCTGACATGGCCGACCAGTGGATGTCGGGGTCCATCGGGCGCCGCCAGCGGATGGTGTCGCGGGCGAACAGAAGGAAACGACGGAAGCTCTTGATCTGGTCGAACTCCTGCTTGCCATCGTCGCCGCCGACCTCGATCCCGTATTTCTGGATCAAGAGCGGGACAAGGTTGCCGCGATAGCGTTTCCCGTTGCGCTGGATGCCGCAGATCTTGTCGAAGAACGAACTGAGGATCCGGGTGTAGGGGTTGCGGACGCAGGTGAACGCATAGGTGTCATGCGCCTGAATGCGTTGGGTGATGGGATCTTTCGAATGATCCAGCGCCCATTTGTGCAGACCGGTCTGCGCATCGTGGATATCGCCGTCGAAGAATTCGCCGTGATCCGAATAGAACATGATCTGTCCGATGGTCGAACAGGCGCATTTTGGCACCACGCGATAGACCATGCTTTCGCTCTCGGTCATCCACGTTCCGGGAAATCCCATAGTCCTGCCGCCTCCAGCCTCGTCTCGGGCTCTTGTCGTCCCGTAATATAAACAAAAAATCAAAGAAAGTCGGTTTATTCAATCATTGAACGCGCGTATCGTAACGAAAACGAGGTAAAACACGGGCAGATGTCTGGCTGAATGGCAAATATTGCCTTCATATTGCTGTGCCACAAGGATCCGGACGCGATCATCCGACAGGCGCTGAGCCTGACGGCTGTGGGCGATTATATCTCGATCCATTTCGATGCGCGTGCGGATGCCGCGGCGTACCGGGCGATCACATCTGCGTTGTCGGATCACCCCAATGTCGTGTTTGCCAAGAAGCGCATCAAGTGCGGCTGGGGAGAATGGTCACTGGTGCAGGCCACGCTCTATGCGGTGGAAGCAGCGGTCGAGGCATTCCCGCGCGCCACGCATTTCTACATGCTGTCCGGCGATTGCCAGGCGATCAAAACAGCCGAATACGCGCACGGCTATCTGGACCGCTTCGAGGCGGATTTCATCGAGAGCTTCGATTTCTTCGCGTCCGATTGGATCAAGACCGGGATGAAGGAAGAGCGGCTGATCTACCGGCACTTCCTGAACGAGCGGAACAACAAGTGGCTGTTCTACAAGAGCCTTGAGTTGCAGCGGCGGTTTGGTTTGTCGCGGAAGGTGCCGGAAGATCTCGAAATCCAGATCGGAAGCCAATGGTGGTGCCTGCGCCGCAGAACGGTCGAGGCAATCCTCGATTTCCTCAGGCAGCGCCCGGATGTGAAGCGGTTTTTCCGAACCACCTGGATTCCTGACGAGACCTTTTTCCAGACATTGGTGCGCCATCTGGTCCCGGAAAAAGAGATCGAATGCAGAACGCTGACCTTCCTTATGTTCTCGGATTACGGGATGCCGGTCACGTTCTACAACGATCACTTCGATCTTCTGCTGAGTCAGGACTTCCTGTTCGCGCGCAAGATCTCTCCCGAGGCGTTGGAGCTGAAGGAACGTTTGGGTTCACTGTATTCGGCCAGGGGCGTCCAGTTCGAGATATCGAACGAGGGGCGGTCGCTTTACAAGTTCCTGACCGGCAAGGGGCGCATCGGACGCCGGTTTGCACCACGGTTCTGGGAAACCGAAAGCACACTGGGCCGAGAACGCGAGTTGCTGATCGTCGTTTGCAAGAAATGGCATGTCGCCAAGCGGCTGGTCGCGCGGATCCGCCAGCTGACGAATGTTCCCTGCATCGAATATCTGTTCAATGAAGAGCATACCGATCTGCCCGATATGGGGGGGATTCAATCCACCCTTGGCAAGCGGCACCGGCACCGCAGATCGCTTATGCGGATGCTGTTCGACTATTTCGAGACGGATCGCATGGTGATTTGCATGGACCCCGGCAACCTCGATCTGCTTGAGGATTTCTGTCGCGACCGGGCGACGACGCGTCTGCTTGAGATCGAGTGTGGCTTTACTGATGAGTACCTTATCGGTCACGCCATGCGGGTTGGTCTGGCCGGAGACAGGACACCGCGCGAGACGCTGGAACGCCTTCTGCCGACGATCCGAAACGACATGGTCCATGAAAGCGATCGGATCCGGGATTCGGAGTTTGAAAACCACGTCCGCATCCGGGAAAGTGACAGCGCCGACGTGAACGCGATTGCGCTGAGTGAATTCCTGTCGATCTCAACGGAACAGGCGCAGGACATCGCGCGTACCGACCACCTTTTCGCCGACTGAGGAGCCCAGACATGGCCTATGTCTATGACCACCAGAACATCTTCGCCAAAATCCTGCGCGGCGAGATTCCCAACGACACGGTTCTCGAAACCGAACATTCGCTCGCTTTCCGGGATATTCAGCCGCAGGCGCCGGTGCATGTGCTGGTGATCCCGAAGGGGCCCTATGTCTGCTATGATCACTTTGCCATCGAGGCGAGCGATGCGGAGATTGCGGACTTCACGCGTGCCATCGGACGGGTCTGCAAGCAGGAAGGTCTTCAGGAGGGCGGATACCGGATCATCTCGAACGCGGGGGTGGCCGGTGTGCAGGAGGTGCCGCATCTGCACATTCACGTGCTGGGCGGTCGTGGGCTGGGCCGTATGCTGCAACCGGCGCGTTAAAGGCTTTACGAAAACGCATCCCGCCCGGGTTCAGGCCGAGCGGGTGAGCGACAGGAACACGTCTTCCAGATCGGCCTGTTCGGTGCGCACGTCGCGGATCCGAACACCGTTGTCGCGAAGCATCGAAAGCACGTCCTCAGCTGAGGTTTGCCGCGCGCGGTAGCTGACGGCGAGGGTGCCGTCTTCCCGTGTACTCACACCAATCCCCTCGACTTCGGGCAGCGGTCCAACCTCGGTATCCGGCTGGATAACCATGGTTTTCGCGTCCAACTGACCCAGAAGGTTGCGGGTGCTGTCGCGGGCCACCACCTCACCATGATTGATGATCGCGATTTCGTCGCACATTTCTTCTGCTTCTTCGAGGTAATGCGTCGTCAGGATGATCGTCATGCCCTCATCGCGGTTGAGCTTGCGGACGTTGGTCCAGAGCATCTGGCGCAGTTCGATGTCCACACCCGCCGTCGGTTCGTCGAGAACAAGTACGTGCGGGCGATGGACCAGCGCCTTGCCCAGCAGCAGACGCCGCCGCATCCCGCCCGACAGTGTGCGCGCGTAGGCTTCGGCTTTGTCTGTAAGGCCGATCATTTCAAGGATTTCGTCGGAACGGCGCCGCGCTTTGGGCACGCCGTAGAGCCCGGCCTGCACTTCCAGTGCACCGCGCGGGGTAAAAAACGGGTCGAGGTTCAGTTCCTGCGGCATCACTCCGATTGAGGCGCGGGACTGGCGCGGGTTCACGTCCTGATCCCAGCCCCAGATCGTCACCTTGCCCGCGGATTTGGTGACGAGACCGGCCAGAATGTTGATTAGGGTCGATTTCCCGGCGCCGTTTGGCCCGAGCAGGCCAAAGACCGACCCGCGTGGGACATTCAGGTTGATGCCTTTCAAGGCTTCCTTGCCGCCGGAATAGGTCTTTTTCAGGCCTTCGATCTCAATGGCATCCTGTGTCATCGCTGTCTCTTGCTCCCGTGGCTTCGTCGTCTTAAACCGCACCTAGTGGAAAATCCGGACGAAGGAAACGCAGCTTATGGCAACGCAAGCGCCCGAAACCAAGATCGTGGACAGCTACCGCATCGCCTGTGACGGCGGCGAAGGGGCGTTGGGCCACCCGCGCGTCTGGCTGCAGATCCCGCATGACACCGGCTGGGTCGAATGCGGTTATTGCGATGCCAAGTACATCCACAAGGATTTCGCCGACCAGCCGGAGTCGTGACTCGGAAACGGCTGTGCGCTGCGCTTCTGGCGCTGGCGGTCTGCGCGACGATTGTCACGCGGATCTGGCTGCGGATCGACCGGTATGACATCGATCTTATCGATGCGTTGGCGTTCAATTTCCGCTACTTCACCATCTGGACGAACACGCTGATCGGCCTGACCTGCGCCTGGGTGGCGCTTGGCGGGCGCGAACCTGCGAGGCTGCAAAGCGGTCTGCTGCTGTCGATTGCGATGGTGGCCATCGTGTACCATGTGCTTCTGGCCCATCTGCGCGACTACCGGGGCATCGACATGGTGATCGACCTGATGCTGCACACGCTGATCCCGCTTGGCTTTGCGGGCTATTGGCTGGCTTTCGTGCGGAAAGCCGATCTGCGCTTTCCCGACATTCTGCCGTGGCTGATCCTGCCGCTGCTTTACTGCATCGTGGCGATGGTGCGCGCGGCGTATTTCGATGGGCGCTATCCCTATCATTTCCTGAACCTGGCAGAGCTTGGCGTACTGCGCACGGGGATCAACATCTTCGGTCTGCTGGTCGTGTTCTCTGGCTTCGGGGCGCTCATCGTCTGGGTGGGACAACGGCTGGGCCGACGCCCGGCCTTTGCCGGGGGCGATGCCTGATCAGAACCGTGCTCGGGGTGGGCCTTTAGCGCAGGTTCCTGCTGGCACCTTGCCGCCGACCGTGGCACATCTTGGGCCAGCACGAAAACGGGGACGCGCGATATGGCATTCGGCAAAGGACATCACCTTCACCTGATCGACGGGTCGGCCTTTATTTTTCGCGCTTATCACGCATTGCCGCCACTGACGCGCAAATCCGACGGTTTGCCCATTGGGGCTGTCAGCGGCTTTTGCAACATGCTGCAGAAATACGTGGAGGGGAACAACGGCTCGGATGCGCCGACCCATGTGGCGGTGATCTTCGACAAGGGGAGCCACACGTTTCGCAACGAGCTTTACGATCAATACAAAGCCAACCGCGAGGAGATGCCCGAAGACCTCCGTCCGCAGATCCCGCTGACCCGCCGTGCGACTGTCGCCTTCAACATCGCCTGCGAGGAAAAAGAAGGCTACGAGGCCGATGACATCATTGCGACGCTGGCCTGTCAGGCGCGCGAGGCCGGTGGTCGGGTCACCATCATCTCTTCGGACAAGGACCTGATGCAGCTGGTCGGTGACGGCGTTGAGATGCTCGACGCAATGAAGAACCGCCGGATCGACCGTGACGGTGTGTTCGAGAAGTTTGGCGTTTATCCGGAGCGCGTGGTCGATGTGCAGGCTCTGGCCGGAGACAGTGTGGACAACGTACCCGGTGCGCCGGGCATCGGAATCAAGACGGCGGCGCTGCTCATCAACGAATACGGGTCGCTGGAAGAATTGCTGGACCGGGCTGGCGAGATCAAACAGCCCAAGCGCCGAGAGACCCTGATCGAAAAGCGAGATCAGATCGAACTGTCGAAGAAACTGGTTCAGCTGGACTGCAACACGCCGCTGGACTTCACGTTGGATGATCTGGAGGTCAAGGATCCCGATCCTGACGTCCTGATGCCGTTCCTCGCTGAGATGGAGTTCCGCACGCTGACCAAGCGCATCGCGGAAGCTCTGAACGTCGATCCGCCTGCGATACAGGATACGACGCCGGAAGGCGCGAACCCGCCGGCGGAGGATGCACCCGAGATGCCGCCTCTGGATACGGCCAATTATGAATGCGTCCGGGATAGGGCGGCGTTGCAAGCCTGGATCGATGCTGCAACCGACAGGGGTTGGGTGGCGTTCGATACCGAGACCACCGGGCTGAACGAGATGACCGCCGACCTTGTGGGCGTGTCGTTGTGTATTGAGCCGGGTAAAGCCTGCTACGTGCCGCTGGGCCACAAGGCCGAGGGCGGCGAGGGGCTTTTCGGATCAGATGATCTGGCCGAGGGTCAGATCCCGATGGAAGACGCCCTGGCCGTTCTGAAACCGCTTCTGGAAGATCTGGCGGTGATGAAGATCGGCCAGAACATGAAGTACGACAGCAAGATCATGGCGCGTTTGGGGATTCATGTCGCGCCCATCGACGACACGATGCTCATGTCATATGCGATGAATGCTGGTCTGCACAGCCACGGCATGGACACGCTGGCCGAGCGGTACCTCGGCCACACGCCGATCCCGATCAAGGACCTTTTGGGCAGCGGCAAGAGCCAGATCACGTTTGACCGGGTGCCCATCGACAAGGCCACGCCCTACGCGGCCGAGGATGCTGAGGTCACGCTGCGGCTTTGGCAGATGTTCAAGCCGCAACTGCATCAGACCAAGGTGACACGCGTGTATGAAGGCATGGAGCGTCCGCTGGTGCCGGTCTTGGCCGAGATGGAGATGGCCGGGATCAAGGTGGACCGCGACACGCTCAGCCGCATGTCCAATGCGTTCAGCCAGAAAATGGCGGGGCTGGAGGACGAGATCTACGAGCTTGCGGGGCGCAAGTTCAACGTGGGCTCTCCCAAGCAACTGGGCGAGATCCTGTTCGATGAGATGGGCTTGGAAGGCGGAAAGCGCGGCAAGACCGGGGCCTATGCCACGGGCGCCGATGTGCTGGAGGATCTGGCGACCGAGCACGAGTTGCCGCGCCGGGTGCTGGATTGGCGGCAATTAAGCAAGCTCAAGTCGACCTATACCGACGCTTTGCAGGACCACATCAACCGTGACACGGGCCGGGTGCACACGTCCTATTCCATCGCAGGGGCGAACACCGGGCGTCTGGCCTCGACCGATCCGAACCTGCAGAACATCCCGATCCGTACCGAAGAGGGCCGTCGCATCCGCGAGGCGTTTGTGGCCGAAGAGGGCAAGACGCTGGTGGCGCTCGATTATTCCCAGATCGAACTGCGCATTCTTGCCCATATCGCCGACATTCAGGCGCTGAAGGACGCGTTCAAAGAGGGTCAGGACATTCACGCCGCGACCGCGTCGGAGATGTTCAACGTACCGCTGGATGAAATGACGCCGGATGTGCGGCGGCAGGCCAAGGCCATCAACTTTGGTGTGATCTACGGGATCAGCGGCTTCGGCCTTGCGCGCAACCTGCGCATCCCGCGGGCCGAGGCGCAGGGATTCATCGATCGCTATTTCGAGAGGTTCCCCGGTATCAAGGCCTACATGGACGATACGACCGAGTTCGCGAAGAAGCACAACCGTGTGGAGACACTGTTCGGTCGTGTGATCCATACGCCAGAGATCAATGCCAAGGGGCCGCGTGCCGGCTTTGCCAAGCGCGCCGCGATCAACGCGCCCATTCAGGGCACGGCAGCGGACATCATTCGCCGGGCGATGATCCGGATGCCGGATGCGATCAAGGGGCTGCCTGCCAAGATGCTGTTGCAGGTGCATGACGAATTGCTGTTCGAGGTTGATCAGGGCGCCGAGGACGATCTGATAAAGGTCGCCCGCGAGGTGATGGAAGGGGCCGCCGATCCGGTGGTACACCTGACCGTGCCTCTGGTTGCCGATGCCGGGCAGGGCAAAAACTGGGCCGAGGCGCATTGATCCGGGGAAGAGATTTCGAAATCTCTTTCCAAGGTTCTTTGAAGAGCCTTGCCCGCCCGTGATCAAAGTCGATGTCAAATTCCGCGGCGAGCTGCGCGCGTGAAGGGCTTCGGCCCAGCCCCCTCCGACGCTCATGGAACATATCCCCCTTGTCCGGGTTTTGAGTGAAAGGACAGACGAAGGGGTTACTTCATGGCGCAGTCGGCAGACACAAGATCACACCACAGACGCGAAAAGAGCCACGGGTCCTATCTGCGGTTCTTTGCCATGATCCTGACGTCTACCGTGGTGATGTACGGGCTGATGTACCTTAACACCTACGCGCTGGATCATGTGTTCTTTTCCCAGACGCGCATGTGGATGGCGCTTTACATGGGTGCGATGATGGCGGTGGTGATGCTCGCTTTCATGCTTGGCATGTATTCAAATCGAAAAGCCAACATAGCGATCTTCGCAGGCGCTCTGTTTGCGTTTGCGTTGGGTGTTGGACTGGTTCGTTCGCAGACCACCATTGGTGATGTCGCGTGGATGAAGGCGATGATTCCTCACCATTCGATTGCTGTGCTGACGAGCGAACGCGCCAACCTGTCCGATCCGCGCGTTCGGGCGCTGGCGGATGCGATCATTGAAACCCAACGCAGTGAGATCGCCGAAATGGAAAGCTATATGGCGGATATCAAAGCCAACGGTGATGCCGCGCCCGGGACGGATCGGGCAACAGGGAACTGATCGGCGCGTTTCTTTTGTGGGCTGGGCCTTTCCGGGCTCATGTCCTAGCATGGCGGGATTGCTGTTTTTGCCGGAGTCCTCGTGCGCCGTTTACACCTTTCAAACCGCACCGCGCGCCGGCTTTGGTTGCAGGTCAACGGTCTGGGCGACACGCCGACCGGACCTCTCGACCTCAAGGAACTGATCCATGATCTGGGCTTCGTGCAGCTGGACACGATCCAGGTCGTGTCGCGTGCGCATCATCATATTCTCTGGAGCCGAAATCAGAATTATCGCGAGCCCATGCTGAACCGGCATCTTGCGCAGGATCGCGCGGTGTTCGAGCATTTCACCCATGATGCGTCCGTCCTGCCGATGGAGTTTCTTCCGATGTGGCAACGGCAGTTCCGGCGGATGCGGGACAAGGTCAGTCGGTCGTCCTGGTTCGGCAAACATCTGGCCGAGGATCATCTGGATCACATCCGTCGCCGGATCTCCGACGAAGGGCCGTTGTCTACTCATGATTTCGATACGAAAATCGAGGGCGCTCGCGAGATGTGGAAGCGACCTCCGCACAAGATCGGGTTGGATTATCTTTGGTACGCGGGTGAACTCGCCACATGCCACCGCGAGGGATTCACCAAATATTACGATTTGTCTGAACGAGTCTTTCCTGACCATTTGCGCGAACAGGATTTGCCGGAGCAGGAGCAGATCGACTGGTTGTGCCGGTCCGCACTGGACCGGATCGCCGTTGGAACCCAGGGTGAAATCCGGAAATTCTGGGACGCAACCGATGTCGCTGAGGTTGCACTTTGGACCACCCAGAATGAAGGCTTGCTTGTCCCCGTCGAGGTGCAATCGGCAGACGGCTCTTGGACAAAGGCCTTGGCTGCACCGGATATCGAAGACCGACTTTCATCGTTGAACCCGCCGACATCTCGGCTGCGCATCCTTAATCCGTTCGATCCCGCCATCCGGGATCGTGTTCGGCTGAAGCGGCTTTTCGGATTTGAATATACGGTCGAGATGTTCGTGCCAGCCGAGAAGCGGCAATGGGGCTATTACGTCTATCCGCTTCTGGAAGGCGACCGCTTCGTTGGACGGATCGAGGTCAAGTCGGATCGGTCCAAAGGATTGCTGACCGTACAGAACCTGTGGTGGGAACACGCCGTCAAACCGACAGCGCAACGAATGGGCAAGCTTGAGAGTGAATTGGCGCGCCTAGCGAAGCTGGCTGGTGTTACAGACGTGGAGTGGTGCCAGCCTAAATAGCCGCGACGGCGCACTTTCGTTTTTCCCGATGTGCTGAGCCCAAAACCACAAGACATTCTGCTGTTGATATACATCAACGACGGAATGTGTTTGGCTGATCATCTTTTCCTCAACCGCGTGCAGTGTTGGGAGGGGACGAATGGCTGCAGGGTAGGCCGGAGGCTTTCAAAGCGTGCGGTGATTGCCTCGTTTGTTTGCCTGAGATGCCTGCCTACCACCCCCCATCAAACCGCGTTTGGCCTGACCGACGACGTGTTCGGTTCTGACAGGCGCGGGCACGTCGCCCCGCGCGCATGGGTGTTGAGGGAACACGCATTGGGTTCAGTGACGGTTGGATGACCAACTGGTGACGAGTGTGCGATCAAACATCAGAAAGGGGAGAGACCATGTTCAACATGAAGACCATCGGGACAGCCGTGTGCCTGTCCTTTGCGGCGGCGACCGTCGGTTTGGCGGATGACCTCGGAAAACAGGATTACATGCAGGGATGCGCCGGATGCCACGGGGAAAGCGGTATGGGACAGGGGCCGCTGGCCGAGCTCCTGACCATCGACGTGCCTGACCTGACGACACTGTCTGCCCGGAACGACGGGAAATTTCCCATGCTTGACGTCATCCATGTGATCGACGGGCGTATGGGGGTGCGGGCGCACGGAGGGGCAATGCCGATCTGGGGACTGATCTTCAAGGAAAACGCAGCGGGTGATTCCGGGCTTCTGGGCGGTGCGGAGGCCATCGCACGGGGGCGGATGCTGTCCATCGCGTATTATCTGGAGTCGATCCAGAAGTAGCCTTGCGCCGTTAAAGCAAGGTCAGAGGTCCAGTGCGATACCACTGTTTTCTGACTTGGCCAGCGCGTGGGTTGCAATTGCGGTGTCCTGCGCACCGGTTCCAGTCAGGTCGCAGATCGTGATCTGATCGGCGTGGGTCCGGCCTGTGATGCTGGCTCTGACCACTTGTCCCAGTTCGGGAACGGTGTCGGCTGTCATCAGACCAGCTGCAATGGCGCTGCGAAGCTCCCCAAGGGTCGCGCACTGGCTGACCCGGTCGGCAACATAGAGATCGGCCCGCGCCAAAGCGGTCGGGGCGACCTCGTTTTTTCCTGCCTGATCTGATCCCATGGCAGTGATATGCAATCCGGGGTGCAGCCATTCTGCTTGCAGGACAGGGGTGCGGGCTGGGGTTGTCGTCACCACCAACTGGCTTTGCGCGACAAGATCCGCCGGGTTTGTTTCGACACGGGCGGGCAGTCCGAGCGTCTGTGACAGATCCTGTGCGCAGGCCTGTGCCTTGTCCGCATCACGCCCCCAGACGAGAACCTGTTGAAACGGTCGCACAAGATGCGCCGCCTGCATTTGAAGACGCGCCTGCATTCCAGTGCCGATCACACCGGCGGTGTGAACCTCGGGGGCAAGAGCTTTGGCGGCAACGGCGCCGGCGGCGGCCGTGCGCACATCCGTGAGATACCCATTGTCCATCAACAGCGCCTCAACGAGGCCGGTTTTCGCGGAAAACAGGATCATCAGTCCGTTGAGGCTGGGAAGGCCGAGTTTGGGGTTGTCGAAAAAACCCGGGCTGACCTTGATGGCAAAGCCATCGAAGCCAGGGATATACGCGGTCTTCACATCGACCTCGCCGTTGGCGTCCTCGATCTCCATCGAAAGGATGGGCGGCATGACGACCTTGCCGGTTGCGAGCGTCGCAAACGCACGTTCCACAACGGCAATCGCCTCATGATCCAAAGGCACCGTACGGCGCAGATCGGTTTCCGTCAGCACGCGCACTTTACGGGCCATAGGATTGTCCTTTCACGATGTAGTCACCCAGTACGACGTCGCGCCCGGCCATGATGTCGGCATGTGACCGCATGTCGAGGTTCCTCCCGGTGATGATCGTTGCGGTCGGTCCGGTAAGGACGACCCTGCCGGATTGAACGGCAGCAATACCGACGACGCAGGCCCCTTCACACACGATCCGGTCTTCGTAGTAGACGGTCTGGAGGCTGCGGTAGATGTCTTCCTCGGTCACCAGAACGATGTCGTCGAGAAACTCACGGCACAGGGCAAACGAAAGGCGGTTCTGCAGGCCGATCCCGCCGCCGAGAGAGTCGGCAAGACTCGGTACCTCTTCCACCTCAACAGGGTGCCCGGCCTTCACCGACTCGTACATTGCTGCGCCGCGGTCCATCGTTATGCCGATCACCCGAATATCGGGCCGGATTTGCTTGGCGGTATAGGCGATTCCGCCGGCCAGTCCGCCACCTGACAGCGGAACGAGAATCGTATCGAGGTCGGGGCGAGCTTCGAGAAGCTCAAGGCCAATGGTGGCTTGTCCGGCGACCACGTATGGATCATCGAAGGGCGAGATATCAACCAGGCCTTCCTCTGCCGCGAGGCGCTCTGCTTCGTCCTGGGCTTCATCCTGGCTCTGACCGATGATGCGCGCCTCGGCTCCCAGTACGCGAACACCGGCGATTTTGCTCTGGGGGGCAAGATTGGACATGCACACCACGGCTCTCAGACCGCGCTGCCGCGCCGCGAAGGCAACGCCGCGTCCGTGGTTGCCCGTGGAGCAGCAGGTCACACCCTTCGCGCCATCGGGAAGATTGAGAACGGAGTTCAGCGCGCCACGCAGTTTGAACGCACCGATGGGTTGGGCAATTTCGAGTTTTAGGAGGAATTCCTGTCCAAAGGTCTCTGTCAGCGCCGATGGAACAAGCGGAGTGCCATCCGCCACTCCGGCAATTGTGTTTCGCGCGGCGAATACCCGGGCCAGAGAGAAGTCCATTTTCGTTATCCCAGCGTCAGTGCCCCTGTGCTCTTTGTAAGCGCAGAGTCAGAGACAAACAAACCCGTGGCGGGACCCTATGCGGGATGGCCGCGTGGTCCGCAGCATGCTGGGGTGTCGACCTGAACTGAAGACTCAGATCAGGCCAGCCTCCTTGAACAGCGATTGCAGATCCGCTTCGGGGCGCGGGCCGATATGCGAAATGACCTCGGCGGCAGCTGCGCAACCCATCCGGCCCGACGTTTCCATGTCCCGTCCCGTAGCGAGACCATAGAGGAAGCCTGCCGCAAACTGATCGCCTGCGCCGGTGGCGTCCACAGGGACCACTTTCTGAACGGGAATATCGACGCGCGCGCCGTCGCGGATGATCGACACGCCGTCGCCGGACCGGGTGCAGACGACGAGGGGGCAGATGGCGGACACGGCGGTCAGATCGGCCTCCAGATCGTTGTTCTGGTAGAGGGACATGATCTCGGCCTCGTTGCCGATCACGTAGTCCATTTCGTGTTCGATCAGGTTCAGGAAGTCGTCGCGGTGGCGTTCGACGCAGAACGGGTCGGAAATGGCGATCCCGGCTTTGCCGCCAGCGGCGCGGCAGGTGCGGGCGGTGCGGATGAAGGCGTCTTTGCCCTTGTCCTTGTCGAAGAGATAGCCTTCGAGAAACACCACTTCCGCCTCGGCTGCTACGTCTTCGGACACGTCCTCGGGACCAAGCTCTGCTGAAATCCCAAGATAGGTGTTCATCGACCGTTCCCCATCGGGCGAGACAAAGATCATGGAACGCGAGGTGGGGAGTTCGCCGCCCGGCACCGGCGGGTTCACGAAATCGGTGCCGTCCTCTTCCATCGCGTCCGCATAAAAGCGCCCCAGAGCATCATCATGCACGCGCCCGATAAAGGCGGTGCGCAGGCCCAGATTGCCCAGCCCGGCCAGCGTGTTGGCAACCGACCCACCCGGCGTCTGCACACGTTCCTTCATCGCTGCATAGAGCGTTTCGCCGCGTTCGCGTTCGACAAGTTGCATGATGCCCTTCTGGATTCCCATCAGGTCCAGAAACGTGTCTTCGGCACGTGCGATCACGTCCACAACGGCGTTGCCGATCCCGACAACCTGGTATTTCTTGGTCATACTGTTTTGTCCTCGAATGGGCAGAGATCGCGGATCACGCAGACGCCGCATTTTGGTTTCCGGGCCACACAGGTGTAGCGCCCGTGCAGGATCAGCCAATGGTGGGCGTGATGCTGGAAATCGACGGGGATGTGGTCTTCGATGGCGCGTTCCACGGCGACCACATCTTTGCCGGGGCAGATTCCGGTGCGGTTGCCGACGCGGAAGATATGCGTGTCGACCGCCTGGCTCGGATGACCCCACCACATGTTCAGAACCACGTTTGCGGTCTTGCGCCCGACGCCCGGCAGGCTTTCCAGCGCGGCGCGGGAATTGGGCACCTCACCGCCATACTGGTCGACAAGGATCTGGCTGAGCTTGATGACATTCTTCGCCTTATTGCGATAAAGGCCGATGGTCTTGATGTGCTCGATCACACCTTCTTCGCCAAGTGCCAGCATCTTTTCCGGCGTGTCGGCAATCTTGAACAACTCGCGCGTCGCTTTGTTCACGCCCACATCGGTCGCCTGAGCGGACAGCGCCACGGCGACGACCAGAGTGTATGCGTTGACGTGTTCAAGCTCACCCTTCGGTTCGGGGTCCACCGCCTGAAAGCGGGTGAAGATCTCGCGGATCGTGTGATAATCGAGTTGCTTTGCCATCGCCGCCTTATGACCGGCAGCGGGCGGGGGCTGCAACGGAAAATTGCCGTTACTTGGTCACACGTCCCCCGGCCATCAGTTCCGGATCAATGGCAAGTACGACGTGATAGGGTGTCGGCCCGAATCCTAGCTGCGTACAAAGTGCCTCGGAGGGCGTGTTGCCGGTGCGGATGCCGGTAAAGAACCTGGTCGTACCGTGCCGCCGGTTCATTTCGTCCAGCACCACTGCGCCAAGTCGGCTGGCGATGCCCTCGCCGCGCCGGTCCGGATGGGTGGACAGCATGCCCCACCAGCACAGGCCCGGCCAGTTCGAGTCGGGGTGGAACATTTCAACAGAGGCCGAGGCGCCGACGATACGGCCAGAAGGCTCGGCCACATAGGCGCAGACCGCAGGCCGTTCGAGCCCGCGTATGAACGGCCCGAGGGGCAGCAGAACCTCACACATCTGGGTGACTGCATCCAAACCAGCCATGACTTCGGCCGAGGTGTCCGGCCCGACAATACCCAGGGTCAGGTCATCGGCAAATGGCCGTGCAGCAAGTCGAGCGCGGGCCAGAGGCAGGGTTTCGGCGCTACTGCCCCAGTCGACAAAGCTGTCGGTTTTCAGTCCTTCTGCCTCCAGCGCGGTAAAGCGGGCGGCGAGTTCCGCCTCCGGTACATGCTCGCAGGCCGCAGCGCCCATCTCGCGGGCCAGGGCGACCTGACGCGACAGGGGTGCGGCATCCGGCGATGCCAACCCAAGCGCGCGTCCATGGGTGACGATGGCGGGATCATCCCGCAGCTCCTGCCACCTTGCCCAAGCCCGAGCTTGCAGAGCTTGTGAGGATGGTGGACCAAAGGTTTCAACTATCCGGGTCATGTTTCAGCATGGCATGACTCCGCTGCTTTCCAAAGCGGTAACGCGCAAAGCGCAATAAACGGGTCGCAGCCTGACGGGTCTGCACGATATGACGTGGGCAGGTGATGATAAGGTGACGCGATGCAGGCTATGACCGAAGACACACACGGCTATCATTTCCATGTCATGCGACGTGCGCTGGATGTGATCGATGCCAGCGGGCCGGCTGTTTCGTTGGATGATCTTGCCGCGCAGATGAATATGAGCCCGGCGCATTTCCAGCGGGTGTTCTCGCGCTGGGTCGGGGTCAGTCCGAAACGATATCAGCAATACCTCACGCTGGGCCATGCCAAGGCGCTGCTGGCCGAACGGTTCACCACGCTCGAGACGGCACATGCGGCCGGTCTTTCGGGCGGCGGGCGGCTCCATGATCTGTTCCTGCGCTGGGAGGCGATGAGCCCGGGTGATTTCGCCCGCAAGGGCGAGGGGCTGACGATCTTCTGGGGCTGGTTCGACAGCCCGTTTGGTCCGGCTCTGGTGATGGGGACGGAGAAGGGGCTTTGCGGGATCGGGTTCGGTTCGGAATGCACAGAGGCCGAAGCGATGCAGGATCTGACGAGCCGCTGGCCAAATGCGACCTACGTGGAAGCGCCCGACAGGCTCGATCCTTGGGTGAGGGCCGCCTTTGGTCAGGCCGAGGGCGATGTCCCGCTGTTTCTTATTGGAGCGCCGTTCCAGATCAAGGTCTGGGAAGCATTGATGCAGATCCCGTCGGGCCATGTCACAACCTATTCCGAGATCGCGGAGTTCATCGGCCATCCCAAAGCCGTGCGCGCTGTGGGCACAGCGGTGGGGCGTAACCCGATCAGCTATCTGATCCCCTGTCACCGCGCTCTGCGGAAGTCCGGCGGATTGGGGGGCTATCACTGGGGGTTGCCGGTCAAGCGCAGCATCCTTGCCTGGGAGTCTGCACGCGTCGAAGCCTGACCCTTGCGCGGAAATGCGCCGATTTTTTCACGACATGGGGGAACTAACCCTCTATGTTATCGCATAGCAGTAGTTGGACCCCTACAATCGGGCGCAGATAGACGAGGCAAATCCTATGACACTTACCAGACTTCCCCTTACCGCAGCATTGTGCAGCGCAATTGCACTGTCGGCCTGTACGACGGGAACCTTCAACGATCCGAACGACCCGAACCGCCAGGCCAAGACCGGCGCATTGATCGGCGCCGGAACAGGCGCCGTGATCGGTGCGCTGATGGGCAACGATGCCGAGGAACGTCGGCGCAATGCCGCTGCAGGTGCCATTATCGGCGCAGGTGGTGGTGCCCTCATCGGCAACCAGCTCGACAAGCAGGAAGCGGACCTGCGCGCACAGATCGGCAATGATAACGTGTCGATCCGCAACACAGGTGACCGCCTGATCGTGACGCTGCCGCAGGACATCCTGTTTGCGACGGACAGCGCGACCCTACGTCCTGACCTTCAGCGCGATCTGCGTACCGTGGGACAGAACCTGCTGGCTTACCCGGACACGACGGTTCAAGTCATCGGCCACACGGACAACACAGGCGAAGCGGGTTACAATCTCAACCTGTCGCGCCAGCGTGCCCAATCGGTCGCGAATATTCTGATGAGCGAAGGCGTGCCCTCATTCCGTATCCAGAGCATTGGACGGGGCGAGGATCAGCCTATTGCGAGCAACCTGACGCCCGAAGGCCGGGCTCAGAATCGCCGCGTGGAGATCGTGATCCTGCCGAACGCCTGATCCGTTTCATATCGGTTCAATGGCCCGTGCCGGTTCGGCGCGGGCTTTTTCTTTGGCCGCGCGCATTTTCGGGTTGCCCTGTCAAGGTTGAGTTCCAGTTTGCTGATCGACAGATCAGGAGACAGTAAATGAGTGACCTTAAGCTTGTCGGATTGTGCGGATCCCTTCGAAATGCATCGACGAACCGCCTGTTGATGAAAGAGGCCGCACGGCGTTTTGGGGAGGCAGAGTTCGTGGAGGGCGACCTTCGGTTGCCGCTTTATGATGGTGACCTCGAAAGCGGAGCGGGCATCCCGGATGAGGTGCAATCGCTGGCTGACCTGATTGCTTCTGCCGATGCGGTCATTGTCGCGACTCCGGAATACAACAAGGGCATTTCCGGCGTTCTCAAGAATGCGTTGGATTGGGTGAGCCGGACGGATGGAAACCCGTGGCTCGACAAGCCTGTAGCCATCATGTCGGCAGCAGCGGGCCGGGCTGGCGGAGAGCGCAGCCAGAACATGGCTCGCCTGTGTCTGACACCGTTTCGTCCGCTGCTTGTTCCCGGTCCGGAAGTACTGGTTGGCGCAACGGCATCGCAGTGGGATGACGAAGGCCGTCTGATAAATGAGCGAAACGCGAAAGCTCTGGATGACCTGATGCGGATCCTCAGGCGTTTCGCCGAGGTAAACCGGTCTGCCTGATCAGCAGCCGGTGCCTTTTGTCACGACGCTGACGGTCTTCCACATAACCGAAAGATCTTCGAGAAGCGTCACCTTGCCGAGGTATTCTGCGTCGTAATGCGCGCGTTCGGCAAAGCTGCTCTCGTGGCGGACCGAAACCTGCCAGAACCCGGTCAGGCCCGGACGCAGTGCATAATACGCAGAGCCGGGGTAGAGTGCTTGCTGATCCAGCATCATCGGACGCGGACCGACCAGCGACATATCCCCTTTCAGCACGTTCCAAAGCTGCGGCAGTTCATCCAATGATGTTTTGCGCAGGATCTGACCGATCTTGGTGATACGCGGATCATTGCGGAGCTTCTGGTTGCGGTTCCATTCGGCGCGGGCCGACGGGTTTTGTGCAAGATGCTCTTCAAGCGCCTGATCCGCGTTGGCCACCATGCTGCGCAGCTTCCACATCTTGAAGGTTTTCCCAAACCGGCCGACGCGCGTCTGATGATAGAACGGCGAACCGCCGTCACGGGCCACCGGCAGTGCGCAAATGCCCAAAATGATTGCAACGGGAAGCGCTGCCATCAGGACAAGAGCGATATCCAAGCCTCGCTTGAAGTGGTCGCGATAGATGCTTTTTGGCTCTGAGGACGAGAAGGCCGAGTTGACCAAGTTTTCAATTTCAGCGCCAGGCAGCGGTTGGCGAATGTGCAGTGTCATCGTTACACCCTTTGACCCTTTGTGCGGGGTCGACTGCATGGGTGCCGCAGGCATGAAAACATCGTTTGCCGACAGCGCAGTGCTGCAGGCATTCGAACAGATCTGGATCCAGATTTCGGCTTTCAGACTATGTGGCAGACTTCAGCAGACGAACCGTACGCAACTCCCAAGTGGAAGCACCAACCCCCAAGTGCCAAACTCAAACATGGCAGGAATGTGGCCTGCCAAAACATGGCTTGTTTATGACGCTCTGCCGTAATTAGGTCAACTTTCAGATCGAGGGGAAACTTTTGCGTGTATTCCCATGAACTGATCAATCAATGAGCGAGTGTGCGTTTGTCGAGCTTTCGCGCGGAGGTGAGGGTTAATCACTTTTTACGTATCGTGTTCAATCCGTCAGTTTCTTATGCGTGGAGCTTGTCAGGGCGGTGGTTCAGGCTTGCTTTTGCTGAGTTTTTAAGTCGGATATGCGGCGAAGAATTCTGATCAATTCGGCCGAATTCCACGAATTGATTTCCAGAGCGTCGATTATTGGGATTAATTGGCGGGTTTTCCGCAATACTGTTTCTTCAGTGGAAACATTTTTGCGCTGGTTCCGGGTATTGGGCAGTTTTCAAGTGTTCCCCAGTTGGCAACAATAAAGCATGCTGAATACGCCGTTATTGCTTTGTCTTTCGCCCGGCTTTTGGAGGTTGCGTTGGATCTCTGGGACCTCACGGGGTGAAACAAATTGAAATATATTGGGCCGAAATTGGGCGACGTGCCGGGACGCGGTCCGCTCAATTTGGGCCGAATCGTGACGAAATGCCGAGAATCGGGTCAAACTTGGGCAAAGCTGGGGCAGGTTGCGTCGTGCCCGGCGAAAGACTATCTGCCAAGCGATGTCTGTTGAGCAAGGACGGTTCTGATGGCCCACCAAGTCTACCTGCGCGATCTTCCCGACGATCTGGACCTAGGACCGGAGGTTGCCATCGATTGCGAAACGATGGGGCTGCACCCGCACCGTGATCGGTTGTGCGTGGTACAGCTTTCGGGCGGTGATGGAACAGCGCATCTGGTGCAGATCGAAAAAGGACAGACCTCTGCGCCCAATCTCGAACGGCTGCTGACCGATCCCAATGTGCTCAAGCTGTTTCATTTCGGACGGTTTGACATCGCGGCGCTCGAGAACGCGTTTGGCGTTGTGACCGCGCCGGTCTACTGCACCAAGATCGCCAGCCGCCTGGTCCGGACATATACGGACCGGCATGGATTGAAGGTCTTGCTTCAGGAACTTTTGGGCGTCGATATCTCAAAGCAACAGCAGTCCAGCGACTGGGGTGCCGAGGCCCTGTCATCGGCGCAAATCGAATACGCCGCGTCCGATGTGCTTTACCTCCACAAACTTCGGGATGCTTTGCAGGCGATGCTTGAGCGTGAGGGCCGTGCAGAGTTGGCGCAGGCCTGTTTCGACTTTCTGCCGACGCGCGCGCATCTCGATCTCGCAGGTTGGCCCGATACCGATATTTTTGCGCATTCCTGAGCGTATGGGCGGATAGGATGTATTCGCGCCTGATTGCATGGTTGAAGATCCTGCTTCCTCTGGGTGCATTGATCCTTCTGTCCACGATCTTTCTCTATTCGCGAGGCCCGGATCCGATTTCCACCATTCCGGTCCTGTCCGGTGGCGGCGATCCAAGCAAGACGGAACAGATCGGCAGTCCATTCTATGCCGGGACGACGGAAAACGGTCAGGGTTTGACGCTGGCCGCGCGGCAGGCGCGGATGCTGGATTCAGATGGTGCCGGAGTGGTTGCCGATGACCTGCGCGCCGTCATCGATGTGCGCGATGGAAATCGGATCACCATCGATGCGCGGACCGGACGGATGCAGGAAGGTGATATGCTCTTGTTGCGGGACGGTGTCACTCTGGAAAGCAGTTCGGGATATACTGTCACCACCAACGGGTTGAATGCCGAGATCGACCGCGTTGCGATCGAGAGCACGGAAGCGGTGGATGCGACGGGACCCGGGCTGACCTTGTCGGCAGGAAAGCTGCGGGTGGAAGAATCTTCGGACACCAATGACATTCAGTTGCTGTTCACGGACGGGGTAAAACTGGTATACACGCCGCAACCAAACGAGGCTGAGTGATGATCCGAACCGTGATGAGCGTTGTGCTGCTTGGCCTTGCGCCAGCGGCGTTTGCCCAAGGCACCGAGGTGGCGTTCGGAACGGTTCAGCAGGATACCTCGCTGCCGGTGGAAGTGAGTGCGGATGCGCTGTCGGTTTCCCAGAACGACGGATCGGCGCTGTTCACTGGAAATGTCATCATTGGTCAGGGCGACATGCGTCTCTCGGCGCCACGTGTCTTGGTCTATTACACTGAAAACCAAAGTGGCATCGAACGGCTTGAGGCAACTGGCGGCGTGACCCTCGTCAATGGTGATCAGGCGGCAGAGGCCGAAAGTGCAGAGTATGAAGTCAATCGGGGCACAATCCGAATGGTTGGCAATGTGTTATTGACCCAGGGTGCGAACACACTTGTTTCCGACAGTATGGATGTCGATCTTGAGGCCGGGACGGCACAGATGAACGGTCGGGTCCGGACAGTGTTCCAGTCGGGGCACAATTGATGGCCGCGCCCAATCTGTCCGTGACCGAGGGCCAGAGCGGGCTGGTCGTCCGGCATCTTCGCAAAAGTTACAAGAAGCGCGTGGTGATCCGCGATGTCTCTCTTGAGGTGCAGCGCGGCGAGGTAGTTGCGTTGCTCGGACCGAACGGAAGCGGCAAGACGACATCGTTTTACGCGATTGCCGGGCTTGTGAACCCCGAAGCGGGTCAGGTTTTGATAGACGGGCAGGATGTGACCTACCTGCCGATGTATCGACGCGCGCGGATGGGCATTGGCTATCTTCCTCAGGAAATGTCGATCTTCCGGGGCATGAGCGTCGAAGACAATATCAGCGCCATTCTCGATATCAGCCAACCGGATCGCCACAAACGGCGCGAACGGCTTGAAGAACTGCTGGGCGAATTTTCCATCGAACACTTGCGCCGTGCGCCTGCGCTCGCGTTGTCTGGCGGGGAACGGCGACGGGTAGAAATCGCGCGGTGCCTTGCAGCCGATCCGAAGTATCTGCTGCTTGATGAACCGTTTGCAGGGGTGGATCCGATCAGCGTTGGTGACATTCGGCATTTGGTGGCTGATCTCAAGAAACGGGGAATCGGCGTTCTGATCACGGACCACAATGTGCGCGAAACGCTCGAGATCGTGGACCGGGCGTACATTCTGCACGATGGCAAGGTGCTGATGTCAGGATCTCCGGATGAGGTGGTTCGGAACGAGAACGTGCGCAGGGTCTATCTGGGCGACAGTTTCCGCATCGGATAATTCCTGCAACCTGTGACGGAAATGATTGACACGCAGCCGCAGCAGGATTGAAATGGCGGTATGGCGTTTGAAGACTCAGACCGTCAATTTCCGCTCTGCCTGCCACCGCGGCTGGACAATGAAACACAACGGTCCCTACGCCAGATTCCTTTTGCAGCTGAACGCACCACCGGTTTCACCGGAGCTGTTCTGCTGCAGAACTAAAACAATAAAAAGGATATCCTATGCGTTACCAGATAACCGGCAAACAGATTGATGTTGGGGAAGCGCTCCAGACCCATGTGAAGACGGAATTGGACGGGATGCTTGGCAAATACGCCGGACGTCCGACCGATGCGACGGTCATCTTTTCCAAGAGCGCGCACGAATTTGTTTGTGAGACGGTGGTACACCTGTCGACCGGTTTGAACGCGACCGCCAAGGCGCACGCGACTGAAATCTATGCGGCGTTCGACGGCTGTTGTGAAAAAATGGACAAGCAGTTGCGCCGCTACAAACGGCGTTTGAAGGATCATCACAAGGACCGTACGGAACCTGTTGAACTCTTTGGGGCATCCTCGTATATCCTCGCCAGCGAAGCGGACGCGCATGACGACGAGCCGGAATCGCTGCAACCGATCATTGTCGCCGAGATGGAGACCAAGATTCCATCCCTGACAGTGGGCGAGGCGGTGATGCAAATGGAGTTAGCGGGACTGCCAGTCTTGGTGTTCCGGAATGACAAAAAGGACGGGGTAAACGTCGTATATCGAAGGGAAGATGGGAACATCGGTTGGATCGACCCATAATCTCGGACATACGGGCGGACACGTCCACAAAACGAGCAGCACATGAAATTTGCAGATCTGTTGAATTCCAAGGCCGTTAAGGCCGTCACAACTGCATCCAGCAAGAAGCGTTTGATGCATGACATCGCGGATGTCGCAGAGGTCGCTTATGGCATCTCTGCACAGCGCGCGGTTGAGGCGCTGCTTGAGCGCGAAAGCCTTGGCCCCACCGGTGTGGGCCATGGCGTTGCCCTGCCACATGCCCGGCTTGATGGCGTGGACGAGGTGGTTGGTGTGTTCATCCTGCTTGAGAAGCCTATCGATTTCGAAGCAGTGGATCGTCAACCGGTAGACGTGATCTTTGCGCTTTTTGCGCCGGAAGATGCAGGGGTGGAGCACCTTAAGGCATTGGCGCTGGTGTCGCGGACTTTGCGGGATCAGAATTTCTGCGCCAAACTGCGGGCCAATCCTGATCCGGCGACCCTGCATACGATCATCACAGAAGCCGCCGCGGTTCAGGCTGCATAGTGAAAACCCCGCTCAGGCGGGGTTTTTCGTGTCGAAATCCGAGAAACCGAGCATCATGTAGTCGCGTGGATACGCGTCTCGGCAGAGCCTTTCCAGGCGCGGTTCATAGATTGCGGCAAGGCGCGTTTGGTGATCAGTGCCTGCAGGCAGCGGCGGAACCTGACTGATCCCCAGGGATGTGGCAAGCTGTGGCAGTGCTTCGCCCACGTCCTCTTCGCGTATCAGATGATCCGGCAGACAGAAATCGGCCATTCCCTGAAGACACGCAACCTGGCTGGCCCAGTGTGCATCCACACGAATGCTTGTCTGTCCGTTCAGATTCGATTTGAGAAAGGTCAGGAAAGTCGCAAATGCCTCCCGGTGGGCGTGTATGTCATATCCCGGATCTGTGGGATCATCCGGAAGGTTGAGCCCGTGAAAACGGATCAGCTGCTGACGGATCTTTGCAAAGCTGCCCGGTCCGGTGTTCAGAATACGGTCGCAGAACGCGGCATGTGCGCGTGCCAATGGGTGCCGCACTACAGTGAAGCGGCGGTGTCCGGGGTTGTTCTGCATCCAGCCGCGCAGAGATTTCTGGTTGAAGTCCCCGACCAACTCGGACGTGCCCCCATCCAGTGCTTTCATCCAAGTGACGACTTGGCTCCCAGGCCCTGATCGGACCGGCATGAAAAGCAGTGGGTGCCGCGCGCAGGCCACGTAGGCGGGCACCACCGGCCCGCGTCGAGGTTCGAAATTCGGAGTGCGGGTAAGGTCGAAGCGGTCAAATGCGCTCAGTGCGGCAACCATCCGATCGAAGTTTGCGACCTTGTCCGACAAGGGTTCTGGGTTCTGGGGTTTCAGATTGCTCTGAAAGGCATCAGGCACCGTGGGCACCCCCAGCCATCCTGCCAGGCCGCTTAGGATCTCGGTGTCGTGGAGATCGTCATAACCAATGTAGAACGCGGTTTGCCCGGTGACCTGCAATGCCCGCATGATCTCGAGCTGGAAGCTCTGCATTGTTCCAACATGGCGTTCAAATTCGTGCAGATCGAAATGGGCCTGCGCCGCCTTGCGGTTGGTGACATTGGTCAGCTTCCACTGATCCGTTGCACGTGCGATCTTGAGGCTGACGTAGCTGTCCACCGGATTGCGCGTAAGCACGATCTTTGCACATCTCGGGTCTGCGAGGATTGCCGACAGAACCCGCGGGTCGTGGTCGTGAAAATATCGAAACCCGCCAAGCCCTGCGCTCTTTGATTTGATCGCCCGCAGCAGGCGTTCCGGGTTGTCCTCGCGTTGGCGCTGGGTCACGCCAAGAATGTCATCGCGGTTCGGATATCCAATGAAATTCGGATTGAACGCTTCGCCGTGGCACGCAATGCCGTCGATCTGGTTGAGGTAATCCTCAAGCAGGTTCGAGCCGGTTCGCATTTCGGCGAAAACGACGAAGTGATCGAACGGTCCGGCCACGACTTATTTCTTCACCAGATAGGGCCGCGGACGCTGTGTATCTCGCAGCGAAGCGGGTGTGATCGGGTCTGCGGGGAAATCCCCCATCAGGTATGGGTGCATGCCCTGGTTCTTGAGGTTCTGCAGGAACTGTCCAAAGCCAGCCAAATCGACCATCGTGGGCGCAGTGGTCAGACGGCGGTTGGGCTGAAACCCGATTTCATCCACGATGACCTGAATGGCTTCCATCGGGGCTTCGATGAATTCGGCCATCGTCCAGATCCGTTTGCGGCATTTCGAGTAGGGAGATCTCAGCGCGTCCAACATCTGGGTTTCGATCTTCTGCATCTGCGCGGCCTCTTTCCGTAATTCCCCGAAAGTCCGGTTGGACTGAAACAGCGGAATGGCCCACGCGCCGCTGATGACCGAAACCTGCGCATTCGGGTCTTTGGCAATGTCCCAGACAACGTTGGGTGTGCTCTTGGGGCCAAGCTGGAAGCATTGCCGTTCCCCGCGCGTGTTCCAGAGCAGGTTGGTCAGAAACATCTTTGGATCATAGTCGCGCAGGGTGGCGTTGTCCGACAGCGCGCCATTCATGACCGTTTGGCCTTCTGCAAAGTGGGCCCGGTCAGGTGCGAAAAGATGTCCGTGTACCCGCGCGCCGGTGACTTGGGCCAGCCACGGCTCAAAATCGGTAAACAGTTCCGTAAAGCCCTGAAACACCGAATATTTGGCAGCCGTCACACCGTTTTCCCAGTCTTCGTTTGGAAAACGGCTTTGCATGTAGAGCCCGGGTCGGCCCCGGGTCCGGCGGTCCACAGCCTTTGCGAAGATGCGGTCGATTTTGCCGGGGTTGGGCTCCTGACGGCTGAGTTCTCCGGGTTTCGGATTCAGGAATGTCTCGTAGAGACGATCTGCACTGTGCCAGATTTTTCGCGCGACAAAACAATCTGAGCGGCGCAGCAGTTGAAGATGGTCATCATAAAAGATGTGTGGCTTTCCCTGAAAATCGAATTTGGAAAGGGTCAGTGAGCGACTGATGATGCTGGTCGAATAAAGCCGCGAGAGCGTCTGGAAGTAGCTTTCATCCGGGATCCAGACATGGCGGAAGTACCGGTCATAGACCTTGCGTTTCGGGTCCTGCAGGATCGATGAGAGCGTTTGCCGCGTCAGGCACCACCATTGGCTGCCCATATGCGGGGTCAGGCCGTCGGGAATCTTGCGCGTGTAGCCGAGCTTGCGCTGCAACTCTACGAAGCGGTCGAACAGATACCGGTTCCGGCGCCATGAAAACGGAAACCGCATGGTGAACCGTTCCTCATCGAGTCCGCCCACCGTCCAGGGGACATCGGCAGTTGTCGCGCTTTCGATGTGATCTGTGCGGGGTCTTGCCTTGAGATAGTCGATCAGTTCCTGAACCGGGCGCAGCGGCAGGCAGGATCCCGAAGTCAGATAGACATGGCTGACGTCCTCGAACCCGGTCAGCATCAGCTCGCTCGCATCCTGACTTGCTGCGACGAGGCCCCATGACCCCCAATCGCACCGATGCCTTTTAGAGAACCGGATCAGGGGGTCGTCGCTCAGACGCTCGGTGAAGATGCGGTAGCGTTTTGGGGAAACCACCTGATCGACATGGATCACGACCGGGCAGCCTGCCTTGGTCCAATGCCGCGCGACCTGCTCTGCCCTGTGCAGCGCGGTGTGCGCCAACATGACAATTCCGATGCTCATGCCCAGTTGCCCATCGACATGAGGCCCAGAATTTCAAGCTGCCGCCAATTGATGTATTTCTCGGACCACTTGCACCAAAGATCAGGATGATCCTGAAGCGCGTTCGCGTAGGCCACATATTCGAGACTGCCCGCGTAGTGTTCGCGACGCTTCAGCTCTTCCATGGCTTTATCATTGAACGTGCTGAGGAATTTGGTGTGCAACAGCGCGCCCGATGCTTTTTCCCCGCCCCATTCGTCATAGACGTAATTCAAGCCACGCGGCAACAGCATGTGTGTCGAACTGACATAGGTGTAGCGGTGGTGCCATTTCACCAGCGGGATTTTGTTCAGGGCGGGCGCGGCTTCCGGTTGATCGGGGAAGAACACTCGTGCGCGCGCACCGCCCTGTATCCAGAGATTTCCCAAGAGGTGATTGCGCTTGAGCGTGTAGTTTCCCGAGTCGAACCAGGAAGCAATTTCGAGTGGGTTTTGACCGGCCTGGTAAGGCACTGCGTCGATGCGGCCCTTGGGATACATGTCCAGAAGCATCGCGCTGAACGATTTGATCGACGAGGCTTCCAGCCAGTCGGTCAGCGCGGGCAGTGGGCGGGAGTCGCAGAACGGGTAGACGAAAAGCTCATCCGGATCGACCGTAAGGCACCAGTGGTCGTGGCCGTAACGCCGGAGCAGCCAGTTCATCCAGTCGATGCCAAACCTGGCGCGTTTGTAGCTCTTGCGGGTATGCCAGACGGACACGTCCGGCTGCTCGGCCAGAAGCTCTGCGCTGCCGTCCGTGCTATCGTTGTCCACAAAAAAGAAATGGGACACACCCATGTCCCGATAATACTTCAGAAAGTAGGGAAGCCTGATACCTTCGTTTCGCAGGGTGCAGAACAGCAGGATATCGTTCTTGCGGATCTGATCTGTGCGATTGGTCACAGGCTTGAGTTCGCGACGTTTTCGAAACGCGCGAAGCCTCCAGCGTTTCCGCTGGAGCCTGAGACCGTATCGTTGCACCACTCCCAAGAGTCAGCTGCCTGTCTTTCCGCCGCAAGCAGCGTCCGGGTATCAAAGGAGTGTAAACAGCAGGTTGAAGTGTTCCTGCCAAGTCGGCACCAAACAAGACCCAACCGAATACTGCTCACCGCTTTGGCCCCGACGTACCTGCGTCAGTTGCTCAACTTTGCTGCGCCAAAGGTAGCGGTCTGATTCGTCTGCGTAAATAGCCGAGTTGCCGAGCACCTCGCGGAAAACGGGCAATGGCGTACAGATCACCGGAACCTGTAGCCGAATGGCCTCAATCGCAGGGTAGCCGAACCCTTCTGCTTTGCTGGGAAACAGCAATCCGCAACTGTCTTTCAACAAGGCCCACATTGCACTGTCGGGAAGGCCGGACAGTTCGTGCACATTGGGAGGATGCCGGTCTAGGCGCGCGAACACGTCTTCGCTCATCCAACCGCGCCGCCCGCAGATCACAAGGTGCGGGTCATCAGGGCCGGAGAACGTGTCCCACAGATCCAGCAGAAACCCGATGTTCTTGCGTGGTTCGATCGTGCCGATCGCCATGACGTAGGCTTCACCACTCCACGGTCCGTTTGGGGCCGTTCCCAGTTTGATGTCCGGCACGCCGGGCATCACAACATGCACCTGATCGTCTTTCAGATGGTCAGCATGGTACAGGACGCGCGATCTCGTGTGCTCTGAATTGCACAAGACCAGATCCGCGTGGCGGTCTGTCCTGCCGAAGAACTGCTTGAACCGGAGCCGCGACGCGTTTGTCTGTACCTCCGGAAAATCCAGTGGAATCGTATCGTGCAGGTATACGGAAATCCGAACGTCCTCGCAGGCTTTGAGGGCGTGTACGATCCGGTCGTTAAACTGTGTCTGGCCAGTATTCAGGTACGCGGTGCCGCGAGGCAGGTGTCGCTTGAGCATCGCGGTCAGGCGCGCAGGTGTTGCGCGGTCCAGCGCGATACGGCGAAGGCCGGTTTCCGTCCGCGCGCGGTCCGCATCCGAGCGGCGTAACAGGCGTGACAGCAGGTCGGCGTCCTGCCAGATTTGCGTTTCGCAATGCTCAAGCAGCGACTGGCAGCCTGAATCGTCGAGCAGCAGATATCCGAGCTTGGTTCGGACGAGACCGAACAAAGGAGCCGGATCATAAATCAATCGCGCAATATACGCCCGCTCGATCCGATCGATTCCCGTGGGCTGCCAATGCGCCCGACTGACCGTTCGCGTTACATCCAGAAGATGGGCTGAGGCCCGGCTATTCGCGATAGTCTGCAACTTGGTGCCACCGCCACGCATCTTCGATCATCTGAGGCATGGTCGATTTTTGCGGCTGCCACTGCAGTTCGTCTTCCGCGCGCTTTGATCCGGAGACCAGTTTGATTGCATCTCCTGCGCGCCGATCGCCAATCGTTGTCGGCACATCCCGATTTGTGACCCGTCGCGCCGAGTCGATCACTTCGCGGACGGAGAAACCTGATCCGGTGCCAAGGTTGAACACGCGGCTTCCCTTGCCATCCAGCAGCCACCGCAGCCCAAGGACATGCGCATCGACCAGATCGGAAACATGCACGTAGTCCCGAATACAGGTTCCGTCTTTGGTCGGATAGTCCGTGCCGTAGATCGTCACACCGTCGCGCACCCCGGCCACCGCATCGAGGACAATCGGGATCAGGTGCGTTTCCGGGCGGTGGAACTCTCCGACTTCGGCTTCGGGGTCCGCACCGGCCACGTTGAAGTAGCGAAAAATCACGCGCCGCAGCCCATGCGTGACTCCGAAGTCATGCAGGATGCGTTCCACGGCCTGCTTGGACGCGCCGTAGGCGTTGAGCGGCATCTGAGCGGTTGTCTCGTCGAGAACCACGTTGTCCTGATCGCCATAGGTCGCACAGGTCGATGAGAAGACGAAATCGAGGCAGTTGTGGTCGGTGGCAGCTTCAATCAAATTCAGCGAACCGAGCACGTTGTTGCGCCAATAGAGGCCGGGATTGCTCATCGCTTCGTCGACGCGGCTCAACGCGGCGAAATGCAATATGGCCTTGGGATCATGCGCCTCGAACGCCCGATCGATTGAGGCCCGGTCGGTCAGGTCGCCCTCGACAAAAGGCCCGAACTTGACCGCGTCACGCCATCCGGTCGACAGATTGTCAAAGGTAATCGGCGTGAACCCGGCCTTTGCGAGTGCCTTGCAGGCATGTGAGCCGATATAACCGGCCCCACCCGTAACCAGGATGTTCATACGTCACTCGGCCGCGTTGTCGATCTGCATGACCGAGTCGAGGAAACCGCGCAGATCGTCCTTGAGATCGTCTCGGGCCAGCCCGAAAGCCACGGTTGCCTGAAGGAACCCGGCTTTCGATCCGCAATCGAAGCGCTGTCCCCGGAAGCGATAACCGTAGACACCGGTGCCGTCGATTTCCTGTGCAATCGCATCGGTCAGCTGGATTTCACCACCTGCGCCGGTCTGTTTCTTATTCAGGTTCCGCAGGACGGCCGGGTCCAGAATGTAGCGCCCGATCACGGCAAGATTTGACGGTGCTTCCTCGGCGGCAGGCTTTTCCACCATGCCCTTGACCGAGACAAGCGACCCCATGTCGTCCTGAACATCAAGAATGCCGTAGCTCGACGTACGTTCACGCGGCACTTCCATCGCGGCGACCATATTGCCGCCGGTTTCTTCGTAGGCTTCGACCATCTGCTGAAGGCAGGGCTTCTCTGCCGAGATGACGTCATCCGGTAGCATTACAGCAAAGGGTTCATCACCGATCAGGCGGCGCGCGCACCAGACCGCGTGGCCCAGACCAAGAGCCTTGTGCTGGCGCATATAGGCAATCGCGCCGCTTTCCATATTGGTCGATTTCAGGTCTTCAAGGATGTCCAGTTTTCCCTTCTTGCGCAGCTCGCGCTCAAGAATAGGGGACTCGTCGAAATAGTCCTCAAGCGCGCTTTTCCCGCGCGAGGTTATGAAGATGAATTCCTTGATCCCGGCAGCGCGGGCTTCGTCGATGGCGTACTGCACCAGCGGACGGTCCACGAGTGTCATGATTTCCTTGGGGACCGATTTGGTTGCAGGTAGAAAGCGTGTCCCAAGTCCCGCGACGGGAAATACGGCTTTGGTAACTTTTCTACGCATGGGCTGCTCCTTACTGGTCACGTCTTACTGCGCGTCACTGGTTATTACACAGTATTGACCTTGGGTGTATGACATAACTGGGGAATTAATACGGTCTTTTGTCGAATTCTGCACAATCGCCGCTCACCAGCCCATTTTTTGAGCGGATCCCTGCAAGCCTGTCCAACGTGCTCTGTATGCGATCCTGGCGGTTGGATCTCCGGATGAGCGGTTCTGACCGTATCTCGCGACCATAGATCCCGCCTTGGTGGAGCCAGTACCCGTCTTCCTTATACTGGACGCGATGAAAGCGTGCGTTCGGTTTCAGGTCGAATACCGTGACCCGGTTCCCGAGTGCGACCTCTCTCGCAATTTGAGCGTCGCTGCCACGACCTGAAACCAGGTACATGTCGCGACGTTCTGCGACTTGTGCCTCCGGGATCTCTCTGGTGACGGATCCAAAGGATGGTAGGGGCAGGGCAGGCCGGCCGGAACCAGCGGCGTACCCGGTTGTAAGTTCGCGGTTCAGACGGGCAACATCGTCAGGCGTGAGTGCCCCGGACTGCATATGCCCGAGCAGCCATGCCTGTCGCTCTGACAAGAAGGCGTCCCGTGCATTTGCCATTTCGTGCGCTGCGCAATGCTTGCGGTGGAAGACGCCGGCAGACGCGGCGATCTCGAACACGCTGCGCGGGGTGCGTCGCGCATCTCGAAAGTCGCTTGGCCCGCTGGCATGGTGCACGATGGCTTTGGGGACAAGCTTCGTGCGGCCACCCGCCTTTGCAACCCTGAGGCTCAGGTCGGTCTCGTCGAGGAAAAACGCGAACCGTTCATCGAACCCGGAGTGATCCGTAAGGGTCTTTCGCCGAATGGCCATGTTGGTTCCATGAAGGCGCGGAAAAAGGTCTCCCGACCTTTCGATGTCCTGCGGTTCGCTTCCAATATGGCTGATCGGATGGGACCGCCCAAATGGATCAACCCGTGCCGCCGCGTGCTGGACCGAAATCCCGTTGCGCCCAAGAGTGATGCCTCCGGCCTGTGCCACCGTGGGATCTTCAAAAACCGGAGCAAGATGGAGCAGCCAGGTTGGTTCTGGAACGGCATCGTCGTCGATGAAGGCAACAACCTCTCCGGCGGCCTGCGCGACTCCGATGTTGCGAGCAGCCGAGATATTAACTGTGTCGAAGTGGATAACCGTATCCAGCTCCATCTCCTGTGCAACTCGGGCGCCCTCTGCACAGGCAACGACCACGGTTTCGAACCGGGGATAGTCGAGTTGCCCAACCGCCCTCAGGCATCGCCGAAGCCAACCGGGCCTGCCCCGACTGACGATTACGATGCTGATCGGAAGCAGGGACATCCGGCGGATCAGACGGGCGTCAGATCAATGCCCGGCGCTGTCGCCACAAAGAACGGGTTGGCAAAGGTTGGCTTGCCGTATGTCAGCGTTTGCAGGTCATCCAGCCGCAGAACCTCTCCCCCGGCGCCGTTCAGAACGGCATGCCCTGCGGCGGTATCCCACTCCATCGTGCGGCCGAGCCTCGGGTAGAAATCGGCTTCTCCGGTCGCCACAAGACAGAACTTGAGTGACGATCCCGCGCTCTTGCTGTCCTTGACGCTATAGCGGTTGATGTAATCATCGGTTGCCTGATCTCGGTGCGATTTGGACGCGACGACCATCAGCGCGTCCGTGTCCGGATCGGACACGTGGATTTTCTTCGTTGTGCCAATTGATGCTTTGGCAAAATCGCCTGTTTCCTCAACGCTTTGACCGTTGGCATCGGTAAAGAACAAACGGTTCTTTGCGGGGGCATAGACCACACCACGGGTCGGCACTCCGTCTTCGACGAGCGCGATATTGACGGTAAAATCTCCGCGCCGATGAATGAATTCCTTTGTCCCGTCGAGAGGATCGACAATCAGGAAATCCTTCACGTCAAGGTCATGTGTGTCGGACTGTTCTTCGGTCACCAGTGCGATGTCAGGAAAGGCTGCCCGCAGCCCGTCCGAAATAAGCGCATCTGCTGCTTCGTCCGCTTCCGTTACCGGGCTGTCATCTGATTTGGCCCGCACATCGAAATCATCGGCGTGGTAGATTTCCATGATTTTGTCGCCTGCTTCGAGCGCCAGCCTGCGCATTGTGTGCATCAGTGCATCATAGTCTATGGTCATCGTTCCCCGCCTCGATTGATTTGAAAGCGCGCCTCTCTTATCATCTGCTTAACAAATGTCCGCAACAACAGTCAGGGAAACTGGCGGCAGAAAACGCGGACTGAGGCAGAGGCAGACAAAGATGTTTCAGAAAACGGCTCCGACGAACCGGATGGCTTCGGCTGTAAACATCGCTGAGCTGATCTATCACAACACCGTTCGATCGATCCGCAAGACACATGGCAATGCCTTCATGTCCATCGCGATGAGTGTATTTCAATCGCTGATGTTCGTGCTGTTCTTCTTCATCATGTTCAGCGTTATGGGCATGAAGGGCCTCGCCGTGCGAGGCGACTTCGTGATTTTTCTGCTGACTGGCATCTTTCTGTTCATGACCCACAACAAGGCCGTTGGTGCGGTTCTGGGAAGCGAAGGGCCGTCAAGCCCGATGATGCAGCACGCGCCGATGAACACATTCGTGTCGATCGTCTCGGGGATGCTGTCGACGCTCTATATCCAGATCCTTGCCATGCTCTTCATCCTGTTCGTCTACGACGTGGCGATGAACCCCTACGTTCTCACTGAGATCGTGGACCCTGCGCCGGTGATGGGAATGTTGCTGCTGTCATGGTTTTCGGGTGGGGCTGTGGGCATGGTGTTCCTGGCGCTCAAACCTTGGTTTCCATCGCTTACCGGAACACTGTCCACACTCTATAAACGCGCGAACATGATCGCGTCGGGCAAGATGTTCGTTGCCAATTCCCTGCCCGGCTTCATGATCGCCATGTTCGACTGGAACCCACTGTTCCACACCATCGACCAAGCCCGAGGATACGCCTTCATCAACTATGTTCCGCGGAATACGAACTGGGAATATGTGCTTTATCTGTCGCTCACTCTGCTGATGATCGGGCTCATGGGTGAATTCTACACCCGCAAGCACGCCTCGGCGTCGTGGTCGGCCCGGCGCTGATCACGTCACGACCCGTAGCGTCAGGTTGATCCGGCCGCCTTTGGGCAAGAGAGTCGAACTGTCTGGGCGGACACGGTCTATGCCGTGATAAGCCCGTCGTGCCGCGCCGGCCATTACGACAACATCGCCCGACCGCAGCCACACAGAGTCTGTTTTTCCGCCGCGGGTGGTATTGCCCATTCGGAACAAAGCGTCGTCTCCAAGAGATATCGACACCACAGGGTGCGTCAGATCTGCCTCGTCCCGATCCTGATGCATCCCCATTTTTGCAGAGCCGTCGTACCAGTTGATCAAACAGCATTCCGGGTCCCGTGCGCCGGGCGCCAGATCGCGCCAGATGGACAGAACCGTGTCCGGAATCCGAGGCCAGCCCACGCCTGACGGATGCGCACGTTCGTAGCGATATCCTTTCCGGTCACTGATCCAGCCAAACTCTCCAGCGGCGCTCATCCGTACCGACATCGGTTTGCCGCGCGGCGTTACAGGTTGGAACAAGGGCGCCTGGGCAAGGCATTCGCGCAGCACGGCGACCATTGCCGCCTGCTGTTCTAGAGAAAGGTAGCCGGCATGAATCTCGAAATCGCGGACGCGTAGAACACTCATATGGCAAGATTACCGACCTCAACCGGCGAAGGCATACCGAATTTTCAGAAATTCCCTGTAGCTGCGGCGCTTGCAGGCGTCTTGATGCCTCCTTATATACCCACCGGACCTGCTGAACGATCTTTCGTCAGCGGACAGAAATGCGGGGCGGGATGCCGGAACGGGTCATCGTCTCGTGATATCGCCTTAAGAAATGAAGGGATCGAAAAACATGGCCAAAGTGATTGGTATCGACCTCGGTACAACCAACTCCTGCGTCGCGATCATGGATGGATCGCAGCCGCGGGTTATCGAAAACTCCGAGGGTGCTCGCACAACCCCATCAATCGTTGCGTTCACCGATGATGAACGCCTCGTTGGTCAGCCGGCCAAGCGTCAGGCTGTCACCAACCCTGAAAACACCATCTTCGGCGTCAAGCGTCTGATCGGTCGTCGCAACGACGACGCGGATCTCGCGAAAGACCGGAAGAACATGCCGTTCGAAGTGATCGACGGCGGCAATGGCGACGCATGGGTGCGCGCCAAGGGCGAGAAGTATTCGCCGTCCCAGATTTCCGCATTCATCCTTCAGAAGATGAAGGAAACCGCTGAGTCGTATCTTGGTGAAGAAGTGACCCAGGCGGTCATCACCGTCCCCGCCTACTTCAACGACGCACAGCGTCAGGCAACCAAGGATGCAGGCAAGATCGCCGGTCTCGAAGTGCTGCGCATCATCAACGAGCCGACAGCTGCCGCGCTGGCCTATGGTCTCGACAAGAAAGAATCCCGCACCATCGCGGTTTACGACCTTGGCGGTGGTACCTTCGACGTGACCATCCTCGAAATCGACGATGGCCTGTTCGAAGTGAAATCCACCAACGGCGACACGTTCCTCGGTGGTGAAGATTTCGACATGCGGATCGTCAACTACCTCGCAGACGAGTTCAAGAAAGAGAACGGCGTCGACCTGACAAAGGACAAGATGGCCCTGCAGCGTCTGAAAGAGGCGGCGGAAAAGGCCAAGATCGAACTCTCGAGCTCCAGCCAGACAGAGATCAACCAGCCGTTCATCTCGATGGACAGCAAGACCGGCCAACCGCTTCACCTCGTGATGAAGCTGACCCGCGCCAAGCTGGAAAGCCTTGTCGGCGACCTGATCAAGGCATCGATGAAACCGTGTCAGGCTGCGCTGAAAGATGCAGGTCTCTCGACATCCGAAATCGACGAAGTCGTGCTTGTCGGCGGGATGACCCGCATGCCGAAAGTGGTCGAGGAAGTGACCAAGTTCTTCGGCAAAGAGCCGCACAAGGGTGTGAACCCGGACGAAGTCGTGGCGCTTGGTGCAGCCATTCAGGCCGGTGTTCTGCAGGGTGATGTGAAAGACGTTGTTCTTCTCGACGTGACCCCGCTGTCGCTGGGTATCGAAACGCTGGGTGGTGTCTTCACCCGCCTGATCGACCGCAACACGACGATCCCGACGAAGAAGAGCCAGATCTTCTCGACCGCCGAAGACAACCAGAACGCCGTGACGATCCGCGTGTTCCAGGGTGAACGCGAGATGGCGGCCGACAACAAGATGCTCGGTCAGTTCAACCTCGAAGATATCCCGCCCGCACCGCGCGGCATGCCGCAGATCGAGGTGACGTTCGACATCGACGCCAACGGTATCGTGTCCGTGTCCGCCAAGGACAAAGGCACCGGCAAAGAGCAGAACATCACCATCCAGGCATCCGGTGGCCTGTCGGACGAAGACATCGAAAAGATGGTTCAGGACGCCGAGGCAAACGCCGAAGCCGACAAGGAACGTCGCGAGATGGTCGAGGCCCGCAACCAGGCTGAAAGTCTCATCCATTCGACCGAGAAATCGATCGAAGAGCATGGCGAAAAGGTCGACCCGACCACCGTGGAAGCGATCGAACTGGCGATTGCTGCGCTCAAGGATGATCTGGAGGACGAAAAGTCCACCGCCGACAAGATCAAGTCGGGAATCCAGAACGTAACCGAAGCGGCAATGAAGCTCGGCGAGGCGATCTACAAAGCGCAGCAGGAAGACGGTGATTCAGAGCCTGCCGCAGCCGATGCGCCAGGTGGTGACGACGACGATTCCATCGTCGACGACGATTCCATCGTCGACGCCGATTTCGAAGATCTCGACGACAACAAGCGCGGCTGACGCTTGTTGTTCGGAACCGAAATGGGGCCGGTCCGGACACCGGGCCGGCCTCTTTCGTTCCGTAGAAGGAGGGCATGATGTCCAAACGTGACTACTACGATGTGCTCGGCCTCTCGAAAGGCGCATCCGCCGAAGAGATCAAGAAAGCCTATCGCAAGAAAGCGAAAGAGCTTCACCCAGACCGCAACGCGGACAACCCCGAGGCCGAAAGCCAATTCAAGGAAGCCAACGAAGCCTACGAGGTCCTGAAGGACGCGGACAAGAAAGCGGCTTACGACCGCTATGGCCATGCCGCGTTCGAAGGTGGCATGGGCGGTGGCCGTCCCGGAGGTGGATTTGGCGGCGGTCAGGGCGATTTCGCCAGTGCATTCTCGGACGTGTTCGATGACCTGTTCGGCGACTTCATGGGTGGCGGCCGCGGCGGTGGTCGTCAGCGTGCGTCGCGGGGTGCAGACCTGCGTTACAATCTGCGTGTCACGCTCGAAGACGCCTATCAGGGCATGCAGAAGACCATTCAGGTGCCGACCTCTGTCCAATGTGGTTCCTGTTCGGGATCCGGCGCTGAAGGTGGCGCTGAACCGACGACCTGTCCGACCTGTTCCGGCATGGGTAAGGTGCGCGCCACTCAGGGCTTCTTTACCGTAGAACGGACCTGCCCGACCTGTTCGGGTCTGGGTCAGACGATCAAGAATCCCTGCAAATCCTGCAGCGGGGCCGGGCGTGTTCAGAAAGAACGCGCGCTGTCGGTCAATATCCCCAAAGGTGTCGAAACCGGTACACGTATCCGCCTTGCCGGAGAGGGAGAGGCCGGCCTGCGTGGTGGTCCGCCGGGTGATCTGTATATCTTCATCGAGGTTGCCAAGCACGAACTTTTCGAACGCGATGGCGTTCACCTGCACTGCCGCGTACCGGTCTCCATGACCGTTGCCGCGCTGGGCGGTAATATCGAAGTGCCGACAATCGACGGTGGCCGCAGCCGCGTTGCCATCCCGAACGGAAGCCAGTCGGGCCGCCAGATGCGTCTGCGGGGCAAAGGCATGCCCGCACTGCGTGGTGCAGGGCAGGGCGATATGTTCATCGAACTTGCGGTGGAAACACCGGTCAACCTGACCGCAAAGCAGAAAGATCTTCTGCGCGAATTCGAAGAGCTCAGCGAAGACAACAACCCGGAATCCAAGAGCTTTTTTAAATCCGTCAAAGGCTTTTGGGATTCCATGAAAGGCTGATGAAACGGCCCCGCGGCAAGCGGGGCCGTTAGCATTTCGTTAACCGTTTCTGCGCCAAGACTGGCGCATGGCGCGCTCCCGATCCCCCGACCTTCCACTATTTGAAGCCGCTGGAGCGGCACCCGCGCCTTCGTCGAAATCCAAATAACCGTCTTACATCCGCGGACATCGCGAACGCCTGCGACAACGGTTTCTAGAGGGCGGCGCGGAAGCGCTCCCTGACTACGAACTGCTGGAACTGATCCTCTTCCGCTGCCTCAGCAATGGCGATGTCAAACCGCTCGCCAATCTCCTGATTGCCACCTTCGGAGATTTCAACCGCGTCCTGTCCGCGCCCATTGAGCGCCTGACCGAGCTCAAGGGAGTGGGCCCTGAAATTGCCTTTGATCTCAAACTGATCGAAGCAGCGACCCACCGCATGTCACAGGGCAAAGTGCTGAAGCGACCCGTCATCTCAAGCTGGGACGCACTTCTGGATTACTGCCGCGTGTCCATGTCCCACCGTGACACCGAGGCGTTTCGCATCCTGTTCCTAGACCGCAAGAACGTCCTGATCGCGGATGAAGTCCAGGGCAGAGGCACGGTCGACCATGTCCCCGTTTACCCGCGCGAAGTGATCAAACGGGCGCTTGTGCTCAACGCCTCGGCGTTGATCCTCGTGCACAACCATCCCTCTGGCGACCCAACGCCATCTGCTGCCGATATCGACATGACAGCAGACATTGTCCGCGCCTGTGATGCGGTTGGCATCACGGTGCATGATCACCTCATCGTTGGCAAATCGAAGGAGGTCAGCTTCAAATCCGAAGGCTATCTTTAGCGCACCCAGACCTCGACCCGGCGATTTACCTGCCGCCCCCAACTGGTATCGTCGCACGCCATGGGCATTGCCTCTCCAAAGGCATCCGTAGCCAGTTGAATGTGTGACAGGGTGGATGTTTCCACTGCGGCCTCGACAGCCTGCTTGACCGTCTGCGCGCGTTGCTGTGCGATCTGGAGATTGCCCTCTGCCGGTCCCTCTCCGTCCGAGAAGCCTACGAAGACGAGCCGCCGCCCGTCATAAACCCCGGCTTCGATGGCACTTGCCAGTTGTTGAACATTCGAACGGGACTGCGCATCCAATCGCGATGCGCCCGGTTCGAACCGGAACGAGGTCGACAGTCGCCGCAACGGGGCAAGTGTCTCAACCATGCGCTTCAGGGCGTTCAGTCCGGTTTCCCCCTGTGCAACACGGATCGCGTTGGCAAATCTGTCGCCCTGGGCGTTGAGCGCGATTTCTTCGGGGGCCTGATCGACGAAACCGGCCCGCCGGGTGATGATCTGCGCGGGGCCCGTTCGGGTATAGGCGAGAAACTCGCGTGCGAGTTTGGGTAACCGACGCGCGGGTATGTAAAGGAACATCGGCGCTGTCAGCGGATAGTCCTCGGTTTTGATCGTCAACCGATTGGCCCGGAGTTGAAATCCGCATGTCCCGGTGAGTGCAAGCGGCTTGCTGTTGCCGATTTCCGAATAACTCGCCACCCCGATACCCAACGGGTCCTCGGCCACCGCGCGGGCCAGTTCGGCATTGGTCGGGTACCGTTTTATATAGTCGAGCAGTTGCAGGCGCGCTTGGCGCAAGACGCGGTCTTCGACCGCCTGCGCGATTCCGGATTGCGCATCCCGCATATGAATCGAAATCGGCGCGTCCGGCCCGCCAAGTGTGCGCCAGTTGTCGATGTCTCCTGACAGGATACGTGCAAGATCAGACACTGAAAGCGCCGACACCGGGTTGGTCGGGGATACGATCACAGTCATCGCATCCAGTGCCAGAACTCGGCTGCGGTTCACATCGTCGAGCTGCCCCAGACCAACCTCACGTGCCAACGCCAATTCGCCGGGGCGGATCTCTCGCAGCGCCATGACGAGGTCAGCCTCGTCTGCCAAAAGATCGGCGAACCCTTCGTCTGTGCTGGATACCCGAAACCGGAACCGGCCGACCGTCTTTTCGGTCGCCGCTTCGCTCAGGACGTATTCGAAATGGGTGTCGTCCTCGCGCAGCCGTTCGGATTTCAAACCGTTCTGCAGCGCGAAGCCTTCGACCAGGGCGGGCATCAGAACCTCGCCCACAGTGGATGAACCCGAGATCGAAAGCTCGGCCACAAAGTTGGTCAGTGACGGGCATCCCGGCCCTTCACAAAGAACGCCGGAACCATCGACCGTCAATTCGCCATATTGGGTCTCAACCCGGTAGAATTCACCGTCGAACCCGAGAAGCGTTCCCGAAAGTTCGATTGCTCCGTCGCGCGACCGAAGGGTCACGTCATCGGCCGAAGCGGTGACTCCACTCACTACAAGGAAAAGTGCGGCCCAAAGCGCCGCACAGAACTGTTTCATCTCACAAAGAGCCTTTGAACCGCCCGCTTATTTTGCGGCGATTGTCAGGTCTTCGACGATATTTTTCAACAGCAAGAAATCACCAACAGCGTCGCATCCGGGAACGTCGATCGTCAGCTCTTTCGACAGAAGGTCGCGACCGTTGCGCAGTTCAAGCGTTTGGGCCTCGACGCTGCTGCCACAGTTCGTGTCGAGAATCTCGGCCTCGACAGTCAGGGCAACCGTTCCGAAAGTGTCGGTCATACCCGTTGGGAAGGTATACACTTCTGCCAACAGGGCATCCGGCGCATCCGGCGCTCCCAGACGGGTCAGGAAGCCGCCTTCGCCTGTCGCGGCACGGGTCGGGTCCGACCCTGCACCCTGCCAGATATGACCTTCCGAGAAATACTCGGCGTCAAATTCGCGGGCGTGCAATTGCAGTCCGGACGTTCCGCGCCATTGCAGCACCACACGGTCGTAGAAGGGCACGGATGTCACCTGAGTCTGCGCCACGGCGCCGCCACCATCGAGGAACGACGCAATTACCAGCGCATTCTCCACCAGCGCGGGCACCTCAACCGAAAGCGTTCCATCGGGTTGCATCAACGTCGTGAACATCATTCCATTGTGATGCAGAGTCACGCGTTCGCTGCCGTGGCACGGTGCGATCACTTGGACGGCGATCATTGCGCCGGCGGCAGGCGTGGCCGTCATGGCGACCTCACAGGCGAAACCGGTTTCCTTGGGCGCTTCGGGTATTGCGATGACGGATGCGTCCACCGGTGCCGCTGCACTGCTGACAACTGCCGCGGGCAGCTCTGCCGTCATGGACGTGTCCATCGGGATCGGGGCTCTGGGCGCAGAAGACACTTCCTGCACGTCTGAAACGACAAGCGGTGTCTGAACCGTTCGCGTTCCTCCGGTGCCAGGCCAGTACTGCATGGCTGCACCGATTCCCAGCGCTGTGCAAAGCGTGAGTGCGGCGATGCGAATAGAGGACTTGCGTTCCATGGCAGACTCCCGATGCGTTTCTGCATCGATGTGTCTGCCAGAGGAATTGGGTGTGCCTAGGGCGCGGGTTGGGTCACTTTACGACCGCTTTGTGGCGGTCTCGCCTTACGCCAGCCGCCCGTGGCAATGTTTGAACTTCTTTCCCGATCCACAGGGGCAAGGCTCGTTACGGCCGGGGTTGCCCCACGTGTCCGGATCATTTTCGTCAAAGCCCTCGACGGCGGCATCAGAGGCAGCGCTGCCAGAGCCGTCCGGTCCCTGGGCGGTTGCAGTTTCGGCGGCCTTCGCCATCGCGGCCTGCTGTGCGGCAAGCTGCTGCATCATCGCCTGCTGCTCTTCTTCCGTCATCGGGCGCACTTGGCCAAGCTGCTTGCTGACGTCCTCGCGCAGGCTGTCCAGCATCGACTCGAACAGCTGGAAGGCTTCGGATTTGTATTCGTTGAGCGGATCACGCTGCGCATAGCCCCGGAAGCCGACAACCGAGCGCAGGTGTTCCAGCGTCAGAAGGTGCTCGCGCCACTTGCTGTCGATGGTCTGCAGCAGAACCTGCTTCTCGATCTGGCGCATCGTATCGGGGCCAAAGGCCTCGGTCTTCTGCGCCATCATCTCATCTGATGCTTCTTCCAGACGCTCGCGGATCACATCGGCATCAACGCCTTCTTCGTCACCCCATTGGACGACAGGCGCGTCTACGCCGACCAATTCCTTGACGGAGGCCTGCAAGCCTTCGGTGTTCCACTGATCCGAATAGGTTTTCGGCGGAATGTAGGTGTCGACCAGATCATCGATCACCTGGTACCGCATGTCCTGTGCGATCTCTGAGAGATCCTGCGCTTCCATGATCTCGCGGCGTTGGCTGAAGATCACTTTCCGCTGATCGTTCATAACGTCGTCGAATTTCAGAAGCTGCTTCCGGATGTCGAAGTTGCGCCCCTCGACCTTGGCCTGCGCGCGTTCCAACGACTTATTCACCCAAGGGTGCACAATCGCTTCGCCTTCCTTCATACCCAGCGTCGACAGCACCTTGTCCAGACGCTCGGACCCGAAAATGCGCATCAGGTCATCGTCCAGCGAGAGGAAGAAGGACGACCGACCAGGGTCACCCTGACGGCCCGAGCGGCCGCGCAGCTGGTTGTCGATGCGGCGGCTTTCGTGACGCTCTGTGGCCAGAACGAACAAGCCCCCGGCAGCCTTCACGGCCTCTTCATCCGCGGCGTGCCCTTCTTCGATCCGTTTCCGGATCTCTTCGGGGTCGCCCTCCGGGTCGGCCGCGATGGCTTCCATGATCTTGAATTCGACATTGCCGCCAAGTTTGATGTCGGTCCCGCGACCGGCCATGTTGGTGGCGATGGTGATCGCGCCCAGCTTGCCGGCATCCGCGACGATCTGAGCTTCCTGCTCGTGCTGACGTGCGTTCAGGACGTTGTGCTTCAGGCCGGCCTGCGTGAGCAGTTGGCTGAGCATTTCTGACTTTTCGATGGACGTCGTTCCGACCAGAACCGGCTGACCTTTTTCGTGCGCCGATTTGATCTCGGTTACGATGGCATCGTATTTTTCCTTCGCGGTCCGGTAGACCTTATCGTCTTCATCGATCCGCGCAATTTCGCGGTTGGTTGGAACTTCGACCACGCCCAGACCGTAGATTTCCGCGAACTCGTCCGCCTCGGTTGCGGCGGTCCCGGTCATGCCGGCCAGCTTCTCGTAAAGGCGGAAATAGTTCTGGAAGGTCACACTCGCGAGAGTGACGTTTTCCGGTCGGATGTCGCAGCCTTCTTTTGCCTCGATCGCCTGATGCAGACCCTCGGACAGGCGCCGACCTGCCATCATGCGTCCGGTGAATTCGTCGATCAGAACAACTTCACCATCGCGGACGATGTAATCCTTGTCCTTCTGGAAAAGCTTGTGCGCGCGCAGACCCTGATTGACGTGGTGAACGATTGTCGTGCTTTCCGGATCGTAGAGCGACTGGCCGTCGGGCAGCAGACCGCTCTCGTGCAGCACCTCTTCAAGGTATTCGTTGCCTTCATCGGTGAAGGTCACATTGCGGGTCTTCTCGTCAATGGTGAAATGCTCATCCGTCAGTGACGGGATGATCTTGTCGATCGAGACGTAAAGCTCGCTGCGGTCCTGCGCCGGACCAGAGATGATCAAGGGCGTCCGGGCTTCGTCGATCAGGATTGAGTCGACTTCGTCCACAATGGCGAAGAAGTGGTCGCGCTGATACATCTGGTTCAGCTCGGACTTCATGTTGTCGCGCAGGTAGTCGAACCCAAGCTCGTTGTTCGTCGCATAGGTGATGTCGCAGGCATAGGCAGCCTGTTTCTCCGCGTCGGGTTGACGTGGATAGACGACACCTGTTGTCAGACCCAGCGCGCCGTAGACCTTGCTCATCCATTCGCTGTCGCGCTTGGCAAGGTAGTCGTTCACGGTCACGATGTGCACACCGCGCCCGGTAAGCGCATTGAGATAGGCGGGGAAGGTCGCAACGAGTGTCTTGCCCTCACCGGTTTTCATTTCCGAGATATTGCCCTGGTGCAGGAAGATCCCACCCATGAGCTGCACATCAAAGGCCCGCAGCCCCAGCGCGCGCTTTGCTGCCTCGCGACAGTTGGCAAACGCCTCGGGCAGCAGCGCATCAAGCGTTTCGCCATTGGAATGGCGCGCCTTGAGCTCGGCTGTCTTTTCGATCAGCTGCGCATCGTCCAGCTTTTCGAATTCCGCTTCCAGTGCGTTGATCTTCTCAACCAGCGGGCGGGTCGCCTTGACTTTACGGTCGTTCGGCGTTCCGAACACCTTGCGCGCGACTTTACCTAATCCCAGCATTCATCCACTTTCAGCTTTGACATCTTCGTGTGCGGCATCTGCTTGCTCGCCTCGCACACAGCCCATATGTCACAGGGGAACGACTGGCTTTGCAGAGCCTTGTGGCGATGTAAGGTGAGGGAAATACACTGTCAATGTCACCCCATGGCGCGGGTGGCTCAGGAAGGATGAAACATGACGAATCTCATCACGAAATTGTCGGCAGGCGCGGTCGCCCTGATGCTGGCTCTGCCGGCACAGGCGCAGGATTCGCTGACCGCCGACTCTGTGGTGGCCACAGTCAACGGCACCGAGATCACGCTGGGCCACATGCTCATGGTGCGCGCGTCGCTCCCCGAACAGTACCAGCAGCTTCCCGATGACGTATTGTGGGACGGCATCCTGGATCAGATTGTGCAACAGACTGTGCTGAGCCAGCAGGACGCCAACGAAGACAGCCGACGGGTTCAATTGGCTCTTGAAAATGAACGCCGCGCGCTTCTGGCTGCGCAGGTCATCGAAGGTATCGTCGATGACGCCGTAACCGAAGACACCGTGCAGGCTTTCTATGACGAGACCTACCTTCAGGCGGAGCCGACACAGGAATTCAACGCGTCGCACATTCTGGTTGAGACTCAGGAAGAGGCCGCAGCGATTGTCGAAGAATTGAATGGCGGCGCAGATTTTGCGGAGGTCGCCCGTGAAAAGTCGACAGGCCCATCCGGCCCGAATGGCGGCCAACTGGGTTGGTTCGGTCCCGGCATGATGGTGCCTGAGTTCCAGACGGCGGTTGAGCAGCTTGAAGTTGGTGCGATCTCTGAACCCGTTCAGACACAGTTCGGTTGGCACGTCATCACGCTCAACGATAAGCGCAATCAGGAAGCGCCTGATCTGGCTGCTGTCCGTTCTGAAATCGAAACCCAGTTGAGCCAGCAGGCGGTTACCCAAAAGATTGCCGAACTGACCGGCACAGCAGATGTCACCCGCACGGCGAAGGAAGAGGTCGACACCTCTGTCCTGAGTAACCTTGACCTCCTGGAGGAATAAGAATTGGCCAAGATCACGTCGGTCTCCCCCCTCGCTCCGAAAAACTTTCCGGAGTTGCCCGTAATCAAGGGCGTGCGATTTGCGACAGCTGCGGCCGGTGTGAAATACTCCGGTCGAACCGACGTGATGCTGGCAGTTCTCGATCCGGGATCCCGTGTGGCGGGTGCGTTCACCAAATCCGCCACGCGGTCGGCCAACGTGCTGGATTGTCAGTCGAAAATCCGACTGACAGATGATCGTGGTGCGGCGATCATCGTCAACTCCGGGAACTCGAACGCCTTCACAGGCCGGGCAGGTGACGAATCTGTGCAGGCCATTTGCGCCGAGGTCGCCCGCGTGACCGACCTTCCGGCGAACCGCGTCTTCACAAGCTCCACCGGTGTGATCGGCGAACGCCTGCCGCATGATCGCATCGCGGCAAAGGTCGAAGAGCTTTACGGCAATCTGGACGAAGCTGGTCTGCCCAACGCCGCCAAAGCCATCATGACAACCGACACTTTTCCCAAGGGTTCGACCACCTCTGTCGACCTGCCGGGAGGCAAAGTCACCATCGCGGGCATTGCCAAAGGGTCGGGCATGATCGCGCCCGACATGGCGACGATGCTCGTCTACATCTTCACCGACGCGAAGATCGCGCAGTCCGATCTGCAAGCGCTGGTATCCGAGATCAACGAAAAGACCTTCAACAGCATCACCGTGGACAGCGACACGTCCACGTCGGACACACTCCTCGTCGCGGCCACAGGGGCGTCCGGTGTGAGCGTCACGGCCAAGGACACTGCTTTCCGTGACGGGTTGCATCATGTGATGCAGGATCTGGCCCATCAGGTGGTCCGGGACGGCGAAGGTGCCACCAAGTTCCTGCAAATCACCGTCACAGGCGCGCTCAATGACGCCGATGCCAAGACCCACGCCATGTCCATCGCCAACTCCCCGCTGGTGAAAACCGCCATCGCGGGTGAAGACCCCAACTGGGGCCGCGTGGTGATGGCCATCGGTAAGTCCGGCGCACCCGCCGACCGCGACACGCTCAGCATCTCCTTCGGGGATGTTAAAGTCGCCACGAACGGCTGGGTCGACCCCGACTACCGCGAAGAGCAGGGTGCTGCGATCATGAAGCAGGAAAACATTTCCATGACTGTTGATCTTGGCATGGGAAGCGGCGAGGCAACCGTTTGGACCTGCGACCTCACCCACGGCTACATCTCGATCAACGCCGATTACCGCTCGTGACCGTCGTTCTTGTTTCCGCAGTTGCGCTCATCGACCCCGATGGGCGCATCCTTCTGGCGCAACGCCCCGAGGGCAAGTCGATGGCGGGCCTTTGGGAATTCCCGGGCGGCAAGGTCGAGCCGGGTGAGACACCGGAAGAGGCGTTGATCCGCGAACTGCACGAAGAACTGGGCATCGACACCTGGCAAAGCTGCCTTGCCCCGCTCACCTTCGCCTCGCACAGCTACGATAAATTCCACCTGCTGATGCCGCTCTTTGCCTGCCGAAAGTGGAACGGCACCCCCGAATCAAAAGAGGGACAGGCGCTCAAATGGGTTCGGGCCAATCAACTCCGGGACTATCCAATGCCTCCCGCGGACATTCCTCTGATCCCGATTCTTCGTGATTGGCTTTAAAAAGCCTCCCCTTTCGTCGAAATGTGGCTTGGTTCCGCTGTTTTTTCTAGCCAAGTGGCGTGCCGCATTCTACCTACAAATTGTCAAAACTTGGGGGAGATTTGGCGTGTTGAAGACTATAATCATCGGTAGTTGCATATCGGTTCAGGGGATTTTGGAGAAAACCCTGCCTGACGGCCGGATCTCTGTGCGCGTCGGAAACCGCATCTTCACCGGCTTGCCTGTCCTGAAATCCGCATAGCAATTTTGGGGACAGAAAAGAAAAAGGGCAGCGTCACCGCTGCCCTTTTCTTTTTGGGAATATCCCTGGATCAGTCCAGCGTGCGCTCGACTTCCTGACGCTCGAAAATCTCGATGACGTCGCCTGGGCGAATATCGTCGTAGTTCTCGAATGCCATACCGCATTCCTGGCCCGACTGGACTTCCGAAACTTCGTCCTTGAAGCGTTTCAGTGTCTTGAGCGTGCCTTCGTGGATCACCACGTTATCACGCAGCAGGCGCACACCGGCACTGCGGCGGGCAACGCCTTCGGTAACCAGACAGCCGGCAACCTTGCCAACGTTCGATACCTTGAAGACTTCCTTGATCTCGGCATAGCCGATGAACGTCTCCTTGATTTCGGCGCTGAGCAGGCCGGAGGCGGCCGCCTTTACGTCGTCCACAAGGTCGTAGATCACGCTGTAGTATCGGATCTCCACGCCCTTCTGGTTGGCCGTGTTCCGCGCCGACGCATTGGCACGTACGTTGAAGCCGAACACCGGCGCACCGGATGCTTCTGCAAGGCCGATATCGGTTTCGGTGATCGCGCCCACGCCGGAGTGAAGAACCCGAACACGCACTTCTTCGTTGCCGATCTTCTCCATCGCCTGGACGATGGCTTCGGCTGAACCCTGCACGTCTGCTTTGACGAGGATCGGAAGCTCCGAGACATTCTCGTCTTCTTTTGCCTTCTGCATCAGTTGTTCGAGCGTTGTCGCTGCACCTGCGGCCGCGCGCTTTTCCTTGGCGACGTTGGCGCGGTATTCAGCAATCTCGCGCGCCTGCGCTTCGGTCTCGGTCACGTTCAGCACGTCACCCGCTTCGGGTGTGCCGTTCAGGCCAAGAACCTCGACAGGTACGGACGGACCGGCTTCTTTGACGCGCTCGCCCTTGTCGTTGATCAGCGCACGCACCTTACCGTACTGCTCACCCACAACGAAGATATCGCCCTGACGCAATGTGCCATTCTGAACAAGCACTGTCGCCACCGGGCCTCGGCCCACATCCAGCTGTGCTTCGATCACCGCACCCTGAGCCGCCCGATCCGGGTTCGCTTTGAGTTCGAGGATTTCTGCCTGCAGCGCGATGGCTTCGAGAAGCTCATCAAGCCCCTGACCGGTGGTCGCAGACACCTCGACATCCTGAACGTCACCGGACATCTGCTCCACGATCACTTCGTGCTGCAGAAGGTCGGTGCGCACCTTTGTCGGGTTCGCTTCCGGCTTGTCGATCTTGTTGATCGCGACGATCATCGGCACCTTCGCCGCCTTGGCGTGGTTGATGGCTTCGACAGTCTGCGGCATCACAGCATCATCGGCAGCGACAACGAGCACGACGATATCCGTCACCTGTGCACCGCGAGACCGCATCGAGGTAAACGCCGCGTGGCCCGGTGTGTCCAGGAAGGACAGAACCGCGCCGTCTTTCGTCGTGACCTGATATGCACCGATGTGCTGGGTAATCCCACCGGCTTCGCCGGAAGTCACGTTGGTGTCACGGATCGCGTCGAGCAGCGATGTCTTGCCGTGGTCAACGTGGCCCATGATGGTGATGACCGGAGGGCGCGGCTGCAGGTCTTCAGGTTTGTCTTCGACCTCTTTGATCACGTCTTCCACGTCTGCGTCGGAAACGCGGGTCACGTTGTGGCCGAACTCTTCGATGATCAGTTCCGCCGTGTCGGCGTCGATCGTCTGGTTCTGGGTCGCCATGATCCCGTTCGTCATCAGCGCCTTCACCACGTCGCCCACGCGCTCTGCCATACGGTTGGCCAGTTCGGCGACAGTAATCGCTTCGGGCAGCTGCACGTCGCGAACGATCTTTTCACGCGGCTGGTTGCCACCCATTGCCTTCTGGCGGGCACGTTCCTGCTTGCGCTTCATCGCGGCCATGGACTTCTGACGTCCGCCTTCGCCGCCCAGCGCCTGGTTCAGCGTCAGCTTGCCGGACCGGCGACCGCCATCATCGCCTTTGCGGCGACCGCGTTCCTCCCGTTCGCGCTCGGCTTTGCGGGGCGCGGCGGGCTGCGATTGCTTCGCACCGCCCGCAGGTTGCCGTGCCGCCGGCTGTTCCGCCGGTGCGGCAGCAGCTTGCTTGGCCGCTTCGGCAGCCTCGCGTGCCTTACGCTCTTCTTCTTCGGCTTTCTTTCGGGCGCGCTCTTCGGCCTCGCGCTGTTCGCGCTCTTTGGCCTCTTTCTCTGCACGCATCCGCTCGCGCTCTTCAGCGCGTGCCTTTTCTTCGGCCTCACGCTGCGCGGCTTCCTCGCTTTCGCGGGCTTTCGCTGCCTGAAGGGCCTTCAGGCGGCGTTCCATCTCTGCATCTGAAATGCCTGCGGGGCGTTTGCTGCCGGAGCCGCCGACCGCTGCGCCACCGGTGGACCCACCTGCAGTCGGTTTGGACGCGCCGGGCTTTGGCACCACCACGCGCTTGCGCTTGGTCTCCACCACGACGTTCTTGGTGCGCCCATGGCTGAAGCTCTGCTTCACGTTCCCCGACCGGGGGCCGCCGCGCAAACCCAAAGTCTTTTTGCCGTCGTTATCGCTCATTTAGCTCTTTTTTCCTTCCCAGCAGCCCCTGCCGCTGTCTTTGCATCAGACGTCCCGATGCGAAAGCCCTTCAATCTTTGGGCTTCCTCTACAACACGTTGCGTGAGTCCGCCAGCGCCAAGCGCGGCATGTATCACAGTTTGTCGCCCAAAGGCCATTCCAAGCTCATCTGCCGTCAGCCAGCCAATGTAATGGCCATAATGCGGCGTGCTGAGTTTCGATTTACCCCGGCTTGATCCGTCTTCGGCCTGAAGCAGGACCTCGGCGGTCTCCTTGGACAGAACGTCCTTGACCTTTTCATAGCCGGACACAGCCACACCGGATTTCCGGCTGAGGCTTATCAGATCGATGACACGGCGTGCAAGCTGCTGCTCAACGTCGCTCACTAGGCTGTCTGAGACCTTCAATTCGCTGCGTGCCGCACGCTGAAACATGTTCTTTTTCAGCGCTTTTTCAAGGGATGCCCGATCGGCACTCACCCAGAGACCCCGACCCGGCAGTTTACCTGCAAGATCGGGAACGAGTTGTGCATCGGGCCCGACGACAAAGCGGATCAGCCGGGCCGTTGGGCGCACCTCACCTGTCGCAATACACTTGCGCTCGGGCCCGCTTTCCCGGTCCTTGTGTTTTCCGCCGCGTGTCACGACTGTCGTCACCCTTAGTCCGGTCGCAGGTCAGACCTGCTCTTCTTCGACGCCTTCAAGATCGTCGTCTTCGCCGTCTTCTTCTTCGGCCTCAAGCTCTGTCGGATCGACCCAGCCCAGAAGAACACGCGCCGTCATCACGAGGTGCTGTGCTTCTTCCAGTGACACGTCGAACGGTTCCAGCAAGCCATCGTCCTTGATGCGTTCGCCGTCCACGGTGGTCCAGCCGCCGGCCAGTTCCCAGTCCGCGCAGGTCGCGAAATCCTCGAGCGTCTTGACGCCATCCTTGGCCAGCACTTCGACCATCTGCGGTGTCAGGCCTTCGAAGTCGATCAGGCTGTCCTCGGCACCCAGTGCACGGGCGTTTTCGAGGGCTTTCTTTGCCTGCTCTTCCAGGAATTCGCGGGCACGGGTCTGCAATTCCTCGGCGGTGCCTTCATCCACACCGTCGATGACCAGCAGTTCGTCCAGCTCGACATAGGCCACTTCTTCAAGGTTGGTGAAGCCTTCGGCCACCAGAAGCTGGGCAAAGAACTCGTCCAGATCCAGCGTGTCCATGAACAGCTGCGTGCGCTCTTCGAACTCTTTCTGACGACGCGCGGATTCTTCTTCCTCGGTCATGATGTCAATGTCGAGGCCGGTCAGCTGCGAGGCCAGACGTACGTTCTGACCGCGGCGGCCAATCGCCAGCGACAGCTGTTCGTCAGGGACCACGACTTCGATACGCTCTGCATCTTCGTCCAGAACCACCTTGCTCACCTCGGCAGGCTGCAACGCGTTCACGAGGAAGGTCGGAACGTCCTCGTTCCAAGGGATGATGTCGATCTTTTCGCCCTGAAGCTCGTTCACAACCGCCTGCACACGGCTGCCGCGCATACCAACACAGGCCCCGACCGGGTCGATCGAACCGTCGTAAGAAATCACGGCGATCTTCGCGCGCGACCCCGGATCACGGGCCACGGCCTTGATCTCGATGATGCCGTCATAGATTTCCGGCACTTCCATCTTGAACAGCTCGGCCATGAACTCGGGCGCGGTCCGCGACAGGAAGATCTGCGGACCACGGGTCTCGCGGCGCACGTCCTTGATGTAGCAGCGGATGCGGTCGCCGTTGCGATAGCTTTCGCGGCCGATCTTCTCGTTGCGGCGCAGGATGCCTTCGCCCCGGCCCACATCGACGATGACGTTGCCGTATTCTTCGCGCTTGACGACGCCGTTGATGATGGTGCCGGCGCGATCCTTGAATTCCTCGTACTGACGGTCACGCTCGGCTTCGCGCACCTTCTGCAGGATCACCTGCTTGGCCGACTGCGCCGCGATCCGGCCCATTTCGACGGGGGGCACTTCCTCTACAAAGGTGTCGCCCACCTTCGGGTCGTCCATATACTGCTTCGCCTGCTCGACGGTCATCTCCGCCTGGTAATTCTCAAGCTCATCGTCCTCGACCACGGTGCGCACACGGGTAAAGGTGGCGCGGCCGGTCTTGCGGTCGATCGAGACACGAATGTCCATCTCGCTGCCATAGCGGCTCTTGGCGGCGCGGGCGAGGCTCTCCTCCATCGCTTCCACGACAAGAGACGGATCGATCATCTTCTCGCGCGCCACCGCCTCTGCGGTCTGCAACAGTTCCAACTGGTTGGCGGATGTGATTGCCATCGGTCTTACTCCTCTTCGGGCCCTTCGGCCTCAATCACGTCGTCAAATTTCGTTTCATCCAGGCCTTGGGCTTTGCGCGCCTTCAGCATTTCCTTGATCAGGTCGTCGGTCAGAACCAGCTTGGCATCCGACAGCCAGTCGAATTTCAGGCCAACGGTGCCTTCCTCGATATTGATCAGAACCTCGTCTCCCTCGACACCGGCCAGAACGCCCTTGAAGCGTTTGCGCCCATCGATCATTTCCGAAGTCTCAATCTTCGCCTCATAGCCTTCGAATGTCTCGAAATCCTTGAGCCGTGTCAGCGGGCGATCGATGCCGGGTGAAGACACTTCCAGTGTATAGGCATCAAGGATCGGGTCCTCGACATCCAGTGTCGCGCTGACGGCGGTGCTGATCTCGGCGCAGTCATCCACCTCAATCCCGCCTTCGGGGCGTTCCGCCATAATCTGAAGCGTCGTGTTCTTGCCGCTCATCAGCCGGATGCGCACGAGTTCGAACCCCAGATCCTCGATCACCGGGGCAACGATCTCGGCAAGACGCCGGTCAATCGCGGCTTTTGCGATCAGGTCAGACATTGTCGTGTTGTGCTCCAAAAACAAAAAAACGGGCGCGCGGCCCGTTGAAACTTTCCGGTGGGTGCGAGCCGGAGCCTGCACGCCGCTGTTGTGCGTCATATACGGAGCGCTTCCTGAGTCTGCAAGGGCTTTGTCAGCGCCCTTGCCGGGAAATATCCTCATGCATGGAGAGCTCGTTTGCTCCGTCCCGCGTCAATAGTCGCGTTCGAAGAAAACACCGAGGGAAGAATTCCCGGTGTTGTCCACGCTGCCCCGTGCGGTGATGTCAGAGGTCACATCCAGGTTCAGATTGATCTCGGTCCGCCCGCCGCTTTCCACGACGACGTCGGTATAGATGTTGTCCGAGATGTATTTCCCTGCACGGACCGCAGTCCCACCGTCCTCGGTCTGGGTGACGTCCAGATCGTCAAGCCCGAAACCGTCACGCAGCCGGGACAGGATTCCGATGCCACCGCGGCCCGCCAGGGTCGCAACCGCATTCGCCAGTTCCAGTGCCTGAAGGGCCGAAAGGTTGGACAGGTTGCGCCCGAACAGGAGCTGCGCAAGGACTTCGTCTTCCGGAAGCTCCGGGCTGGACGAAAAGGTGATTTCGGGTGACGAAGCCGGACCTTCAAGGATGATCATCACGGTGATCCCATTGGCTTCGGTCTCGGCCACGAAGCGCAGCACTGGATCGAAGCTTCCGCTCATCTGGATGCGTCCCTCGTCCAGCGTGAACCGCTGATTCAGGATATCGAGCCGCCCTCGCACGAGCTCGAACCCGCCCTGTGGAATGATGTCCGACGTCGGGCCGGTCAATCGCAAAGACCCGCCGAGTTCGGCATCAAGCCCACGGCCTCGGACAAAAACCTGACTCGGGGCGCTCAGTGACAGATCGAGCCGGGTCGTCGATGGTCCGCGAGAGGCCTGAACCTGCGTATTGGTCGTGTCCTCGATGCCGGCCCGCTCGAGCGTCCGCATGACGGGGCGGGTGGCCCCAAGATGATGGATGGGCGGGAGGTCTCCCAGCGCCGAAATCCCCGACGATGGTACCTGAATCTCGGTTTCGTTCAGCCGAAGATCACCACTGACAAGCAGGTTTCGCCCGATTGGGCCGCTGATCGACACCGTGCCATCCACGCTGCTGTCATACAGATCCACATCTCGGATTCCGAAGCGGTTCAGCGTGGCTGTGATGTTGGCGTCGAGAGATGTCAGGCCAAGCCGCCCGTTCACATCCACCGATCCACCATTGTTGCCCTGCGCGCTCAGCGCGATCTGAGTCGCGCCATTATCCATCAGGATTTGTCCGTTGATCGGGGCGAGGATGATTCCCAGCGTCGGCGCGCTCAGTTCTGCCCCGACCGGCGTGATCCGTCCGGACAGGCTCGACAGGGCAAGCGGACCCGACATGCGCAGGTCCAGTTCCGCGCGTCCGTTTACGCGGCGCGGCGCGATGAACACGTTGGCAAGTCCAAGGGGGGCTGAACCGTTGATCGTTAGATTGGCGGTCCCGCCAGTGGCAACCGATCCGTCGACGGCAAGTGTTGTTCCTCCAGGGCCATCAAGGTCGATGTCCACCCCGAAACCGTCGCTACGTTGCTGCACCGTGCCATCGACAACCAGAGCGCCCTGAAAATCCGGGGCTATCAAGCCCACATTGGCCAGACGTGCGGCAATGTCGAGGTTGCTCAATGGCCCGCTTACCCGTGCGCTGATCTCCGGGTTCTGCACCTGAGCTGACAGTTCGCCCAATTCGGTACCGGTTCCATTGGCGCTGAATTCGAACCGCGTCAGCCCCGCAAGGAGCGGATCAACAGTGCTGTTGCCGATACCCAAGCCTGTGCCCTGACCGCTCGCGCTGACATCGAATGTCCCGCCATCCGAGTAGGTTCCGCTTACGTCAATCGACGCGCGCCCGCGCAGCGGTTGACCGACAAGACCCGCCAGCGGCGAAAGGCTGTCTGCGACCAGCGAAAGCGCAAACTGCGCGTCCGGATCAGACAGCAGGCTGGTTGCCATTGCCGAACCGGTTGCGTCAATGGCTCCGGTCTCAAGCCGGATGGATTGCAGCGCAAGACGTTCGCCATCCTGCTGCCAGTCGAAATTCGTGGTCAGAACCGGGTTCGGTCCGATCGCCTGCGCCAGTCGGGCATCTGCAAGCCGAAGGTTGGCTCCGTCCACGCGAAGGTCGCCCGCGGCCGACACGAAACCACCTGTATCGGTCTGGCGAAGCTCACCATTGCCAATGATTTCCAGATTGGCCGCCGAGATCTGCGGCGATCGAAGCTCGCGCACATCGATATCTGTGTCCCAGCGCCCGTTCTCACCGCCGGTTGCTGCGATCCGCACAGTTCCATTGGCAAGCTCCATTCCACCAGCGAACGGAAGCCGTACGGGTCTTGTCTGGTTCGAGAGATCGGCCGTCAGTTCAAGGTTCCGCAGCAGTGTTCCCGTCAGGGTCGCCACCCCGTTGATCCGGGCCGAACCACTTGTCTCACCGGGATATACCCGGTCCAGATTGCTGATCATCCCGTCAAGCCGCAGCGACGTCGCCTCGCTGGTGATCTTTCCTGCTGCTTCGAGATTCGCTGCCGGTGTCACTGCTCGGGCGGTTCGAATCGTCGTCCCGGTCTCATCCCGGCGCACATCCAGTCGCACCGACCCGACGCCCGCGAGTACCCGGTCAACTGCGTTTTCACCTATCGACAGGTCAAGAGTTGTGCCGTCAACAGTCACGTCGGCCATGCCGGAAAGCGGCCCAACCTTGCCGTCGACGTTGACCTCTACGCGTCCAGCAAGGTCTCGGCCGGCCAGTGTGGAAAAGCGCACGATGTTTTCGGCTACCAACTTGAGGTCCAGCGTCAGCGGCATCACCTCTGCAAAGGTCCATGTGGCCGTTCCGTCCAGCCCGTAATTCGCGCCATTGACCTCAAGACCGGTCATACGAACGGGCTGGCCGCTCTGGTAGTCCACACGCGCTGCGCCCTTTAGTTCGGACCCGACGGCCTCGGCCAACCGAACATCGGTCATCGCGATGTCGTTGGCCTCAAAACCGATATCGAGTCCGAAACGACCGTCAGCGGCAAAGCTCTTCTGATCGATCTCGCCGCGCCCGGTGATTGTCAGGTCATGGATCGTTGCTTCCGGGCTTTCGAACTCCTGCATCCGCGCGTCGAATCTCAGCACACCGTCGAGCGCCGCATCAAAGGTGACGGATTGCACCCGCGTCGTTCCGCCATCAAACGGCAAAGCTACCGGGCCGCCATTCGGATTTACGATCCGTCCCTCGGCATCCAGTGCCTCCAGCCACCCGGCTTCGGACACCATCGCACTCCCGGTCATCTGAAGGGTATTGGCACGCAGATCAAACTCGGGCAATTCCGTGCGTCCGGCCGCATCCCGCACCACGCGGGCACGAAGGCCAATGCTGGAGCCGAAAAATTCGCGAATCTCTTCCGTCACGAGAGGCGTAGGATCGCCGGTGATGTCCACCCGCGCATCCCATCCGCCGGTCTCGGCCGGAGCAAGGATTTCGACCGTCCCGGTGATGCGCGGCTGACCGTTGGTTGCCAGTGCAATTTCTGCCACGAAATCATCGACAAGTCCTTCGCCCTGGACGGTCAGAGATACCGACGGCGCACCGGGTATTTTGAGCAGCGTCGCCGCCAGCCCGCCCGCAGCCTCTTCCGCATTCAGATCAACAACAAGCTGGCGTGAAGACGGATCATAGCCTGCCGTCAGCGCAATCTCGGACTGCTTTCCATCGGTACGTTCGAGGTTGAGTTGCAGATCAGCTCCACCATCGGCGAGGTCCGCTGCGCCATTTATCGTAAACTCAGCCTCCTCACCCAGAAGGGGTGCGCCCAGTTGCAGAGAAGTGACTTCAAACCGCTCGATCTTCACCTCTACCGGGAGCTCCGGGATCTTGAACGGCTTGGCTTCTGCGCTGGGCAGGTCCTCGCCGGCGTCCGGAGGCCGCGAGACCACAACGGTTTCAGCTGTGAACGAAGTTACATCGACAATCCCCCGCAGCAGAGCTGCCCGTCGCCAGTCCAGAACGATATTCTCTGCACGGAACCATTCGCCCTGATCATCGATGATCGAAAGGGATGCAATTGTCGCCTCACTCGAAAGGGCGCCCTGAAATCCCCGGATCCGCACCTCGCGACCTGCACCGGACAGCGCATCCTGCAGCAGGCCCGCCAGGTATCCGGGGTCTTCGTCACTTTCCTGTGCCATGCCCGCGAAAGGCAGCCACAGAAGCAATAGAAGCGTTGCGATGAAGCGCATATCAGAAAGCCTGACCAATCCCGATGTAAATCTCGTAGTCCTTGCCAGCGCCGTCCCCTGTTGTGGGCGTTGCCAGATCGACCCGGATCGGACCAATCCCGGTATTGTAACGCAGGCCGATCCCCGCCCCGGCGTGCCAGTCGCTGTCGCCTGCGAACCCGCTTTCCTCGGTGATGAAGCCCGCATCGTAGAAGCCCACGAGGCCGATGTTCTTGCGCACCGTCGCGCGGATCTCGGCAGACAGTGCCGCAAAACTCTGACCGCCGGTGAATTCGCCATTGTCGGCGGTGACGCCCAGCGATTGATAGGGTTGGCCGCGGACTGTTCCCCCGCCGCCCGAGTAGAACAGGTAGTCCGGCACCGTGTCCTCAAGGCTCGGTCCCCAGACTGAACCAATCTGCGCCCGACCGGCCAGAACATATTTGTCATCTGCGCCCAAGCCGACATAGGCCCGCGCGTCAGAGATCAGGCGAAACCCGCTTTCCGTGTCGTCCAATCCGAGAAACGGTGTGCCGGTGGTGGAAAGATAGAAGCCTTCAGTCGGGTTGAGTTCGACATTCCGCGTGTCGTAGGTCGCGCCGAAGGTGGCAGTCAGAAGCTGGAACTCCCGTTCTCCAAAGGCATCCTTCGTGTCGATATACCGGTATCCCAGCCCGAAAGACGCGTTCAGCTCCTCCGAAAACCGGTGTGAAAGCCCGGCGCCTATTCCGGCCTGATTGCTGCTGAAGCCGGGTTCGTTCAACTGTTCGATCCCTGCAATCAGGAAGAATTCCGTGTCGGGTGTAAAGGTCGCGGGCCGCCCGTAGGTGAGGCTCAAACGGTAGTCGATATCCTCACCGTCGGTGCCGATCCCGGATATCTCGCCCTCCACGCGCAACCGCTCGGCCCCCTGAAACAGGTTGCGATGCAGCCAGAACGCGCTGAGCTTGCCACCCTCCTGTGTCGACACCTCGGCACCAAAACCAAACCGGCGGGGTTTCTGTTCGGCCACTTGCAAGGCGAGGTCCAGCGTGCCGTCCGCATTCGGAGTTTCGGCTTCGGAAATTGCGACCGAACTGAACACACCTGTCTGACGCAGACGACGCTCGGCCTCGGCAATGTCTTGAGGGCTGAATACGCCGCCCTCGGGCAAACCGGCGATCTCGCGTATCCGGGTCCGGCGCACGCGGTCGTTTCCTGTAACGACCACTTCGCCAAACCGCAGCCTCGGCCCGGGCGAAAGACCCAACCGTACGTCCACTTCGCGTGCCGGATGATCTGCGATGATCTGCTGCTCTGACAGGCGCGCCTTTGCGTGGCCAACGTCCCGCCAGCCGCTCACGCCGGCTTCGACCGCATCGCGGATCACCGCCGTTCCGGCGCGTTCGCCCACAGCAAATCCTTCGGGGACTTGAGTTCCCTCGGCCAAGGGGGCGATCTCTGCGCGGCCAAAACGGAAACGCGGCCCGGGATCGATCTCGACAAGGATGAGCTCAATCGAACGGGGAGCCTCGAAGGGGGAAATTCCGGCGGCTTCCCGCCCATCGACCTTGATGGACACAACCGGACTGAACCGGCCGACGGAATAAAGGTACGAAACGATCCTGCCGTAATCGGCCTGAGCGGCCGCGATCAGTGACTGCGGTGTCGGGTCTTCGCCGTCCAGCAGGCTGAACATCGACATCGCGTCTTTCAGCGGGCTGCGCAGGGCGTCGTCGTCGCGCGAGATATTGAGATCAAGGTCTTGGGCCGCTCCCATAACCGGAACTGCCAGCAGATATGCGCACAGAGCCGTGCGTTTCAGCCCGTACATTTGCCTCGAAACCTCATGCTTTGTTGCGCTGAGTCTAACAGCCCAACGACTCCTCGTGCAAACGGTTCCGCCGTCTCTTTCAATCAAAAGCCCCGTCAAAGCGTCGCGGCGCAAAAAAGCGCGCATGGCGCGGGGGTTCCATGCGCGCAAGGTGGGGGTGTCAAAGGACCAAAGACACCCCTGAACGGTGACTGCGGTCAGTTCCGCGCCAGCGTGTATCCCCGGTGGCGGAGGCAGGGCAGTGCATAGGCCCGCGCGGTACCCCGCCGTGTCTCGACCTTCATCCGGCACGCCTTGGGCAAAGTCCGGAGCGAAACGTCATTGCGCTCAAGGCAGCGCCCCATGACAACTCGGTTCACATGCCCACCTTCAATCCTGCGCACGCATTGCGCAGGCAGGGCATCGCGGTGGTGCTGCTTGGCATCGCGCGGAACCACCTTGGGAAGGGACCGGTCATTGTTCGGACGATCGTATCTCGGATTTTCGAAATATTGGACCTGGGGTCCCCTGCCGTGGTCTGGCTTGTAGTGGGTGACACCCTTCTTTTTGTCGTCGCGGTCGTTGTCGCGGGAACTCTGGATCGCTTTCCCGATGATGAAGATTGTTGCCGCTCCGGCCAGAAGGCGTGCAATGTCCTCTTCGGAGGCCGCCCGTGCCGGTGCGGCAGAAAACCCTGCGATGGCGGTCGAAACGGCAAGAACGGCGGCAATGAATTTGCGTGACATGTTGGGTTCCTTTCCCTGTCGGTAAAGCCGGAAATGGCGGTGTCGGGGGCAGGGGCCTGTAAGACGCTCTGCCGGTGCCATCCATCTCGGGTGTTCCCACAGGGTCAGGCAATAACGCCCCCCGGCTATCGGATAACCGCGCCACAGTTATTGAATTTCGCGAGGCTTGGTCGCAGGGTGGCCGCATGAAACACACGCTCCCCTTTCTGCTCTTCGCTGTGCTTTGCATGCCCGCCGCCGCACAGGCCGCGTGCTATGCCGATTACAAAGCGAAACAGGACGCCCCGCTCCGGCTCCATTACGGTGTTGCCGAAATTGCCGAACCCTGCACGCCGGACTCGGCGCGACAGCAGTTGCAAAGCCGTCTTGAGAAAGAGGGCTGGACACTGCTCAATGTGGTGTCGGTGTTTGATGAAAATGGGCTTGCGGAAAGGAAAGAAAGTGCCGGAACAAACTACCTCCGTTACTGACGCCCGCCGCTCCGGCACCCGCCTCGTGGTGGTCGGCATCAGTGGGATCCTCGCCCTATTGCTGCTCGCGGGGGTCTTTCTTGTCCTGACCCTGCCCGATGCCAACGCGTTCAATTCCCGCGTTGAACAGATCTTCGTCGAAAATGACGACCTGACCTCTCAGGCCGAGGTCAAGCTGCTCGAAATCCTCGCCCAATCAGGCACAGCCTTTTCCGACACTCTGGCAGGCTATCGAACAACGATCTTCGTGCTGCTCGTGTTCGCCACAGCGATGCTGATTGCAGCGCTCGTGTTTCTTGTGATGCTCGTCACTCTGAACCGGCGCATGGCGCAGATCGAACGGTCGGGCATTCAGGTCAATTCCCTGATCGTCAGCCGTGAGGAAAACACGGTCTATCTGAACACGATGGGATTCAAGCTGACAGACGCGATGATGGAGACCATTTCCATTCTGGCCGAAGCACGGTTGGACGATGAACTTCTGTCCGGCGCTCAGATCGAGGCGATCATATCGGGCCGGTCCGAGGCTGATTGCGACGAGGCCGCCGGAGCCACCCGCATCAAGCGCCTGCGCGACGGCTTGGGCAATCAGCTGGTCAGCGAATTGCTGATCAAGAACATCGCCCGCCGAGGATACATGCTTGCCATCGACAAAGACGTGATCGAGGTTCTTTGATCCGGAAATCATCCGCCGCTTTTTGATCGAGGTCCCGGTGACTTCAGCCCGTATAGACGAGGCGTTCCGCGATCTGCCCGTGCAATTCGTCGCTCGCGGCCACGACACCCGCCGTCTGCGGAAGCGCATTATTGAATCGCAGCGTACTCCCATGCCGGTCCGTCACGGTTGCCCCCGCTTCGGACAGAATGAGCGTCCCTGCCGCAATGTCCCATTCCCAGCTTGGCCGGAACGTCAACATCGCATCATATTTCCCTTGTGCCACCAGACACAGGCGATAGGCCAGCGAGGGGCGATGCGACCGTGCAAAGCCAGGCACGGCGTCGCGCCAGTGCTTCGGGTCCATGTTGGGTTTTGTCGCCAGAATCCGAGCAGCGTGAATATCAGTGATAGCAGAAACACTTAGCGGTTCTCCGTTGCAGAACGCCCCGCGCGTTCTGGCAGCGGAATACAGCAAATCCATTTCCGGAAGGTAAACCACACCCTGGGTGACGATCCCCTGTTCGACCACCGCCAGTGAGTGCGCCCAGGTGGTTTCGCCATTGACGAAACTCCGCGTCCCGTCGATCGGATCAACAATGAACACCCGATTCCGCCCCAACCGATCCGGCGTGTCCCGCGTCTCTTCGCTCAGCCAGCCATAGCCGGGCCGCGCTGCGGTCAGCGCCTCACGCAGTGCCTTGTCGACCGCGAAATCGGCTTGCGTTACAGGGCCGGCGTCATCCGGTTTATGCTCTACTTCCAAGCCCTTGGCCTTGTGGTAAAGGGCGATCTCACCAGCCTGACGGGCAGCGTCGATCAGAAGGTCAAGATCACTCTCCGGCAAGCGTCAGACCTTCCACCAAGAGCGACGGCACCACGCGGCTGAGCCACGGACGGGCGTCATTGGCCGGGACAATTGTCTTGAGCATCTCGATCAGGTTCCCGGCAATCGTCACGCCGCTGACCGGGTACGCGACTTCGCCATTCTCGACCCAGAACCCGGCCGCACCACGCGAATAGTCGCCGGTGTTCGGGTTGATCGTCGACCCGATCATTGAAGTCACGACAAGCCCGGTCCCCATGTCGGCAATCAGCGCCGCGCGATCCTTAACGCCTTGAGAAAGCGTCACATTCGACACGCTGGGTGATGGCCCACCCGTCGTCCCGCGCGCTGCGTTTGCCGTGGATTCGAGCCCCAGTTTCCGCGCCGTGGCCAGATCGAGCGTCCAGCCCGTCAGCACACCGTCCTTGACGATGTCACGCTTCTGCGTCGCCAAGCCTTCGGCATCGAACGGGCGCGATCCGCCAACCCGTACGCGGTGCGGGTCTTCGGTAAGGCTAAGCCCTTGCGGTAGAACCTCTTTCCCGAGCAGGTCCAAGGCCCAGGAGGACCGCCGTGCAATCGCAGCCCCGTTGATCGCCATCAACAGATGCCCGATCAGTGACGACGAAATCCGCTCGTCGAACAGCACCGGATACGCCCCCGTCTTGGGCTTGCGCGGGTTTATTCGTTCCAGTGTACGTTCCGCAGCAGTCCGCCCAATTTCGGCAGGCGACCGCAGATCTGCTTGGAAAATCCGCTGATCTCCGTCGTAGTCCCGCTCCATGCCAGTGCCGGAACCGGCGATGGCCACACAGGACGTGGACCGCGAAGTGCGCTGATAGCCGCCGGAAAATCCATTGCTTGCAGCAAGATAGACCTCTTGCGACCCATATCCGGCGGACGAGGCCGACACCTGCGTGATGCCCTCAACGGCCAAAGCCGCCGCTTCGGCGTCGCGTGCGTCCTGTTCCAGGTCTGCGGGTGCTGGTTCTGGTGTCGGATCGTACAGTTCAAGCCACTCGGCCTTGCGGTTCTCAGCCAACTGAGCCGGATCTGCCAATCCCACATAGGGGTCTTCCGGCGCCTCGCGCGCCATTGCCACAGCCCGTTCGGCCATAATGGCAAGGCTGTCGGCCCGCACATCCGAGGAAGACACGTTTGCGACCCGTTTCCCGACGAACACCCGCAGCCCGATATCCGTCGCCTCTGACCGCTCGGCCTGTTCCAGGACCCCGTTGCGCACGTCGATGGATATGGAGTTGCCCCGCACTGCCAGCACGTCAGCCGCATCGGCCCCGGCCTCCTTGGCGCGCTGCAACAGGCTTTGCGTCAGGTATTCAAGCGTGTCTGTCATAGGGCCTCCGAAGCCAGTTTTGCTGCTGCAGAGAGGTAGAGCGGCGCGCGGACCACCGCAACCCTGCTACCGTTCAAGAGGGGCGACCACGCCGACAATCGGACCCAGCCAGCGCCCGAAATCAGAGCGATTGAGCTGCGGCGCATGTATGCGCGACACGCTGCCATCGAGGAAGAGGGCGTTAGGCAGGTCAAGGTCATCTCGGAAGATGCGGCCGAATTCGTGGAAGGTCACGGCCTGATCGGAAATCACAAAAACCACGCGCGTGCCGTCATCCGATGTCCCGACCCCGTTGCGGATGTATCGCGAGTCGCTGTCTTTCAGGAACCGTGGGTGCAAATCCCCGTCGATCACCAGCATCGGACCGGACTGCGTGGCATATCGGCACGCAGGGCGCGCGGCGTCATAGGCCAGCGTCTCGATCACATCGGCGCGGTCGTCCTGGATGCAGAAGACGCCGTTCGGCAACAACCCGAAATTGCCCGGCCCGGCATTGGGGATCACGCGCATGATCTCTTGCCCGTTCTCGATGTAATGCCCGACCGGCGCGCGGTCGTCGTGATACATGCCGCCGTTCATTGCAAAAACGAGTGTTTTCCCGTCCTGCGCAAGAGTTCCTTCGAGGGTCGAAAACTGTCCGTATTTCTCGCCCGAGGGTGCATCAAGAAACAGACGCAGGTCATCGACACGCGGGTCGACTTCGCAGGCAGTATAGGCCAGCCCGTCAAAACTGCGCTCGGAACACGTCACCTCTGCAAATGCTGCGCTGCCGGTTGTTACACACAAAGCAAGCGCGGCAAGGGTGGTCTCAGCTTTCGAGATCACGGCGCACGGTGTCCTGTTCGAACATGCGGCGGGTGTCGTCCATGCGGTCGAACGTGTCGTCGAGCTTGAACCGGAGTTCAGGCGAGAACTTCAATGTGAGATTCTTGGCCACCGCGCGGCGCAATTCGCTGCGATTGCGGTGCAACAGCTCAAGGACGTCCTCCTGCCCCTTGCCACCCAGCGGAACGACATAGGCGGTCGCCACCCGCAGGTCGGGCGAGGTGCGCACTTCCCCCACGGTGATGGAGTAGCGGTTCAGGTCGGGATCGTGAATGTCTCCGCGTGCCAGCACCTCGGACAGGGTGCGGCGGATCAATTCGCCCACGCGCAGCTGTCGCTGGCTGGGTCCCTCAGAGCTGTGAGAACGGTTTTTTGCCATATCCGGCACATAAGCGGTCTGACGGGCTTTGCCAAGCAGAGGGTCAGCGGGTATTGAGGCGAAAATCCACCTGCGGAGAATGTCATGAGCGAAGAAATCGGGGTCGTCGTCACCGGAGTGTCCGGGCGCATGGGGCAGATGCTTGTTTCCGAGATCGCCAAACATCCCCGGATGCACCTTGCCGGAGCTGTCGAACGTGCGGGGCACGACTGGGTGGGCAAGGATGTCGGAACGGCTATGGGCGGCGCCGCGAACGGTGTGATCGTGGCTGATGATCCGCTTGACTGTTTTGCCCGTGCGCAGGCGGTGATCGATTTCACCGCACCTGCCGCGACGGTGGCCTTTGCCGAATTGGCCGCGCAGGCCCGCGCGGTCCATGTGATCGGAACAACGGGGCTTTCGGACGAAGACCTCACCAGGATCAAGACCGCAGCGCGCCATGCGGTCGTTGTGCGGGCCGGGAACATGAGCCTTGGCGTCAACCTTCTGACCGTTCTGACCCGTAAGGTCGCGGCGGCGCTGGATGCCGACTATGACATTGAGGTGATTGAGTATCATCACAACAAGAAAGTCGATGCGCCGTCAGGAACCGCTTTGATGCTCGGTGAGGCAGCTGCCCAAGGCCGTGGTGTCGAGCTGCGAGAGGTATCTGACCGTGGTCGAGATGGCATCACGGGTGCGCGCAAGCGGGGCGACATAGGCTTCAGCGCCATTCGCGGTGGTGACATCATCGGGGACCATGATGTTCTGTTCGCCGCAGAAGGCGAACGGATCACCCTGCGCCATGTTGCCAGCGACCGCGCGCTTTTCGCCCGGGGAGCGCTCAAGGCGGCGCTTTGGGGGCAGGACAAGGCCCCCGGCGAGTACGACATGCTTGACGTGCTTGGTCTGTCAGACGACTGATGTAATCAAGGTCGAGCAGTCCGCTTTGATCCAATCCTGCATTTCCTGCGTATCTTTCGCAGGATCAAACGCAGGAGGATCACATGCTCAAACCCGTTGCTTTCGCAGTCGCGTCGCTGGTTGGTGCCGCGCTTCCGCAGACGGCTGCCGCAGAGCTCAAGCGGATCGAAAACAAGGCCGAGTTTGTCCAGCTTGTTCAGGGTAAGACGCTGTCCCGTCCTCTGGTCAGTCTCCGGGTATCGCCCGATGGCAGGATCACTGGTCGCGGAGTGCGCTGGGATGTCACCGGATCCTGGTCGTGGGAGAACGGTTTTTTCTGTCGCGATCTGAACTGGGGCGGAGATGATCTTGGATACAACTGCCAGGAAGTCCGTGCCGATGGCAGATCGATGCGCTTCACCTCTGATCGGGGCGCAGGGGACTCGGCTGATTTCCGGCTGCGCTGAGGCTCAGAAGTCGATCGCCAGACCGCCTTTTTCCCAATCGCCATAGCGCACCGGCTCGGGCCCGTCGCGTCCACCCAACTCCTTTGGTAATGGCTTTTCCGCTGCAGCTTTTCTGCGCCGCTCTTCAGCTTCGGCTAGCGCGCGCTGGGCCGCAGGGGGCAGGTCTTTGGGTGTGTCGGCAGGCGTGTCGGAACTCATCGCGGTCTTCCATTTTTCCTGCCTTTGATATACGCGCCTTCCGGTCCGGGGCAAGCCCGGCTCGTTTTCAGGAGTGGCCCTTGCCCGGACCCATATCGCCCCGCCATGATGCCCTCGACGGGCTGAGCCAGATCATTGGTGAAGGACGCATGCTGTCGGATGTGACCAGCGACGCGACCTGGCAGGACCTCGCGCCAGCCGAGCGTGCTACGGCGCAGCGTTTGATCACCGAAACGCTCCGCTTCCTCGGACGGGCCGATTATCTTCTGACCCCGAACCTGACCCGTCAGCCGCCTTTGCGCGTGATGAACCTGCTGCGCATGGCGACGGTCGAACTGATGACGGGTGGCGCGGCACATGGAGTCGTGAACGAAGCAGTGAAACTCGCCGGGCGCAACCGGAAGACCGCGCCAATGAAGGGGCTCGTGAACGCGGTCCTGCGCAAGATCACTGCGCTGGAGCCGGCGGTTTGGGACGAAGCGCCGGATACGACGCTGCCGAAATGGCTTCGGCCGAGACTTGCCAAGGCGTGGAGCAAGAAAGCCGTCGCGCAGATCGAACGCGCGCACGCCGTCCCGCCGCCCGTCGACATTTCGGTCAAGTCAGACGCTCAGGGCTGGGCCGAGAAACTGCAGGGAACGCTTCTACCCACCGGTTCGGTGCGTCTGGGCGCGCGTGGCCAGATCTCTGCCCTGCCGGGATTCGAGGACGGTGACTGGTGGGTACAAGACGCTGCGGCGGCCGTGCCGGTGAACCTGCTTGGCGACGTTGCCAAAAAACGTGTCCTCGATATTTGCGCGGCCCCCGGCGGCAAGACGATGCAGCTGGCCGCGAAGGGTGCGGACGTCACCGCGCTTGATATCTCGGAAACCCGGATGGCGCGGCTGAGAGAAAACCTGCAGCGCACCCATCTCGCAGCACACACCGTTGTCGAGGATGCGCTGACTTTTGAAGATGGCTTTTTCGATGCGATCCTCTTGGATGCCCCCTGTTCAGCCACGGGTACGATCCGCCGGCATCCGGACCTGCCCTACGTCAAGACCCAAACCGGGATCGACGAATTGGTGGCACTTCAGCGCGCCTTGTTGAGCCGGACGCTTCAGCGCCTCAAGCCCTCTGGTCTGTTGGTCTATTGCACCTGCAGCCTTCTCCGCGAAGAAGGCGAGGATCAGATCAAATGGCTGGTGTCGCAGTACGAAAATCTTGAGGTTGTGACCCCTGACGTTCCCGGGATCGAACCGGACTGGATCAGTTCTGAAGGAGGTATTCGCCTGCGACCGGATTACTGGCCGGAACTGGGCGGAATGGACGGGTTTTACATGGCGCTGTTGCGCCGCAGCGGCGAACCCTCGCCCGGTTGAGATTTGAACAGTGACTTGAGGCGATCTCGGCGGTAAGATGCCCGCATAAGAAGACCTGCGCAAATGCAGGACAGAGGCAGAGCTGATGTTCCGACTGGACGCCGTTACGCGGGCGCGGGCCCGGATACTGAACCGTGTTCATGCACGGCTGTCCACGCGTGCCAAACCAGCGACCGCCTTTGTGGGCACACCAGAGCCTCGGACTGTAGGTTCGTACGCGCGGGGGCGCCAGATGACTGCAGGCAATCTGCTTTTTGCCGGCCATCTGGTTGAGGCCCCCGGCGCAGTGCTTTGGGACATCACGCCGCCGGACGATGCCTTTCTCGAGGAAATCCACGGATTTGTGTGGCTCGATGACATGGCCAGCGTCGGCGATCCGACCACACGGAAGATTGCGCAGAGCTGGCTTTTTGAATGGATCGCGCGCTATGGCAATGGCACAGGGCCGGGTTGGACGCCCGAACTGGCCGGGCGTCGGGTCATTCGCTGGCTTCATCATGCGATCTTTGTCTTGGGGGGCTGTACCCCGGAACAGTCCCGCGCGTTCTTCCGGTCGATTGCACAGCAGACCATTTTCCTCAACCGACGCTGGCACAGCTCGACCCCGGGATTGCCAAGGTTTGAGGCGCTGACAGGTCTGATTTCCGCAGGTCTGTCGCTTCAGGGGATGGAGCAGCAGGCGGACCCTGCGATCAAAGCGCTTGGGCAGGAATGTGCGCGCCAGATCAGCGAGAGCGGGGGCATCCCCACGCGCAATCCTGAAGAACTGATGGAGGTATGTACCCTGCTGATCTGGGCACGGGACGCGCTGTACGACACAGGGAGATCGCCGGAACTGGCACATGTGCAGGCCATCTCGAAGATCATTCCGACACTGCGGGCATTGCGTCATGCCGATGGAGGGTTGGCGCGGTTTCATGGCGGCGGGCGGGGAACCGAGGGTCGCTTGGACACGGCGCTTGCGGCAGCAGGGGTCAAGGCGCAGGCCGCCCGGGATCTTGCGATGGGCTACGCGCGTTTGTCAGCCGGCCGCACGACGCTCATCATCGACGCGTCCGCACCTCCGACCGGCACCGCCAGCTTCAACGCTCATGCATCGACGCTGGCATTCGAACTGACGTCCGGGCGGCGGCCCCTGATCGTCAATTGCGGGTCCGGGGCGTCGTTTGGTGAAGACTGGCGGCGGGCCGGGCGCGCAACGCCCTCGCATTCAACGCTCTGTCTCGACGGTCTGTCCAGCTCGCGCCTCGGGGCGACGTCGCGGATGGGTCCGATAGAACGCGAACTTCTGGATGACGTCCCCAAAGGCGTGCCTGTCGAAATGTCCCGCGCCTCGGATGGGGTGCGGTTTGAAGGTGGCCATGACGGATATCTCAAGACCCACGGTCTGACCCATGCCCGCATTCTGGAACTGACCTTCGACGGGCGCGGAATCGTTGGCGAAGACCTTCTTGTCGCGCTCGATGCACCGGACAAAACCCGCTTCAACCAGAAATTGGAAGACACGCGCCTGTCGGGTATTCCCTTCGATATCCGGTTTCACCTGCACCCCGAGGTCGACGCTGCCATCGACATGAATGGAGCGGCCGTCAGCATGGCTCTGCGCAGCGGGGAAATCTGGGTGTTCCGGTTTGACGGAAACTGTGATCTGGCCGTTGAGCCGTCAGTTTATCTGGAAAAAGGCCGCCTGCGACCACGCGCGACCAAACAGATCGTTTTATCTGCCCGCGCAATGGAGTATGCGACCCGCGTTCGCTGGTCGCTGGCAAAGGCTCAGGACACCGCAATCGCGGTCCGGGACCTTGTTCAGGACGACGCGACAACGCTGCTGAACTGAACATCTGGGACCTATCGCTGTCATGACCAATCTCGCCCCCCTTCGCCGTGCGCTTCTGTCTGTTTCGGACAAGACCGGACTTGTTGACCTTGCCAAGGCCCTGGACGCGCGGGGTGTGGAACTTCTGTCCACCGGCGGTTCGGCAAAAACGCTGCGCGACGCCGGCATCCCGGTCAAAGACGTGGCCGAGGTGACGGGCTTTCCGGAAATGATGGATGGCCGGGTCAAGACGCTGCACCCGATGGTGCATGGCGGACTTCTGGCGCTGCGCGACAATGACGATCATGTAGCGGCCATGACCGAGCACGGCATCGGCCCGATCGACCTGTTGGTGGTGAACCTCTATCCGTTCGAGGAAACCGTCGCCAAAGGCGCGGACTATGACACCTGCATTGAAAACATCGACATCGGCGGCCCCGCGATGATCCGCGCCGCGGCCAAGAACCATGCCTTTGTCACGACCATTGTGGATGTCGAGGATTACGACGCGCTGCTGGCCGAGCTTGACGCCAATGACGGCCAGACCACGCTGGCTTTCCGCCAGCGCCACGCGCAGATCGCCTATGCCCGCACTGGCGCCTATGACGCTGCGGTCAGCACTTGGATGGCCGGTGCCATCGGGGAAGAGACCCCGCGCCGCCGCGTGTTTGCCGGAACGCTCGCCCAGCCGCTGCGCTATGGCGAGAACCCGCATCAGGGCGCGTCATTCTATCACGATGGGTCTGCCCGTCCGGGGGTTGCCACGGCAACGCAGCTTCAGGGCAAGGAACTCAGCTACAACAACATCAACGACACCGACGCGGCCTTTGAACTGGTTTCGGAATTCCTGCCCAAGGACGGCTTTGCCTGCGCGATCATCAAACACGCCAACCCATGCGGCGTGGCGACGGGCCGGACGCTGAAAGAGGCGTATCAGAAGGCGTTCGACTGTGACCGCACCTCTGCGTTCGGCGGGATCGTGGCGCTGAACTCCACGCTTGATGGTGAGACCGCCGAGGCGATTGCCGAGATCTTTACCGAGGTCGTCATCGCCCCCGGCGCGCATCAGGACGCCAAGGATGTGTTCGCCAAGAAAAAGAACCTGCGCCTTCTGACAGCACCGGGTCTGGCCAACACGGCCGAGCCGGGCACGGCATGGAAACAGGTGTCGGGTGGCATTCTGGTTCAGAACCGCGACAACGGGCGGATCAACATGGACGACCTCAAGGTTGTGACCAAGATCGCGCCGACCGACGACCAGATGCGCGACCTGCTGTTCGCCTGGACCGTGGCGAAGCACGTCAAATCCAACGCCATCGTCTACGTCAAAGACGGCGCGACCGTGGGTGTCGGGGCGGGCCAGATGAGCCGTCTGGACAGCGCCCTCATCGCCGCCAAAAAGGCCGAGCGTATGGCCGAGTCGCTGGGCCTGCCGGAGCCTCTGACCAAGGGCAGCGCGGTGGCGTCCGATGCGTTCTTCCCGTTTGCCGATGGCCTGCTTGAAGCGGCTGCTGCTGGCGCGTCCTGCGTCATTCAGCCGGGCGGGTCGATGCGGGACGATGAAGTGATCAAGGCGGCGGATGAGGCCGGGTTGGCGATGGTGCTGACCGGGATGCGTCACTTCCGGCACTGAATTTGACCATCCGGTAAAATTTTCCGGGTGAGGACAAAGGAGACAACATGCGTCTGGTGGCCAGCGTCGCGGCAGCGGTCTTTCTTCTGGATCAACTGACCAAATGGTTGGTGGTCCACGTGATGGACCTTGCCCGCGTCGGCGCCATCGATGTGTGGCCCCCCTTCCTGAATTTCCGCATGGCGTGGAACACGGGCATCAATTTCGGCCTGCTGTCGGGTAACGCTGACTGGACCCGGTGGGTGCTGATTTCCGTAGCGCTGGGCATCGTTCTGTTCGTTCTGGTGTGGATGCGCCGCGATCCGCCGGGACGTACGGGGTTGATTTTTGCGGGGCTGCTGATCGGCGGCGCGCTGGGCAATGTGGTGGATCGGTTGCTATACGGGGCGGTGGCGGATTTCCTGAACATGTCCTGTTGCGGGATAGACAATCCCTACGCGTTCAATGTGGCGGACATTTCGGTGTTTTTCGGAGCAATTGGCCTGGCCTTGTTTTCGGGCAGCAAAAACGCCTCGTGACGAGTGCGGCATGATGCGTTAAAGCAGGGATGAGGCGACTACGGAGGCGGGCAGACAGCATGATGCCGCGCGCATTGATCATACTGGCATTGGTGGTTTTGACCGCCTGCGGATCGCGTCAGGACACGGCGGATCGGGACACCAATCTGCGCCAATTGCGCAATCCCAACGGGACTCCGGAAGAATTTTCGATTGTTCCACCGAAGCCGTTGCAGGCACCGGAAAGCCTGACAGAACTGCCGACTCCGACGCCGGGTGGCAGCAACCGGACTGACCAGACGCCGCTGAAAGACGCGGTTGCAGCGCTTGGCGGATCTCCCGCGCGGCTTGACCCGCAGCAAGGGATCGGTGCCGGGGATCAGGCTTTGGTTGCACGTGTTTCCCGTTTCGGCCGTCAGGCAAACATCCGCGAGGAACTTGCAGAGGCGGATCAGGCGTTCCGGGAGCGGCGGTCGCTGTTCAACTGGCGGCTTGTGCCTCAGGACACTTACAACCGCATCTATCGCAGCCAGATCCTCGACCCCTACAGGACGCTCGAAGCGGCGCGCCAGGCCGGGGCGCAGACACCTTCGGCTCCGCCGCGCTAAATCCTTAAGCGATATTGCCGGGCTCCGGGGCTTTCAGAGCCTGACTTGCTCACGATCCTGTTGGCACGCTTGAACTTGGCTGTCCGCATCGTACCTTATTTCAAAATTGAGGAGGATTGCCGATGCGTCGCCTGATGGCTCTTGCCGGTGCGTGTCTACTTGCCGCTGCACCGCTCAGCGCCAAGACCATAGAAGATCAGGTCACCACCTTCCAACTGGACAACGGGATGGATGTGGTTGTGATCGAGGATCACCGCGCACCTGCCGTGGTCCATATGGTCTGGTACCGTGCTGGCTCAGCCGATGAACAGCCCGGCGTTTCCGGAGTGGCCCACTTTCTGGAACACTTGCTGTTCAAGGGCACAGAGAAACTGGCTCCCGGAGAATTCAGCGAAACGGTGGCCGCCAACGGTGGCACGGACAACGCGTTCACCAGCTTTGACTACACCGCCTATTTCCAGCGTGTCGCTGCAGACCGGCTTGGCCTGATGATGGAAATGGAAGCGGATAGGATGAAGAACCTCCAATTGGATGGTGAGGACATTCTGACCGAACGCGATGTCATCATCGAGGAGCGCAACCAGCGGGTCGAGAACGATCCCGGTTCGCTGTTCCGGGAACAGCGCATGGCGGCGCAATACCTCAATCACCCCTACGGCACGCCGATCATCGGCTGGCGGCACGAGATGGTGTCGCTCGATCTGGACGATGCTCTGGCCTACTACCGCCAGTTCTATTCACCGAACAATGCGGTTCTCGTGGTCGCGGGCGATGTCCTGCCCGACGAGGTGCTGGCTCTGGCTCAGGAACATTACGGACCCATCCCGCGCAATGACGCTCTCCCGGAACGGGTTCGTCCGTCAGAGCCTCCGCAGATGGCTGAACGCCGGATTTCTTTTGAAGATCCCCGTGTCGCCCAGCCCTATGTCATGCGGACCTATCTGGCGCCCGAGCGGGATCCGGGTGATCAGCGGACGGCCGCAGCGCTGACCCTTCTGGCGGAGGTTCTGGGCGGGTCGCAGACTTCGGTCCTGCCACAGAAACTGCAGTTCGAGGAAAAACGTGCGGTCTACGCCGGTGCGTTCTACAGCGGTCTCTCACTCGACGACACGACCTTCGGCGTTGTGAATGTGCCCGCTCAGGGCGTCAGCCTCGAAGCCGCCGAGGCGGACATGGACAGGGTGATTGCGGAATTCCTTGAAACCGGGGTCGATGAGGCTCAGCTGGATCGGATCAAGTTCCAGCTGCGCGCGGCGCAGGTCTATGAGCTCGACAGCTCCAATTCCCTTGCACGCCGCTACGGCGCGGCGCTGACCTCGGGGCTGACCATTGACGATGTGCACGAATGGCCTGAGATTCTGCAATCCATAACTCCCGAAGAAATTATCGCAGCAGCCCGTGACGTGTTTGATCGGGACAATGCCGTAACCGGCTTTTTGCGTACGGCCGAGGAGGTGACACAATGAAGGTATTCGGTTCCCTGATCGCCTTCTTGATGCTGGCAGCCGCGCCGCTGCGGGCCGAGATCGACATTACCGAAGTGACCAGCCCCGGCGGTATCGACGCGTGGCTTGTTCAGGAAGAATCGATCCCCTTTGTCGCGCTGGAACTGCGGTTCAAAGGTGGGGCTTCGTTGGACCTGCCCGGTAAAAGAGGCGCCACGAATCTGATGGTCGGTCTGCTTGAGGAAGGGGCCGGTGATCTGGATGCCCGTGCCTTCGCCGAACAGGCCGAGTCGCTTGCAGCTAGTTTCGAGTTTGACGTCGGTGACGACGCCGTGTCGATTTCCGCAAGGTTTCTGACCGAGAACCGGGCTGCAGCGCTGGCGCTTCTGCGCTCTGCCATCACGCAGCCCCGCTTTGATCAGGATGCGATTGATCGGGTGAAAGCCCAGATCGTGTCGGTGATCCGTTCCGACGCGCAGGACCCCGATACCATCGTCGGGCGAGAGTTCGACCGGATGGTATTTGGCGATCATCCCTATGGCTCTGCTCTTGAAGGAACAGAGGAGAGCGTTGCGGCACTGACCCGTGACGATCTGATCGAATCGCACGCCGGGGCACTTGCCCGTGATCGTGTCTATGTCGGCGCAGCCGGGGATATTACGGCAGACGATCTGGCTGCGATGCTCGACACCCTTCTGGGCGATTTGCCCGAAACCGGTGCCGCCCAGCCGGCGGATGTGGATGTGTCAACCGAAGCCGGGGTGACCGTGGTCCCGTTCGACGTGCCGCAATCCGTCGCCATTTTCGGCCATGAGGGTATCGCGCGCGACGATCCGGATTTCTTTGCAGCCTATGTGCTTAACGAAATCCTTGGAGGAGGCGGATTCGAGGCGCGCCTGATGGAAGAGGTTCGGGAAAAGCGGGGTTTGACCTATGGCGTCTACAGCTATCTGGTGCCCAAGGACCATGCGGCGCTGTATCTCGGCCGTGTGTCGAGCGCAAACGACCGAATAGCGGAAGCCATCAAGGTGATCCGTGAAGAGTGGACCAAAATGGCAGAGAATGGCGTAACCGAAGAGGAATTGGCGAGCGCCAAAACCTATCTGACGGGTGCCTATCCTCTGCGGTTCGATGGGAATGGGCCGATCGCCAACATTCTGGTCGGGATGCAGATGGATGATCTGCCAGTGGACTATGTGAATACGCGCAATGAGAAGGTCGAGGCGATCACTTTGGACGATATCAAGCGTGTCGCGGCACGTATTCTCAAGCCCGAGGCTCTGCGGTTTGTTGTGGTGGGTCAGCCGGAAGGGCTTGAGTCCTGAATTTTACCGCCTGGTAAAAAAAGGCCGCGCCTAGTTTGCGCGGCCTTTGTCATTTCCGGAGGCAAGATCCGTGCAAGGAGTTGCCACACGCTTAGAACAGTTTGGTTCCGTTCAGTTGAGCAGACCTGCGTGGCGCAACCCATTGTCGATCAGATCGCGCGTCGGCTGGGACACAGGGAAGAGCGGCGCGCGCATTTCTTCTTCGCACAGTCCCAGGCGGCTCATGGCGTATTTCGCGCCGCACAGACCCGGTTCCACGAAGATGCTGTGATGCAGCGGCATAAGCCGGTCCTGAAGCTCCAGCGCGGTGATGTAGTCACCGGCCAGTGTTGCTTCCTGCATCTGTGAACACAGCGCCGGGGCCACGTTGGCCGTGACCGAGATACAGCCTACGCCGCCTTGCGCGTTGAAACCATGCGCGGTCGCGTCCTCACCGGAAAGCTGGACGAAGTCGGTGCCGCAGGTGATACGCTGTGCGCAGACGCGGGCGAGATCGCCAGTCGCATCTTTGACCCCGATGATGCGCGGCAGTTTCGCCAGTTCGCCCATGGTCTTGGGTGTCATATCCACAACCGAGCGGCCGGGGATGTTGTAGATGATGATCGGCAGCTCGCAGGAATCGTGCAGCATTGTGAAATGCCGGATCAACCCATCCTGTGTCGGCTTGTTGTAATAGGGCGTCACGACAAGACCCGCCTGCGCGCCTGCTTTTTCGGCATGCTGCAGAAAGCGGATCGCTTCTTCGGTGTTGTTCGATCCGGCACCGGCGATGACGGGGATACGTCCTGCCGCGGCCTCGACAACGAACGTCACGACTTCTTCGTGTTCCTCGTGGGTGAGGGTCGGGCTTTCGCCCGTTGTGCCCACAGGCACGAGACCATGGCTGCCCTGATCGACATGCCAGTCCACGAGGCGTTTGAGCGTGTCAAAATCCACTGCACCGTTTTTGAACGGTGTGACCAGTGCAGGCATTGACCCTTTGAACATTGTCACGCTCCTTCTTTGTTGGTGGCACGAGTGCCGTAACGCCTGTCCCGCGAATGTGAGTTGAAGGCCGCGGGGGGCGGGTTATCCTATAGCGAGCCGTCTATCCTGTTTCAGTGGGGAAAATGCAAGTCATGTTTCGGCGTATCGCGATCCTGACACTGGCTCTGCTCGTCCTGCCGCTGTCAGTGCTGGCCCAGGACGGTGGGCGTCCGCTTGAGCGCGCGATGGACCTGATGCGCGAGGGAAACTGGGCCGCGGCGCAGATCGAGGCCCGCGGTGACGGGCAGGCCGCTTTGGACGTTATTCTCTGGCACTACCTGCGCGCCGGGCTTGGGTCGCCGCGCGAGGTTCAGGATTTCCTGTCGCGCAATCCTGACTGGCCGGGGCTGCCCTATCTCCGCGAAAAGAGCGAAGGCGCTATGACCTCCGCTTCGGCGGAAGCGATCCGGGCTTTTTACGCAGACCACGTGCCAGAAACCGGTGCGGGCGCCTTGTCCCTGGCGCGCGCGTTGTTGACGGCCGATGACCGCGATTCGGCAAACGCTGTCATCCTCGAGGCCTGGCGGCGACTTCCTCTCACAACCGAGGAGCATGCGGCGTTTCTGTCTGCGTATGGTCCGCTTCTTGCACCGCATCACACAGAACGGCTGGACGTGATGCTTTGGAACGGATGGGACAGCAACGCGCGCGCGATGCTTCCGGTTGTCGGCGAGGACTGGCGTGCGCTGGCGGAAGCGCGAATGGCGCTGCGGGCAGACGCACCGGGAGTCGATACGCGCATCGAAGCGGTGCCTGCCGCGCTGAGCGCGGATGCCGGACTGGCCTACGAGCGTTTTGCGTGGCGGGTACGCAAGGGCCGTACGGCGGATGCCGTCGAATTGCTGCTGGCTCGGTCGTCATCACCGGAAACGCTTGGGCGACCCGATATCTGGGCGCGGCAGCGGGACGATCTTGTCCGCCGGTTGATGTGGGATCAGCAATACCAAACTGCTTACGAGGTCGCGTCAGGACACCATCTGACAGAGGGGTCGTCCTTCGCCGATCTCGAGTGGCTTGCGGGCTACCTTTCCCTGCGGTTCCTCGATGCGCCCGAGCGCGCCGCCGGGCATTTTCGCGCGCTGCGGGGCGGCGTCGACTCTCCGATTTCTCTTGGTCGGGCCGGCTATTGGCTTGGCCGGGCGCTGGAGGCGTCGGGCGATGCAGAAGGCGCGGCCAAGGCATTTGAATTCGGGGCGCAGTATCAGACGTCTTTCTATGGTTTGCTGGCAGCCGAGGCAGGTGGACTTCCGCCAGATCCGCTTTTGTCCGGAACAGAAGTGTTCCCGGATTGGCGCGATGCGCCATATACCCAATCGTCGGTCTTTACTGCCGCGATCCTGTTGCTCGATGCCGAGGAAAAAGTTCTGGCGGAACGGTTCCTCACCCATCTGGCCGAGTCGCTGGACCGACAGCAGATCGGGCAGATGGGGCAGATGCTCGAAGATCTGAACTTGCCGCATGTGCAGGTCATGCTGGGCAAGCGGGCTGCACAATACGGGCATGAGGTACATGCACCGTATTACGCGCTGCATCGGGTCGCCGAGTTGGAGCATCCGGTGCCGACCGAACTGGTTTTGGCAATTGCCCGACGGGAATCGGAATTCGACCCGGGTGTGATCTCACCTGTCGGTGCGCGGGGACTGATGCAGGTGATGCCCCGCACCGCGCAGGAAGTGGCCGGGTGGCTTGATGTCGAATATTCCGAGTCCAAGCTTCTGACCGATCCGATCTACAATGCGGTGCTGGGGGCGACCTATCTGGAACGGTTGGCCGAGCAGTTCAACGGCAATGCGGTGATGATCGCGGCGGGTTACAACGCTGGGCCAAGCCGTCCCGAACGCTGGATGCAGGAGCGGGGCGATCCCCGGCGCGGGGATATGGATGTGATCGACTGGATCGAACACATCCCCTTTACCGAAACCCGCAACTACGTGATGCGCGTCACCGAAAGCCTGCCGATCTACCGTGCCCGGCTGGGGCGTGACCCGCATCCGGTGCCGTTTTCGGAAGAGCTGAAGGGCTCAACCCTTTTGCCGCTGCCGCCACAGGGTGAATAGGCCCGCGCCGACGATCAGGCTTGCGCCAAACACCACGTTGGGGCGGATCGCTTCGCCGAACACGAGAATACCGAGGCTCGCCGCGAACGGCAGTTGCAGGTAGGCGAAGGGCTGGACGGCGCTGGCTTCGGCCACGTCGTAGCATTTTATGAGCAGGTAGTGGCCGGTGGCCCCCGTCACGCATAGCAGCGCCATCATGCCCCAATCCGCAGGGGTCATTGGTTCCCAGAACCAGATGCCGATCAGCGTCATGAACACCGCCCCCACTGTGCCGGTCCAGAAAAAGCTGGTGGCTGCACTGTCCTTGCGGGCGGCGTAGCGGGTGAGGAGGCCGTAGAGGGCGAACATCAGCGCCGAAACGGCGGGGATGATGGCCAGTGGTGAGAAGACGCCAAACCCGGGTTGCAGGATGATGAGGATACCGATGAAGCCCACGCCAATCGCTGTCCAGCGCCGCCAACCCACCTGTTCACCCAGGATCGGGCCAGACAGCGCGGCGATGAGCAGCGGGTAGCAGGCGAAGATCGCATGGCTTTCGACAAGGCCGAGGTAGGTGAAGCCAAGCACCATCACGCAAATCTCGGACGCCAGAAGCAACCCGCGAAACCCTTGCAGCCAAGGCTGGGTGGTGGCCGCCGCTGCGCGCAGGCCACCTGCACGGCGGCTGGCGACAAACATCACGAAGGCGGCGAAGAACCAGTAGCGGATCATCACCACCATCAGCACGTTGTATTCGCTTGCCAGATGCTGGGACAGTCCGTCTTGCATGGCGAAAACAAAGGTGGTCGCCACCATGAGCCAGATGCCCAAACGGTTGTTGGTCTCACTCATATCAGGCGGCTTTCCGGGCGATGGTCATATGGCGCTTGCGGCCAAAGCCGGGGATGCGGGTGGTGATGAGACCCGCCGCGTCAAGCGCGCGGCGCACATGTCCCGCAGCGGTATAGGTGGCGGCGGTGCCGTTCGGCGCGGTTTTTTCGGCGACTTTGGAGAGAAGCTCGGGCTCCCAGAGTTCGGGGTTTTTTGCCGGGGCAAAACCGTCCAGGAACCATGCGTCGGCGGGGGTGGGCATGGTCGGCAGGGTCTGGCGTGCGTCGCCTTCCACAAGGGTAAAGTGCAGGTCGGGCAGAGAGATGCGCCGTGCGCCTTCGGCCCAGAAGGGGGCGAGCTCTTCGGCAATCGCGGCAAGTTCCGGGAACGCCTGCTGCGCGCGGATCATGTCATCCGCCTGCATCGGGAACGCCTCAAAACTGGTGAAGTGGAGTGTGCCTGGCTGTTTGCCCGACCGCCAGAGGTCGAGTGTGGCCAGAAGGTTCAACCCCGTGCCGAAGCCCAGTTCGGCGATATGAAACCCGTCCCGAAACCGCGCAGGCAGGTCGTTGCCCGTCAGAAACACGTACCGCGTTTCTGCGAGGCCGTTGTCGAGCGAAAAATAGGGGTCGTCGAACCGGCGGGAGACAGGGATATCCCCGTCGCGCCAGTCGAGCGGTTCCGTCTGGAGTTCCATGATGACATACCTTAGCGACAGCGCGACCTTGGCGAGGAGAGACCGGAATGGCAATGCCCGAAATCACGGTGCGCGGTGCGGGAATTTTTGGCCTGAGCATCGCATGGATTCTGACGCAGCGCGGCGCGCGGGTGCAGGTGGTGGACCCGTTCGGAGCAGGTTCTGGCTCGAGCGGTGGGTTGGTTGGTGCCCTGGCGCCGCACGTGCCGGAGAATTGGAACGACAAGAAAGCGTTTCAACTGGAGAGCCTGCTCATGGCCGAAGCGTTCTGGACTGAGGTGCAGGAGGTTGGTGGTGTCGATCCGGGCTACGGGCGCACAGGGCGGTTGCAGCCGATCGCTGACGATCATGCCTTGGATCTGGCGCGGGCGCGCTGTGACGGCGCGCGCAGCTTGTGGCAGGGGCGTGCGGTGTGGGAGGTGATTGCGGCGGACAAGGCGGGTGATTTTGCACCTGTGTCGCCGTCAGGTTTCGTCATTCGGGACACTCTGACTGGAAGGATGCACCCAAGAAAGGCCTGTGCCGCGTTGGTTGCGGCGTTAAATGCAAAGGGCGTCGGGGTTGTTTCCGAAGCGCCGGACCATGGTGCGGTGATCTGGGCAACGGGCTGGCGTGGGCTTTTAACCCTGTCTGAAGAGGTCGGGAAATCCGTCGGTGCCGGAATCAAGGGCCAGTCGGCGGCCTTGGCCTATGATGCCGGACCCGTGCCGCAGGTGTTTGTCGATGGTTTGCATATCATCCCGCATGCCAACGGCACGGTTGTGATTGGGTCGACCAGCGAAAGGGAGTTCGACAGCCCCGATGGTTTGGATACGCAATGCGACGATCTGATTGCGCGGGCGATTGCCGCGATGCCTGTGCTGGCCGATGCGCCGGTCGTCGACCGCTGGGCCGGGGTGCGCCCGCGCGCCCGGTCACGCGCGCCGATGCTTGGGGAGTGGCCCGGACGGGACGGGCATTTCATCGCCAATGGCGGTTTCAAGATCGGGTTCGGAATGGCCCCGAAGGTGGCTGAGGTCATGGCCGATCTGGTGCTTGAAGGGAAAGATGCGATCCCGCCGGGGTTTCGTGTGGGCGCCTCTATGTGACAGGCGTTGCCTCGATGGCCTTGGCGATTTCCGCCACACCCGGGTCGATCCGGGCTTGGGCAATCGAGCTGTAGGCGAGGCGGTAGAAATTGCGCGGCGGGATGTCGTCGGCAAAGAATGCGGTGCCGGGTTCGATCAGCACGCCAACCTTGGCCAGACGCTGGGCCAGTTCTTCGCAATCGACATGATCCGGAGCGCGCATCCAGAAGCTCGACCCGCCATAGGTGCCTTTCCCGGCGATGGTCAACCCGTGTTTGCGGATTGCATGTTCCATGATTGCGCGCCGGTCGTTGAGCGCTTTGCCAGTCCGTCGGATCAGGCTGTCATAGTGTCCGAGGCTCAGGAAATACGCGGTGGTGCGCTGTGTCAGGCCCGGTGGGTGGCGGAGCATGGCAGCGCGCAGGGCGCGGGCTTCGCGGATGAACGGGGCCGATCCTACAAGATAACCCAGCCTTAGTCCCGGGAAGAGCGATTTTGAGAAGCTGCCGACATAGATTACCCGGCCGTCCTCATCGAGGCTCTTGAGCGCGGGCATCGGAGGTTTGAGATAGGCCATCTCGAATTCGTAGTCGTCTTCAACGATCAGCGCATCAAGCGCACGGGCCCGTTCGAGCAGCGCCTGCCGACGGGACAGCGGCATCGTGTAGGATGTCGGGCATTGGTGGCTGGGGGTGGTGAAGATCACATCGGTGTTTTCCGGAATCTCTTCGGGCGGCAACCCGTCTTCATCCACGTCGACCGCGCTCAGATGACATCGGGATTGGGTAAGCACACCACGCAGCGACGGGTAACAGGGGTTCTCGATCACGGCGTTGCGGCGCTGGGTCAGCAGGACCTGAGAGGTCATCCAGAGCGCATTCTGAGCGCCCATAGTGATCAGTACTTCATCGGTTGTTGCGGTGATCCCCCGGCGCGGCAGGGTGTGCCGCAGGATGAATTCGACCAGTTGCGGGTCGTCCTGATCGAAGTAATCGCGTGTCAGGGCGGCAAAATCCTTTGCCCCCAAGGCTTGCAATGCACAGAGCCGCCAGTTGGCATGATCGAAGAGTTGCGGGTCAGTCTGACCGTAAAGGAACGGATAATGGTACTGTGCCCAGTCCTGTGGTTTGACGAGTGTCACCGCGCCGGTGAATTTTTGGCCGATCGCACGGGACCAGTCGACGGCATCCTCTTTGCGTGGGGTGTTTTCGAAATGCGGCGGCTCGGGCGCGTCGTTCGACACGTAATAGCCGGAGCGGCCGCGCGATGTGAGGTAGTCGTTGGCCAGAAGCTCGGTATAGGCGAGTGTGACGGTAATCCGGCTGACGCCGAGGTGATGCGCCAGTTTGCGGCTTGAGGGCAGCTTTTCACCCCGGCGAAACCGCCCGGAGAGGATGCCTTCCGCGACCATCTGCTGGATGCGCGCCTGAAGGGTGCCCTTCGAGTCCGGTTTGAGAAAGAAGTTTTCGACGGGGATTGGCATTGCATGACCCTATGTTGGACTCATGCGATTGGCAATCTGGTCTTACGTTGAGGTGGCGGTCATTGTCGCCCCTTACAAGCCCGGAGTTTTGGAGTACTGCGAAGAAACGTCCTGCAGCGGGTCTTTCAGAACGCAAAAAGTCTAAATTCCAAAGTCCTTTGGAAAGCTGGCACGGATGCGGTGCAATACCCGCATCCGTGCCGGCACTCGTAAAGCGTCTTACTCCGACCAGCTCACACCGGTCAGGTCCGTGGCCTGGGTCGGCGCGTTCTGCCAGAGCCCCTTGATCCGTGTATCCGCAACTGTCGGGAAGGCCAGCTGGAAAAGATAGCCGTTGACGTAATCGTCCGCGATCATGGTTTGGGCCTGTGCGAGCAGGTCCGACCGCGCAGCGGGGTCGCTCGTGGCGCCAAGGGTGGTTATCAACTCCTGGAACGCCGGATTGTCATACTGGAAATAGTAATCCGGACGCGCATAGATGCCGATGTCGAACGGTTCGGTGTGGCTGATGATGGTCAGGCCGAAATCCTTGCCGCGGAACACCTCTTCCAACCACTGTGCCCATTCGAGATTAGTGATCTCGGTCTCGATCCCAACTGCACGCAATTGCGCTGCGATGATCTCACCACCGCGTCGGGCGTAGGAGGGCGGTGGCAGTTTAAGCGTTGTGGTGAAGCCATCCGCCAAACCGGCTTCGGCCAAGAGCGCCTTCGATTTCTCCGGGTCGTAATTCGATTTTGCGGTCAGATCGACGTAGTCGGGATTGTGCGGCGCAAAATGGGTGCCGATGGGGGTGCCCAGTCCGAACATGGCCCCGTCGATGATTGCCTGACGGTCGATCGCATGGGCGATGGCCTCGCGCACGCGCACGTCATCCAAAGGCGGCATCTTGTTGTTCGTGCTCAGGATCGTTTCGCCTTCGGTCGAGCCGACGAGCACCTGGAAGCGGGGATCGGCCTCGAACTGAGGCAGGTTTTCGGGCGCCGGGAAGCCTGCAAACGCGTCGATATCCTGCGCCATCATCGCAGCAAAGGCTGCGGTTGGGTCTGAGATGAACTTGAACGTCGCCGCTTCGAGCGCCGGGGCGTCGCCCCAGTAATCGGCATTACGGCTGATTTCGATCCGATCGCCCTGCACCCAGGAGTCAAACTTGAATGGTCCGGTGCCGATCGGGGTCTGCTTGATGTTATCGATGCTCTCGGGGGCCACGATCACCGCATCGCCCCAGGCCATGTTGAACAGGAAATTGCCGTCCGGGGCCGAGAGTTTCACTTCGACCGTTGTCGGGTCGATAACTGTGACTTCCGAAATCCCGGCAAAAAGAGCCTTTTGCGCATTGGCGCTGTCTTCGGCGCGGGCGCGGTCCAGCGTGAATTTCACGTCCTCGGCATCCATTGTGGTGCCATCGTGGAACGTCACGCCATCGCGCAGCTTGAACGTGTAGGTCGTGCCGTCGTCGCTGATCTCCCAGCTTTCGGCGAGACCGGCCACCACGGACCCGTCAGACATGAAGCGCGTCAGCCCTTCGAAGACGTTGGAGTAAAGCACGGAGTCAATCGCCCCGGCGGCCGCGCTTGTTGGATCAAGATGTGGTGGTTCGAGTTGCAGAGCGATGGTGAGGTCGGTCTGCTGCGCCATCGCAGGCGCCGAAAGAAGCGCCGCAAGGGCAACGCCCCGAAGGAAGTGATGTGTCATGGTGTCCCTCCTGTTGTTGTCCTCACTGTCCGCGCGAATCGTCCTGCAATCAAGCACATGCTGCAATTTGCGCAGTGCGGAGGTTGGCCGCGCTTGCTAGATGCGCGCGCAGAAATGACCCCAGAGGAGACGCCATATGAGCGCCACCGCCCGAAAGACTGCCCCCTTGCCCGACGATATCCGTGCGCGCAAAGGCGGGACACCCATCGTCAGTCTGACAGCCTATACCACGCCGATGGCCGAGTTGATGGATGCGCATTGCGACTTCGTGCTGGTCGGTGACAGTGTGGGCATGGTGCTGCACGGCCTGCCTTCGACGCTGGGCGTCACCATTGAGATGATGATTCTGCATGGGCAGGCGGTGAAGCGCGGCTTGCAGCGGGCGATGATGGTCGTCGACATGCCGTTCGGATCCTACGAGGAAAGCCCACAGCAGGCATTTCGGAACGCGGCGCGGATCATGGCGGAGACCGGCGCGGGTGCGGTCAAGCTGGAAGGGGGGCAGGGCATGGCCGAGACCATCGCGTTTCTGGTGGCCCGCGGTATCCCGGTGATGGCGCATATCGGTCTCACACCGCAGTCGATCAACACGCTTGGGGGATACAAGGTGCAGGGACGCGGTTCGGCAGGCGCGCGGTTGCTGGCGGATGCGCAGGCGGTGGCTGCGGCAGGGGCCTTTGCCGTTGTGTTGGAGAAGGTGCCGCAGACGCTGGCAGGCCGGATCACGGCCGAAGTGCCAATCCCAACCATCGGCATCGGCGCGTCGGCGGGATGCGATGGGCAGGTCCTGGTGGTCGATGACATGTTGGGGCTCTTCACCAGGTTCAAACCCAAATTCGTCAAACGCTATGCCACTCTGGGCGAGCAGGCCGAGGCTGCTGTCGCGGCTTATGCCGAAGAGGTGCGGACTCGGGCTTTCCCCGCAGACGAACATGTGTTCGCAGACGCTGCACCGGAGGCCAAGTCGTGATCGCTCCAATCGTGCGGGACAAAGCGCTGCTGCGCGAAATGGTGACTCCGTGGAAACGGGCGGGCGAGGTTGTGGGCGTCGTCCCGACCATGGGCGCGCTGCATGACGGGCATCTGAGCCTTGTCGCCGCGGCCAAGGCGGTCTGTGACCGGGTGATCGTGACGATCTTCGTCAATCCGAAGCAGTTCAACAATCCCGAAGACTTAGCCAACTACCCCCGCACCGAGGAGGCGGATGCGCGCAAGCTTGAACGGTTCGACGTGGATGCGATCTGGGTGCCGGATGGCGACCAGATGTATCCCGAATGTTTTGGGACAACCGTTTCAGTGACTGGGCTCACCAATTGTCTTTGCGGCACATCGCGGCCCGGGCATTTCGAGGGCGTGGCCACGGTGGTGGCTAAGCTGTTCCTTCAGACGCAGGCGGACAAAGCGTTTTTTGGCGAGAAAGACTACCAGCAATTGCAGGTGGTCACCCGGATGGCGGCTGATCTCGACATTCCGGTTGAAGTGATCGGCTGCCCGACAATCCGCGAAGAGGATGGGCTGGCGATGTCGTCCCGCAACCTGCTGCTGTCGGATCGTGCGCGTGTCTATGCGCCGGTCTTGAACGAGGTGATGGAGGGTATGGCGGACGCCTTGCGCGGTGGTGCGGCGATGTCGGAAGTCCTGCCGGATGCCTTGGCGCGGTTGGAGACCGCCGGATTCACCGGGGTGGATTACCTCGAGCTGAGGGCGGCGGACGGTTTGGCTCTACTGGAGCGGTCCGACGTTCCGTCGCGGCTTTTTGCGGCGGCGTGGCTGGCCGGGGTGCGGTTGATCGACAATATCGCGGTGTGAGAGAGCGATCCTGCGTCGATGCAGGATCACGTTTCTGTTGACGGAAACGGTTGGGGCGCTGCCCCGGCGTATTTTGAAAACCGAGAAGATCAGGGCAGCAGCAGGGTTTCGAGGCTGCGGGCCATGACCTTGGCGCTGTCGAGCATATCGGTGATCCCGACCCATTCATCGGGTTTGTGTGCCAGTTCCAGAACACCGGGTCCATAGGCGATGCAGTTCTTCAGCTTGCCGATCCGGTCGATGTGTTTCTGGTCATAGCTGCCCGGTGAGGCGACGTAAGTGGGGTCTTGCCCCAGCACTGCGTGGATCGCGTCATGGACGGTTGTGACGATGGGCGCGGTCTTGTCGGTCATTGACGGGATCACGCGGTTGATCTCGCGGATTTCGTAATCGAAGTTTTCGCGCCGTGCCTTGAGGTCTTCGAGCAGGTCGATCACCTCTTGCCGGACGGCTTCGATGGGTTCTTCCATAAGAAAGCGGCGGTCGATCACGATGCGGCAACTGTCGGGCACGCAATGGGCGGGCAGGCCGGTATAGTCGCTGGCCTGTTCGGGCTGGCCGCCGTGAATGGAGTTTATGTTCATCGTGGACTGACGTGCGCCTTCAGGGACGACGGGCATTTCCGTCCAGCGGGAGGCCATGGCCGGGTAGAGGGTTTCCTCAAAAGCCTGCAGAACGGCACCCATGTGGCGCACGGCGCAGACGCCGAGAAACGGCATGGAGCCGTGGGCGATTTCGCCCTTGGTTTCGATCTCGGCCCACCATCCACCCCGGTGCCCAAGGCAGATACGGTCCTTGTTCAGCGGTTCGGGGATGATGACATGCTGAACGCGCTTGGGGTCGAACCATCCCTGTTGGGCCAGATGGGCCACACCGCCATAGCCACCGGATTCCTCGTCGGCGGTGCCGCTGATTTCGATCGCGCCAGCATAGTCGGGATGTTCGGCGATGAAAGCTTCGGCGGCGATGATGGAGGTGGCGAGGCCGCCTTTCATGTCGCAGGCGCCACGACCGTAAATCCTGTCGTCCTCGACCGCGCCGCCAAACGGATCTCGGGTCCAGCCGTGGCCGACTTCGACGACATCGGTGTGGGAGTTAAAGTGAACGCATTCGCCGGGGCGCGAGCCTTCGTGTCGCGCGACCAGATTCCAGCGGGGATAGCGGTCACTGTCGCCGGGAGCGCCTTCTGCGCGCACCCAAGTGGTATCGAACCCGGCGTGGGACAGGCGGGTATCGAGCAGATCGCAGATCGCGGCGTAGTTCTCACCGGGCGGGTTGAGCGTTGGAATGCGGATCAGCTCCTGCGTCAGTGCGATCAGGTCATCGCGCGCGTTGTCGATCCGTTGGAAAAGCCCGTCTGCCATGTCTCACCTCGAATTTGGCACCAGTGTTGCGGCGCAGTGCGGGCTTGGCAAGGCTCAGCGCCATTGCAGAGGCGGTAAGGTTCCAATCGGGATCGGGCCGATCAGGACTGTGCCGCGATCCAATCCGAGTGTCACATCCAACGCATCGCGCGCGCCGCTCAGGCTGGACAGCATCGAAAGCAGATCGATCAGTCCTTCCGACAATGCAGGCGGCAGATCCCCCCGATTGCGGGCAGCCTCGATTGCATCGCGCCAGTTTTCCGCGGCAATATTGACCTCTCCCGTGGCGCGGCCCTGCATGTCAAAGCTGGCTGACCCGGTGAGTTTGAAGGTCACGGATCCATAGGTGATCTCGGACCTCTGCAGGGTTATGTCGCGTGGGGGAGGCGCATCAGTCAGACCATCTATGCGAAGCGGGGTATCAAATACGAGATCCATTTCTGCCCTCAGAGAGGCGAGCGAGTCGGGCCCCATATTCGTGGTCACGTTGGACGGGGATACGGCGATGCTTTCGACCGAGACTGCCGCGCGATATGCGCCGGGCGCGGTGTCCGTCTTTTCCAGCGCCGCCGAAACACCGGCCATCGCAACCGCGCGCTCGGGTCCCGTCAGATTGAGAACCATCGCCTCAAGGTTGCTGCGCAAGACTGTTTGATCTTCGAAAATCACGCTTGCGCGCAAGCCGTCCGAAGAGAGACCAATCTCGCCATCAGGTGTGGTCAGAGTCTGTGTGTCCGAAGGTACGACTATAACGTGCCCGTGTTTGTAACTCAGGCCAAGGATTTGCAGGAAAGGTGCACGCCATCCGATTGTACCGTCCGGCGACAGCAGCAGAGGGTCGGTGACTGTTGCATCGGTACGATTTGGAAAACCGCGCACACTGAGATCTGAGAATGTGGCTTGCCAGGAAGAGTTGCGCTGATCTTCGAACCAATCCTCAAGGCCCCTGCGCATGTCCTGAGCGGCATAGATCCACCAGCCACTATAAAGAACTGCCGCTGCGAGGATCACAGCCAGTAGACGTTTCACTCGGACACCCCTTTTGTCTGCCGCGCCTTTGGTGTTTACCGCCTGCATGACGGCAGGACCAGTATCATGACACATTGGGTTTTCGGTTACGGATCGCTTCTTTGGAACCCCGGGTTTACCCCGGTGGAGACAGTGCACGCGCGGCTGGATGGATATGCGCGGAGTTTCTGTATGAGATCGATCCACCATCGCGGAACTGAAGAGGATCCCGGTCTTGTGCTGGCGCTCGACGCGCATCCGGAAGCGGGGTGCGACGGGCTGGCGATGCAGATGCATGAAGAAGAACTCGATGCAACGATGGCGTATCTGCGCGAACGCGAACTGGTGTCTTCTGCCTATCTGGAAAAGATTCTGCCCATTCGGTTTGCAGATGGCCGCGAGGAACTCGCCGTCACCTACGTGATTGATCCTGACCATGTCCAATACTGCGGCGCGCTTGAGCTTGAGGAGCAGGCCCAGATCATCGCACGGGCTGTTGGCGGGCGTGGTCCGAACAGCGAGTACCTGTTCAATACGGCGGCACATCTGGCAGAATTGGGCATTCCGGATGCAGAGTTGGACTGGCTCTGCGCACGTGTACGTGCCCTGATCGCTTAACCGCTTGGCGATTGGCGGCGAACCGCCTAAAGTCTGCGACGAACAACAAGAAACGCGTCAGGAACTGTCCGCATGGATCAGCCGGACATCGAGGCCGAGCCACAGTTTTCTCAACCTGTCCGACAGGTGCTGATGATGCTCCTCGTTCTGGGGCTCACAGGCGCTGGCGGTTTTCTTGCACTGCCGCGGGTGTTGCCGGTGTTCGAGGCGAACCCGTATCTGAACGGCTTCATTCTGTTTGTCTTTGGCATCGGGGTTGTCGCCTGTTTCTGGCAGGTCTGGCAATTGATCCAATCCGTGCGCTGGATCGAGCATTTCGCTCAGGAGCGCGAAAGCGGAATTCAAAGCAAAGCGCCTCTTCTGCTGGCTCCGCTTGCAACCCTGCTGCGGTCGCGCGGCAAGCGGATGCAGATCAATACAACTTCGACGCGATCGATCCTCGACTCGGTTGCGACGCGGATCGACGAAGCGCGGGAGATCACGCGCTATATCGTCAATCTTCTGATCTTTCTTGGTCTGCTGGGCACCTTCTACGGCTTGGCGACGACCGTACCGGCGCTGGTCGATACGATCCGGGGCCTCGCGCCCGAAGATGGCGAGAGCGGGGTTGAGGTATTTGCACGGCTGATGAACGGGCTGGACAGCCAACTGTCCGGAATGGGGGTCGCCTTTGCGTCGTCGCTGCTTGGGCTCGCGGGATCGCTGGTTGTCGGTCTGCTCGAACTTTTCGCGGGTCATGGTCAAAACAGGTTCTACCGTGAACTTGAGGAATGGCTGAGCTCCATCACCAAACTCGGGTTTTCGAGTGGTGAGGCCGAGGGCGGCGGAGACATGGGAACCGCCGGGGTCATCCTTGATCAGATGGTCGAACAGATGGAGGCGCTGCAGCTCCTGTTTGCGCGGTCCGAAGAAGGTCGGTCAGAGGTTGAGGACAAGCTGGGTCAGTTGAGCGATACGCTTGAACGGATGACCGAACGAATGGAGGCCACCGCACCGAGTGCGACGGCATTTGCGCGCATCGCGGACAGTCAGGACCGTCTGATCGATGTTTTGACCCACAAGTCCGAGAATGAGGGGCTTGATGCCGAGAGCCGCATGCGGCTGCGATCCATCGACGTTCAGATGTTGCGGATCCTCGAAGAAGTGGCGGCCGGACGTCAGGAAACCATGGCGGAACTGCGGACTGATCTTTCTGCCATAAGCCGCGCCCTCGAACGCATGGCCCGCAATTCGGGCCGCAGGATCGAAAAGGGCGAGGGCTAGTATATGGCCCTGTCACGGCGCACCGGAGCCCGGTTCCAGGCCTCAATCTGGCCCGGTTTCGTGGATGCGATGACCGGGTTGCTGCTGGTTCTGATGTTTGTCCTGACCATCTTCATGGTGGTTCAGGCCGTTCTGCGCGACACGATCACCGGGCAGGAAAATGAGCTGAATGCTCTGTCTTCCGAGATAGCCGAACTGGCCCGCGCGCTGGGCGTTGAACAGCAGCGTACAACATCCCTGACCAATCAGTTGGGCGCGTTGAACGCGACGCTGGATGACACCCAGGCCAGGCTGACCGAACAGGAAGCAATCATTGCCTCGTTGTCGGCAACGCGCAACAGGCAGGCTGCGGCGCTTGAATCCGCCGACGCACGGATCGCCTCTTTCGAGGAGCAAGTGGCGGGACTGCTTTCCGAGCGCGATTCTGCGCGGGATCAGGTGGCTGATCTGACGGAAACGCGCGATCAGCTGCTGTCGGAGCAGGAAGCGCTCAATCTGGCATTGGCGACCGCGCGGAGTGAGATCGATGCGCAGGCAGAGGAGGCGCGTCTTGCGGCAGCGAGGCGGGAAGCGCTTGAGGCACTGGTGGCGGACCTGCGCGCCGAGAACGCTGAGACGACCCAGCAGGTTGGCGTTTTGACCGCGCAGGTCGCCGATCTTGAATCCGCGTTGAGCGAAGAAGAGGCTGCCAAGCTTGCCGAGGCGGCGGCGGCGGAGGCTTTGCGGAAGCGGCTTGAGAACGCCGATGCTGAACTGACTGCAATGACCATGGCTCTGGAAGAACAGCGCGCCCGGGCCGAAGAAACCCTCACTCTTCTTGCGGCGGCCCGTCAGGCAGAAGAGGATCTGAACGCACGCCTTGCGGCAGCTTTGCTCGAGGGCCGCGAGAGGGTGGATGAATTGCAATCGCGACTTGAGGCGGCACTTGCGCAAAGCGAAGAGCGGATCGCGGCGCTTCAGGCGCAGTTGGACACAGAGGTCACGCAAGGGAATGAAACTGAAGCGTCTCTTCAGGCTCAGTTGTCAGAGCAATCGTCCCGGATCGCTGCTCTTGAACAGGAATTGGAAGCAGCGCGGGTTGATCGGACCACGCTGTCCACTCTGGAAGCGCGACTGTCGCAGGCGTTGATCCGCGTCACCGAGGCGAACGCGCTAGAGGCGCGACTGGAGGACTTGCGCGCCGAGAACGCAACGCTCTCGCTGGAGTTGAGCGGTTCAGAGGAAGCCAGTGCGGAACTGCGGGCGACGGTCGATGCTCTGCGTCAGGCTTTGGCAGAGGCACAGGCAAATGCGGCTGCCCGAACCGACAATGAACAAACGCTCGAGCAGCGGCTGGCTGCCGCGCTGGCGCAGCAGACTTCTACTGAAGCGACACTTGAGGAGACCCGTAATCAGTTGGCCGCGGCACTTGCCGCGCAGGTGGCTGCTGAAACTGCGCTGGAGGACCGATTGTCAGAGTCCGAGCAGCGGCAAGTGCTTCTGGAACAGGCGCGCGATCAGCTTGAGGCGGAGTCACAGCGCGCGACCGAAGCGCAGCGCCAGACCGAATTGCTCAATCAGCAGGTCGGAGCGTTGCGCCGACAGCTGTCGTCACTGCAGGCTCTGCTGGATGAAGCCGAGGCGCGCGACGCCGAAGCGCAAATCCAGCTGGAAAGCCTGGGTAGCGAATTGAACACGGCCTTGGCGCGCGTGGCGGCAGAGGAACGGCGCCGTCGTCAATTGGAAGAAGCGGAACGCCAGCGGCTCGAAGAAGAGCGCCAACGCCTCGAAGAGGAAAAGCAGCGCCTCGCGGGGCAGAACCAGGATCTTGAACGCTACAGGTCGGAGTTCTTTGGCAGGCTGCGCGAAGTGTTGGGCAACCGGGAAGGTGTCCGTATCGAAGGCGATCGATTTGTCTTTTCCTCCGAAGTGCTGTTCCCACCAGCGGAAGCCGGGCTGTCCCCGGAAGGCCGTGCGCAGATTGCCAATGTGGCAGCGATCCTTCGGGACGTGGCGCAGGATATACCGGAAGGCATCAACTGGATCATTCGCGTGGACGGGCATACAGACAACCTGCCGCTGTCGGGGCAGGGGCTGTACGCCGACAATTGGGAACTGTCCCAAGCGCGGGCGCTGTCTGTGGTGCGCTACATGATTGAAGACCTGGGGATTCCCCCGCAGCGACTTTCTGCGAACGGGTTTGGGGAATACCAGCCGGTCAACACCGATGATACTCCTGAAGCACGGGCGCAGAACCGAAGGATCGAGCTGAAGCTCACCGAGCAGTGAGCCTCACTTCACCGTTACATCTGCGTGGCGCACCGCCAGAATGGTGTTTCCACGGATCAATCGCGCGTATCCACGATAGTTTCCCTTGGGCCAGCCGGCTGATGGGGCGCGGCGTCCATAGGCGCGCATAAGCTGTGCCTGGTCTTGGTCCAGCCGCGCCGTGTGTTCGAAGATCATGCCTTCGGGACCAGACATTGTGAATTCGATCCTGTCGTGGCGATTGCCGTGAAAGGCATGGGCGTACAACACCATCGCATCCGAAGCCGCCAGCGCAGTTCGCCGTGCCGCGCCTGAGGCCACGTCTTCAAGTTCTGGAACACCGTCCGAGACGCCAACCGTGAACAGGCCTGCATCCGAATAGGTTGGAGTGTCCAGCCAGAGGGTCTCAAAAGGCTCGCTGCACGCATTGTTCTGTGATGGTGCAAACGGGTCGATGATTTCAGCCCCTCGCGTGATCGTCAGATGCAGATGCGGATAGTTTGTCAGACCGCTCAACCCTACCTCGCCCAGAAGCTGTCCCTGCACGACGCGCTGTCCGGGGGTCACCCGGACCGACCCCAGCTTCATATGGCAGTAGATCGATTGATAGCCATTCCCGTGGTCGATGCGAACGGCGTTGCCGCACTCTTCGCCATTTAGATCCGTCCCCGGCACGTAAGGCTGGTCCGGGCGCGTGTTGCGTATGGCCTCAACCCTGCCGTCGGCTGCTGCGATCACACGAACACCCTTCTCCATCTGTTCGAAGCTGAGAAGGGAAAAATCCGTCCCGCTGTGCGCGTTTCTTGATTTCAAACCGCATCGGTAGTCCGAGCTTGCGTCGGTAGGGTCGATGTCGGGGTAATCCTCGATCACGCAGGTTTCACCAAGCACGCATTCGAGAGGCAGGGCCAGAAATGGAACGTCCGCCACAACCGGTGTGGCGGACGCAAGTGCTATTGCAATAAAGCGCGAGATCACTCCGCCGTCAGCAGCGGGGGTTTCTTGCTCGACAGGCGGGGATTGTCCGGGCCTGAGGTTTCGAGGAAGAGCTTGCCGTCTTTCACCGACACGCGCACCACGCCGCCTTTTGCCAGCTTCCCGAAAAGAAGCTCTTCCGCGAGCGGCTTTTTGATTTCTTCCTGGATCACACGAGCCAAAGGACGCGCGCCCATCTTGTCATCATAGCCTTTGTCGGCAAGCAGTTCCGCGGCGGGTTTGGTCAGTTCGATGGTCACATTCCGATCCATCAGCTGCGCTTCGAGTTGAAGCACGAACTTCTCGACCACGCGCAGAATGACCTCTTTCGGCAGCGGAGCAAAGGAAATCACCGCATCCAGACGATTGCGGAATTCCGGCGTGAACGTGCGTTCGATCGCAGCGGTATCCTCACCCTCGCGACGATCGCGGCCAAATCCGATGGCAGCCTTCGCCTGTTCGGCAGCACCCGCGTTCGAGGTCATGATCAGGATCACGTTCCGGAAGCTGACGGTCCGCCCGTTATGGTCGGTCAGCGAGCCGTGGTCCATGACCTGCAACAGGATGTTGTAGACATCCGGGTGTGCCTTTTCGATCTCGTCGAGCAGGAGCACACAGTGCGGATGCTGGTCCACACCATCGGTAAGCTGACCACCCTGGTCGAACCCGACATAGCCCGGAGGCGCACCGATCAGGCGGCTGACCGCGTGCTTCTCCATGTACTCGGACATGTCGAAGCGCAGCAGTTCTACACCCAGCGTGTCCGCCAGTTGCTTGGCGACCTCGGTTTTGCCGACACCGGTCGGACCGGCGAAGAGGTAGTTTCCGATCGGTTTTTCAGGTTCCCGCAGACCGGCGCGCGCCAGCTTGATGGCCGAGGACAGCGCTTCAATGGCGGCATCCTGCCCGAAGACCACGCGCTTGAGGCTTGCTTCGAGATCCTTGAGCACCTCTGCATCATCCTTTGAGACGTTCTTTGGCGGGATGCGCGCGATTTTGGCCACGACGGCTTCAATCTCTTTCGCGCCAAGCGATTTGCGGCGCTTGGATTCCGCGACGAGGTGCTGCGCTGCGCCAGCTTCGTCGATCACGTCGATCGCCTTGTCCGGCAACTTGCGGTCGTTGATGTACCGTGCCGAAAGTTCAACCGCCGTTTTGATCGCGTCGGCAGTGTATTTGACGTGGTGATGCTCTTCGAAATAGGGTTTGAGACCCTTGAGGATCTTGATTGCATCTTCCACCGAAGGTTCGTTCACGTCGATTTTCTGGAACCGGCGGCTGAGTGCGCGGTCTTTTTCGAAGTGCTGGCGGAATTCCTTGTACGTGGTGGAGCCCATTGTGCGCAGCTTTCCGCCCTGCAGCGCCGGCTTCAGAAGGTTGGAGGCGTCCATTGCGCCGCCGGACGTTGCGCCTGCACCGATCACAGTGTGGATCTCATCGATGAACAGAACCGCGTCCGGGTGTTCTTCCAGCTCGGTCACGACCGCCTTCAGTCGTTCCTCGAAATCACCGCGATAGCGGGTGCCTGCCAGAAGTGCTCCCATGTCGAGCGAGTAAATCGTGGTGTTCGCGAGAACTTCGGGAGTTTCACCAGCCACGATCTTTCGCGCCAGACCTTCTGCAATCGCTGTTTTGCCAACGCCGGGGTCGCCCACCAGAAGCGGGTTGTTCTTGCGGCGGCGGCACAGGACCTGAATACAGCGTTCCACTTCGGCATCTCGGCCGATCAGGGGGTCGATATCCCCCTCACGCGATTTGGCATTGAGATCGACGCAATATTTCGCGAGAGCGGACTCTTTCTGCTCTCCCTGCGGTTCCTGTGCCTGCGCTTCTTCCTCGTTTTCGGTTGCGCCGGTGACTGGGCGGCTTTCGCCATAGGCCGGGTTCTTGGCCACGCCGTGAGCGATGAAGTTGACGGCATCGTAGCGCGTCATGTCCTGATCCTGCAGGAAGTAGGCTGCGTTGCTTTCGCGTTCTGCAAAGATCGCCACCAGCACGTTTGCGCCTGTGACCTCGCTTCTGCCAGAACTTTGAACGTGGATGGCGGCACGCTGGATCACGCGCTGGAATGCTGCCGTAGGTACCGCCTCGGACCCTTCGATATCCGTCACGAGGTTCGACAGGTCATCGTCGATGTAATCGACCAATGTCGTCCGAAGTTCCTCTGTATCGACCGAACACGCCTTCATGACCCGCACCGCATCGGGTTCATCAATCAACGCCAGCAGCAGATGCTCCAGCGTTGCAAACTCGTGAGATCGGGAATTGGCCAGTGCCAATGCCGAATGGATTGCCTGCTCAAGGGTATTCGAAAATGAAGGCACGGTTGAGTGCTCCTTCCTTTTTATGTTGCCCCGCAGGGTACGAGGCAACTGTCATCTTAATATTAAAGTTTGGTCGTTACCGACAAAGCTTCAAGTTTTTTCTTTGGCTTGACAGGCCCCAGCGCATCGATTGCACACAAGTTCTTGTGAATTTGCCTCAGAAGCGATCTTTGCGAGCGCGTATTTCGGCAAATACCTCTGCCGGCGCCGCGCCGATCATGTCGAGATGGGCCTGGATTGCGGGGTCAGCGGCGCGCAGGAAGGGGTTTGTCGCCACTTCTTCGGAAAGTTTGCTGGGAACCGTCGGTTGGTTTCCGCTACGCAATGCATTTATGCGGTCTATGCGTGCTTTCAAGGCGTCATTGTCAGGGTCCACGGTGATGGCGAAGCGCGCGTTGGCCTGGGTGTATTCATGCCCCGAACAGATAATCGTTTCCGGATCGAGCGCGGCCAGCTTTTGCAGGCTGTCCCACATCTGCCCGGCGGTGCCTTCAAAAAGACGACCGCATCCAAGCGCCATGAGGCTGTCCGCCGTGAATGCATAGCCGGAATTCGGAACCACAAAGGCGATGTGGCCGATTGTATGTCCGGACACGTCCAGAACATCCACGACTTCGCCACCGAATTCAAAGCTGTCGCCGTCAGCAACTTCGCGGTTGAGCGTAGGCAGCCTGTGCCTGTCAGACTTTGCGCCGGTGACTTTGGCATCGCACGTCTTGAGCAGATCCTCGACCCCACCGATGTGATCATGGTGATGATGGGTCAGCCAGATTTCGGTCAGCGTCCAGCCCCGCTTTGCGAGTTCGTCCAGAATCGGCTCGGCCTCCGGCACGTCGATACAGGCGGTCGCACCACTCGCACTGTCATGCAGCAGATAGGTGTAATTGTCAGACAGCGCGGGCAGGGTGACAAGTTCAAGGGGCATGGCGTTTCTTTCCGTCGTGGTTACATTGCTTCATACCTAGGCCAATTGGACCGGAGGCCCAAATGCATCTCGACGTGCAACGACTGCACAACTTCTACTATCGGAGTGCAATCGGGCGTGTGGCGCAGCGCGTTGTGCGGGATCAGGTCAAGACGTTCTGGCCGGAAGCCAAACATCAATCCGTTGGCGGATTTGGTTTCGCGGTGCCATTGCTGCGCCCCTACCTGGCCGATGCGCGCCGGGTGATCGGGTTGATGCCGGCGCAGCAGGGGGTGATGCCTTGGCCGGCAGGAATGCCCAATGTCTCTGTTCTTTGCGAAGAGACCCTTTGGCCCATCGAGACAGGACGTTTCGACAAGCTGGTCCTGATGCATGGTCTGGAAACGTCGGAGCGGCCATCGGCTTTGCTCGAGGAATGCTGGCGCGTTCTTGGACCGGGAGGCAAGGCACTCTTCATTGTGCCAAATCGTTCCGGATTATGGGCACGCTCAGATGCTACGCCCTTCGGATACGGGCGCCCCTACTCCATGGGGCAACTCGAAGCCCAGTTGAAAGCCCATGATTTCGCACCACAGAGGCACACGGCCGTACTCTACCAGCCACCCTCCACGCGACGTTTCTGGATGAAGACCGGGCGTATCTGGGAACAGATGGGTCGGAGCGTGTCGGCGCTGGTCGCAGGAGGTGTCCTGATGGTGGAGGTCACCAAAGCCAGCCCCACACCCGGAGGATCGAAGGTCGAAAACCGGGTTCTTAATCCGTTGGGCAACCTTGTTCCGACACCCTCCGCCAAACCGGCGAGGGCAATGGTCAAAGCTGAGAAATAGGTTAGACGGAGCAGGAGAGCCGATGCGGGAAAGACGTTTCATCCAGACAGACGTGTTCGCGTCGGAACCGACCGCGGGCAACGGCCTTGCAGTGGTTCTTGATGCCGAAGGTCTGAGCGACACTCAGATGCAGGCCTTTGCTGCATGGACGAACCTGGCAGAAACCACCTTTGTCTTTCCGCCATCGGTGGCCGACGCGGATTACCGAGTTCGCATCTTCACGCCGGGCCGCGAAATGCCCTTCGCAGGCCATCCGACGCTGGGGACGTGCGCGGCGTGGTTGCACGCTGGTGGCGTGCCTCGGAATGCCAAAAGGGTCATCCAGGAATGTGCGATCGGGCTGGTCGAGATTGACATGACCGGCGATGTACCGGCTTTCGTCGCGCCTGCGACCGAAGTCGCTCCATTGGACGAAGGCATAGAGGTAGATCTTTGCAAGGCGCTGAGGATCGATCCAGCACGTGTGGTCCGGTCTGCAGCTTTGGACAATGGTCCGCAATGGAAGGTTCTGGAACTCATTGATGCGTACGATGTCCTTGGCATCGACGCCGATCTGGTGCGTTGGCCAACCTATTCAGGGCTTGGCGTTATCGGTCGCTACCCCGCCGGATCGCGCTGCGATTACGAAGTACGCAATCTGACGCCTTCGAGTGGAATGAGCGAGGATCCGATCACGGGATCACTGAACGCGGCAATTGCCCAGTGGATGTGGAGCGATGGACGCCTCAATCGGGACTTGGTCATCGCTCAGGGGACCTGCATAGGCAGAAAGGGTCGCGTGTTTGTTCGACTCGATACGACCCACGCGGAACGTGTTCTGATCGGCGGACACTCAATGGTTGTGATCGATGGAACGGTCCGAATCTAGCTTGTGGTGCCAATAACGCAGAGTGCCCAAATTATGGGCGCTCTTGGCAATCCGGCGATCAAGGCGGTGAGGAATCGCTGTTTCGCAGCAAAACTGACAGGAAATCTCATCTTTTCGGGGGCGCAATAAGTCGCAGTTGCGCCAAGTCCTTAAAAATAAGGGGTTTGGTGCTTCACACGAAAACACCTTACCGTGTTGCGGGCTTGGAACGCCTCTGCTACATCCGCGCTGATTTCTATGCCAAGCGGCATTTGCCAAACTGAAAACGCCTCTGACCACCGGTAACGCGGGGGATCGGAGGCAGAATAGCGGAAGGGTGGACGTGTCTGAACCAGCATCCATTTCCTCTGGCATCGCAGAACGCTATGCCATGGCGGTCTTTGACCTCGCCAAGGAGGGTAAAGAGCTCGACAAGCTCGAAGCCAACCTCGACGATCTGTCGGCCGCGCTTGCAAGCAGTCCAGAACTGACAGACCTGATCCATTCGCCGGTTTACAGCCGCGATGCGCAGGCCAACGCGATTTCGGCGGTTTCCGCCAAGATGGGCCTCACCAAGACAATGCAGAACGTGCTGGCGCTGATGGCGTCGAAGCGCCGCCTCTTTGTGCTGCCGCAAATGATCACCCGCCTGCGCGACCTGATCGCGGAAGAAAAGGGCGAAGTGACAGCCGATGTGGCGTCTGCCGTCAAACTGACAGCGGCCCAGTCAAAAGAACTTGCCAAGACGCTCAAGGCGAAAGTCGGCAAGGACGTTAAGATCAATGCGACCGTTGATGAATCCCTCATCGGCGGTCTTGTCGTTAAAGTGGGCTCGAAGATGATCGATACCTCGATCCGCTCCAAGCTCAACTCCCTCCAGAATGCAATGAAAGAGGTCGGATAAATGGGTATCCAAGCAGCCGAGATTTCTGCGATCCTTAAGGAGCAGATCAAGAACTTCGGGCAGGACGCCGAAGTCACCGAGGTGGGCCGCGTCCTTTCCGTTGGTGACGGTATTGCGCGCGTGTACGGCCTCGACAACATCCAGGCCGGTGAAATGGTCGAATTCCCGGGTGGAATTCGCGGCATGGCGCTGAACCTTGAATCCGACAACGTCGGTATCGTTATTTTCGGTTCCGACCGTGACATCAAGGAAGGCGACACCGTCAAGCGGACCAACGCCATCGTGGACGTTCCGGTGGGCGACGAGCTGCTGGGCCGCGTTGTTGACGGTCTGGGCAACCCGATCGACGGGAAGGGGCCGATCAACACCAAGAACCGCTCCATCGCGGACGTGAAAGCCCCGGGTATCATCCCGCGTAAGTCGGTGCACGAACCGATGGCGACCGGCCTTAAGGCCGTTGACTCGATGATCCCGATTGGTCGTGGCCAGCGTGAGCTCATCATCGGTGACCGTCAGACCGGTAAGACTGCCGTTGCTCTGGACGCAATCCTGAACCAGAAATCCTACAACGACGCTGCTGGCGATGACGAGAGCAAGAAGCTCTACTGCATCTACGTTGCCGTTGGCCAGAAGCGTTCTACCGTGGCGCAGCTGGTGAAGAAGCTCGAAGAGAGCGGCGCGATCGAATACTCGATCGTCGTGGCGGCAACCGCGTCCGACCCGGCGCCGATGCAGTTCCTCGCACCCTACGCTGCGACGTCGATGGCCGAGCACTTCCGTGACAACGGTCGCCATGCACTGATCATCTACGATGACCTGTCCAAGCAGGCCGTTGCGTACCGTCAGATGTCCCTGCTGCTGCGTCGCCCGCCGGGCCGTGAAGCGTACCCGGGTGACGTTTTCTACCTCCACTCGCGCCTGCTCGAGCGTTCGGCAAAGCTGAACGAAGACAACGGTGCAGGATCGCTGACAGCTCTGCCGATCATTGAAACTCAGGGTGGTGACGTTTCGGCGTTTATTCCGACCAACGTGATCTCGATCACTGACGGTCAGATCTTTCTTGAAACCGAACTCTTCTATCAGGGTATCCGCCCGGCCGTGAACACCGGTCTGTCGGTTTCTCGTGTGGGCTCGTCCGCTCAGACCAAGGCAATGTCCTCGGTTGCCGGTCCTGTGAAACTGTCTCTTGCGCAGTATCGCGAAATGGCGGCCTTCGCGCAGTTCGGTTCCGACCTTGACGCAGCCACCCAGCAGCTTCTGAACCGTGGTGCGCGTCTGACCGAACTGATGAAGCAGCCGCAGTATTCGCCGCTCACCAACGCGGAAATCGTCTGCGTGATCTTCGCGGGTACGAACGGATACCTCGACAAGGTTGCCGTTTCCGATGTGGGCCGTTTCGAAGCAGGTATGCTTGCACACCTGCGCGGCAAGCATCAGGCGCTGCTCGACGACATCACCAACAACGACCGTAAGGTGAAAGACGAGCTGGCCGACAAGATCAAGGCCGCGCTGGACGAATACGCCGCCGACTTCTCGTAAGGAGACGAGGCAATGCCAAGTCTTAAGGACCTGAAAACAAGGATCGAGTCGGTCAAATCGACCCGCAAGATCACCAAGGCCATGCAGATGGTGGCCGCCGCAAAACTGCGGCGGGCACAGGATGCTGCCGAAATGGCGCGCCCCTACACAGAGCGGTTCAATGCCGTGATGGGTGCGCTGGCAGCAAGCGTGGGCGACAGCGACAGCGCGCCGAAGCTGCTGAGTGGCACTGGCAAGGATGACGTGCATTTGCTCGTCGTCATGACGGCGGAACGTGGCCTGTGCGGCGGCTTCAATGCGAACATCGCGAAGCTGGCCAAGCAGAAGGCGACAGAGCTGAAAGCAAAGGGCAAGACCGTCAAAATCCTGACAGTCGGCAAAAAAGGCCGTGACGCGATGAAGCGTGACTTCGGCAGTCTGTTCATCGGTCACATCGACCTGAGCGATGTAAAGCGGATTGGCTACGCGGATGCGCAGGGCATCGCCAAGGACATCCTTGGCCGCTTTGATGCAGGCGAGTTCGACGTGGCGACGATCTTCTTCGCGAAGTTCGTCAACGTGGTCAGCCAGACGCCCACAGCGCAGCAGATCATCCCGGCCGCGTTCGACGCGCCCGAAGATGGGTCGGCTGAAGCGACAACGCTCTATGACTACGAGCCGGACGAGGAGGCGATCCTCGCGGATCTTCTGCCGCGTGGTGTCGCAACGCAGATCTTCGCTGCACTGCTCGAAAACGGCGCCTCTGAACAGGGCGCCCGGATGAGCGCGATGGACAACGCTACGCGGAACGCGGGCGAGATGATCGACAAGCTCACCATCGAATTCAACCGTTCACGTCAGGCCGTGATTACCAACGAACTGATCGAAATTATCTCGGGCGCCGAGGCGCTCTAAGAACCGGAGACGAAACATGGCAAACGCAAAAGGCAAAATCACGCAGGTGATCGGCGCCGTCGTGGACGTTCAGTTCGACGACCACCTGCCGGCTATTTTGAACTCGCTGACCACTGACAACAACGGCAAGACGCTCGTTCTCGAAGTGGCCCAGCACCTTGGCGAAAACACCGTGCGTACCATCGCGATGGACGCAACCGAGGGCCTCGTCCGCGGTCAGGAAGTTGTCGACACAGACGGTCCGATCTCGGTCCCGGTGGGCAACGCAACGCTCGGTCGTATCCTTAACGTCGTCGGTGAGCCGGTGGACGAAGGTGGCCCGGTTGAAGCGGATGAATACCGCCCGATCCACCAGCCTGCTCCTGAGTTCTCCGAACAGTCTACCGAGTCGGAAATTCTCGTGACCGGCATCAAGGTGATCGACCTGCTCGCGCCGTACGCGAAGGGTGGTAAGATCGGCCTCTTCGGCGGTGCCGGCGTGGGCAAGACCGTTCTCATCATGGAACTGATCAACAACATCGCGAAAGTGCACTCGGGTTACTCGGTGTTCGCGGGTGTGGGTGAACGGACCCGTGAGGGCAACGACCTCTACCACGAGATGATCGAATCCAACGTTATCAAGCCGGACAACCTTTCGGAGTCGCAGGTGGCCCTGGTCTACGGTCAGATGAACGAGCCTCCGGGTGCGCGTGCCCGTGTTGCCCTGACCGGTCTGACACTGGCCGAGCAGTTCCGCGACCAGTCCGGTACCGACGTTCTGTTCTTCGTGGACAACATCTTCCGCTTCACACAGGCCGGTTCCGAGGTGTCCGCTCTCTTGGGTCGTATCCCTTCCGCTGTGGGCTACCAGCCGACACTGGCAACCGACATGGGCGCGATGCAGGAACGCATCACCTCGACCAAAGCTGGCTCGATCACCTCGATCCAGGCCGTCTACGTGCCTGCGGACGACCTTACCGACCCGGCGCCTGCGACAACCTTCGCGCACCTCGACGCTACAACCGTTCTGTCGCGTGCGATTTCCGAGCTCGGCATCTACCCCGCTGTGGACCCGCTCGACTCGAACTCGCGTCTGATGGACCCGCAGATCGTGGGCGAAGAGCACTACAAGGTTGCCCGTGACGTTCAGGGGATCCTCCAGCGCTACAAGTCGCTTCAGGACATCATCGCGATCCTCGGCATGGACGAACTGTCCGAAGAGGACAAGATGACCGTGGCCCGTGCCCGCAAGATCCAGCGCTTCCTGTCGCAGCCGTTCGACGTGGCGAAGGTTTTCACCGGTTCCGACGGTGTTCAGGTTCCGCTCGAAGACACGATCTCTTCGTTCAAAGCTGTTGTGGCCGGCGAGTACGATCACCTTCCGGAAGGCGCCTTCTACATGGTTGGCGGCATCGAGGAAGTGAAAGCCAAAGCCGAAAAGATGGCGGCAGACGCAGCCTAAACCGGGCGTTCAAAAGTCCTCGCGGAAGTTTTCGCGGGGACGACACCCAAAAGGAGATCACACATGGCAGAGACCATGCAATTCGATCTGGTCAGCCCCGAGCGCAGCCTGATGTCGGCGCAGGTCAAATCTGTGCAGATCCCCGGTGCCGATGGTGACATGACGGCAATGCCGAACCACGCACCGCTGATCACGACGCTGCGTCCCGGCATCCTTACGGTCGAAACCGAAAAGGGCACCGAGGAATTCGTCGTCACAGGTGGTTTCGCGGAGCTGGGTGAGAGCCTGTCTGTCCTCGCGGAGCGGGCGCTGCCGAAAGGCGATGTGGATCAGGCGACCTATGAAGCGATGGTTGATGAGGCTCAAGCCGCGTACAACCAGACCAAAGAGACCTTCAAGAACGAGCCCGGTCCGGTCGATGACGCAGCCAAGCTGCTCGCCGACATGGTGGCTGTCGGTGGCCATATCGGTCTGTCGCCGAAACAGCCGTCTCTCTGAGAACGCTATCGTTTCCAAAATCAAAGCCCCGCGATGCAGCGGGGCTTTTTTCGTTTTTTCAGAGGGCGGCATGCAGTAGACCCTGTGATCATTTGGAATATTGGCATGCAGATCATTCAGGGATCACGATTGGGAATTGCGCAGGGCTCCGTCGATTTGTTTTCGGATTTCGAACAGGGCGGTGAGATGTGGACCGGCGAGGGCTCGCGCGAACGGCGTCAGCGAATCCATTTTGACCATCCTTTTGCGGAATTACCCATGGTGCATGTGTCACTGACACTCTGGGATATGGACAGTGCGCACAACGTCCGGGCGGATCTCTCGGCAGAAGATATCAGCAAGACCGGGTTCGACGCTGTCTTCAGAACATGGCTCGATACGCGCGTTGCGAGAGTGCGGATGTCTTGGATCGCGATGGGACCTGTGTCGAATGATGATGACTGGGACGTGCTCTGAAGCCTGTCATCAGCTCGGTCGTGGATTACGTCACTGCCTTTAAGACGGTTTCCCTTCAGGGGATCGGTTCCAGGCCTGCTACACATTCGAACACTACTCATCGATTGGTTCCAGTCCTCAGCCTCAAAGGGCCGATCAATCCAAAAGGATGAGCTGTTTCACCTGTGCCATGATGGCTCGATGGCATTCGCGTGCCGTTGCCCCTACAAAAATCGCAGCGCGGGTGCCCCACGTGTAGATCGCCCAGATTGATCTGGCCGTCAGGATGGGATCCAAGGACGGTCTGAATTCATCCGTCTCTTGTCCGTGCGTGATGATCGCGGCCACTGCTTCCTTGAAGTTCGCGCGAACGCTTTGATTGTCGTTTCGGTCTCTGGTGGCCAGACCCAAGAATAGCTTTGCATGACCGACAGGAGCCGTGTGTCCTCGGTGTCGCCATCAAGCCACGAGAGAATGACGTCCTCCAACTGGCCACGGGTCGGAAGCATCTTTTCGATTTGCATGATGGTTTAAGACCGGAACACAGGCTCCAACCGGCGGCGCGCAATGCACCACCGTTCATTCGTGGATCGGTCTTGGAATTTAACCTGTCAGAGGATGCCTTCGTAGATCGGGCCGAGAGTATCGGTCTCGAAAAGCGATGACACGGACGTTCCGTTCCAGATGTTCAGGATTGCCTGTGCGAACATCGGTGCTGTGGGAACGATACGGATGTTCTTTGCGGCAGAAACGGCTTCGGTCGCTTGGATCGAGTCTGTGATCACCAGAGATTTCATCACAGATTTGGTGATCCGGTCGACCGCCGGCCCCGACAAAACGCCATGAGTAATGTAGGAATGAACTTCGGTCGCACCGTGCTCCATGAGCACTTCCGCCGCCTTACAAAGTGTCCCGGCTGTGTCGCAGATGTCATCTACGATGATGCACTTCTTTCCGGTAACGTCGCCGATCACGGTCATTTCAGCCACTTCGCCGGGTTTCTCGCGACGCTTGTCCACGATCGAAAGCGGCGCATTGATCCGCTTGGCCAACTCCCGCGCGCGGGCCACGCCGCCCACATCCGGAGAAACCACCATCACATCTTTCAGCCCGTCCTTGAATTGTTCCATGATGTCGAGAGCAAAGATCGGAGACGCATAGAGGTTGTCCACCGGGATATCGAAGAAGCCCTGAATCTGCGCCGCGTGAAGATCCATGGTCAGAACCCGTTCGACTCCGGATTCGACGATCATATTCGCCACCAGTTTTGCGCTGATCGGGGTGCGCGCTTTGGAACGGCGGTCCTGACGGGCATATCCGAAATAAGGAATTACGGCAGTGATGCGCGCGGCCGAGGAACGGCGGAGCGCGTCGGCCATGATCAGCAACTCCATCAGGTTATCGTTTGCGGGGTTGGACGTCGGTTGAATGATGAACATATCCTCACCGCGGACGTTCTCGTAGACCTCGACAAAGATCTCTTGATCGTTGAAGCGTTCGACCCGCGCATCCACCAGCCCGACATTCATTCCGCGATACATCGTCATGCGGCGCGCGATGCCTTTGGCCAAAGGCATATTGGCATTGCCAGATATCAGTTTGGGTTCAACAATGCTGGGCATGGCGGCAGGCTCCGTAGACAGTCAGTTATGACAGATTCGTGACGTTGCGCTCGCCTTAGCATGGGCCTACCGTCGCGCAAAGCAACACACGCCCGGAGGGACCAAATGGCCCACATTGATTACTTTTTCTCAACACTCTCGCCATTCACCTATCTTGCGGGCACGCGAATGGAGGAGGTTGCGGCAAAGCACGGGGCAACGATCACCTACAAACCGGTGGATGTAACGACGCTTTTCGGACGAACAGGCGGCACACCTCCGAAGGAGCGCCATCCCAGCCGACAGGAATTGCGGGCGCAGGAATTGACCCGGCAATCGAAAAAGCTGGGGATGCCGTTGAACCTGCAGCCTGCATTCTGGCCGACAAATGCAGCGCCGTCTTCATATGCGATCATCGCGGCGCAGAACGCCGGTGGTGGTGATCTTGGAGCGTTGGTGCATGGGTTTCTGCGTGCCGTATGGGCTGAGGACAAAGACATCTCGCAGGATGACGTGGTGCGCGCGATGCTTGCAGATGCAGGTTTCGATCCGGGGTTGGCGGACAGCGGTCTTCTGACAGGGGCCGAGACCTATGCTGCAAATCTCGAAGAGGCGGTGACTCGCGGTGTGTTCGGCGCACCTTTCTACATCACTGATGACGGCCAGCGTTTCTGGGGACAGGATCGTATCGCTGATCTGGATCTACACCTGTCGGGACAGCTTTGATGCCCGACGCGATACGCGGAGGGTTTCCCGTTCACCTGCGACGTTTCGGTACCGGGAGGGATCCAGCCCTCTTGCTGCATTGTGCTTTGGCCCATTCCAAGGCCTGGACTCCGCTGGCACAACAGTTCTCGGACCGACTGACGATGCTCGCCCCGGACATGCCAGGCCACGGACGCAGCGCCAGGTGGGACCACCGACAGGACCTGCATGATCAGGTTACCGCTATTGCGCGTGACTGTCTGGGGGATGGTGGCCATGTGATTGGCCACAGTTTCGGGGCGACCGTTGCATTGCGGCTTGCAATCGAGGCACCGGAGGCGGTCCGAAGCCTGACGCTGATCGAACCTGTTCTATTTGCTGCTGCCGGAGAGAGCGCGTCAGACGTGCTGCGCGGCTATATCAACGAGACCGAGGCATTCAACGCCGCGCTTGCCCGTGACGACTGGACCAGAGCGGCAATAGATTTCATTCGGATCTGGGGTGACGGGCGTCCCTGGGAGGCTCTGACCGAGCGTGAGCAGGAGCTTTTCGCCTCACAAATGCATTTTATCCGCGAGACCGAGGCCTGTCTTCTGAAAGACAGTGCCGGATTGCTATTGCCGGGGCGGCTGGAATCCATTCGCTGTCCGGTCCACCTCATCCGGGGCGGGTCAAGTGTTCCAATCATCGCGGCGATTCATCGAACGCTTGCCGGTCGCATACCCGGAGCGCGCGACTGTGTGATCGCCGGGGCCGGGCATATGGTCCCGATCACGCACCCGATACCGGTCGCCCGCGAAATCGCCCCTCTGCTTGACCTCGCATCAGCCTGACCCCTTGCAAGACGGACATGGGTGCGCCATCTACCGCATGACACGACGGCAGCGGTGACAGGAGACGCGTATGATCGAACTCGGACAAGGCCCGGCGCAGACCGACCTGATCAAGGATGTATCGCAGGATGCGTTCATGGCCGAAGTTATCGATGGCAGCATGGACACTCCGGTCATTGTTGATTTCTGGGCGCCCTGGTGTGGCCCGTGCAAGACGCTTGGCCCGATGCTGGAAGCCGAAGTGGTTGCCGTGCGCGGCGCGGTAAAGATGGCCAAGGTCAATGTTGATGAAGCGCAAGGGCTGGTTCAGGCGCTCGCGCAACAGGGCCTCCCAATCCAATCCATCCCGACTGTGGTGGCCTTCGTCCAGGGGCGTCCGGTGGACATGTTCCAGGGCGCGCAACCTGCCTCCGAGATCAAGGCGTTCGTCGATCGCGTTGTAAAGGCAGCGGGTGGGGATGCCAGCGGCGGGCTGGATGAGGCCGTCGAGGCAGCGGAAGAAATGCTTGAGGCAGGCGCTGCGGTCGATGCGATGCAGACCTTCTCTGCCGTTCTTCAGGAAGATCCGAATCATGCCCGAGCCTATGCCGGTTTGGTACGCTGCGCTCTGGCAACTGATGATCTTGACCAAGCTGAAGCCATTCTGAACGGTGCGCCTGCCGAGATTGCCACGTCCGCCGAGATCGAGGCAGTTCGCGCGCAGCTCGAGTTGGCCAAGCAGGCGAGCAATTCCGGCCCCGTGGCGGAACTGCAGGCTGCAGTTGAAGCGGACCCCGACAACCATCAGGCCCGTTTCGATCTGGCTCAGGCGCTTTATGCGAAGGGCGACGGCCAGGCTGCCGTGGATCACCTGCTGGAACTCTTCCGGCGTGACCGCGAATGGAATGATGGCGCTGCCAAAGCACAGTTGATGACCATCTTCGAAGCGTTGAAACCGAATGATCCGGTGGCACTTAACGGACGCAGACGTTTGAGCTCGATGATATTTGCCTGATCGGCGACGCAGGCTACGTCTCTGCTCATGACAAGAGTTGCCGAATTGCCAGGGTCCATCCCAGTATTTCCGTTGCCCGGGGCGCTGCTGCTGCCCCGCGCACGGCTGCCATTGCATCTGTTCGAACCTCGCTATCTGCAGATGCTTGAAGATGCTTTGAAAACACCTGCACGGCTGATCGGCATGGTGCAGCCCAATGCTCGACCCAACGGCAGCAAGGATGCGTTGCATCGCATCGGCTGTGCCGGGCGTGTGACACAGTTTTCGGAAACCGAAGACGGGCGATACATGATCACGCTCACGGGCATTTCGCGGTTCCGGCTTGCGGAAGAGGTCGAAGGGTTCACGCCGTACAGAAAATTCGACGTGACCTGGGGCGGATTTGAACGGGATCAGGGCGGCCCGGAACACGACCGCGGTTTCGACCGCGATGGGTTCATGCATCTGCTCGACCGTTATTTCACGGCGCGGGACCTTTCCGCAGACTGGCCTACGCTCAAGGATGCCGACGACGAGCTGTTGATCAATTCCCTGTCGATGCTGCTGGATTTCGAACCGGAAGAGAAGCAGGCCCTGTTGGAAGCGCCGTCGTTGTCGACACGACGTGAAACGCTCGTCACACTGATCGAATACGCCCTGCGCGGGGGACAGTCCGAGGATATCCTGCAATGAACGACACACCGGGTTTTGACCGAAGAATGCTGGAAGCGCTGGTTTGTCCGCAAACGCAGGGCCGCTTGGAGTATGATGCGGCGAAACAGGAACTGATCAGTCGCAGCGCACATCTGGCATACCCGATCCGGGACGGTATTCCGATCATGCTTATCGACGAAGCGCGCGACCTCGACTGACACTTTTCCTCGAATTGACAGGCTGACTCCCCTGAGATACCTCGCCGGACTTCAAGACACGCGAGGATGACATGGGACGCAAACGCAAGGGACGCGATATTTCGGGGTGGCTGGTGGTGGACAAACCCGCTGGTGTCACCTCTACGGCTGTCGTGAACAAAGTGCGCTGGGCGTTTGATGCCAAGAAAGCAGGGCATGCAGGAACGCTCGACCCGGATGCTACAGGTGTATTGGCAGTGGCCCTCGGAGAGGCCACGAAGACCGTGCCGTACATAACTGACGCGCTCAAGGCATACGAATTCACCGTACGGTTCGGAGAGGCAACCCGGACAGACGATGCCGAAGGCGACGTAATCGCCACGTCGCCGCTGCGCCCGAGCGACGATGACATCAAGGAAGCGCTGCATGGTTTCGTCGGGGAGATCATGCAGGTGCCACCGCAGTTCTCAGCCGTGAAGATCGATGGGGAGCGGGCATACAAACTGGCACGCGACGGTGAGGATATAGACTTGGCCGCGCGCCCGCTCTGGGTCGAGGAACTGACCTTGCTCGACCGCCCGGACGAGGACCATGCCGTTTTGATGATGGTTTGCGGTAAGGGTGGGTATGTGCGGTCCATCGCACGGGATTTGGGCGAGACACTCGGCTGTTTGGGCCATGTCCGCACCTTGCGTCGCATCTGGTCCGGCCCGTTTTCGACAGATGATGCGCTGAGCCTTGAGCAAATTGATGCCATGGCAAAGTCTTCGGAACTCGATACGTTTCTGAAACCGTTGCAAACCGGTCTGGCCGACCTGCCGGAACTGTCCTGCAACGCCGAAGCCGCGACCCGGTTGCGCAATGGAAACCCGGGTAAGGTAATCACCTCTGGCGTGGACTACGGAGAAGAGTGCTGGGTGTCGCTCGATGGCGTTCCCGTTGCCGTAGGCCGCTACAAGGCAGGCGAAGTGCATCCGACTCGGGTGTTCGTCACAACATGACGTCTCTGCCATCGGATCTGCAGGCACAAATGGTACACCGCATGCATGAGGCGGAAGGCTGTTTGTCCGAGGTCTGGTATTCGACCTGCGATCGTTATCGCTATGGCTTGTCGCGTGTCTGGGACAGGACCGCGCCACGGATGCTGTTTGTCATGTTGAACCCGTCCACCGCGGATGAGCACCGCAACGACCCAACCGTTGCGCGGTGCGAAACGCGGGCACGCCGAATGGGCTTCGGGGCGGTCATGGTTGCGAATATCTTTGCGTTTCGCGCAACGTTTCCGGATGATCTCAAACGGGCGAAGGCTCCTATTGGCAAATTGAACGATTCCGTACTGGAGCATTGGAGCGGCCTGGCGGAGATGACGATCGCCGCATGGGGCGTACACGGAAGTCACCGGAGCAGAGCCCAATCGGTGGCACGCGGGTTCACCGGAAAGTTGCACCATCTCGGACTGACGAAAGATGGCCATCCCCGCCATCCGCTTTATGTGTCCTTCGACACAGCACCAAAGGCTTGGCCGCTGTCAGAGAGGTATCCTCAGGGTCAGACGTGAAGGGACTCCGGGTCGTGGGCAAGGTTTCCTTTACCCCTCGCGTTTAGTGTGTGCGCAATCACGTTCTCTGCAGGTTTCAATGCTGCCGTATTTCTTTGTGCTTGTGTGCCTCGTCGCCGTTTCGTTGGTGCCCTTTGCCCATCGCCGCCGGACACCGGAGCCTCTCTCTGATACCGGGGCGGGTCGATACGGACGTCCGCCGCCCGGGTGGCCGGATGTCCCTGTTGACGCTTTGGAACTCTTTCGACCGACTGGGCGCATCAATTCCATCGACGACCGCAAGATCGCACCGCAACGGGTGGCAACATTTGGCGAAGCGGAACGCTCCGTTCTCTCGTTGGTCGGGGCTGGGGCAGGCGCCCATCCAAAGATCACAATGCGATTGTGTCCCGAGGATCCGGAATGGATCGATGTGGTTCTCGATGGAAAAGTGGCTGTGCAACTGCCAGTTTGCGCGCTGATCGCGCGACCCGCCGCTTGACGGTGGGCTGGCCGGCGATCTTGGGGCTTTCCTCGCAAGCCGATATCGCCTATACGCGCGCATCCGCACATGTGCGGAGATTCTCCATAGGCCCTGCTGGACGACATCCCGGCTTGTGCCATTCACATCAAACCTTCGAAAGGAGACCCCGATGTCGATCACTGCTGAAGAAAAGAACCGCCTGATCAAGGAATTCGCAACGAAGGAAGGCGACACCGGTTCGCCCGAAGTTCAGGTTGCTATCCTGACAAGCCGGATCGCTACACTGACTGAGCACTTCAAGACCCACAAGAAAGACAACCATTCTCGTCGTGGTCTGCTCAAACTGGTTGCGCAGCGTCGTAAGCTTCTGGACTACACCAAGGCGAAAGACGAAGAGCGGTATCAGAACCTGATCCAGCGTCTGGGCATCCGCCGCTAAGACCTTCAGGACATGTCTCGCCTTGCGTGGGACAAAACTATTCGGATTGGCCGCGCAGAGTTTTGCGCGGCTTTTTCGTTCTGTGCTCCGCCAGACGAATTTATCCGGTTATCTAAATCCTATCTTAATCAGAATCCCCGAATTTTCGCAGAAAATTCGGGGCGCGAACAAGGATACAGGTTAAGTGTCCCCGCGCATTGACCTTGCCGTTCTTGGCAGAGCTGTCCATCACAGCCAGCGACGTACGGGTGCATCTGAACAAATGACGATGAATTGACCTGCACATTCAAGCAGATGAAAGCCGCGCTGTTCCACTTCGAGAACAAATCGCTCCCGTCCGATTTCGCGTTCCACCCACGGAACGGCACGCCGTACGATCCCACCCTTTGTTACGGCTTTCGCGGCGAAGACCTGTTCGATCCAATTTTCGGGACAGTCACGTTCCATAATTTCCATGCCATAGCCTTGCCTGTCGCCGGTTAAGCTTCGGTAAAGACCCATCATCGTCCCTTTCCAAAGCGCGCGTAATCCTGTAAGGCCCGCACATCTGAGACGTGACGCTGTGACCCCGGCGCATGACATGGATGAAGGGGTCGGCGGCAATGGGGCCGCCATTCAAACGGGAGACCCGGAGGGCCGGGAGTGCTCCCATACAGGAAACGATGATGTTCAACATTACGACGAAAAGCATGCAGTGGGGCGAGGAAACGCTCACACTGGAAACGGGCAAGGTTGCCCGTCAGGCCGATGGCAGCGTGATCGCTACCCTCGGCGAGACGTCTGTCATGGCCAACGTGACGTTCGCCAAGCAGCCGAAACCGGGTCAGGACTTCTTTCCGCTGACCGTCCACTACCAGGAAAAATACTACGCTGCGGGCAAAGTCCCGGGTGGCTTCTTCAAGCGCGAGGCGCGTCCGACCGAAAAGGAAACGCTGACCGCGCGCCTGATCGACCGTCCGATCCGTCCGCTCTTTGTGCCGGGCTTCAAGAACGAAGTTCTGGTGATGTGCACCGTGCTCAGTCACGATCTGGTCAACGACCCGGACATCGTGGCGATGATCGCGGCGTCTGCAGCCCTGACCATTTCCGGCGCGCCGTTCATGGGCCCGATCGCGGGCTGCCGCGTGGGCTATGTCGACGGCGAATACATTCTCAACCCCGAGGTCGAGGATATGGATCAGCTGCGCAACAACCCCGAGCAGCGTCTCGACCTCGTTGTTGCGGGCACCAAAGACGCCGTGATGATGGTGGAATCGGAAGCCTACGAACTGACTGAGGACGAAATGCTGGGTGCGGTGACTTTCGCGCACGAGCAGATTCAGCCGGTGATCGACCTCATCATCTCGCTGGCAGAAGAAGCTGCGAAAGAGCCATTCGACTTCCAGCCGCCGGATTATTCCGATCTTTATGACGCGGTGAAAGCGGCCGGCGAAGACAAGATCCGCGCAGCCTATGCGATCACCGACAAGCAGGAGCGCACATCCGCTGTCGCCGATGCCAAAGCGGCGATCATGGAAGCGCTGACCGAAGAGCAGCTTGAAGACGCAAACCTCGGCTCCGCGCTGAAAAAGCTCGAAGCTTCCGTTCTGCGTGGCGATGTCGTCAAGACCGGCAAGCGGATCGACGGTCGCGCGCTGGATGAAGTGCGTGATATCGTCTGTGAAACCGGCCTGCTGCCTCGTACGCATGGCTCCGCGCTCTTCACACGTGGTGAAACTCAGGGTCTGGTTGTGACCACGCTCGGAACCGGCGATGACGAACAGATCATCGACGCGCTGCACGGGAACTTCCGGTCGAACTTCCTGCTGCACTACAACTTCCCGCCCTATTCGGTTGGTGAAGCCGGCCGCGTCGGCCCTCCGGGACGTCGCGAAATCGGTCACGGGAAGCTCGCATGGCGTGCCCTTCAGGCGGTTCTGCCCGCAGCTACGGATTTCCCCTACACCATTCGCGTGGTGTCCGAGATCACGGAATCCAACGGTTCGTCCTCGATGGCGTCGGTCTGCGGTGGTTCCCTGTCCATGATGGATGCGGGTGTTCCTCTCAAGTCCGCTGTGGCTGGTGTGGCCATGGGTCTGATCCTCGAAGAGGATGGCTCTTACGCGGTTCTGACCGATATCCTCGGAGATGAAGACCATCTTGGCGATATGGACTTCAAAGTGGCAGGGACCGAAAACGGCATCACCTCGCTGCAGATGGACATCAAGGTCGCGGGCATCACGCCCGAGATCATGAAGACCGCCCTCGCTCAGGCCAAGGCAGGCCGGATGCACATCCTCGGCGAAATGGCCAAGGCACTCACCGGCGCTGCCGAGTTCTCGATCCACGCGCCGCGTATCGAGACCATGCAGATCCCGACCGACAAGATCCGCGAAGTGATCGGCTCGGGCGGTAAGGTCATCCGCGAGATCGTCGAAGTCTCCGGTGCCAAGGTCGACATCAACGACGACGGCATCATCAAGATCGCCAGCCCGAATGGTGAAGCGATTCAGAAGGCCTATGACATGATCCATTCGATCGTGGCAGAGCCGGAAGAAGGCCATATCTACAAGGGCAAGGTCGTGAAGATCGTCGACTTCGGCGCCTTCGTGAACTTCTTTGGCAAACGCGATGGCCTGGTGCATGTGTCTCAGATCGAGAACCGCCGCCTGAACCATCCGTCGGATGTGTTGAAGGAAGGCCAGGAAGTCTACGTGAAGCTTCTGGGCTTCGATGACCGCGGCAAGGTTCGCCTCGCCATGAAGATGGTCGATCAGGAAACCGGCGAAGAAATCGCGCCGGAGAAAAAGAAGGAAGACGCCGAGTAATTCGCGTCTTGTCAAGTTGTTGAAATGAAAGCGCTCCTTCGGGGGCGCTTTCTTTATTTGCACAATGAGCTAAGTCCCCGTCATGGGATGGAAAACGCTGGTAGGTGGTCTGATGCTTGCAGGACAGGTGGTTGCGGAAACCACATTCGAAGATTTCAGCGGCGATGCAAATGCGCGCTGGACCTATGTCTCAGACAGCGTCATGGGCGGTGTTTCGACGGGTACGGCTGGGATCATCGGACAGGGACTTGACGCAATGATCCATCTTCGGGGACAGGTCAGCACCGATAACAACGGCGGTTTCATCCAGGTGCGCCGACGATTTTCCGAAAGCTGGCCTGACTCGGTCCAAGGATTGCGCCTCACGGTCAAGGGAAATGGCGCACGGTATCATGTGTTCCTCAAGACACCGCGGTTGTCCCGCGTATGGCATTCATACCGCGCGTCTTTCGTGGCACCCGTCAGCTGGCAGACCATCGACATTCCTCTGGATATGTTCAGTCCGTCGCATATGGGCATTCCAGCGATGTTTTCCGCGTCAGAGGTAAACAGCCTTGCGATTGTTGCATATGGCGATGACTTCGAAGCCGATGTGTCGGTACGCGAAATCAGTCTTTACTAGAAAAAAGACCCCGGAAAAATCCGGGGCCAGGTCCAACAGGGAGGTGCATATGATGACCCGCATATGCGACGGGAACTGTTGATATCCGGATTAAAGATACGCGTATCATGCTTCTTTGATCTGAATCAAAATCGACGAAGGTCTTAAGACACCAGCCGGTAGCCCCCCGACTCCGTAACCAGCAAACGCGCGTTTGAGGGATCCGGTTCAATCTTTTGACGCAGTCGGTAAATATGGGTTTCCAGCGTGTGCGTCGTGACACCGGCGTTATACCCCCAGACTTCATGCAGCAGAGTGTCGCGGGCCACCACACCGTCGGTCGAACGGTAGAGAAACTTGAGAATGTTTGTCTCTTTCTCGGTCAGGCGGATCTTCTTGTCATCCTCCGTCACCAGCAGTTTCATCGACGGTTTGAACGTATACGGTCCGAGAGAGAAGACCGCGTCTTCGGATTGTTCATGCTGGCGCAGTTGCGCACGAATACGAGCGAGGAGCACCGGGAATTTGAACGGCTTGGTGACATAGTCATTGGCGCCGGCGTCAAGGCCAAGGATCGTATCGGCATCGGAGTCATGACCCGTGAGCATCAGCACAGGCGCTTTTACCCCCTGCTTACGCATCAGCCGGCATAGTTCGCGCCCGTCTGTGTCTGGCAAGCCCACGTCAAGGATGATCAGATCGTAAAGCTGTTCTTTTACACGACCCATCGCGGCGGTTCCGCAATCGGCCTCGAACACTTCGAAGTCTTCGGTTATCACGAGTTGCTCTGCAAGCGCCTCGCGCAGGTCGTCGTCGTCATCGACCAGAAGGATATTCTTGAGCTGTGCCATGTCGGTGTGTCTCCATCGCTTTCCCGTGACATGGGCAAGGCGTTGCACGCGGGCAAGAATTGCTGCAAGTGTTTCACGGCCTCGTGTATGAAGGGGGCAATTGTTTCATAAATCGGGGTCTTTTGTTGCAATGCCCCCCTTGGGTTATCATCGCACACATGACGCTCTCACCCGACATTACCGATCTTTTGGCTCGCGCGCGGGCTGATCTGCGCATGGGTGTGCCGGTGGTTCTCGGATCGGATCATGGGCTGCTGGTGCTGTCTGTGGAGTCTCTGGGCCCACAGCGTTTGGCCGACGTGATCGCGCTTGGCCCCGATGTCGATCTTGTTCTGACAGGGCGCCGCGCGACGACCCTCAAGGCGCCGGCTTACGACGGTGACATCGCGCGGGTGGCCTTGCCAAAGGACGCGACCCTCGAATGGGTGCAGGCTGTCGCTGATCCAGCGGATGATCTGAGCCATCCGATGAAGGGACCGCTGCGTATCCGGCGTGACGGTGACGCGCAGTTGCACCGGTTGGCGGTCACGCTTGCCAAGTCCGCGCGGCTCCTGCCTGCGGTCGTTACTGCCCCGGTTGAGGATGCTGCAGAATTTGCATCTGATCATGCACTCACGAGGATCGATCCCGACACGGCTGCGCCACGATTGGGAGCCTCCGTTCTGTTTGAAGAGGTTGTCGCCGCGCGGGTGCCACTGCGCGCGGCACAGAACGCCCGCCTGCACGTCTTCCGTCCCGAAGATGGATCGGAAGAGCACTACGCCATCGAAATCGGCCATCCCGACCGGGTGAAACCGGTTCTTGCTCGCCTGCACTCGGCATGCTTCACGGGCGATCTTCTGGGAAGTCTGAAATGCGACTGCGGACCACAGCTCAATGCGGCCCTCGAGGCCATGGGTGAGGCCGGCGAAGGCGTTCTTCTATATCTCAATCAGGAAGGGCGCGGGATCGGCCTCGCCAACAAGATGCGTGCCTATGCCCTGCAGGATCAGGGGTTCGACACGGTCGAGGCCAATCACCGGTTGGGCTTTGAAGATGACGAACGGGATTTCCGCATCGGCGCGGAACTGCTGCGCAAGCTGGGGTTCGGGTCGGTCCGGCTGATGACGAACAATCCGGCCAAGATTGCGATGATGGAGAAACAGGGCATCACCGTCGCTGAACGTGTGCCGCTGAAAGTCGGGGAAAACCCGCACAATACAGACTATCTCGCCACCAAGGCGCGCAAGTCAGGGCATCTTCTGTGACGCCGCAGGACATGGTTCTGACCCGTCAGGGTCTGCGCTTCATGGGGCGCATGTGGCCTTGCACCATCGGCAAAGGCGGTATCCGAGCCGACAAGCGCGAAGGCGATGGCGCGACGCCTGTCGGGGTGCATCGGATTGTTGGCTTTCTCTACCGTCCCGACCGGATGGCACGTCCCGTGGATTGGGCACTGCCGATCCGACCGGGGGATCTGTGGTCCGACGATCCCACGCACGAGGATTACAACCTCCTGGTGCGTGCGCCTTACCCCTATAGCCACGAAACCCTGCGCCGGGCTGATCCACTCTATGATCTGGTTTTGCTGACCGACTGGAACTGGCCGCGCGCCGAAAAGGGCCGGGGGTCGGCGATTTTCCTGCATCGCTGGCGTCGTCCCGGCTATCCGACCGAAGGCTGTGTTGCGTTCCGACCGGATCATCTGAAGCGGATCGCCGGACTGATCCGCTATGAGACCCGGCTGATCGTGCCCGCCTCATTGACCTGAGGCGCGGGACATTACATCTGGACGCATGACCGTTCAGGACCGCCTTTCCAACTGCACATTGTGCGCCGACCGTTTCGCCGCCACCGCAACCCGTCACAGGCCGAAGCCCGTGGTCTGGTTCCGACCGGGCGCGCGGCTGCTGATCTGTTCACAGGCGCCAGGGATGCGCGCGCACATCAGCCGCAAGCCTTTTGACGACCCGTCAGGCGACCGCCTACGGGATTGGTTGGGCCTCGATCGTGCTGCGTTCTACGATAAGAGCCGCATTGCTATTGTTCCGATGGGTTTCTGCTTTCCCGGCTATGATGCGGCGGGTTCTGATCTGCCGCCCCCCGCGATTTGCCGCAAGACGTGGCATGTGGAAGTGCTGGACCACGTCGGAGATGTGCCGCTGAAGCTGGTCGTTGGCGGCTATGCGCACAAATACCACCTTGGGACCAAGGCAGGTGTGACCGAAACCGTACGTTCATGGCGCGACCATTGGCCGTCGGTTCTGCCCTTGCCGCATCCAAGCTGGCGCAATACGGCATGGATCAAGAAAAACCCGTGGTTCGAGGCCGAGGTGCTGCCCGCTCTGCGCGCCCGGGTGCAGGAGGTGATGGCATGAGTTTGCAAACCCCGTTGGATCACGCCCATGCGGCGATGGAGGCGGCCCCTGATGCGGACGCGCTGCGTCTGCGGTTCTACGACCGTTTGGCCGAAGCCGAACTGTTTCTGATGCTCGTCCGCGAGGCTGAGGGTGATCAGGCAGAACCGGAGCTTTTCGATCTGGGCGATGCGCGGTTTGTGCTGGTGTTTGACACCGAGGATCGTTTGGGCGCTTTCGCGGGCCGCGTGGTGCCATATGCCGCTTTGTCGGGGCGTTCCATTGTCGGGATGCTGGCCGGGCAGGGGATCGGTATCGCGCTGAACCCCGAAGTTGCGCCGTCCTCAATCCTGCTGCCCGCGGAAGCAGTGGATTGGTTGGCGGAAACCGTGGCGCAAGGCCCATCCGAGGCAGAAGCGCGTCCGGAAGAATTGCGCGCGCCGGGGGCGTTGCCGGATGGTCTGCTCGAAGCGATTGACGCCAAGCTGCGCACGGCAACCGGTCTGGCCCGGCGCGGCTATCTCGCCGAAGTGGTCTATGACACCGGTGCGCGTGGACATCTGATCGGGTTTACCGGCGCTGTCCCCGGTGCAGAAGGGGCATTGGCCCGAGCCATACAGGAAGCGCTGGTGTTTTCCGGCCTGGAAGCCGCAGCGCTGGATGTGGTGTTCTTGCGCGACAGCGATCCGGTGACGGCGCAGTTGGCGCGGGTTGGTTTGCGCTTTGACCTGCCGGAACCCGAAGCGCCCGCGCGCATCGAGCGCGTCGCGCCGGGGAGTGATCCTGAGAAACCGCCGATCCTGCGGTGAGCAAACCCCAATGATGGAGTTTGCAAAACTGAAGGGTCAGTTTTGCCCCAGTTCCTGACGGAAGGTCGGTAGAGCGTCACCGGTGCTCGGTGTCGCCTCCCAGATCGCGCGAGCTATTGCGCGCGCCATGCAGGTCGCGGCGTAGTGCCCAAGCAAAGGCATTACCTCGTCGGAGGGCGGGCCGCGTCGTGCGGTGCTGGATGCAAAGATCAGATCGCCGTCATAGGGCGTGTGCGAGGGCACCAGTGCCCGCGCGAACCCGTCATGCGCTGCCGTGGCCAATCTTTTGCATGCCGCTTTGTCCAGCGTGGCATCGGTGGCGACGACACCGATGGTGGTATTGCCATGCTGCGCCATCGCCGCAGTCTTGCGACTGGGCGGAAGGTTTTGGAGATTGGAAGTCGGATCAGGCCCCAGCCTACCGAACTCATCACCGATCTCGAAGGGTGCCGCCCAGAAGTGTCTTCCGGATGGCGTTGTTGCACTTCCCAATGCGTTCACCACCACGAGCGCGCCGATGGTGGTGCCATCTGGTAAGACCATCGACGCGGACCCCAACCCTCCCTTGTGCTGGGCATCGGTTGCACCGGTTCCGGCACCTGCTGTACCGAGGGCGAAGTCTTGGCCTGTTTCGGTCAGCGCCTGTCGCCCCAGCGCTGGATAGGGGTTCTCTGCCCAGCCTTTTTGCCCGTTGTTCAGAAGATCGAAGATGATCGCAGCCGGAACAATCGGCACACGGGCCGAATGCACCTGAAACCCGCGCCCCTGTTCGGCCAGTGCGTCCATCACGCCCTGCGCGGCGGCCAGACCAAATGCTGACCCGCCGGACAGAACGATGGCATCAACCCCCGGCACGGTCTTGTCGGGTTCCAGCAGATCAGTGTCCCGTGTCCCCGGCGCGCCGCCCATCACGGCGTAGCTGGTGGTCATGGGGCCGTCTTCGGACAGCAGTACGGTGGTGCCGGATTTGAGGCTGTCGTCCTGTGCATTGCCGACGGCCAGACCGGTAACGTCGGTGATCAGATTGCGCGGGCCGGGTATCATGTCGGCGCTCCACCATTGGGAACGTCGGAGTGAGGGGCCAGCCCCTCACACTCCCCGAGGTATTTTTGAAACAGAGAAGACGGGGTCATATGCAACGGCCCCCGTCGACTTCCATGCAGACGCCGGTGATCATGCTGGCCTCGTCCGAGCAGAGAAAGGCGGCGGCGTTGCCAAGGTCTTCGGGCTGAGAAAAGCGACCCAGCGGTATGGTCGAGAGGAATTTCGCCCGCATCTCGGGGGTGTCCTCACCCATGAAGCTCTTGAGGAGAGGCGTTTCCCCCGCCACCGGGTTGAGCGCGTTGACGCGGATGCCATCGGGCGCAAGTTCAACCGCCATGGTTCGCGTGGCAGTGATCATCCAGCCTTTGGAGGCGTTGTACCAGTTCAGGCGCGGGCGCGGGGAGACACCGGCGGTGGAGGCGATGTTGAGGATATTGCCGGAGCCGCGGTGCTTGAAATGCGGCACCAGACTCCGCGCGCTGAGGTACACGGATTTGCAGTTCACGGCAAAGATACGGTCGAAATCTTCTTCGCTGATGTCTTCCAGTGGTCCCGGTAAGTGAGTCACGCCGGCATTGTTCACCATGATGTCGACATGGCCCATCGTCTTGATCGCGGTTTCGATCATGTCGGCGACCTGATCGCCGTTTGACACATCGGCGGTGTGAGCGTGGCCGCCTATCTCGGTTGCAATGGCTTGAGCCGCGTCAGTGTTCAGATCGACCACCATGACCCTTGCCCCTTCGGCAGCGAACTTGCGCGCGATGCCTGCGCCAAAGCCGGACGCGGCCCCGGTTACGATGGCGGTCTTGTTCTTGAGCCTCATGTCGGTCCTCCCTTAGCCGTGTTTCGCAGCGACGGTTTTGAGGGTCGAGAAGCCATATAACGCCTCGAACCCTTTTTCGCGGCCATGGCCGGATTTGCCGATCCCGCCAAACGGCAGTTCGACCCCGCCCCCCGCACCGTAGTTGTTGACGAAAACCTGCCCGGTTTTCAGCGCCTTGGCCAGCCGCATCTGGCGTGCGCCATCGCTGGTCCAGACCCCGGCGACAAGCCCGTAGATCGTGCCATTGGCGATCTTGATCGCCTCTTCCTCGGTCTCGAAGGGGATCAGCACCTGCACGGGGCCAAAGAGTTCGTCCTGCGCCAACGGGTGATCCGGGGGCACAGGGCCGTAGAGCCGGGGTTGGACATAGGCACCCTGTGGCGGCAGATCGGCCGGCATCGGGGTTTCCGCGATTGAGGGAAGGTCATGGGCCGCTTTGAGCAGGGTTTCGAAACGCGTTTTCTGCTTCAATGAGATCAGTGGACCGATATCGGGGTTGCTGCTGGCGGGGCCGATGGACTTGGCGCGGTAGGCGTCGACCATGGCGGCCGCGACCCTATCATAGACGCTCCGCTGGATCAGGACGCGCGAAGCAGCAGAGCAGGTCTGGCCCGCGTTCTGGAGACCTGCGTTTACGAGAAACGGCAGCGCGGCATCGATGTCGGCGTCGTCGAAAACGATCTGTGGGGACTTGCCACCCAGTTCCAATGTCACCGGCACGACGTTCTCGGCGGCCAATGTCTGGATAATGCGCCCGGTCTGCACTGAGCCGGTGAAGCTCAGATGTTGGACGCCGGGGTGTCGGGCCAGCGCCGCGCCCGCCTCTGATCCAAGACCGGGCACCACGTTCAACGCACCATCGGGAAAGCCGGTCTCCTTCGCCAGATGCGCAAACATCAATGCCGTCAGGCACGCATCCTCGGCGGGTTTCAGGACGCACGCGTTGCCCATCGCGAGGGCCGCCCCGACGGACCGACCGATGATCTGCATCGGGTAGTTCCACGGCACGATGTGTCCTGTCACGCCATGCGGTTCGCGAAGGGTGTAGACGGTGTAGCCGTCAAGATAAGGGATTGTGGTTCCATGCACCTTGTCCGCCGCCCCGCCGTAGAATTCACAGTAGCGGGCGAGCGCTATGGCATCGGCGCGGGCCTGTGTGACGGGTTTGCCCACGTCGAGGGTTTCCAGCGTCGTCAGCAGGTCGGTGTGATCCAGAACCAATTGGCTAAGCCGGGTCAGGCAGCGTCCGCGTTCCATCGCGCTCATCCGGCCCCAATCGCCATCCAATGCGTCCTGCGCTGCTGCGACGGCCTCATTCACGTCGGCGTCGGTGCTTCGGGCAATCTGGCACAGGGTACTGCCGTCCGAGGGGTTGATCAGTGGCAGGGTGTCTTTGGTTCCTCGCCATGTGCCGCCGATCAGGATGTGGCTGGGGTCAAAGGGCAGATTGGGTAGCATCTTGGGCCTCCGGATAGTCGGGCAGTTGCGGTGCGGCGTTCATCAGCTCGCGGGTGTAGGGATGATCGGGCGCGGCAAAGATCTCGGCCGTGGGGCGGTCCTCGACAATTTCACCTGCACGCATGACCATCACGCGGTCGGTGATGGACCGCACCACGCTCAGATCGTGGCTGATGAAAAGGTAGGTCAGGCCATAGGCGCGGCTGAGGTCTGCCATCAGGTCAAGGATTTGCGCCCGCACCCGGACGTCGAGAGCCGAGACCGCTTCGTCGAAGACAATCAGATCGGGTTTGATGATCAACGCGCGGGCAATGGCGATACGTTGGCGCTGGCCACCGGAAAAGGCGTGGATATGCCTGTCGGCATCTTCGGGCTCAAGACCCACTGCGGTCAGCGCCTCGGCAATCGCTGTATCGCGCGCCGCGCCCTTGGGCGGATCGGGTAGCAGGTGGAACGGTTCGGTGATCAGACGCGATACCCTGTGGCGGGGGTTGAAGCTGCCATAGGGGTCCTGGAACACCACCTGCATCTTGCGGCGCACGGTCAGGTTCGGATGGCCGTCCTGCCAGACCGGATCTCCGTCGAGGGTGATCTGCCCTCCTTGCGTCGGCTCCAGCCCGAGAATGGCGCGGGTCAAGGTGGATTTTCCGCAGCCGGATTCCCCGACGAGACCCACGCGTTCGCCACGTTTGATCTCGAAGCTGACGTTTTTGACGGCCCGGAACATTGGGCGCGTGCCGAAGAGCGAGCTGCGCGGGAGGGGGTAGTCGCGGCTGACGTTCTGGACTGAAAGGAGCGGCGCGTCTGCCTTGGCTGTCCCAAGATCGGCCTGATGGCGGGATGCCTCAAAAAGTTGACGCGTGTAGGGATGGCGCATCTCGCGCAGCACGTTGCGGGTGGGGCCAGCCTCCACAATCTCTCCGTGGCGCATGACGTTCAGCGTGTCCGCCATATCGCTGACCACAGCGAGGTCATGGGTGATCATCATCAGCGCCATGCTGTCTTCCTTGACCAGCCGCTTGAGCAGATCGAGTATTTGCGCCTGCGTGGTCACATCCAGCGCCGTTGTCGGCTCATCCGCAATGAGAAGCCGTGGGCGCAGCGCAATGGCCATGGCAATGACGACACGCTGGCGCTGGCCGCCGCTGAGTTCATGCGGGTAGCGGGACAACGGGAATCGATCAGGTGGCAGGCCAACGCGGTCGAGCACCTCGCGGGCGCGCTCTTCGGCTTGTTCGGGCGCCAGTGCCTTGTGGATGAGAATGGTCTCCATCACCTGCGCGCCGATGGTCTGCACCGGGTTCAGCGCCGTCATCGGTTCCTGAAACACCATGCCGATCTCGCGCCCGCGCAGGTCGCACATTTGCGGTTCGGGCAGGGTCAGCAGGTCAGTGCCATCGACGGTGACAGCGCCGCTGGTTGTCGCCCCTTTCGGCAAAAGACCCATCGTCGCGAAGGCGGTCATGGATTTGCCCGAGCCGCTTTCGCCGGTGAGCGCTGTAATCTCACCTTCGGCAATCGTTAGCGAAATCCCCTTGAGGATTGGCGTGCCATGTATTGCAAGCGACAGGTTTTCGATACTCAGGAGGCTCATGCGCGGACCACCTTGAGGCGCGGATCGAGCGCATCGCGCAGACCGTCACCCAGCAGGTTCAGCCCCAGCACCATCGCCACGATCGTCAGGCCCGGGATCAGCGCCACATGCGGGGCCAGTGACACCATCGTTTGCGCATCTGCCAGCATCCGCCCCCAGCTTGGGATCGGCGGCTGTGCTCCAAGGCCGACATAGCTGAGGCCCGCTTCGGCCAATATGCCAAGGCTGAACTGGATCGTCCCCTGGACGATCAGCAGGTTCGCCACGTTGGGCAGGATATGTTCAACGCTGATGCGGGTGCGGGTCTTGCCTGCCACTTGCGCGGCCATGATAAACTCGCGCTTCCACAGGCTGAGCGCCGCGCCGCGTGTGATGCGGGCAAAGACCGGGATGTTGAAGATGCCGATTGCGATGATCGCGTTGGTGGCCGAAGGGCCAAACACGGCGGTGATCAGGATTGCGATGACCAGCGACGGGAAGGCAAAGATCAGGTCATTCATGCGCATGATGATCTCGTCGAGCATCCCACCGCGCCGTGCAGCGGCCGCCAGCCCCAAGGGCACGCCAAGGCCCATGCCGATGCCGACTGCGACCAAGGCAACAGCGATCGACGTGCGCGCGCCGACCATCAGCATGGACAAAATATCCCGCCCGAAATGATCGGTGCCCAGAAGGTTGTCGGCGCTGGGTGGTTTTAGGCGGTTGGCGATGTTCATCGCCTCCACACTGTCCGGTGTCCAAACGAACGACAGCAGTGCTGTGACCACGAATACGCTGGTGAGCAAACCGCCAAGGATCAGATTGCGGCTCATACCCGTGTCCTCAGGCGCGGGTCGACGGCCGCATAGGCCAGATCGACAAGAAAGTTCACCATGATCACCGCGAAGACCAAGAGCATCACCACCGACTCGACCACAATCAGGTCGCGCTGGGTGATGGCCTGAAAGATCAGCCGCCCAAGGCCAGGCAGAAAGAACACCTGCTCGATGATGATTGCACCGGCCAGCAGAAAGGCGAATTGCAGGCCGATGATCGTCAGCACCGGGATCAACGCATTGCGCAGTCCGTGCCGCCAAAGCGCCTGACGCGCCGACAGCCCCTTGGCGCGGGCGGTGCGCATGAAATCTTCACCCAGAATGTCGAGCAGCGACGATCGCATGACGCGGGTCAGGATCGCCGCCTGCGGCAGAGCCAAGGCAATGGCGGGCAAGGTGAGCGCCTTCATCCCGCCCCAAAAACCTTTCTCCCAACCGGGAAAGCCCCCTGCGCTGAACCAGCGCAACTGGATCGCAAAGATCAGCACAAGCATCATCGCAAACCAAAAATTCGGGATGGCGACGCCCAGCTGGGTTGCACCCGTTACAGCCAGATCACCCGCGCCACCCCGGCGCGCCGCGGCGAAGATACCGGCCGGAAAGGCGATCAGGGTCGACAGTGTCAGCGCAAAAAGCGCGAGCGGCAGGGACACCCACATCCGGTCCGCGATCATCTGCGCCACGGGTGTGCGGTAAGTGTAGGACGTGCCGAAATCGCCGGTCAGCATCCCACCGACCCAGCTCAGGTAGCGGTCAAATTTCGACTGGTCCAAACCAAGCTCAGTCCGCAAGGCCGCCACCGTATCGGGCTGCGCGTTGATGCCCAACATAAAGCTCGCCGGATCGCCGGGGGCGACCTCGACCACGACGAAAATCACCACCGAGGCCACAATCAGGCTTATGGCAAGTGAGATCAGTCGTTTGACGATATAACCCAGCATCGCGGGCAGGTTAGGCGAAGCCTTGAGACAAGGGAACGCCGAAAAACCAAACCCTGGCTGCGCGTGCGAAGAGCGTTCTGGTCAGCCTCTGGCGCCGGTCAGTGCGTCCATCAATGGCGTCGTGCTTGGCTCGTTCAGCACGCTCTCGCGCAAAGCGGCCTGGTGGATTACGAAACCAAGCTGCGGTTCAACAAGCATCAACCAAGCCAGCTTGAACCCGCTGATACGGGTGATCCGGCTCATCCCGACAGAGCGCAGGAAATGCCGCGTGCCCATGGCGCAAAGCGGAGAGTTGTGGGCATCCTCGATCAACACGTCGAAACGCAAGCTGCCACGACGGAGAGCACGCGCGACCGAGGTCACATCGTCCCACCTGGACTTGACCTCGCGACGATGCGCAAGCGCAGTCTGCGCTTCTTCGAAAGCACCCACGGGGCAGGACGCCTCAGAATGATATCCACGGGATTTTCCGGTCGAAAACACCAGCCACAGCAACTCGCCCCGCGTGGTGATTGCGCGGTAGGCATATTGGCTGCCGTCGTCAGAACAGACCTTGTAGCCGGTGTCGTAGTACAAAGAGACCCAATCGGATCGCAGAGGTATGAAGTCGCCGCCCAAGGCAATGATGTCCCGATCAATAAGGGATGTCATTTGGCGCTCATGCGCCAGACGCCTGAAGGCGGCGACTTTGGTCAAAGTCTTTGTCATGTCAAATGCTTCTCTAAAAAGAATAGGTGCTGAAAAGGCTCAGTAACCTGACCCTAGGGACGCGATGTCTGTCGCAATATCCCCAAATGGGGACAAACTGCATGAATGTCTGAGATCGGGGATCGTGTAGATCCGGTCGTAGGGAGCGACGTCAAATCCCGCGGCGCGGGCGACCATCCAGGGCCAGCTGGAGATATGCTGATAATGCCCCTTGTCGTCGAACTTGGTGAATGATGCGTTGGGCAAGGTCCGGGCCAGTGTTTCGCCGCCCTGTGCCGGGGCAACGTTGTCGAAGGCGCCGTGGTAGATTTCGACCTCTGTGTGAATCATCGAAACGTCGAAATCCCAACCCCGTGCATTGAGAAGGTTCTCCTCGACCATCCCATTCACACCTCCGGCTGTCCGCTCTTCAAGCATCCTCGAAGACCGTATTCCGATGGTTGGATGGGACAGTAGCTCAACGTCGTGCGTGCTTGGCGTTCGGTTGCAGTACCGCTCCATGTAGCGCGGTGCGTTCTGGATGATCGACCGGACCAGAAACGGAATCAACTGACGGAACATCGCGGGCCAGCGCTGTGCCAGCACGGCGGACAAATGATAGAATTGGTCAAGTTCACGCCAGTTCTCGTGCTTGTAGGCCGGGTAGCTTGGCGACGAGAGCACCACCTTTCTGATCCGGTCCGGAAGTTCATGCGCGGTAGCAAGCGCAATGCCGGATCCGAAGGAAAAGCTCATCAGGGACACCTGATCGTTCCCAAGCGCATCGATCAGGTTTTCCAGATCCGGGGCGAAATCGCGGAGCGATGTCATCTTGCGGAAATCCGACCGGTAAATTCCGGGGCGGCAGGGCATCACGAGCCTGACGCCGTAATGCTCCAGATGCTCGTAATACTGTCGTGGAAACCCGGTCAGGTCGATGGACGATCCCGACAGCGCATCGAACAGCAGCACCGGTCGTCCTTTCTCTGGTCCGAGAATGAAATACTCGAGCATCCGCCCGTCCGGCAGCCGATGCAGTCGCCGCACCTGAAACCGTTCTTCGTCCGTGGTCTGTCGCTCGCGGAACATCGACATAGGGCTTCTTGCTATGGTGTTGATCAGGTCCACCTGACTGGTTAGTCCGGTTTTTTCAAATACGCGCTTGAGGTAGGTCCGCCCTGATTCATAGCTGATGCCCATCGCTTTGCTGGCCTTGCGCAGATCGCTTGTTTCCATAAGCCCGCGCACAAGCGCCTGCTCACGAAGTGTGAGATCATGCGCATTTGCCAGCGCGCGCAGGCCATCGGCGGTGTTTGGATTGGTTGCAACCAGAACTGCGGCGGCCTTGGCCGGGAAACCCATTCGGATTGCTTCCTGCCGAGGCAGGAGAAGGTAGGTCGTGTCACTGTCCCGCGTCATCAGGGATTGCGGTGTTTCGATCCGATTGGTTTCAGAGACCCAGCGGCTCAGGCTTTGCGCCTCGGGCAATGTGGCGTCGGCATGACCGGCCGGCAACAGACGGATCGGTGCCTCGAGTGCCAGACCGGTTTCGCGCATCGCGCGGTTGACGACAATCGGTCGGCCGCTGTCGTCGATCAGGGCAATGCCGACGGCAAACGTTCCCAGAACGGCTTCAAGATCAGATCCGCGTTCCTGAAGGCGCACCATCTTTTCAGAGATTTCGATGGCGCGACGGAAATGCTCCATCAGATCACTCAGATCCTGTCTCGACTCTGCCTCGATCATCCGCCCGTCGGCGGCCAGTTGAACCTGCTCGGTCAGTTCGAGGATCAACTCGGGCAGCAGTGAATTGTCGAGCGACGCTTCATAGACAAGGTGGGTGAGCCGGTCGTTCGTCTCTACTCTCATGGAAACCTGTTTTTACCTTTACACCACAACGACGTTAGCCGACGGCAAACACCACGCATAAGGAAATTAGCGTGAAATCAGCGCGTTTCACGCTTTACCCGTAACCCCGTGCTAGAGCGTGTCCAGTTTTCGGGCAAGTTTCGCATCCAGCGACGACAAGCCTTCCACGTCATGCGTGGTCAACGTCACTTCAACGCGGTTGTAGACATTCTGCCACTCGGGATGATGATCCCATTTTTCGGCCCAGAGAGCCGCGCGGGTCATCCAGGCGAAGGCTTCGGTGAAGTCCTTGAATTTGAAAGTCTTCGAAATCGCGTCGCGATCTTCCAGCAGAGTCCACCCGGATTCGAGCAACGGACCCAGAACCGTTTTGCGCGCGGTGTCAGAAAGCTTCTCGGTCATTGGTGCTCCTCCAGAGTGTCTTTACGGAATGGACCATAGCTCGTCAGGATCTCGATATCCTCGCCAACCGCGCGGGCCTCTGCGTCCAGAAACCGTGCGACAGCTTCGGAAAATCCGGGATCGCCAATCCAGTGCAGCGAATGGGTGTAAACCGGCAGGTAACCGCGTGACAGTTTGTGATCACCCTGAGCGCCTGCCTCGACACGCTTCATTCCATGCGCAATCGCGTAGTCCATGGCCTGATAATAGCACAGTTCGAAATGCAGGCAGGGATGGTCCTCGACGCAGCCCCAGTACCGACCGAAAAGCGTATCACGCCCGATCACGTTCATCGCGCCTGCTACCCACCGGCCGTCCCGTTCGGCCAGCACGAGCAGGATGTCGTCACGCAGCCTCTCCTGCGCGATATCGAAGAACCTGCGTGTCAGGTAGGGCGTCCCCCATTTGCGCGCGCCGGTATCCTGATAGAACTCCCAGAACGCATCCCAATGCTCGGGCTGAATCTGATCGCCGGTCAACTGGTGTATGGTCCCGCCGAATGCCTGCGCGCGTTCACGCTCCTTGCGAATGGTCTTGCGTTTGCGCGAACTCAGATCGGCAAGAAACGCCTCAAAGCTGTTATAGCCCCGGTTCTCCCAGTGGTATTGCTGAGTATATCGCCGCAGGAGGCCGATCCGCTCTCCTGCAATGGCTTCGGCTTCCGTGCAGAACGTGACATGGAGCGAGGATAGTTCGTTGTCCGCGGCCACCTGAATCGCGCCCTGTACCAGCGCACTCAACCCTTCCACCTCGAACCCCGGGCGGGTCAGGAAGCGCCGGCCTGTCGCGGGCGTGAAGGGCACCGCAATCTGAAGCTTCGGGTAGTACCGCCCGCCTGCGCGCTCCCAGGCATGCGCCCAGTTGTGGTCGAAGATGTATTCGCCCTGACTGTGGCTTTTGGCATAGAGCGGAGCGCAGGCGATGACCCTCCCATCCATCTCCGCAGTCAAATATCGGGGGTCCCAGCCGGTTCCGGTCCCGACGGACCGGCTCTCCTCGAAGGCGCTCAGGAACCGGTGCGTTGTAAACGGGTCATCGGCACGACCGCCATCTGCAACCTCGGGGCAGGCGCAGGCATCCCAGTCCGCTGGCGCGATCTGCGACAGCGACCCGTTCATGGTGATCGCGATTGTGGGCGCGTCAGTTTGGGTCGACATGACCTTTCCTTTGCTCTGCCCTGCTACTTGGTCCGCGTTGCGCGGCGTTCAAGCGGCGTAGCTCTCAAAGGTGATGTTGTCGGCGATCTTGCGTGCCTGATGTTCCTGTTCCGGGCTCCGAACCGTCCAGCACAGGATCGGGACACCCCGTGACTTGAGTTGTTCAACGCGCGGGGATTCGAGATTTGTCACATCGTGGCTCAGGAACTGCGCACCCACGCTTTCGAAATCCGGAATTCCCGCCAGCCGCGCGCGCGTATCCACCGGGACATGCGGCTCGTCGATGCGGCGCCAGGCAGAACTGATCAGGCCACGGGGCAGGTCGGGGGCCAAGGTCCCCACCCTCGCAATCATGTTGGGGTTGAAAGACATGAGCGCCACCGGCCCGTCGTACTGCGCAAGCGCATCGACTGTGGCCTGTTCCAGACGGCCGTCTGTCTCTCCCATTTCACCGTGTTGGTCCTTCAACTCGATCAGCAGAGGAACCGCGCCATTTACCTGCGCAAGCACTTGCCCGAGCGTCGGGATCGTGTCGCGGCCACCCCTGAGCACAATGCTCTGCAACGCTGCGGCGTCTCTCTCCCGAACAGGACCGGTTTCCTCCGTCAGCCTGTTGAGCAGATCGTCGTGAAAGACCATCGCCATGCCATCGCGTGACAACTGCAGGTCAAGCTCGATGCCATACCCTGCCTGGATGGCCGCAGAGAAGGTCGAAGGGCTGTTCTCGATCCGCCCCGCGGACTTGTCATGGTAGCCACGATGCGCGATGGGCCGCGCAAGAAAGACCGGCGGCAGTCTGTTCATAGCAGCTCGAAGATGCCTTCGATCTCCACCGCCACTCCGAACGGAAGTGATGCGGCCGAGACAGCTGAACGGGCGTGCCGACCGTTGTCACCCAGGACGGCAACCATCAGATCCGACGCGCCATTCACCACCTTGGGCTGATCTCCGAAATCCGCCGTCGAGTTCACAAAACCCACCAGTTTCACAACCCGAATCCGGCTCAGGTCGCCGCCAGCCGCCTTGCGTGCCTGCGACAGCAAAGCCAGCGCGCAGTATTTCGCCGCTTCGGCTCCGGCCTCCGCATCAAGATCTGATCCCAGCTTGCCTTTGATCAGACCATCGGGGCCGGTCGGAAGCTGACCGGATACGTAGATCTGGTTTCCGGTCTGCACGAAGGGCACGTAGTTTGCTGCAGGGGCCGGGGCGTCGGGCAAAGTCAGGCCAAGTTCGGCCAGTCGGGCGTCGATCGCGTTGCTCATGATATCTCCATGTTTTTGGTCCCGAAACGCTATTGCGCGTTCCCGGAAATGGGAAGGGGGTTTGTTCCCTGATCCCCGTCGTTCAGTTGCCGCCGAGGATGTCGCGCAAGAGCTGGTTCAGCGCATTCTCAAGCGCGTTCCCGCCTCGGTCCCGCTGCGGAGCGGGTTGCTCCTGTGGTTTTGGCTGCGCCACTTGCCGGGGCGGTTTTGGCTCGATCATCGGCAGCGGGCGTACGGGCAGGCCTTCATGCACGCGGCGCATCGCCTCGTGCCAGATCTCTGCTGGAAGACCGCTACCGGTCACTCCGGTCAGCGGCGTGTTGTCATCATACCCCATCCATACGCCAGCCACGTAATCTGCTGTGAACCCAATAAACCAGGCATCGCGGGCGGCCTGAGTCGTCCCGGTTTTGCCGGCGACCTGGCGGTCCGAGAGTTTTGCCCGGCCCCCGGTGCCCTGCGAGACAACGCGCTCCATCATCCAGATCAGTTGCCGTGCCGCGTCTTCATTGATGACGCGTTCGCCGATGCCTCCGCCCGATCCCATAAGCGGTTGGGGCTCACCGACAAGGCGCAGTTCCTCCAGGCCATAGGGGGTCACGGAGGAGCCGCCATTCAGAATTCCGGCATAGGCACCAGTCATTTCCAACAAAGAAGCCTCGGATGCACCCAGTGCAAGGGCCGGTGTGTCCGTCAGCGGGCTTTCGATGCCGAAATCCTCCGACACGCGTCGAACCAGATCGCGACCGACGGATTCCGAGACCTTGACCGCCGGGATGTTCAGGCTCTTGGCCAGGGCATCAACCAGCGTGACGGACCCAAAGTAATCCCGTGAATAGTTCTCGGGGCACCATTGGCCCGATCCCGGGATGTTCATGCAGAATGGCTCGTCCTGAACGCGATCATACGGGCTGTAGCCCAGTTCGAGCGCCGTGGCATAGACAAAGGGTTTGAAAGCTGACCCGGTCTGCCGTTTTGCCTGTGTCGCGCGGTTGAACACACCGGAGACGTTTGTCTGGCGACCGCCGACCATGCCACGCACCGCGCCATCGGCGGACATGACGACGATTGCCGCCTGAGCCTTTGAACCTTCACGAACCTTGGTGGTGAAGATGGTCTTGATCGCATCTTCCGCCGCCTTCTGGATACGCTGGTCGAGGGTGGTCGAAATGATCACGTCTTCGGTGGTGTCTCGGGTAAAGAAATCCGGTCCTGACTGCATGACCCAGTCGGCAAAATACCCGCCGGTCTGTGTTTTCGCTTTGTCAGACAGAGTGGCGGGGTTCGCCTGCGCGGCTCTGGTCTCCGCGTCCGTCAGGTAACCCTGCTCGTTCATCAGACGCAGCACCGTCGCTGCTCGGGCCTGTGACCGTTCGAGGTTCGATGTCGGTGCAAGGCTCGACGGGGCGGTCAGCAGACCGGCGATCATTGCGCCCTCCTGCGGTGTCAGCGCAGAAGCCGGTTTCGAGAAATAGCGTTCCGCGGCCGCAGCAGCGCCATAGGCGCCACCTCCCATGTACGCGCGGTTGAGGTAGATCGAGAGGATTTCGTCCTTGGTATATTTTGCCTCCATCGCCAGCGCGTAAATCGCTTCTTTCGCTTTGCGCGCAAGCGAGCCGCGTCGGCAGTCGGCGACATACTCTGCCTCGTTCTTCCATTCGTCCGGGTCATACACGACCCCGAGGCACAAGAGCTTTGCTGTCTGCTGCGTAATGGTAGAGCCGCCATGCCCCGACAGAGGCCCCCTGCCTTCGGACAGGTTGATCCGAACCGCAGAGGCGATCCCGCGCGGGGAAATTCCGAAGTGCCGGTAGAAACGCCGGTCCTCTGTGGCGACCACCGCATTCCTGAGATGAGGTGACACGGTGTCAGCCGTGACAACGCCGCCAAACTGGTCGCCCCGCCATGCAAAAGCCACGCCATCCCGGTCCAAGAGCTGCACCGACCCTCGTGCGCGACCGTCGAGCGCGTCCGAGACCTCGGGAAGGGTGGTGTAGGTGATCCCGACCCATCCGGCGACCAGAAGTGCAACAACAATACCTGCACGCAGGAAAAGGCGCAGGATGAACCGGAATACCCACGATACCACGCCGACAAAGAACCCCACGATACCCCCACGCTTCACTTTCGGGCGCGCGGGCTTGCGTCGTACTGGCGCGGGCTTCTTCGCGGCAGGCTTCTTGGCCGGTTTCTTCGGATATCGCCGGTCCGCGACCAGACGACCTTTTCCGCGTCGTGAATCAGTCATTCTGACCGCCTGTGATGCTGCTCTTTTTGTGTAATTTAGTGGTTTTCCCTGTCGATGTGGACCGCCCTTTGCCGGGGTTTTGGGTTTTTTGATTGCTTAAAAAGTAATCAATTGTGCAAAAGTGTGCAAAATTTGTGCAACTTTCTGTTCCGAGGCGCCAGAGTCCGGGGGTCTTAACTTCCATTCCCGCCATCCGTGACCCTTTCTGCGCTTGCAAACAAGATCGACCTGCAAGGGAAAGGGACCAAGGTGAAGTTCATCATAGCGACAATCAAGCCGTTCAAGCTTGAAGAGGTCCGCGAGGCGCTCACAGACATTGGCGTCCGCGGCATGATGGTAACCGAGATCAAAGGGTTCGGCTCTCAGTCGGGCCATACCGAGATTTACCGTGGCGCGGAATACGCGGTGAACTTCGTGCCGAAAATCAAACTCGAAATCGTGGTCGGTGCCGACATGGCCGACCAGGTGATCGAAACCATCACCAAAACAGCCCGCACCGGCAAGATCGGTGACGGCAAGATCTTCGTGCTCGATGCGCAGCAAGCCATTCGCGTGCGCACAGGCGAAACCAATGGGGATGCGCTCTGAACCGGCGCAGTGACAGAGACTAGGGGACACATTCAGATGAAACTACTCAAGACACTCCTGCCCGCTGCCGCGCTTGCCGCGCTGCCGGTTATGGGTATGGCTCAAGAGGCCGCCGCGCCGACCATGGACGAGGTTGGCCCGTATATCTTCACCACACTCCTGTTCCTCATGGCAGGCTTCCTCGTGTTCTTCATGGCGGCAGGCTTTGCCATGCTCGAAGCGGGCCTCGTGCGTTCCAAGAACGTGGCGATGCAGCTCACCAAGAACATCGCGCTCTTCTCCATCGCGGCCATCATGTACTGGCTGGTTGGCTTCAACACGATGTACCCGGGCGATTTCAACGGCTTCTTCGCCATCGGCGGCCAGACCGTGCTTGACCCGGTGGGCGTCGCTGCTGCGGATGCGGCGCTTGACTACGCGTCCGTCGGCTCCGACTTCTTCTTCCAGCTGGTGTTCGTCGCCGCAACCGCGTCCATCGTGTCCGGTGCCGTGGCCGAGCGTATCAAGCTGTGGCCGTTCCTCGTCTTCGTGATCGTCCTGACCGGCATCATGTACCCGATCTCCGGTTCCTGGCAGTGGGGTGGTGGCTGGCTGTCCGAGATGGGCTTCTCCGACTTCGCCGGTTCGACCGTCGTGCACTCCGTGGGTGGCTGGGCTGCTCTGGCTGGTGTGATCGTGCTTGGTCCGCGTATCGGCAAGTACAAAGACGGCAAGGTTAACCCGATCCCGGGCTCCAACCTGGCGCTGGCAACCCTCGGCACATTCATCCTGTGGCTCGGTTGGTTCGGCTTCAACGGTGGCTCGCAGCTCGCAATGGGCACCGTGGGTGACGTATCCGACGTGTCGCGCATCTTCGCCAACACCAACATGGCTGCAGCAGCCGGCGCCGTCGCCGCTCTGATCCTGACACAGGTTCTCTACAAGAAAGTCGACCTGACCATGGTGCTCAACGGCGCACTGGCTGGTCTCGTGTCGATCACCGCTGAACCGCTCGCTCCGACGCTCTTCGGCGCACTCTGGATCGGTGCAATCGGTGGTGTGATCGTGGTCTTCGCCGTGCCGTTCCTCGACAAGCTCAAGATCGACGACGTTGTCGGTGCGATCCCGGTCCACCTCTTCGCAGGCATCTGGGGCACCATCGCCGTGATCTTCTACGGTGAAGCAAGCCTGATGACCCAGCTCACCGGTATCGTCGCCTACGGTGTCTTCACCTTCGTCGCGTCCATCGTCCTGTGGTTCATCCTCAAGGCCACCATGGGCATCCGCGTCAGCGAAGAAGAAGAGATCAACGGTCTCGACATGGCGGAACTGGGCATGGAGGCCTATCCGGAATTCTCCAAAGGCTGATCTCCTCCTTCCAATCAGCCTTAGTGACCAACTGCCCGGGCGTTCGCGCCCGGGTTTTTTGTTGTCTGACCGGCGCTACCCGCTGCCGATCAGAACACCTGCTGCAAAAACGAGTGCACCTCCAAGAACCACCTGAAGCGCAGCTCGGAAAAACGGTGTGTCCATGTATTTGTTCTGGATCCACGCAATCGCCCACAGCTCGATGAACACCACGATGAAAGCGGTCACGGTCGCGGTCCAGAAATCCGGGATCAGGTAGGGCAGGGCATGCCCCAACCCGCCGACCGTGGTCATGATGCCCGACGCAAAGCCCCGCTTGATCGGCGACCCACGGCCCGACAGCTGACCGTCATCCGAGGCCGCTTCTGTAAAGCCCATCGAAATCCCGGCACCAACCGACGCGGCAAGACCGACCAGAAATGTGGTCCATGTGTCCTGCGTTGCAAAGGCGGTGGCAAAAATCGGGGCCAGCGTCGACACCGACCCGTCCATCAGCCCGGCCAGCCCTGGCTGAACCCAGGTCAGAACGAATTGACGACGGGCGTTTTCTTCCTCGCTGCTGCGTGTGTCCTCGGTCAGGTGTTCCTGTTCGAGCGCTTCGGCAGTGCTTTGATGCCCCGCCTCGGCAGCGGCGAGATCTCCGAGCAGCTTGCGTGTCGCCGCGTCGCTCGTTCGCTTGGCTGCCGCGAGGTAAAAGCGCTCCGCATCCCGTTCCATCGCCTCGGCCTCGGCGCGGATGCGATCAATGCCCAGATTTTCGACCAGCCACACAGGGCGCCGGGCATAGTACCCCGCCACATGTTCGCGTCGGATCAGAGGGATCACATCTCCGAACCGGTCGCGGTGCAGATCGACGAGTCGCTGGCGGTGCGTATCCTCTTCCGCCGCCATCCCGTCAAAAACCGACGCCGTTGCCGGGAAGTCGCCCCGCAACCGTTCGGCGTAAGACCGATAGATCCGCGCATCGTCCTCTTCCGAGGAAATCGCCAGTGCCAGGATTTCCTGTTCAGATAGATCAGAGAAACGGCGCCGGTTCAGTGAAAATCTCATCGTCAGTATCCTTCATACAATCGGGGTGTAGGCATCTCCTTCCGCCGCGAAGCCTTGTATTCCGGCGTCGGCACCTCACATCCCTATTGCGAGACTAAACTGATCTGTTTAGATTTTGAACGCGACATATGGGGTGGGAATGGCAACGGCGCAGGCGCAAATCCGGAAAGGCCGAAAGTTCGATCAGGTGGTCGAAGGCGCGCGGGAAGTGTTTCTGCGGGACGGATTTGAAGGGGCCAGCGTCGATGACATCGCCCGTGCGGCCGGGGTCTCAAAGGCGACGCTCTACAGCTACTTCCCGGACAAGCGGCTCCTGTTCATGGAAGTCGCAACCCGCCAGTGTCAGGAGCAGGCACAGACCTCGATCGAGAAGATCGACCACTCCCGTCCACCGCCCGAAGTTCTGACCTGCATCGCGCAGCAGTTCCTCGGCTTTATCTATTCGGAAATCGGACAGCGGATTTTTCGTATCTGCGTGGCCGAGGCTGACCGCTTTCCCCTTCTCGGGCAGGAATTCTACCACTCCGGTCCAATGATCATGCGCGCGGCCTTGGTGGATTACCTGCGTCAGGCGGTTGGGCGTGGGGAACTGGTGATCGACGATTACAACCTGGCTGCGGACCAGTTTGCAGAATTGTGCAAGGCCGATCTCTGGCCGAAAGTCGTGTTCGGGATCATTCATTCCGTCAGCGAGGACGACAAGGCGCGCGTGATCGACGGTGCCGTTACGACCTTCATGGCGCGCTACGGGGTCGCTGGCTCTCACTAATGCGCCGCAGCGCCCAGCGATTGATAAAGGCGCTCCAAATCATCAAATGCAGCATCCACCGTGGGCGAGGCCGCATCCGCCCCGGTACGCAGCGCGATGTCCGGCTCGACCTCGACGATGTGCCCACCAATCAAGATGCGCGCATGCGGCGCCGCAAGCCGCAACTCGACCACGGACGCCGCCAGAGACCTGATGCGTTCGGCATTGGTTGCGGACAATCCGATGATCATCACGTTGTTGTCCCGCACACGTTGGCACAGCTGTTCAATGGACTGGTTGATCTGAAGGTCGATCTTCCAGCCTTTGTCACGCATCAGATCCGCCGCCATCGTCACACCCAGTATATGCTGTTCGCCAGGAACCGAGGCAAACAGCGCTTCCCGGCTCCCCCGCTGCACAAAAGCCGGAGCAAGGTCGCGTAGGTCACGCAGAAAATGCAGCATCCGTCCGGCGGCCACGGCCATGTCGCCAAAGGTGATGATATCCTCATCCCACCATTCACCCAGACGTTTCGCCGCCGCGCCAATGTAGTCGACACACAGATCGCGATGGCTGGCACCGTTCTCATGCGCACGCAGCAAACGCAGCTTGGCCTCTTCCGCTTTCGGCTCGATCAGCGCCATGCAGAAGCCATCGAGATCAATTCGTGAAGAAGGCCCGCCATCGCGCGACAGGTTCGAAAGGCGATGGATCACCTCCTGCGCAAGCACAAGAAGCGCAGCATCCGACAGTCCGCGAACCTGACCATGCGCATCGTCATCGATGGCACGGATCAGGATCGGTGCATCTACAGTCATCATGATCACGGCTCCTGCCGCAAAATGAAGTGACCCCTCACCTTCGGACGATGCCACGCAACCCGGAGTCGCTCAAGAAAGATATATCCGACAGCGCGGATCAGTCGCGGCGGCGCACCATCAGCTGGTTGTTGGGGCCCCGCTTGACCTCAAGCACCTTCAGGTCGGTTACGAGGTCGCTCAGCTTGCGCTTGCCATAGGTGCGGGTGTCGAAATCCGGATTGGCCGACACGATGTGCTGGCCCAACTGACCCAGCCGATACCATTCATCGTCCTGATCAATCGCATCCATTGCCTTGAGGATCAGGTTCCGCGCCTCGTTCAGGTTCCCGCTCTTGCCAGGGGCCTGATCCCTGCTGCCGGTCTCCGGCCCGCCTTCGAGGTTCTCGAGGAAGATGAACCGCTTGCATGCCCGGCGGAAGGCTTCGGGCGTCTTCTGCATCCCCATCCCGTAAACGTCCAAGCCCTGCTCGCGCAGCCGCTGCGCCAACCGGGTAAAGTCGCTGTCCGAACTGACCAGCACAAACCCGTCAAACCGCCCCGTATGCATCAGGTCCATCGCGTCGATCACCAGCGCGATATCGCTCGCATTCTTACCCACGGTGTTGGCCGGTTGGTGATGAGGCACCAGACCGAACTCCGCCTGCACCTTTGACCAGCCCGCCATCTGCTGGCTGGAAAAGTCGCCGTAACAGCGCCGCACGCTGGCTTCGCCCAATGACGCGATCTCCTCGAACAGCGCACGGGCATATTTCGGAGAGGTGTTGTCGGCGTCGATCAGAACGGCGAGAAGTGAAGGCGTATCGGACATGTGTCAGGAACCTCGTGCACCGGGATCCGGTTCCCGCACGGAGGGGCGATACCCCTCCGCACGCAGTATCAGTAGATCACGACCGAGCGGATGCTTTCACCCGCATGCATCAGGTCGAACCCCTTGTTGATGTCGTCCAGTGACATGGTGTGGGTGATCATCGGATCGATCTCGATTTTCCCGTCCATGTACCAATCCACGATCTTCGGCACATCCGTCCGGCCCCGTGCACCACCAAAGGCCGTGCCCTTCCATGTGCGGCCTGTGACAAGCTGGAACGGGCGTGTGCTGATTTTGGCACCCGCCGGCGCCACGCCGATGATGATGCTCTCACCCCAGCCCTTGTGCGCACATTCCAGCGCGTCCCGCATGACCTGCACGTTACCGGTGGCGTCAAAGGTGTAGTCCGCGCCGCCCTTGGTCAGGTTGACCAGATAGGGCACCAGATCGCCCTCGACCTCCTTCGGGTTGACGAAATGCGTCATGCCAAAGCGCTCGGCCATCGGTACCTTGTCGGGGTTGATGTCCACACCGACGATCTGATCGGCACCCGCCAGGCGCAGGCCCTGAATGACATTGAGACCAATCCCGCCCAGGCCGAACACCACCGCGCGGCTGCCGATTTCGACCTTGGCGGTGTTGATCACCGCACCGATCCCCGTGGTCACACCGCAGCCGATGTAACACACCTTGTCGAAGGGCGCGTCCTCGCGGATCTTGGCCAGCGCGATTTCGGGCAGAACCGTGTGGTTCGAAAATGTCGAACAGCCCATGTAGTGCAGGATCGGATCGCCATCCAAGGTGCTGAACCGTGACGTGCCGTCCGGCATCACACCCTTGCCCTGGGTCTCGCGGATCGACTGACACAGGTTGGTCTTGGGATGCAGGCAGTATTCGCATTCCCGGCATTCCGGCGTGTAAAGCGGGATTACGTGATCGCCGGGCTTGAGGCTTGTCACGCCTTCCCCCACCTCGACCACAACCCCGGCGCCCTCATGGCCCAGAATCGCCGGGAACATGCCCTCGGGGTCGGCCCCGGACAGGGTGAATTCGTCGGTATGGCAAATCCCGGTCGCCTTGATTTCGACCAGCACCTCTCCGGCGCGCGGGCCGTCAAGGTTCACATCCATGATTTCCAATGGTTTGCCGGCTTGAACGGCAACGGCGGCGCGTGTGCGCATTGTCCTCTCCCTCGTTGGTTTTCGCCAAGCCTTGCGGGAAAGCGCTGGGTTTGCAAGCATTGGCTTGGATATTGGAGAGGTTTCTATATGCGGATTTATACTGCCCTTGCTGTGTGTCTGACGCTTGTCGCCTGTCAGGAGGTCACGGTCGCCGAAAAGCCGGTCGAATCCTGCGGTGCAGAAGATATGTCTCATCTGATGGGGCTTCAGCGGGCACAGCTGGAAACCATTGCGTTCTCGCAACCGCATCGCATCTTGGGCCCGAATGACCCGATGACGATGGATTTCCGGGGCGATCGGGTGAATTTCGCGCTGGATGACCGCGGCGCCGTGGTGCGTATCTATTGCGGCTGATCCGGTCGCGACAGTTGTGATCCACCAAAGGTGGCTCTGATCTCGACTCGCAGGGCAGCAAGAGTATATAGAACAAAAAAAGAACACTTGCTGCCCGAGTCTCATGCCCAACCGTCGCATCCTGTCCATCTGGTTTCCCCGGCTGGCCGCCGAACGCCATATCCGGCGCGACCCCAACTTGGGGGAAGTGCCCTTTGCCGTGTTGCGCGATGTCGGGCAGGCGCAGGTACTGGCTTCGCTCTCTCCGCTCGCGCAGGCGGCGGGGCTTTACGAAGGCCAGCCACTCCGTGATGCCCATGCCATGTGCGCCGACCTGCTCACGCGCCTGTCGAACCCCCATGCCGAGGCGGCGTTTCTGGGGGTGCTGCACCGCTGGGCAGGCAAATTCTCGCCTTGGGTCGCCCGCGAAGCGCCCGACGCGCTGGTCATCGACCTGACCGGCTGCGCGCATCTCTTCGGCGGTGAGGAACAACTGGCGCGGCAGGTCGAAGAGGATTGCACCGATCTGGGCCTCTCGGTGCAATTGGGCATCGCCGACACGTTGGGCGGGGCTTGGGCGCTGGCCCGCTTCGGCGGCGGGCAGGCCGGGGATCATCACCGCAACGGCGATGCGATCGACCAAGAGGCCCGCGCCACCCGTTCCCGTGCTGGCAAGCGACGGCACTGGGAACGCGGCGGTGCCGCACCTGCCGTCACGCTGGCCCCGGTGCAGGGGCGCGCCCGCATCGCGGCCCCCGGCAAGACCTATGACGCGCTGGCGCCTCTGCCGATTGCCGCGTTGCGATTGGAAAGCCACACGATGGCGCAACTCTCGCGCCTTGGTCTGCGCCGGGTGAAAGAACTGGTCGAACAACCCCGCGCCGGGCTTGCCCGCCGCTTTGGGCGCGGGCTGGTGGCGCGGCTGGACCAGGCGCTGGGCGCGTTGCCCGAACCGGTCAGTCCGGCCCCACCGCCCGACCGCTTTGCCACCCGCCTGAGCCTGCCCGACCCCATCGGGTTGGAAGAAGACGTGATGGCCGCCGTCGCCCGGATGCTGCCCCGGCTCTGCGATGCGCTGCGCAACAAGGGACGGGGCGCGCGCACGCTCCGCTTCGAGGCATACCGTGCCGATGGCACGATGCAGTGGATGAATGTCACGATGGCCAGGCCGTCACACGACCCCGACCACATCCGCCCGCTCTTGCGGCTCAAGGTCGAGGATCTGGATGCGGGCTACGGCATCGACATGCTGCGGCTCGAAGCGGTGCTGCATGAACCCATACATCTGCGCACCGCCGCCGGGCATCTGGAGGCCGCAGAGGCAGGGCGCGCGCGCATGGCGGGGCCGAAACCCGGATCGCTCGATCGGCTGATCGGGCGTCTCGGCACGCGACTGGGCATGGAAGCGATCACCCGTCTGCAACCTGCCGACAGCCACATCCCGGAAAAGACATCAGTCACCGTCGCGGCGGCGTGGTCCGACCCGGTGATGGACTGGCCCCAACGCAACAAACTGCGGCCGCTGCGCATGTGGATGCCCGAGCCGGTGATGGTGGCGGATGTCCCGCGCCTGCCCGAGGTGTTTCGCTGGCGTGGGCGCGACCATCACGTTCACAGCACCCGTGGCCCCGAGCGCATCGCGCCCGAATGGTGGCTTGATGATCCCGCATGGCGCAGCGGTCAGCGGGACTATTGGGAGGTGATCACCAAAGACGGCCACCGCCTCTGGCTGTTTTACGCCCACGGTGCGGCGAAATCCTCGGGCTGGTTCTGTCAGGGGGCTTTTGCGTGAAAAGGAAAGGGTGTCCATCGCGGTAGGGGTGGTGCCAAAATGCGTCGATGAATCCCGATCTGTCCTTCGCGGAAAAGACCCTCGGAAACCACAAAATCACTTTCATTAACAGATGGTTAAAGGGTCCGAAACGGACCCATTGTTTCGCGCGCGAAACATTAGGTCCCGATCGGACCTATCTGGGCCTTCGAAGGGGCAAGCTGCGAAACCGCTTGATTTACACCCCGGCCTGCACACATCATGAGATATGAACAGTATCACGCCGTTCCCTCAGCCTCGATCCGCGCCCGAGCAGGTGGCCTTTCACCGGACCGAGCTGAGTGAGATCCTGTCTCTTTACGGTCGCATGGTCGCCGCAGGAGAGTGGCGCGACTACGGGATTTCGACCCTGCGGGACGTGGCCGTGTTTTCGGTCTTCCGCCGCACCGCCGAAAACCCTCTCTACCGCATCGAAAAGCGCCCCAAGCTCCGCAACCGCCAAGGGCAATACGCGGTGATCGGGATGGACGGTCAGATTCTCAAGCGGGGACACGACCTGAAAACCGTGCTGCGCGTACTGGACCGCAAATTGATCCGCGCGGTCGAATAAGACCTCTCCACAATCCGGCAGAGACACGGTAATCGGCAGTCATGACGACCTTGCCCGACATCTATGCCGCACGTGTAGCGGACGGTACTCTGACCCGAGACCCGGCACAGGAAGCGGCCTTGCCCGAATTCGAACGCATCCGCGCAGCCTTGGCCGAGCCGGTGAAAAAGGGATTGTTTCGCAAAGCACCGGAACCACCCAAGGGTCTCTATCTCTGGGGCGGTGTCGGGCGCGGCAAGTCGATGCTCATGGATCTGTTTGTCGAGAGCCTGACCGTCCCGGCCCGGCGGGTGCATTTCCACGCCTTCATGCAGGAAATCCACGCCGCCATTCATAAGGCCCGGCAGGATGGGGTCGAGGACGCGATCAAACCGGTGGCGAAATCGGTGTCGGACTCCGTGCGGCTGCTGGCGTTCGACGAGATGCAGATCACCGACATCACCGACGCGATGATTGTTGGGCGGCTGTTCGAAAAACTGTTCGCTGCGGGCGTTGTCGTTGTCACCACGTCGAACCGCGTGCCGGATGATCTTTACAAGGATGGTCTGAACCGGCAGATTTTCCTGCCGTTCATCGACATGCTCAATTCGCGCATGGTGGTGCATGAACTGGCCTCACCGACGGACTATCGGCAGGATCGGTTGGAAGGAGCGCAGGTCTATTTCACGCCGAACGACGCTGCAGCCAAGGCTGAAATCGGTCGTATCTGGCAGGAATTGACCGGCGGCGAGCAGGACAGCCTGACGCTGCATGTCCAGGGCCGCCAGATCGAACTGCCGCGCTTTCACAACGGGGTCGCGCGGGCCAAATTCTATGATCTCTGCGGACGGATGCTCGGACCGGCGGATTACCTCGCGCTCGCTGACGCGGTGCGGGTTCTGATCATCGAGGACATCCCGCGCCTGAGCCGTCAGAACTTCAACGAGGCCAAGCGGTTCGTGACGCTGATCGACGCGCTGTACGAGGCAAGGGTTCGCTTGATCGTATCCGCAGCTGCGGAACCGGAGATGCTGTATATCGAAGGGACTGGAACCTTCGAATTCGAACGCACCGCGAGCCGTTTGCGTGAGATGCAGGCAGAGGGCTGGGGCGAGGCCTAGCGAAAAAAAGAGGTCCCGAAGGACCTCAAGGCTGCTCGATGTATCTCGCCTGTGTTCAGGTCCTTGCTATGCCTTACGTCGATGGAGGCGCGAGGGGGCGCCCGAGGTATGGTCGTCTTGGAGTTGGTGGTTGGAAGGTGCCGCGGCCGCACGGTTCAGGACGCCAAAATGCGTGTCGCCCGAAAAGGAGTGAGTACCAGAAGTCACCGTCAAAATCCCCCATTCCGCGTTCGCTTTTCCAGCAAATCACGAAGTCTGACCAGTTTGTGCCATAGTGATTCGCACCGGTCAACATTTAGGTGACTGGCAAGGGAACTTTTCTATCTGTGGCGCATTTTTCTAGATATTGTGTGCTATGGAGCCGGAAGTTTCAGCACCATTCCCGCGCGCAGACTGTCTGGGCGGGCCATTATATCGGTGTTGTTCGCATAGATCTCTGAGGACATGGCGCTGTCGCCATAGACCTCCTGCGCGATGCTGCTCAACGTATCTCCGGGCCGCACGAAATACGCTGCCGTCGCTGGAAAGCGCGGCGTTTCGCTGCGTATCGGTTCGATCTCTGATGGCTTGGTGATGACCTGCGTGCCTGGGGCGGCGCTGTTGGCCATGCTGCGTTGCACGACGCTGTGCAGGAGGCTTCCGGGCTGGCCGGGCGCCGGGGCTTCTCCTGTTGTGACCGACTTCAGATCGGAGATCGCACTAAAGGTCATGTCGCGCATCGTACTGGGCGCGGATGCATCAGAGGCCAGAGTTGGTTGAACCGGTTCTGTGACGGGAGCCAGGGCAGGAGGCGCCGTGGTATCAATGACCTTGGTCAACGGTTCGGCCACGCGGGTCACGGTATTGGCCTCTTCGAAAAGGGCGGTGGACTGTGTGTTGCGCGGCGAGCCGGGTTGAAACACCAGCAGCACAATCGTCAAGGCAACGAAGGCGCTGCCCATGAGCACCATGCGGATCAGGCCGGATTTTCTGGTTGGCTCGGTCATTGGCCGACCGCAATATTGAGACCCAGTGTGGACCATCCGGAGATGCCGCTCCGGTAATACTTGATCTTGGAGGTAGGATAGCCGGCGTTGATCAGGTGGGCGATTGCATCGCGCACATCGCCATCATCCGGACCACCGCCAAAGACCGCGAGGTTGAACGCACGGTCGAAATTCCGGGAGCTTCCGGTCTCCTGCACGCCAAGCGCAGAGAGAAGATCGCCCAGATAGGGGTTGTCCGGGCTGAACGTGGCCACAGGGACATTGACGGCGCTTGGGAGCGATCCGGAGGAGAAGATCGCGGGCATGCGAACATCAATAAGGAGGCCGGAGCCTGCGCTGACTACGGATTGCATGAAGCCGATCACTTCGAGTTCTCCCAGCGTGTCAACACCGGCTGCGGCGATCATGGGTTGAATACAGGAGGACGGGCAGGAAGGGCCGGAGCGGGACACGATCATCTCGGCCCCGTTCATCGAAAAGCTGAACGTGCTGGCCTCTTCGGTGATCGCTGCCGACTGGGCAAACAGCGGGCCACCTGCAGCGATGACAGCCGCACTTGCGACACGTCCTACCGATACCATCTTGCCACCTATTCGTCTCGCGTTTGTGCGGACACTGCTCTTTTTTAACGATATATAGGTGATTTAAGCCTTTTCGGTCAATATAAAGCGACCCGACCCAGATTTAGGTCAGCCGATCATCCGCAAAACATGTCCTGCGAGGTAGAGGGATCCGCAGATCAGGACGCGGGCCTGCGGGTCGGTTTCCGCGATCCAGCCAAGTGCCTCTTCGACGTTTTGCGCTTCCTGCGCGGTCAGTCCGACATCGCGCGCGGCTTGAGCCGTGTCGTCTGCGCTTAGGGTGTTGGGTTCCCCGGGAATGGAAATTGCGGTCAGGTGATCCGCCACACCGGCAAGCGGTCGCAGGTAGCCGCGCACGTCCTTGGTGTTGAGCATCCCGCAAATCATGTAGGTCGGACGCTTTGGCAGGCTGCGCAGGTGCAGCGCCAGTGCTTCGCCCGCAGCGGGGTTGTGCCCGCCATCGAGCCAAAGGTCAGCCTTGGGGGCAAGGTCGTTGAGCGGCGTGCCTTTCAGATGCTGCATCCGCGCGGGCCAGTAAGCGTCTTGCACCGCGCCGTCGAAAGATGCCTCGGGCATGTTCAGGTGCCGGAGCGCCGCAAGCGCTGCGCCTGCGTTCTGGATCTGATGCTGGCCCGGCAGGTTGGGCAGGTCGAGATCGAGCAGGCCGGTTTCGTCCTGATAAACGAGCCGTCCGCGTTCCTCTGACACGTGCCAGTGTTGCCCGTAGGCGAGGAGTGGTGCGCCAAGGCGGGCGGCCTGCGCTTCGATCACCTCCATCGCCTCATCGTCTTGCGGGCCGACGACACAGGGCACACCGCGCTTGATGATCCCGGCTTTTTCGCCCGCGATCTTGGCAAGCGTGTCGCCGAGGAAGCCTTCGTGGTCCATCGACACGGGGGTGATGACCGTCAGCGCCGGGGTGTCGATTACGTTGGTGGCATCGAGCCGTCCGCCGAGGCCAACCTCGAGCAGCGTGTAATCGGCTTGTGTGCGGGCAAAGGCCAGCAGCGCGGCGCATGTGGTGATCTCGAAATACGTGATGTTGGCGCCATCATTGGCGCGGTAGCATTCGTCCAGCACCTCGGTCAGGTGCGCTTCGGTGATGAGCTCTCCGGCAAGGCGGATGCGTTCGTGAAAGCGAGCCAGATGCGGAGACGTATAGGCGTGCACGCTTTTTCCAGCGGCTTCGAGACCGGCGCGGATCATCGCTTGGGTTGATCCCTTGCCGTTGGTTCCGGCAATGTGGATCACCGGTGGCAGTTTGCGCTCGGGATGGTCGAGCGCCGCAAGCAGCGTCCAGACGCGGTCCAGGGTGAGGTCGATCACCTTGGGATGAAGGGACATCATCCGGTCAAGGATGACGTCCGACCCGGTTTGTGCGGTCATGATTTCTGGTCAGCGGGGGCCGGGTCTGCCGGCGTGGTGTCCGCAGCGCTGGGGGCGGGCAGGTCGCCCGCCACGGGGGGCGGCATGTGCATCAGCATGCGGATGATCTGCACCAGCTCATCGCGCAGTTTGCGGCGGTCCGTGACGCGGTCTAGCATACCGTGTTCGAGCAGGTATTCTGCGCGCTGGAAACCCTCGGGCAGCTTTTCACGGATGGTCTGTTCGATCACGCGTGGCCCGGCGAAACAGATCAGCGCGCCGGGTTCGGCGATCTGGATGTCACCCAGCATGGCGTAGGACGCGGTCACACCGCCGGTCGTCGGGTGCGTCAGCACGACGATATAGGGCAGGTTCGCTTCTTTGAGCATCTGCACGGCGACGGTGGTTCGGGGCATCTGCATCAGGCTGAGGATGCCTTCCTGCATGCGCGCGCCGCCGGCGGCAGAAAACAACACCAGCGGGCGGCGGAGTTCGACGGCTTTCTCGGCGGCGGCGATGATGGCGTTGCCGACATACATGCCCATGGAACCGGCCATGAAGCTGAAGTCCTGGGCCGCAGCGACGATGGGCGTGCGGCCGATCTCGCCGGTGGCGACGAGCATCGCCTCTTTCTCGCCAGTCGCTTTCTGGGCGGCCTTCATGCGGTCGGGGTATTTCTTCTGATCGCGGAAATGCAGCGGATCGGATAGGGGTTCGGGGACCTCGACCTCGGTGAAGATGCCGCCGTCGAACAGACCCTGGAACCGTTCGCGCGGCGTGATGTTCATGTGGTGGCCGCAATTCGTGCAGACATTGAGGTTGTCCGACATTTCACGGTGGAACAGCATGGTGCCGCAGTCGTCGCACTTGACCCAGAGGTTCTCGGGAATCTCGCGGCGCGAGAAGATCGAGTTGATCCGGGGTCGGACGTAGTTGGTGATCCAGTTCATTCAGGCGGCTCCCGTCACCCTGACTTAGCTCGTCGTGATCTAAGACCCTCGGACCGGAAATGCAATCAGCCCTGCGGCGTCAGGTTGGATCGGGCGGGTCCTCGTTTGACCCCAAGCTGGCGTTCGCGCCAGATGATCAGAACGCCTGCGCCGATGATGACCACCGACCCGATGAGCGTATGGATCGTCGGTATTTCGTCGAAGATCGTATAGCCGATGACCAGCGCGAAGAGGATGGAGGCGTAGTCGAAAGGTGCGAGGAACGCCGCCTCGGCATGGCGATAGGAGGACGTCAGCAGGATCTGCGCAACCCCACCGATGAACCCCGCGCCGATCAGCTGGCTTGCGGTGATCGCGTCGGGCATCACCCAGCCGAAGGGCGCTGTCAGAAGTGACAGGCAGGAGGCCGTCGCGGCGAAGTAGAACACCACTGCAGAGGTCGTTTCGTTCTGTACCAGTTTGCGGATATGCACATGGGCCAGCGCCCGCAGAGTTGCCGACGCGAGAACCAGCGCCACACCCCAACGCGCCGCGGTGCCAAGTTCTTCGTTGCCCAACTGTGGAAGCATCACGATCACGACCCCGACCAGCCCGATCGCAACTGCCGACATGCGGACCAGCCGGATTTTTTCGCCCAGAAGCAAGGCGGCGAAGATCACCGTCATGATGGGTGCAGCGTAGCCCAGAACGGTTACTTCCGGCAGCGGGAGCAATCCGAGCGCGGCAAAGCCGCAGGCCATTGCGCTGACGCCGAACATGCCGCGCCACAGGTGTCCCATGGGGTTGCGTGTTCGCAGTCCGGTGCTCAGCTCACGCCGGAACGCCAGCCAGCCAAGGATGACGGGCAGGGCAAAGAACGACCGGAAGAACACCGCCTCACCCGCTGGAACCACATCCGAGCTGGCCTTGATGAGCGATGCCATGATCACGAATAGAAAGACGGCGCTGAGCTTCAGCGCCATGCCACGCAGCGGGGACATAGGTTCTCCGGTTCAGGGTTGCCGCAAGACTGCCTGTGCGATGCGGGAAGGTCAATCGCATGAGGTGGTGACGCTAGCGGACAAGAACCTCATAGACCAGCTTTGCGGAGACCACCGCGAGGGCGATTTCGACGAGCAGAAAGAACATCTTTTCGGGCAGGCGACGCGAAATCGCAGCTCCGCTCCAGGCGCCTGCGAGTGCTGCCGGGGCCAACCAAACCGCCTGAATGGCGCTGTCCCAGGTGATCTGTCCGGCAAGAATGAAGGGCGGCACCTTGAGAAGGTTCACCACTGTGAAAAAGATCGTCGTGGTCCCGAGATAGACCATTTTGTCGAGTTTCTGTGGCAGCACATAGGCCTGAAAGGGCGGGCCTCCGGCGTGGGAAATATAGCTCGTCAAACCGGTCAGCGTGCCCCAGAAGAGCCCGCGCGGCACATCCGCCGGTTTTGCCGGTACCTCGTGTTTCGAAAAGCGGCTGCGCAGGGCGCTGATGAGGTAGGACAGGCCGATTGCGGCCACCAGAAGTTTGACCACATCACCGGGCACATAGGCCACGGCCCCATAACCGAGAAGGATGCCGGCAATGGCTCCGGGCAGCAGAATTTTAAGGTTTCGGGCTGAGAATGCCCGGCGGAAAAGGTAGACCGCATAGATGTCGGCAACGATGTAGATTGGAAGCAGCAGTCCCGCCGCGAGGGCCGGGTCCATGAACAGGGACATGAGCGGCACCGAAAGCAGCGCGATCATGGGTACACCGCCCTTCGACAGCCCCATCAGAAAGGCCGCGAGCGCTGCGACTATCCAGTATTCCAATCGGGCCTCGTATTTCTGCAGCGGGAAAGTGCGTCTCGGTCACGATACAGGTGCCGGGGACGGTCGGAAAGGGCAGGCTATCGTGCGCCCCAGGTATCGCTCAGGCGGTACCCTTCGGGCCACGGATCGGATGGGTCGAGCATGTGCTGGTGGATACCGGTTATCCATCCTCGCCCGCTGATTTCGGGCAAAACAGCCGGGGCCCCGCCGACCGTCGTTTTCCCGAGGATACGGCCTGTGAAGGTGGAGCCGATAAGGGACTCGGTTGTCAATGCCTGGCCTTCCGATATCTGCCCGCGGGCGTGCAGGACGGCCAGCCTCGCTGACAGCGCTGTTCCGGTAGGAGAGCGGTCTACCTTGCCGGGCTGGATGGCGACAGCGGATTTCGCCTGCAGTCCGGTTTCAGTTTCTGCCAGAGCGCCCGCGAACAGGCAGAAGGAAAAATGCGTCCAATCCGGATTCTCCGGGTGTTCGAACTGCAACGCCTCGGTGGCTGCCCGCGTGATCCTGCTGCCCAGCCGCGCAATCTCGTGGGCTTCTTCGGGAACGAGGCGCAACCCCAGTTCGTCAGGATCGACGATCACGAAACTGTCGCCGCCATAGGCTGTGTCCACTGTAAGGGTTCCAAGGCCCGGAACCTCCAGCTGCGCGGCAAGCTTCTGTGCAAAGCTGGGGACGTTCTGAATGAAAATCCGCTCTGCCTTGCCATCGCGGCACTCGGCCCGCACGCGGACCAATCCGCCGGGCGCTTCCAGGGCGAATTCGGTCACAGGTTCCTGCATGGGCAGGATGCCGCCGTCCAAGAGGACGGTCGCGACACAGATCGAATTCGAGCCTGACATCGGCGGCGTATCTTCGGGCTCCATGATGATGAAGGCGGCATCCGCGTCCTGATGCTTTGGCGGCACAAGCAGATTGACGTGCCGGAACACGCCGCCACGCGGTTCGTTCAGAACGAAATTGCGCAATGTCTGATCGCGCGCGATCCAGCGGCTTTGTTCCCAAACGGTGTCGCCGGGCGGCGGGGCGACGCCGCCCACGATAACGTCGCCGACTTCACCTTCGGCATGGGCCGAAATCACATGGAGTGTTTTGCTGCTGCGCATGGCCGACCTGCTTTCCTGTCTGGAGCAGCGTAAGGATGCTGCGCCTTCAGGAAAGAGGGTTGCTTGAGAAAATGCGCCGGTGCAACTGGCGAATGAGTGTCACGCCGTTTCCCGGCAATGCCTGCGGAAAGAGCGTTTCAGCATGTCCAGTTCTGCGCGAAGCAGGGCCATTTCGGCTCGGATATCCTCGCCTGCAGCGTCTCCGGCAATGATCGAGAAGTCGCCAAGCGCCTGGCCGATGCTTGCCTCTGAAATCACAAAGGTGTGGACCCCGTCGGCCAGTATCTTTGCCGGGACCGGCACCTTGAGGAGCCAGGAGGCTGGATCGGAAAGCGGTTCAATTGCCACATCCGGAACTTCGCGGTCATGCACGCGCACGTCGATTTCGGGCGGCGGGGCATCGTCCCTGTCTCCGGCGATCACGCCTTCCCAGACACCTTCGAAAAACCGGGCTTTGAACAGCGAATAGGCGGTCATACTCTTTCCCTCACAACTCTGCCCGCGGGCGACGGCTGAAGAACAGGTCGCGGAGGATTACTTGACTCATCTCCGGGTTCTCGAAAATCAGGTCGACCCAGACCTTCTCTACCCGCTTCTCGTTGAGCTTGGTGTAGGCAAGGTCGAATTCCACGACCAGTTCGCGGTCGTTCATCGGGAGTTCGCGCACGATCTGTTCGGTGTTCGGGCCGTGCTGGACGTTGAGGCGCGCGAACACTTCCAGAGGACGTTCCAGTTCGACAATCGCGTCGAAACGGATGAGGTGCTTGCGTCGCAGATCCAGGGCGGCGGAGGCCGGAAGGTCGATCACAAGCGAGAGGTAAGATCCGTCAAAGCGGAACACCTCGAGCCGCAGGCCATAGGCCGCGAGATCCTCGGCGCTGGTGTTGCGCAGCTGGCGCAGCGTCAGCTCGGAATGGGTGCAGTCGTGAAACAGTGTCACTTCGCGACCGAGCGTGGATTTGTTTTCGACGGATGCGATGCCCTGCACGGGCAGAGGTCCGCACCACAGTTCCGGTCGCCACGACCAGTCGGCGTCATATGGTACCGGCACTGCCTGATTGCCGACCACCGGCAAGGCAAGGCGATCGTCCGCCACATGTATCAGTTCGTCGAGATGGAACTTCAGGCGCCGTGCGGCGGCCCGGTTGCGTCGCAGATCGCTCAGGTCAGCATCACGCGCGGTTTCGGCCCAGCGGCGGAACCGCATGAGCGCCGATTGCTGGATCACACGGTCGAGAAGACCGGGTTTCATCTCCGACATGAGCTGCTCGCTCCTGCTTATGTCTTTTTCCAATGCTTCACTGCATCGGTTCGGCACCTTTATTACAGATTGCCGCGTCCAAATAAACGGGTAAGTCGTTTTGCAAGCGGGTCTGCCGAGGCTTGCGACTGTTCTGCACTGGGTGTCGATGTCGGTTCTGACTTAGCGCGGATGCGTGAAGAAACCGTGTTCAGGAATGCCGCGCCTTGGGTGCCAAGGAGCGGACTGCCTTCAGGAGCATAGAGCGTCAGACCGATCAAGTGCGGTCCCAAGGAAAATGATCCGCGCCAGTGGACCGGCGCACTGCCGTTAAAGGCGGACTCTCCGCCGCTGGCAAAACGGCCGACATCCAGAGCGCTGAGCTCGCGGAACTCGAGGAGTTCCGTTGCAAGCGCTGCGGCAAGATCCTGCGGGGTGGGGGCGTCGGTGGTGGCTGGCCCGACGGTGACGGTCACCAGTACCGGTTCGACAATCGGACCGGTCGTTCCGCCAGAAAGGATGTGGCAGCTGGCAATGGCGGCAAACCCCCGGCTGCCTGACGTTCGAAGGGTGGCCGGGTCGATGCAATATCCATCGGGGCCGAAGACCACGATTTCACCCCGGCCGAGGCGCGTGGAGGCCAGAAGGGCGGTTGGGGTTTCGCCACCGCTTTCCAGCAGAGACATGCTGCCGAGGGTGCCGGGCCCGTCACATCCAGAGAGCAGTGCCGCGCCCAGAAGCGCGGCACCGAGTTTAACGGAAATCAATGTCACAGATCGCAATACTGGTGCTTCTCGCCTTCCGCGCCCGGATGGGTCACGGCGCCTTTGTAGGTCGGGCCGACGAGTTTGGCGAATTTCCAGATCGCGCCGGAGGTGTAGATTGTCTCGCGTGGGCCGGTCCAATCCGCTTTGCGCTGGGCCAGTTCTTCGTCCGACAGATCAACGCTGAGCGATCCGTTAACGGCGTCGATGGTGATCATGTCGCCGTTCTTCAGCAAGGCGATCGGCCCGCCGAGCGCTGCTTCGGGTCCGACATGTCCGACACAGAAGCCACGGGTCGCGCCCGAGAACCGGCCGTCGGTGATCAGCGCGACTTTTTTGCCCATGCCCTGTCCAGACAGAGCCGCCGTCGTGGCCAGCATTTCACGCATGCCGGGCCCGCCTGCGGGACCTTCGTTGCGGATGACGATGACTTCGCCTTCTTTGTAATCGCGCGCCTTGACGGCAGCAAAGGCGTCTTCCTCGCACTCGAACACGCGCGCGGGGCCGGTGAAGATCTGGTCCTCGGCCTTGATGCCCGCGACTTTGACGATGGCGCCTTCGGGCGCAAGGTTGCCCTTCAGGCCAACAACGCCGCCGGTCTTCGTGATCGGGGTTTCGATGGAGTAAATCACCTTGCCATCCGCTTCGCGTTCGATGCGGTCGAGCTCTTCGCCGATGGTGCGGGTCGAGGCCGTGACACAGTCCTCATGGATGAGGCCTGCCTTGCGCAGTTCCTTCATGACAACCGGGATGCCGCCTGCATCGTACAGGTCTTTCGCCACATAGGTGCCGCCCGGCTTTAGGTCGACGAAGTAGGGTGTGTCCTTGAAGATGTCACAGACGTCTTCGAGATAGAATTCGATCCCCGCCTCGTGCGCGATGGCGGGCAGGTGCAGGCCGGCATTTGTCGAGCCGCCGGTGCAGGCGACGACGCGGGCCGCATTTTCAAGCGCCTCACGGGTGACGATGTCGCGCGCCTTGATGTTCTGTTCGATCAGGTCCATCACCGCGCGGCCCGATGCTTCGCCATAAGCGTCGCGGGATTCATACGGTGCAGGCATGCCCGAAGAATTGAACAGCGCAAGGCCGATGGCCTCGGACACGCAGGCCATGGTGTTCGCGGTGAACTGACCGCCACAGGCGCCTGCGGACGGGCAGGCCACGCGCTCGAGCATGTCGAGCGCCTTGTCGGAAAGCTCGTTGTTCTGGTGACGTCCAACCGCTTCGAACATGTCCTGAACGGTCAGGTCGCGGGTGCGGAAATCCTCGGGGATCTCGGCGACCTGCGGCGCCTTGCCCGGCAGGATCGATCCGCCGTAGATGAAGACCGACGGCACGTTGAGGCGGACCATCGCCATCATCATGCCCGGCAGGGATTTGTCGCACCCGGCAAGGCCCACAACCGCGTCATAGCAGTGGCCGCGCATCGTCAGCTCGACCGTGTCGGCAATCGCTTCGCGCGAAGCGAGCGACGAGCGCATGCCTTCATGGCCCATCGCGATCCCGTCAGTGACAGTGATAGTGGTGAATTCGCGCGGCGTGCCGAACGCCTGTTTTACACCCATCTTCACGGCCTGTGCCTGACGGTTCAGCGCGATGTTGCAGGGGGCGGCTTCGTTCCAGCAGGTGGCGACCCCGACCAGCGGCTGATGGATCTCTTCCTCCGTCATGCCCATGGCATAGTAGTATGACCGATGCGGGGCGCGCTCAGGCCCTTCGGTGACGTGACGGCTGGGCAGTTTCGACTTGTCGAATGGACGCTTGAGCATGACGCTCCTCCCTGAAATCCTTGCTTGCTTCGGAATAGCGAACCGGGCAGGGCGGCACAAGGGATTGGGCGGGGTCGAAGCCATTTCGAAATGGCTTGCCGCCGCCTTTCGAAAGGCGGCTCTACCGGTCAAACAGGGTTGCCGCCGTATAGGCCGGGGCAAGCAGCAGACGGCGCATCGATCCCAGTGGAAATCGCGCTGGAGGAGACGACAGGAACACTGGAAATGGACCTGACTGTTTCCGTCCCAAGACGATGTCGGCGAGTTGCGCGCCAAGATAGCTGCCCATCGCCACGCCATTGCCGTGATACCCCATGGCTGCGAAGAGGCCGGGATGATCGGGCACCGGCCCCGCGAATGGCGTGAGGCTCCGCATCAGGCATAGAAGACCGGACCATTCATGGGTGATGTCCACATCCCGCCACTCGGGAAAAAGCCTGTGAAAGTCCGCGCGGATCTTCCGGGCCAGAGCGGCCTCGGCCCCTGCCGTGGCGCGCAACCCGCCGCGCATACCGAAGAGGAACCGCCCGTTCGGCATGAGGCGGAAGTAGTGCAGAAGGATGCGGCTGTCGTAACACATCTGCAGGCTCGTCCATCCCTGACGGAGTTGTTCGCTTTCGGTAATGGGGCGTGTGACGATGATGGTGGATTGAACCGGGATGTATCGGGCGCGCAGCCAGTCCGGGATATCCTCAGACGAATAGCCGTTGGTGGCCAGAATGACCTTGCCGGCGGTGATGGTCCCGGTCGGTGTCGCAATGCGCCACGTCCGGCCCGATTGCGTGATTGAAACCGCTGGGGTTTGACCGAACAGGCGGACACCCCGCGCCTGTGCCGTCCTCGCCAGCCCGGCGTGGTATTTTGCGGGGTTCAGGGCGAAGCCGATCGGCAGAGTGACTGCGCCGTGAAAATTGCCCCCGAGGCCGTGCTGGCGAAGGTCTTCGGCAGGAATCACGTCGGGTGCTGCGCCGTAGATGGCGCCATTTTCGGACGTCGATGACAGGATCTCTTGCATTGCCTTTGGCGTATGGGCCAGCAGGGTTTCGCCGTTTGAATGCCTGTCCGCGTCAATCCGGTTGTCCGAGAGCAGTGCGTCAACATGGTCCACAGCTGCGCGTTCTGCCCTGTGCCATTCCATGCGCTGGTCGTTTCCGAAGCGGTGTGCGAGCAGCGTGCTGCCAAGTTTCGATCCGCCAAGGCAGCAGAAGCCACCATTTCGTCCGGATGCGCCCCAACCGGGTTGTTCGGCGTCGATGACAATTGTCTCAACCCCCGCCGCGGCAAGGGCAATTGCTGCGTTGAGACCAGTGAAGCCGCCGCCAATAATGGCGACTTCTGTCCTGTGATCGCCCTCGAGCGTGGGTTGGGTTGCAGGCGGCGCAGTATCACGCCACCAGCAGATTGCGGGCGTCCGATACGCTTCGGGTTCGTAGATGCGCCTCATGCAGGGCGTTCGGCCATCCGCTCTTCACGGGCTTGACGGACTGCCGCCTGCTTGGTGATCAGCGAAGCGGTGATTACCCCGACCGTGACGATGCCAATCATGATCGTCGAGAGCGCGTTGATCTCCGGGCTGACGCCAAGACGTACTGCAGAGAAAATCTTGATGGGCAGGGTTGTTGCCGAGGGGCCTGTGGTGAAGCTGGCGATCACGAGGTCATCCAGTGACAGAGTGAAAGCGAGAAGCCATCCGGAGATCACTGCAGGTGCGATGATCGGAAGTGTCACAAGGCGGAACGCTTCGAACGGAGAGCAGCCGAGATCAAGCGCGGCTTCCTCCAGCGATTTGTCGAAGCTGACAAGGCGCGAGGAGACGACGACCGACACGTAACACATCGAGAACGTGGTATGCGCCAGCACAATGGTAAGGACGCCCCGATCCAGCCCGATTCCGATAAAAAGCAGCAGGAGCGACAGGCCGGTGATGACCTCTGGCATAACGAGCGGTGCGTAGATCATGCCGGAGAACAGCGTGCGCCCGCTGAAACGTCCGGCGCGCACCAGCACATAGGCCGCCATTGTTCCAAGGACCGTTGCGATGGTGGAACTCATGACGGCGACCTTGAGGGTCACCCAGGCCGCGCTCAGGAATTCCTCGTTGCGCAGCAGCTCGCCATACCACTGGGTCGAAAATCCGGCCCAGACGGTGACGAGCTTGGAGGCGTTGAAGCTGTAGATCACGAGAATGATCATCGGCATGTAGAGAAACGCGAAGCCCAGTGTCAGAGCTGTGGCGTTGAACCAGGAAAATCGTGTCATCCTTCGGCCTCGCGCTGTTTCTGTTCGTTGCGCTGGAACAGGATGATCGGGATCACGAGGATCAGCAGCAGGATCACCGCCACCGCAGAGGCCACCGGCCAGTCGCGGTTGGAGAAGAACTCTTCCCAAAGGACCTTACCGATCATCAGCGTCCCCGAGCCACCAAGCAGCGACGGGATGACGAATTCGCCGATCACCGGGATGAACACGAGGAAACAGCCTGCGATGATACCGTTCTTGGAGAGCGGGATCGTCACCAGCCAGAAAGCCGAAAGGCGCGAACAGCCAAGGTCTTCGGCGGCCTCTAGCAGGCTGTCATCCATACGTTCGAGCGCCGAATAGATCGGCAGGATCATGAAGGGCAGGTAGGTATAGACGATGCCGATGTAGACAGCGGCGTTCGTGTTGAGAATCGTCAGCGGTTCGTTGATGACACCGAGCCAGAGCAGGAACTGGTTCAGCAGGCCTTCGTTCGACAGGATGCCCATCCATGCGTAGACGCGGATCAGGAAGCTGGTCCAGAACGGCAGGATCACCAGCATCAGAAGAGTGGGCCGCCACTCGGGCGCCGCGCGGGCCATCCCATATGCAATGGGATAGCCGACCAAGAGTGTGAGCGTTGTCGAAAACAGAGCGATCTGAAGCGAGCTCAGATAAGCCTTCCAATACAAATCGTCGGTTGTCAGGAACCAGAAGTTTTCGAAGTCGAGTTCGGAAAAGAAGGTGCGAATGGAGTCCCATCCGCCGGTGATGTCGAGTTGCGGCAGATAGGGCGGACGCGCCAGTGCCACATCGGACAGGGCTATCTTGAGAACGATCACGAACGGGATCAGGAACAGCGCCACCAGCCACAGGTAAGGCACCGCGATGAGGACGAAGCGGCGCATCCCTCAGCGCTCCAGAAGGACACCCGCGGTGTCGGTAAAGCTGATCCAGACCGGGTCTTCCCACGTAATCTGGCGTCGCGACAGGCGGCGCGTGTTTGCGGTCTGTGCCTTGATCACATGCCCGGTGGGCAGTTCAACGTGATAGGTCGAGATGTTGCCGAGATATGCGATATCGAGCACCTTGCCCTGAAGCTTGTTGGCAGCGTCCAGCGGCTCTTCCGTGCTGATGGCAACCTTTTCGGGGCGGATGGCGAAATGGATTTCCTGTCCGGCGTCAAACTTGGTGGTGGTTGTGCCGAGGATATCCGGCTGACCTTCGGCCCATTGGATTGCAACCTTCTCGCCAGTGGGTTTGGCGCGGCCCGAGATGATGTTCACATCGCCTATGAAATCCGCCACGTAAACGGAGTTTGGTGCTTCGTAGATTTGCGCCGGAGTCGCGACCTGAATGATGCGGCCTTCGTCCATGACGGCGACGCGGCTTGCCACGGTCATCGCCTCTTCCTGGTCGTGCGTCACGATCACGAATGTGGTGCCCGTCTTTTCCTGAATGTCCATCAGCTCGAACTGGGTATCCTGGCGCAGCTTCTTGTCGAGCGCGCCGAGAGGTTCATCCAGCAGGAGCAGTTTCGGGGCTTTGGCCAGCGATCGTGCGAGTGCCACGCGCTGGCGTTGGCCGCCGGAAATCTGGTGGGGTTTGCGCTTTGCAAACTTGCTGAGGCGGGTGAGGCGCAGCATCTCTTCGACGCGCGCATTTATCGCCTCTTTGTCCTTGCCTTCGCGCTTCAGTCCGAAGGCGATGTTGTCCCAGACAGACAGGTGCGGGAACAGAGCATAGGACTGGAACATCATGTTCACCGCACGCTTGTTCGGTGGGATCCGCGCCATGTCCTGACCGGCAATAAAGATCTGGCCTTCGCTTGGCATGTCGAAGCCGGCCAGCATGCGCATCATCGTAGTTTTGCCACATCCAGAGGGACCGAGCAGCGCAAAGAATTCCTTTTCGAAGATGTCCTGGGTCAGGTCGTCGATTGCGGTGAAGTCGCCGAACCGTTTCGTGACATTTCGAAACTGGATCAGCGGTTTTGCATCGGGGTCATTCCACGTGGCAAAGACTGGCTGGTTCATAAGGATATCCGAAAGAGAAAGCCCGCCCCGGTGACAGGGCGGGCGGGGACAAATCGGATCAGGTGCCCGATTTGATCTTTGTCCAGAGCCGTGTAACGGTCCGCTGCACGCGGGGGTCCCAAGGCGTCGTGGTGAAGAGGTTGTTTAGCGCTTCTTCCGACGGGTAGATCGCCGGATCGCCGATCACGTCTTCGATCAGGTAATCTTTGGACGCCGCATTGCCGTTGGCGTAGTACACATAGTTCGACGCTGCAGCCATGTTCTCGGCATCCATGATGAAGTTCAGGAACTTGTGCGCTGCATCCGGGTTCGGGGCATCGACCGGGATCGCCATCTGGTCGAACCACATCTGCGCACCTTCCTTGGGCGCATTATATGCCACTTCGACACCGTTGTCGGCCTCGGCCGCACGATCCCGCGCCTGAAGGATATCGCCGGACCAGCCGACAGCGACACAGATGTCGCCATTCGCCAGCGCGTTGATGTATTCGGACGAGTGGAATTTCTGGATATGCGGACGGATGGCCATGAAGACCGGCTCGGTCTTGGCGATCACGTCGGGATCATGGCTGTCCGGATTCTCACCGATATATTTCAGTGCGGCCGGGATCATCTCTGCCGGGGCGTCGAGCATGTGAACGCCACATTCCGCGAGCTTGGAGATATTGTCAGGGTTGAAAATCAGTTCCCAGCTGTCGATGGGCGCATCCGGTCCGAGGATTTCCTGAACCTTGCCGACATTCACACCGATGCCCGTGGTGCCCCACATGTAGTTGATCGAGTAATCGTTGCCGGGGTCGTACTGCGCAGTGCGCTGTTCGACCACGTCCCACATGTTTCCGAGGTTCGGCAGCTTCGACTTGTCGAGCTTCTGGAACGACCCTGCCTGAATCTGGCGCTGAAGGAAGGTTCCCGACGGGACAACCACGTCGTAGCCCGAGCCACCGGCCAGCATTTTGGTTTCAAGCAGTTCGTTGCTGTCGAACACGTCGTAGATGAGGTCGATCCCGGTTTCTTCCTCAAACTTCGTGAGCAGCTCTTCGTCGATATAGTCAGACCAGTTGTAGACGCGCACTTCTTCTGCATGGGCGAGTGAGGCCATAAGTGCGGCACCTGCGGTCATGGTCAGCAGATGGGTTTTCATGAAAGTCTCCCGTTGATCCCGGAGCGCTTGCGGCCCCGTGGATTTGAATTTGATCAAATCTTGCCCGATCTGGCAATAGCCGTCATGTTTCCATGTCAGGAATGAACGTGCAAGATGACTTGTCAGGGGCTGGCTTTCGGGCATTGTGCCTAAAGCGACAGCAGTTTGCGAGGAGTGGCATGGCCGGTCAAACATCCACATCGCCTGTTTCCGGGCCCATACGGTTGCCTGCGCATGAACTGGTGTACCGGGATCTGCGGGATCAGGTTCTGTTTGGGGAATTCGAGCCGGGCCAACCAGTGACGATCCAGGGGCTGACTGAGTCGATGGGTGTCGGGATGACTCCTGTGCGGGAGGCTCTGAGGCGGCTTACGGCGGAAGGGGCGCTTGAGTTTTTGGGCAACAGGCGAATCGCCGTTCCAGTGCTGGATTCCCGTGCGGTGGAAGAACTGACCGTTGCCCGAAAAGCTTTGGAGCCGGAACTGGCGCGGCGTGCTGCGCAGCGGGCAGGTGCAGAAGACGTTGCCCGACTCACTGCGATCGACGCGGCGCTGGACGATGCCATCCGACGCGGGGATGTGCATCGATATCTCGTGGAGAATCACCGTTTCCACGCTGATCTGAACGCGCTCGCGAATGCACCCATCCTGACTGAGATGGTGGATCGGCTCTGGCTGCGGTTCGGACCGTCGCTTCGAGTCGTCTGTGGTCAGTTCGGGACGCGGAATCTTCCGGATCTTCACAAGGATGTGCTTGCTGCGCTGGCCTCGCAGGATGGAGCGGCCGCAGCAGAGGCGATGGATGGCGACGTCACTCAGGGAATGGAGCAAATCCGTCAGGGCCTTGTCTGATTCGATTGACTTGAAATAATTTGATCATATTTTGGCGGCAACCTTTCTGAGAGGATCTGTCCCCATGGTTTCGATCACCAATCACATGCCGACTTCTGAACTTCAGGCGCTGGATGCGGCACATCACATGCATCCGTTCACTCACGGTTCCGGGTTGGCCGGCAAAGGCGCCCGCATCATAACGCGGGCCAATGGGGCATGGCTCACCGACAGTGATGGAAACAGGATCCTTGACGCGATGGCCGGGCTTTGGTGCGTGAATATCGGCTACGGTCGCAAGGAACTGGCACAGGCTGCAGCGCGCCAGATGGAAGAACTGCCCTACTACAACACGTTCTTCCAGACCACGCATGTGCCTGCGATCGCGCTCTCGAAAAAGCTGGCCGAACTGGCTCCGGAGGGCTTCAACCATACCTTCTTTGCAGGGTCGGGTTCAGAGGCGAATGACACCAACCTGCGGCTGGTGCGGACCTATTGGGCGGAAAAAGGTCAGCCCGAGCGGAATATCGTGATTTCCCGCTGGAACGCCTATCACGGGTCCTCTGTAGGGTCGGGCAGCCTGGGTGGCATGAAGGGTATGCACATGCAGGGTGGGCTGCCCATCCCGGACATTCATCATATCGACCAGCCGAACTGGTGGGCCGAAGGTGGCGACATGACCCCTGAAGAGTTCGGGTTGGAGCGTGCCCGCCAGCTCGAGGCGGCCATCGAAGAGCTTGGTCCCGAGCGGGTTGCCGCATTCATTGCCGAGCCCATCCAGGGGGCAGGTGGTGTTATTGTCCCGCCGGATACCTATTGGCCGGAGATCCAGCGCATCGTCGACAAATACGGCATCCTGCTGATTGCGGACGAAGTGATTTGTGGCTTTGGGCGTACCGGCAACTGGTTTGGAAGCCAGACGATGAACATCCGTCCGCACATCATGACGATCGCCAAGGGGCTGTCTTCGGGGTATCAGCCGATCGGTGGGTCCATCATCTGTGACGAAGTGGCTGAAGTGATCAACTCGATCGAATTCAACCATGGTTATACATATTCCGGCCACCCGGTGGCCTGTGCGGTGGCGCTGGAAAACCTGCGTATTCTCGACGAGGAAAAGATCGTCGAAAAAGTCGCCACGGAAACCGCGCCTTACCTCAAGGAAAAATTCGAAACGCTGACCGATCACCCGCTGGTGGGAGAGGCAAAGATCGTGGGCATGATGGGCTCGATCGCTCTGACGCCGGACAAGGCATCGCGCGCGGCTTTCGAAGCCGAAGCGGGCACCGTTGGTTTCATTTGTCGGGAACGGTGTTTCTCAAACAACCTCGTAATGCGCCATGTCGGCGACCGTATGATCATTTCGCCGCCTCTGGTCATTGCGAAAGACGAGATCGACACGCTGATCGAGCGCGCGTGGCAGTCGCTGGACGAATGTCACGCGCGGTTGAAGGACGAGGGTCTGATGAAGGCGCGTGTCGCCAGCTAGAACCCGAATATTTCAGCCTTTGGCCAAGGTGTGCTCGTAGCGTTTCTTGGCCACTTCCTCGTGCGCTTCGGCCTTTCGGTTGTCGGCAAGACAGGTCTCGACATAGGTCAGGTGATCCACCACCGCCTTGCGCGCGGCCTCCGGCTCGCGCGCCTGCAGCGCATCGTTGATGGCACGGTGCTGACCAAGCAGGGTGGCGCGGGTCGTGCGCTGGCGGAACATGATCTGGCGGTTGTAGAACACCCCTTCCCGCAAGAGCTGGTACATTGAGCGCATCATGTGCAGCATGATGACATTATGGCTCGCTTCGATGATCGACAGGTGAAACTCCGCGTCCAGCGCCGCTTCATCCGCAGGGTTCCTCTTTTTGTGCGCGGCCTCCATGCGCTCGTAGACGGTGTTGATGACCTTGAGATCCGTGTCTGACGCAAGACGCGCGGCCCGCTCGGCGGCCAGACCTTCCATGTCTTTTCGGAAAGACAGGTAATCGAACACGGCCTCGTCGTGATTGGCAAAAAGTTGGATCAGCGCATCGGAAAACGCGGACCCAAGCACGTCAGCAACGAAGACACCAGCGCCAGCACGGCTCACCAGCAATCCGCGCTCAGACAGATCCGCGATGGACTCGCGAAGCGATGGGCGCGAGACGTTCAAGCGCTCGGACAGCTCGCGTTCGGATGGCAAACGTTCGCCGGGGCGCAGGATGCCCTGCAAGATCAGCTTTTCGATCTGCCGTGTGACAGAGGTCGACAGCTTTTCGGGTGTGACGGGCTGAAAGGGCATGGGACTCGCTACCGCTGTGATTGGTCAAACGATATGACCGAAACAGGACCTGAGCAAGTTACCAGCGGTTCAGGGCGTCTTCGTCTTCATCTTTTGCGGCCACCCAGTCGGTCTTTCCGGTTCTCGCATGTTCTTTTTTCCAGAAAGGCGCGCGGGACTTGAGGTAGTCCATCAGAAACTCCGCCGCTTCGAACGCGTCCTTGCGGTGCGGCGCGGCGGTGGCGACCATCATGATTTTCTCGCCCGGCTCCATCCGACCGTATCGGTGTATCACGAGCGCGTCGCCAAGAGACCAGCGTGATACGGCTTCAGAGGCGATTTTTTCGAGCGCCTTCTGGGTCATCCCGGGGTAGTGCTCGATCTCCATTGCATCGAGCCCACCCTGCCCGAAATCCCGCACGACACCGGTGAAGGTGACAATTGCCCCCATGTCGTGACGCCCATTGGCAAAGGCTTCCGCCTCTTGGCCGAAATCGAACGGGGCCTCCTGAACGACGATCCGCATAAATGTCAGCCCCCTGTCATCGGGGGAAAAAACGCGACCTCGCGTGCGCCTTCGATCGAGGCGTCGAAATCGGTCAGCTCCTGATCCACAGCCACACGCAGGGCGCTCAGATCCGAAAACGCCAGTTCATACCGATCTTCCCGCGCGCGCAGTTCCGCCACCAGTTCCGCCACCGTTTTGGCTGTGGTCGTCACGGTTTCTTTCGGCAGCCCAATCCGTTCCCGGACCCACGCGAAATAGAGGACATCCATCTGCTCAATCCTTCAAAAAGGGCACCGCTTTGCGGAAATAATCCCAGCCGGTGATCAGTGTCAGAAAGGCTGCGACCCACAAAAGCACCAGACCGATATTGCCGGCCCAGACCATGCCTGCATGTTTCCACCAAAGCCCGTGCAGGTCTTCGATCTCACCCATCATCACGCCTTGGAATATCTCGGGACTCATCCCCATTGCAGACATACCAAGGTAGTGCTCAAACACGCCCTGCGCAAAAAGAACGGCGATGGCGATCATCTGGAGCGTGGTTTTCCATTTGGCCAACGGCGTCACCTTGAGTGTGCCGGCGGTGTCGCCAAGGAATTCGCGCAGGCCGGACACGAAGACTTCGCGGAACAGGATGAATGTCGCGGGCAGGACGAGCCAGGGCGACATGGAAGAGTATCCGACGATTACCATCAGGGCGATCACCACCATCGCCTTGTCAGCAATCGGGTCGAGCATGGCGCCCAACTTGCTTTCCTGTTTCCACGCGCGGGCGAGATAGCCGTCGAACCAATCGGTGATGGCTGCCAGAATGAACAGGATGAGGGCGAACCAGTCTGCGGCAGGGCGCGAGAAATAAAGAAACATCAATGCTACACCGGGCGCGGCGAGCAGGCGCAGGACAGTGAGGATGTTGGGCACCGTCATGTTCATGCCCTTTACCTATCCTGCTGGTCCGGGACTGAAAAGACGAGGTTTTGTCGATTGTCGCCCTTTGCCGCAGCCCGGCGTGATCTGGCCTTGGCGGCCACTCAAATGAAAGGTTGGGGAATGGGCGCGATCAGCGTGCCGTTGTTGCCCGCCTGCCAAGCAAATCGATATAGCGCGCGCGGGCCTGTGGCAGAGGCTTACCGACTTGCTCCATCGCAAGTTTGTGTTCAAGAAAATAGCCCGTTGTTCCCAAGGCGGTCACGATATCGGCGTCTTCTGCTTCGCCCTCTCCCCGAAGGACGCCCGGCAGAGGGAGCAGCCGGTCGGCCCAGTCTCCGGCGCCGGAAGCTGATACCGCGCGGCCTGATTTCGGAGACACAAAGACCAGGTCTTCCGTTGCGCCGGTCACCGCGCAGCAGGTCAGGTCGAGGCCATAGCCCAATTCGTCAAGCAGTGACGTTTCCCAGCGCAGATGTGCGAGTGGCCACAGATCGGGTTGATCCAACAGGTCGAGCAGCGTCTGCGTCCGCGCATAAAGTTCCGGGTGCGCCTCGCGTTCCGGCAGCACAAACGCCAGAACCGCCAACACGGCGTTGAGACCGGCGAGCATCGTTCGGTTCTGCAGGGCGATGGCGGCACGCGCGCGCTGCAATTCGACAGTGTAGCTGCCGATATGGTCTTCGAGCCGCGCCCGCCAAGTGAGGTCAAGCTGCGCTCCGGGTTGCAGGATCGGTGCCACCTTGCGCGAGGCACCTCCGCGTACCACGCCCGCATGGCGTCCGCGCTCTGGAGTGAACACATCGATGATCATGGCGCTTTCGCCATGTCGCCGACTGCTGAGAAGGATACCGGTGTCGCGCCAATCCATTCGGGGAGGCTAGCCCGATAACCCGTCTTCATCCAGCAGGTGACGTCCGGCACGGTCTTCGACTTCGATCACCCACAGATCGCTGTCGAAGCTGCGTTGCCGGTCAATGCTGGCGTCCACGTCCGCTTCGATGCCATCGGCCAACACCTGCCAGTTGCGCGCGCCGCTCATCAGATCGTACTGGCGCACGAAGGCCTTGGACTGCCCGTCGAGCGTGTTGAGTTTGACCAGCACTGCCCCGGCCGTGTCGTCGCCATGAGCGGTCACGAAAGCCGGAATGTCATGCAGGGCCAGACGGCGCAGATACGCCTGGACCCAAAAACCGCTGGCCAGTCGGGCCTCAGCCATTGCCGTCCTTGAAATCAAGTCCCATCTCGGAGTACCGCTCGGCCTCATCAAGCCATTTCTCGCGTACCTTCACCTGCACGAACAGGTGAATCCGACGCCCCAGAAATTCCTCGAGCTCTTCGCGCGCCGCCTTGCTGATCGCCTTGATCGTTTCGCCGCGATTGCCCAGCACGATTCCCTTGTGACCATCGCGGCTGACATAGACGACCTGATCGATACGGGCGGATCCGTCTTTGCGCTCTTCCCAGTTCCCGGTCTCGACGGTCAGCTGATAGGGCAGTTCCTGATGCAGACGAAGGGTCAGCTTTTCGCGGGTCATTTCGGCGGCGATCATCCGCAGTGGAAGGTCTGCGATCTGATCTTCGGGGTAGAGCCACGGCCCTTCCGGCAGTTCCTGAGCCAGCCATTTGCGCAGATCATCGACCCCATATCCCTTTTCGGCAGAAATCATGAAGCTTTGGGCAAACGGGAAGCGTTCATTCATCTCTTGTGAAAGAGCGAGCAGCTTGGGGGCCTCGACGCGGTCGATCTTGTTGATCGCAAGGGCTACCGGCCGTTTGCCTGCCACGTCTTCAAGGTTTGCGAGGATCGTTTTCACACCTTCCGTGATTCCGCGATGGGCTTCGATCAGGAGGACAATGATGTCGGCATCTGCGGCGCCACCCCATGCCGCCGCAACCATCGCCCGGTCAAGACGGCGGCGCGGTTTGAACAGGCCGGGGGTGTCGACGAAAACGATCTGGGCATCGCCTTCGATGGCAACCCCACGAATGCGGGCGCGTGTGGTCTGAACCTTGTGAGTGACAATCGACACTTTTGCCCCGACCATCGTGTTGGTCAGGGTCGACTTGCCCGCATTGGGCTCTCCGATCAGAGCGACGAAACCGGCGCGCGTTGTCATATCATTTTCCATATCCAGAAGCCCGGCGTCATACGCCAGAACGGGGCGCAGAGCCAGCCCTGTCTTTGCGCCCGCTGCGCATCAGAGTGTAGACGCCGCTCCCAACAATCAAGGCCGCTCCGATAAGGGTCACCGCATCGGGTCGTTCCCCGAACAGAACGAATGCGAATACCAGCGCGATCAGAAGCCGCGCATAGCGAAAAGGCGCCACGACCGATACTTCGCCGGTGCGCATGGATTTGGTCAGAGCGCTGTAACCGACCAGACCCGCAAGGCCAGTGCCGAGCAATAGTGACAACGCAGGAATCGTGGGCGCCGAGGGTGGAGCCGTTTCGAACAGCGTGATCACGACCCCGGCGATAAAGACCATGAGAAAGCCAAGGATGCCCAATTGCGTTGCGGAAACCTCGGGGGGACTTGCGCGCGTCATCAGATCCCGCCCGGCAAAACCGATCATGCCAAGCACGGCAAAGATTGCCGTTGCATCGAAACCCGAGGGCGTGGGCCGCAAGATCATCAAAACCCCGGCAAAGCCGATCATCATGGCCACCCAGCGCCGCGGGCCGACCTTTTCTTTCAGGACGAGTGCCGCTCCGAGCGTCACGACCAGAGGTGCAGCCTGAAGGATGGACGAAGTTGTCGACAGGGGAGCAAAGGCTAGGCTGAGGGCAAAGAACAATCGCCCAAGGATTTCGAAAGCTGAGCGGATCAGCAGCGGCCCTTCGATATACGCACGGCGCAGGATCGGCTCCCTCGTCCACAGGGCGTAGAGCAGGAAGAACGCGGTTCCGAACGTGCCAAACAGGATTGTGCCCAGTCCTGCTGAAACGCCACCTGTGGCCGTTGCGGCCTTGAAAAACGCATCCTCAACCGCGAAGCCGAGCATGGCCAGAACCATGAACAGGCTGCCGCGCAGGTTGTCGTTCAAGATCCGCTCTTTTCGAGTAACGACAGCAGGGACTTTGCCGCTGCCTGCTCTGCCTGCCGCTTTGACCCGGCACGCGCCTCTGCGGACTGTCCGTCTTCGAGTTTGACGGCGATGACGAAAACCGGGGCGTGATCCGGTCCGTCGCGGGACACTTCGATGTAGCTGGGGGGTGGCATCCCGCGAGCCTGTGCCCATTCCTGAAGGGCCGTCTTGGCATCGCGGGCGTCTTCTTTGACGGTTCCGATCCTGTCGCCCCAGAGGCGCAGTACCAGCTCTTTGGCGGCACCGAACCCGCCGTCGAGATACACGGCAGCGATCACGGCTTCCATCGCATCGCCAAGCAGCGCCTGCTTGCGGCGCCCCCCGGACATCATTTCCGACCGTCCGAGTTTCAGCGCCGCTCCGAGATCGATCTGTCGCGCCACGTCGGCGCAGGTTTCCTTGCGCACAAGCGCATTGAAGCGGGGCGCAAGCTGGCCTTCAGTAGCAGTCTTGTCTTCGGCCAGCAAAGCCTCAGCCATGACCAGTCCGAGAACGCGGTCGCCCAGAAACTCAAGCCTCTGATTGTCCGTCCGGTTCGCACCGGACCGCGAGGAATGAGTGACCGCGCGCACCAGCAGTTCGGGGCGTTCGAACCGATGCCCCAAGCGCTGCGACAGCGCCTGAAGGTCAGCCGAGAGTTTCACTATTCGATCTTCTCGAAGAAGCGGTCGCTGCGCCATGTCCAGAAAAAGAGCATGGATGATCCTGCCGAAGAGAACATGACACGGTTCGCTTTGCCGACCAGATTTTCGAACGGTACGAAGCCCACGCCCCCGGCCACGTTTGGTACGCGGCTGTCCGAGGAGTTGTCGCGATTGTCGCCCATCATGAAGTAATGGCCTTCCGGAACGGTGTAGACAGGCGTGTTGTCAGAGCCCTGATTGCCGATGTTCAGGATCGAATGGGTCGTGCCGCCGGGAAGCGTTTCGAGAAAGCGCTCCTTCACGCATGTTCCGCCGGTTCCGACCGGTCCATTTGAACACCGGGGACGCAGTCCCTGCGGGCCCTGAGGTGCGGCGGTTTCCTCGAATGCCGGCTGCGGCTCGAGTTGGACGCTTTCGCCATTGATGTGGAGAACACCGCGGATCATCTGCACTTCATCGCCGGGAAGGCCCACCACGCGCTTGATGAAGTCGCGCCCGGTCACCGGATGGCGGAAGACCGCGACATCACCGCGTTCGGGCTCAGAGCCGAAAAGACGGCTGTTGTCGCCATCGGCCCAGCCGCAGAGGTCTTTCGCGTCGATGTCGATGCCGAAGTTCGGCAGGTAGAGTGACGGGCAGGACGCATAGGAATAGCCGTAGGACATCTTGTTGACGAAGAGGAAGTCCCCGATCAGCAGAGTGTCTTTCATGGAGCCTGATGGAATCCAGAACGGCTGGAAAAACAGGGTGCGGAATACTCCGGCGATCAGGAGCGCATAGACGATGGTTTTGATCGTCTCGACGATCCCGCCGCTTTTCTTGGATTCAGACGCCATGTTCCTGCCTTCTGCTCGGTTGTCCCGCGCTACATGAGCGGGGGCGGCGCGGGTGTCAAGCCAAGCGCCTGTTACTTGGGCCGTGCCTCGATCAGCACGGTGGCCTGTGCCCATGGGTGATCGTCGGTCAGGGTCACGTGAATGATCGCCTCATGGCCCGGCGGAGTGAGGTCGTCGAGCCGTTTCTTGGCCCATCCCGTGACCTCCATGATCGGTTGTCCGGTGTGCAGGTTGCGCACCGACATGTCTTTCCATGCGATGCCCATACGCAGCCCTGTGCCAAGCGCCTTGGAACAGGCCTCCTTGGCGGCCCAGCGTTTGGCATAGGTGCCGGCCACATCTCGGCGTCGCTCGGCCTTGCGCTGTTCGATCTCTGTGAAAACGCGGTTGCGGAAGCGGTCGCCGAACCGATCAAGCGTGGCGGCAATGCGCTCAATATTGGCCAGATCGGTTCCGATGCCGATGATCATGTTCCACCTCCTGCCACCGCGAACATAGGAAAGCTGACACCCAGCGCCCACGCGAGGATGATCCCAAGTGCTATCCCGGCCAGCAATGGCCCGGCGCGTTTGCCGAAGGCGCGGCCCATTGCACCGTGGACGAAGAAAAACAGAATGATCACTGGCGCAATGATCAGCAAAAAGAACAATCCTTCGAGGTCGAGCGCCACCGCGATTCCCAATGAGACCAAGAGCGCCACGCGCGCTGCGATGCGCCGCCAGAGCGGTGCTTTCCAAACCAGTTGTGCGTCAGCGACCATGAATGGGATCGCGCCGATGACCAAGGCTGCGATGATGGGCAGGCGTTCTTCGATGGGAAAGAAGTTCGCGCCGTATCGGTCCAATGCAAATCCGAACACGCCGATGCCCCAAGCAAGAAGCGCCACAAGCGCCAGTGTAAAGGGCACAATTCCGGTCCAGCCAAGAGTAAATGGCCCCCAAAGCCAGCGCTGCATGGTGAGGCTGAGCAAGCCGAATACACCTAGATGGATGGCAAGGTAATCGGCCACGAGCACCGGTAAGACGCCAAAATCCAGAGGCAGCGCGAGGAAGGGTGTCAGAACGGCGGGAACAATTAGAGTGCCGAGAAAGCGAAGCACGCCGGGTTGGTGGCTGGGGGGCAACGGGGCTTCAGGCACGACAAGCCGCACCAGAAGCGAGGCAAGAACGGTGATGGACGCCATCAGGGCAAGGAACGCCCAGCCGGTTGGCGGTGCGGATGCCATCATGTCACGGTCATAGGCGCGGTTCAGCCAGTCGAGCGCTGCAAGACGTCCGGCGCGGGATTGCAAGATGGCGACATGTTCGGACCAGGGTGCGATGATCGCGGCGCGGATCACGTTGCCCTGTTGCACGGTCTCGCCTTCCTGTGCGTCCGGATCGACCATCTGCACAGCATCGACGCCGAACTCCCGCAGATGCGGTTCCCATTGGCCGGAAATCAGGAGCATGTCTTTCGGCTGGTCCGCCGTTACCGCCTGCGAAAAGGCTGAGAGCAGGACAAGCGGTCCGGTGTCCGTCTCCATTGCAACGCGGATCAGCACGTCCGTTGCCATCGAATGACCCAGAAGGGCGACAGGTGTGCCATCCGCCACATCGTCGATTACTGCGCGGGTCTGGTCCATGAGAAGGCGGGTTGTGCCTTCAATCCGAGTCACATCTCCCGACATCGGCTCCGGATGCGCACCGTGGCCCTCAAAGTCGAACATGTGCACACGGTATCCCGCCTGCGCGAGTGTCAGGCCATAGCCCTGCATCATCTCGCGTGATCCGGCGAAGCCATGGGCGATCACCACGTTCGGCCCATCCGCGCCGTCCCGCGCGAGCGTGGTCACGGGCGTGGGGCCTACGGACCTGTCCGTAAACGTCACCCCGGTTCGCGCGACTTCGAGCACGAGGATCGAAAGACCCGCAATCAGGATCGCCAGGTAGGTCAGGAGCGGACGGGCCATACCGTCCCGTCAGGCCCGCGCGGCATCCATGAGGCGGCGCATCTCTGCGATGGCCGGACCGAGGCCGCGGAACACCGATTCTCCCATCAGGAAATGCCCGATATTCAGCTCGACCACCTCGGGGAAAGCGGCAACTGGTGTGACAGTGTCGTAGGTCAATCCGTGCCCCGCGTGGACCTCGAGACCCAGCGAATGGGCATACGCCGACATCTCGCGCATCATCTCCAATTCACGGTCGCGGGTTTCGAAATCGCCTTCGGCATGGGCATCGCAATAGGCGCCGGTGTGCAGTTCGATGACCTGCGCGCCGATGCGATGCGCGGCGGTTATCTGACGTTCGTCGGCACCAATGAAGATTGACACACGGCAGCCGGCCTCGCGCAGAGGTGCGATGAATCCCGCCAGTTTGTTCTCCTCGCGCGCGACCTCGAGCCCGCCTTCGGTGGTACGTTCTTCGCGCTTTTCGGGGACGATGCAAACTGCATGGGGTTTGTGACGCAGGGCGATTTTCTGCATCTCATCCGTGGCGGCCATTTCGAAATTCAGAGGCACACGCAGTGTGTCCATAAGACGGTCGATGTCGCTGTCGATGATATGGCGGCGGTCTTCCCGCAAATGGGCGGTGATGCCATCGGCCCCGGCTTCTTCGGCCAGTTGGGCTGCACGCACCGGGTCGGGCAAGTCCCCACCGCGCGCATTGCGCAGTGTTGCGACGTGGTCGATATTCACACCCAGCCGCAAGCGGCCCACATAGTCAGTCATTCTTGCCTCCGTTGCTGAGGCTGAACCTAGTCCGCTGCGTGCCCGTCGTCAGCCTGTTTCTTCTTTTTCTTCAGCGCGGCGAGTTTTGCTTTCAAAACACCCTTGCGGCGGTTCTGATAGGCCCGGATAAGCGGCACCGACAGGTAATAGCAGATCAGCCCGCATATGATGCCCGGGAGGATTCCGCCGACGAGCCACGGGAAGAAGACCTCGTGGTAGAAGATGGTCAAACCTGACCATTCCGCCTTATCCTCAGTGAAAAGGGCAACGAAGTTGCGCCAAAGATCTTCTCCGGCCTTGGCGAACTTGTAGCCGATGCTGCCGTGTTCATGCGCGATCTCGCCCAACCCAAGCAGCCAGTACCCCGTTTGCAGCGAGGCGACGCTGATAGGTACGTAGGTCAGCGGGTTGCCGAAGAAGGTCGACAGCAGAGAGGCAAGAATATTTCCGCGGATCACCCAAGCAATGATGGCCGCCGTTATGAAATGCATTCCGTAAAATGGCGTGAACGTGGTCAAGACACCTGCAAAAATCCCACGCGCAATTCGTTCCGGCGGGTCGGGCAGGCGGTGCAGGCGGTGCTGGACATAGCGGGCGGCACGGGTCCAGCCACCGCGTGGCCAGAGAGCCTCACGGAGGGTGGTCAGCATTGACCGCCTGTCCCGCCGTTTGAATACCACTTGCGTCCCTTCGATCTTCCTATTCGGCCGCAGCCGCTTGCATCGATAATGCGGGATCCCGTCTTCGGACGACCGACGCTACATCACTTTCCGCTTCCAACGCTGACATGACGGCATGCAGATGATTGGCATCACTCAGGTCGATATCTAGGAGCAGTTTGTAAAAATCCGGCTTACGATCCACGAAATTCAGATCGGAGATATTGGCCTTCTGTTCTCCGATCAATGTGCAAATCCGTCCCAGAACGCCTGCGTCGTTGCCGATCGTCATTTCAAGTGAAACGGAATAGACCGGTGGGTGGTTCCCGTCGGCCCAGTGCAGATCGAGCCAGCGAGTCGGTTGATCTTCGAACCCTTCCAGTGCGCCACAGTCGATACTGTGGACAACAACGCCCTTGCCACGTTGAACAATGCCGACAATCCGCTCACCCGGAAGCGGCTGGCAGCATGGGGCGCGGTCAAACGCCTGGCCATGTTCAAGACCTATGACGGCGCTTTTGATTTCGACAAATTCCGTGGGTTCCGGGGCAAGGTCGGGATAGACGGCGGCGACTGCTTCGCGCGCAGACATCTCGGCGCTGCCAAGTCGAGCAAGCAGTTCCTGCGCGTCCGGGATGCGCAGGTTGCGTGCGGCCATTTCAAGCACTTTGTCGCTGGCTTTCTTCCCCACGTTCTCGAAGGCCGCGCGGGCCAGCTCCCGTCCCAACTGCGCAAAGCGCTCGCGCCCTGCCTCACGAAGGGCGCGGCGGATGGCGGACTTCGCCTTGCCCGTTGTTGCGATATCCAGCCACGTTGCCTGCGGGCTCTGCCCTTCGGCGGTCACGATATCCACCGACTGTCCGTTCTTGAGACGGGTCCACAGCGGAACGCGGATTCCGTCGACCTTGGCTCCGACACAGCCCGATCCGATTCGGGTATGGATCGCGTAGGCGAAGTCCAGCGGTGTGGCCCCGCGTGGCAGTTTGACCACGTCCCCCTTGGGCGTGAAGCAGAACACCTTGTCCGGGTACATCTCGAGTTTGACCGCTTCGAGGAATTCGTCGTGATCGTCCTCGCCGTCGAATTGCTCGGTCAGGGAGGCAACCCACTTCGCAGGGTCCACGGCAAACGGATTTTCGCTGCGTACGCCATCCCGGTACGACCAGTGCGCCGCGACGCCCGTTTCGGCGACATCGTGCATCTGACGTGTGCGAATCTGCACCTCGACACGTTTGCCATCACGGCCGGACACCGTGGTGTGTATCGACCGATAGCCGTTCGATTTCGGTTCGCTGATGTAATCTTTGAAACGGCCCGGAATGGCCCGCCAGCGTTGATGGATCACACCCAGCGTGGCATAGCAATCGGCCTTGGAGCGGGTGATGATCCGGAAGCCGTAGATGTCGGAAAGACGGGAAAACCCGATCTCTTTCTCCTGCATCTTGCGCCAGATCGAGTACGGCTTCTTTGCGCGTCCGAATACCTCGGCGTCGATCCCGGCCTTTTCCAGCTCGTGCCGCATGTCGCCGGTGATCCGGTGGATCACGTCTCCCGTTTCCTTTTGCAGCGTAATGAACCGCCGGATGATGCTTGCGCGACCTTCCGGGTTCAGGACGCGGAACGCGAGGTCTTCAAGCTCTTCCCGCATCCACTGCATACCCATGCGCCCGGCCAGAGGCGCGTAGATGTCCATGGTCTCGCGAGCCTTCTGCACCTGCTTTTCCGGCTTCATTGCCTTGATAGTGCGCATGTTGTGCAGTCGGTCGGCGAGTTTCACGAGGATTACGCGCAGGTCCTTGGACATCGCCATGAACAGTTTGCGGAAATTCTCGGCCTGCTTGGTTTCGGAACTCGATAGCTGAAGATTGGTCAGCTTGGTAACGCCATCGACCAGCATGGCCACTTCGCTACCAAAACGTTTGGCGACCTCGCTATAGGTCGACTTGGTGTCTTCGATTGTGTCGTGAAGCAGCGCGGTGATGATGGTCGCGTCATCAAGCTGCTGTTCCGTCAGAATGGCGGCGACGGCCACTGGATGCGAAAAATAGGGTTCGCCGGAATGGCGGAACTGCCCTTCATGCATCGCACGGCCATAATCATAGGCCGCGCGGATCAACTTTTCGTTGGTCTTCGGATTGTAGTTGCGAACAAGCGCAACAAGGTCATCAGCCGCGATCATCGGCGCCTCATTCTCATGCGGCCCGCATCGCGGCGGGCCTTAGCCCTGACCCTGCGCCTCCATCAGTGCGCGGAGCAGTTTTTCCTCGGACAGATCGTCTTCGGCGGGCTTGTCGGGTTCTGCACCCATGAGCAGCGCCATGGCGTCTTCTTCCGGCTCATCGACCTCGATCTGGGTCTGGTTCGATTCGATCAGACGCTCACGAAGTTCGTCTGCCGACTGAGTTTCCTCTGCAATTTCGCGCAGCGCAACAACCGGGTTTTTGTCATTGTCGCGATCGACGGTGATCGCAGCGCCGGCAGAGACTTCGCGGGCACGGTGCGCAGCAAGCATCACCAGCTCAAACCGATTTGGGACTTTGTCAACGCAATCTTCAACCGTTACGCGGGCCATGGGAACTCCAATTCATCGGGCAGGCTTCGAGAACCTGTTAGATATCGCTCTGACAGCGTGAATACAAGTCGATATCAGATCTCAAGCACAACTATCTCCGCCAGAGCTTCTGGCGAGAGCCTGTTGCACATCTCGTCCACGGTCAGATCAAGGACCGGGTGACGCCAGTCTGGCGCAATGTCCCGCATAGGCACAAGCACAAATGCGCGGTCCTGCATGCGCGGATGCGGCAGGATGAGCGTCTCCGGGGCTTGGGATTTTTGCGTTTTCTGCGGCAAATCCCGCCATCTGGCGTAGGTTTCCAGGTTCGGCAAGACCATCCCGTCACAGGCGATCAAATCAAGATCCAGCGTGCGCATCCCCCAACGTACGTGACGTTCTCGTCCGAACTGCGCCTCAATCTCGTGCAGACGGGCAAGCATGGCATCGGGTGTCAGTCGGGATTTGAACCGGGCCGCCGCGTTCACGTAGTCCGGTCCTGCGCCCGGTGGAAAACAGGGGGTACTGTAAAAAGGGCTGACGATAAGGTCCACGACACCTGTGCGCCCCAGTTCATCCAGTGCCGCCAGTAGTGTATCTGTTGGCGAACGCTCGCCTGATGGTAAATTTGCGCCCAACGCGATATAAAAATCATTCATAAAGTTGTCATATTTGAGGTCCTGACCGGAAATCGTACCTTGCGATGCACGGTCGAATCATTAAATCACGCGTCGCGGCTTGGCCATGTGGCTTCGGACCAACCACTCCCGAAAGTCGGACAGGCTGTCATATTATTTTTGAGAGGCTCAATTCATGTTCTACAAAGACGAGCGTTTAGCGCTGTTCATTGACGGCTCAAATCTTTACGCGGCAGCAAAGTCCCTTGGCTTTGATATCGACTACAAACTGCTGCGTCAGGAATTTGTACGCCGGGGCAAGCTTCTGCGTGCCTTCTACTACACTGCGCTTCTGGAAAACGACGAATACTCGCCGATCCGGCCTCTGGTCGATTGGCTGCACTACAACGGTTTCAACATGAGGACGAAACCGGCGAAAGAATATACCGACAGCCAGGGCCGTCGTAAGGTCAAGGGCAACATGGACATCGAACTGACAGTCGATGCCATGGAACTGGCCGATCATGTCGACCACATCGTTCTGTTTTCGGGCGATGGCGATTTCCGTCCGCTCGTGGAAAGCCTTCAGCGCAAGGGCGTCCGGGTGTCGGTTGTATCGACCATTCGCAGCCAGCCGCCGATGATCGCAGATGAACTTCGCCGTCAGGCGGACAACTTCATCGAACTCGATGAACTGCGCGACGTGATCGGGCGTCCGCCGCGCGACCCGATGCCGGACCGTCAGCCGATTGCGGCTGAACAGGACTGAGCTTGATCCCGCATCCGATGGCCTATGTGGAGTGACTTTCTCGCTCTGAGCGGATTGTTTCTCGTGGCCTTCGGTGCGGCGACGATCCTGCCATTCCAATCAGAAATCGTGTTCGTCGCGCTGCAATTGCGCGGCGATATCGCGATTGAATGGATCGTTCTTTTTGCCAGTGTCGGCAATATTCTCGGATCGGGCCTGAATTACCTGTTGGGGCGCTTGATCGAACGATTCCGGGGGCGGCGCTGGTTTCCTGTGACGGAAGCTCAACTTGATCGGGCACGGGCCTGGTATCTGAAATGGGGCGTTTGGAGCCTACTTTTCAGCTGGGCACCACTTGGTGATGCGCTGACGATCGTCGCCGGGGTGATGCGAACGAATGTCTGGCTGTTCTTCCTGCTGGTCAGTATCGCAAAGACTATTCGCTACATCGTTGTCGCAATGATCACGGCTGCCGCGTTCTGAGGTCTGAAGCGGTAACCGCCGAGGGGATGTCACGTGCGGCGCGGGTGATTCCAAAAGCCATGAGAAGAGTTGTTGCGACAAAGAACATGGCAACCCCGATGAACTGTGTTTCAATCCCAACTCCGAGGTCGATCAGCAATCCGGTCAGACCGGGCCCGATGGCTGACCCGAGGACCATCACCGCCGTGGCCATGGACTTGATCGATCCGATATGTGCCGTGCCGTAGAATTCCGCCCAGAACGCATTCGGTAAGGTCGAATTCGCGCCCGATGTCATCCCGAGAAAGACAAAGCCGAGAGCAAGCCCGCCTGCGCTTTGCGTAAACGCAAAAGTCAGAAACGCGGCGACCATTGGCAATTGGTAGAACGGTGTCAGCCGCGCAGTGCCAAGCCGGTCCAATGCCCATCCTGACAATACCATCGAGGTGATCCCGACAGCCGTGTAAAGCGGAAAAAAGCTGACGAAGACCAGATGTTCCAATCCCTTGATTTCGGACACATGCACCTGGTGGAAAAAGAATGCCGTGTTGAAAGCGGCAGGTCCGAGAACGGCAGGGACCATGCACCAGAAGAGTGGATGCCGCAGCGCCTCCATCCGCCTCCAGTGTCGACCGGACATACCCACCGAAATATCAGAGTCGGCGTGCGAGGCGGGTGTGCGTTCCTGTGCCAGCAGACGTGACAGGATCGGGATGGCGGCGATGCAGACTATCGCGCCCATAACCCAAAGGTTTTGCCACGCCATCATCGACATGGCGGCAACGACCGCCATCGGGACAAGCGCTTCTCCCATTGCAAAACCAAGCGACGCAATCGACAGTGCCCGACCCCGCGTTGCGACAAACCACCGTGCCATCGCAATGACCGCAATATGCGAACACATACCCTGGCCAAAGAACCTCAGTGCAAAGACGATGAACGGCAGTGCCCACACCCATGGATTGAACGCCATCGCCAGACAGGCAGCAGCCAGCCCGCCGAGCACAATCGGCGCCAGCACGCGTACTCTGAAGAGGTCGGTCAACCCACCGGCCCAGATCATCAACGCAGCAGAGGCCATGGTCCCCACCATGTAGATGCCACCCCAAGCGCCGTGGCTTAGTTCAAAAGAAGTGCGAACCTCTCCGGCAAACAGCGAAATGAAATAGGTCTGTCCGAAAGAGGACAGAAAGGTAAGCATCGCACCGGCTGTCAGAAACGAGGCATTCGCACGAAGGTAAGGGAGCAGCCGCATGGGACCGCAATGCGCCCAAGTTCAGGGTGTTGCAAGCGTCAAAAGAGATCGACCCTGCGCGGCGTTCGGGTCACGGCAGGGTGCGTGAGTTGATCTCGTTGTGGATTTCCTGAATTTCGGTGGGCCAGGTGCTCTTGATGTAGCCCAGAACGCTTGCGATCTGTTCGTCCGTCAGGACATCCCCAAACCCGATCATGTTCGATTTATAGGTGCCTCCGACAATCGCTTCCGTGCCGTCCCGAACGATTCGCATCAGCAGTTCATTGTCGTGGTGCCAGGTGTGGCCGGTTTCGTCATGGGGCGGCGCTGGCAGGTAGCCGTCGTCTTTGCGATCCATCCAATTCGGTTCGCCCTCAAGATTTATGCCATGACAGCTTGCGCAGTAGGTTTCATAGACAACCGCACCCTCGGCAATGCGGGTGGTATCGGTATAGGGCAGGCTCGGGCGTGTCTTATCTTCGGTCCACCCCGGAAGCACGGCCACGCCAGCCGCGAGCAGGGCAGCTCCGGTCAGGCTTGCGAGCGCAGTTCTTTTCATCACCGTACCTCCGTCTGTTACAGGCTAATCGCGGCCTTCCTGCGCAGGAAGGTCAAATCACGGCTAAGTGAAAGCCGCATTCCACTGGAACCAGAGACCATCACGCTTTAGGTCTGGTGCAAGGATGTGGAGACTGACATGACCAAACCGCCCCTGACTCTCTACCTGGCCGCGCCGCGCGGGTTCTGCGCCGGTGTCGACCGCGCGATCAAGATCGTCGAGATGGCTCTCGAGAAATGGGGCGCGCCGGTCTATGTGCGGCACGAGATCGTTCACAACAAATACGTTGTGGACGGTCTGCGCGACAAGGGCGCGGTGTTCGTGGAGGAACTGGACGAGTGCCCCGACGACCGCCCGGTGATCTTTTCGGCGCATGGTGTCCCCAAGGCGGTGCCCGCCGCGGCCGCCAAACGCGAGATGATCTATGTCGACGCGACCTGCCCGCTGGTCAGCAAGGTGCATATCGAGGCCGCGCGCCATCACGAGAACGGTCTCCAGATGATCATGATCGGCCACGAGGGCCACCCGGAAACCATCGGCACGATGGGCCAACTGCCCGACGGCGAAGTGCTGTTGGTGGAAACGGTCGAGGATGTGGCAGCCGTCCAGGTGCGCGACCCGGAACGGTTGGCCTTTGTCACCCAGACAACACTGAGCGTGGATGACACCATCGACATCGTTGAAGCGCTCAAGGTGCGGTTCCCCAAGATCGTCGGCCCGCACAAGGAAGACATCTGCTATGCCACGACCAACCGGCAGGAAGCGGTCAAGGCGATGGCCCCGAAATGCGACGCCATGCTGGTGGTCGGCGCACCGAATTCGTCCAATTCCAAGCGATTGGTGGAGGTGGGCAGCAAGGCGGGCTGCGCGTATTCCCAGCTTGTCCAACGCGCGCCGGACATTGACTGGCGGTCCCTTGAAGGCATTGCCAGCGTCGGAATCACCGCTGGCGCGAGCGCGCCGGAAGAGTTGATCACCGAGGTGATCGACGCGTTCCGGGATCGCTACGAGGTGACCGTGGAAATGGTCGAAACCGCTGTCGAGAACGTGGAGTTCAAAGTGCCCCGAGTGCTGCGGGTGCCCGCATAAAGGTGCGTGCGAGCACGCACCCTGCGGGGTGTGGGGTGAGGTAGGGTGTTTTTACACGCCACCTATTTTTTGCGACCGGGTTTGCCGCCATTCTTGCCAGTTGGCTTGCCGCCCGGTTTCCCACCGAACTTGCCACCCGGCTTCCCAGCGCCTGAGCGTGGTTTCCGCATGCTATGTGACGGGTCACTTGCCCCTGCGCGTGCAGCCGCACGGGCCTTGTTCTTCTTGCTGTTGGGTTTGCCTTCGGGCGGAGGTGGGCCTTTGGGTTTATAGGGTTTCGCTTCGAACCCACTTTCAGACCGACGCGGCGGTCGGTCGCCGCCGGACTTGTCGCCATAAGGCTTGCGGTCTTTGGACGGTTTGTCAGATTTGCCCTTGTAGGGTTTACGGTCCTGAGACGCTTTGCCGACCGATTTGCCACCTTTGCGGTCAGCCGGCTTCGGCTTGCGCACACGAGGCGTCGGCTCATCGTTCCAGTCAATCGGAGCGGAGGACGGTTTCGCAGGAGCCACGGCTTCGGCCTTCGGCTCGGCCGTGCCCGCGTCATGCTGCTTGGCCTCGCGGTACGGCTTGCGCTCGGGTCTCGGCGCGTCATCACGGGGTTTTCGCTCTGGCTTCGGCCCGCGTGGGCCCGTTGGACGGGCGCCGCGCTCGAAGCTGGGTGCGTGATCCAGACGGGTCAGGGTCACACCCTTTTCCAGCTCCATCGACGGGCCAATGGCATTGAGGAACCGGGCCACCGAGGCTTCCTTGATCTGCACCAGCGAATGATCCTGCTGGATGCGAATCGCGCCGACATCGTCCTTGCTCAGATCCCCTGCGCCGCAGATCATCGGCAGGATGCGCCGCGGTTCGGCCTCGGCCGCGCGGCCGCCGGACACCGAGAACCAAACGCTCGGGCCGAACTCTTCGCGCGGGGCGCGCTTTTCGTTCGGATCGGACAGGTCCTCGGGCGCCGTATGCTGTTCGCGGAACATGCGCAGGTAGGCCGCCGCGATCTGCTCGGGTGTCTTTTCGGCGACAAGGCGCGACACGACCGCTTCCTCGGATTCCGCCACCGGCGTGTCCCATGCGGGATCGGCGAACATGCGGTCTTCGTCGCGCGCCAACACTTCGTCGGCAGAGGGCGCAGAGCCCCATTCCGATTTCAGCTTGGCCATACCCAGAATGCGCTCTGCCTTCTTGCGCACCTTCGGGGTCACGATCAGGGCAGACACACCCTTGCGCCCGGCGCGTCCCGTCCGGCCGGAGCGGTGCAGCAGGGTTTCGTGGTTCGACGGCAATTCGGCATGGACTACCAGATCGAGGTTCGGCAGGTCGATGCCACGTGCCGCCACGTCGGTCGCCACGCAGACCTGCGCACGCCCGTCGCGCATCGCCTGCAGCGCGTGTGTGCGTTCGGTCTGGGTCAGTTCACCCGACAGCGCAACCACCTGGAAGCCGCGGTTCGACAGGCGGGTGGTCAGGCGGTTTACCATCGCGCGGGTGTTGGCAAAGACGATGGCGTTGGGGGCCTCGTAATAGCGCAGCGTGTTGATCACCGCGTTGTCGGTGTCGCGTTCGTTCACCATCATCGCGCGATAGGCGATGTCGGCGTGCTGGCTGGTTTCGGATTTCGTGACCACGCGGATCGCATCACGCTGGTAGCTTTGCGCAAGCTTGGCGATCTGCGGCGGAACGGTGGCCGAGAACATCAGTGTCTGACGGTCTTCCGGCGACTCGCCCAGGATGAACTCGAGGTCTTCGCGGAACCCGAGGTCGAGCATCTCGTCGGCTTCGTCCAGCACCACGGCGCGGCACTGCGACAGGTCGATGGAGCCGCGCATGATGTGGTCGCGCAGACGGCCCGGCGTGGCCACGACGATATGCGCGCCGCGCTCCAGCGCGCGGCGTTCGTCGCGCATGTCCATGCCACCCACGGTCGAGGCCATGACGACACCGGCCTGTGCATAGAGCCACGCGAGTTCGCGCTTCACCTGCATCGCCAGTTCGCGCGTCGGCGCAATCACCAGCGCCAGCGGCGCGCCGGCGGCGTCGAACACCTCGTCGTCAAGGATCGTCGGCGCAATGGCGAGGCCGAAGCCCAATGTCTTGCCCGATCCTGTCTGGGCCGAGACCAGAAGGTCGGCACCGACGTAACCGGGGTTTAGAACCGCCTCCTGAACCGGGGTCAGCGTGTCGTATCCACGGGCATCAAGGGCGTCTTGCAGGGCTTTTTTCACGAGCGTCGTCTTTTTCCATAAGGTCGGCCCAACAGCGGGCCAAAGCGCGCGTCTAGATCATTGTCGGTCAAATGTATAGCGTCAACACAGCACACCCATCGAGGACCTGCCATGCTGTCCCTGCAATTCCTTCTGACCGCCCTTGTCGTCGTGATCGCACCCGGAACCGGCGTCATCTATACGCTGGCCATCGGGCTGGGGCAGGGGCGCTGGCCATCGATCTGGGCGTCGCTGGGGTGCACCATCGGGATCGTGCCGCACCTGATTGCCGCGACTCTGGGGCTGGCGGCAGTGCTGCACACTTCGGCGGTGCTGTTCAACGTGGTGAAGTTTGCAGGCGTCGCCTATCTGCTTTGGCTCGCATATCATTCCCTGCGGTCGGGTGGCGCACTGGCGGTGTCGGCGGATCGCAGCGCCGAAAGCGGGGTCCGCATTGCGCGGCGCGGTGCCTTGATCAACATCCTGAACCCCAAGCTGTCGATCTTTTTCCTTGCGCTGCTGCCGCCTTTCCTGTCGGGCAATCCCGCGACGGCCACGGCAGAGATGGCGCTGATGGGCGGTGTCTTCATGCTGATGACCTTCGTGGTCTTTGTCCTTTACGGTGTGTTTGCCGCCGCTGCGCGCAAATGGCTTTTGGGCAGCGAGCGGGTGATGCGGTGGCTCAATCGGTCCTTTGCGGCCCTCTTCGTCACTCTTGCCGGACGGTTGGCGCTGGAACGCGCCTGAGCTATGTCGCGGCCCAGACACTGATGACGGACCTGCCATGACCCAAATTCCCCGCTCTGCCCTGATCCTTGGCCTTGCTGGCGTGATCCCCTTTGCCTGGGGGGCGCTGACCCTGCTTTCCGACGCGGCGTCGCAATGGGGGGTGGACGTTTTGGGACCACGCTTTGTCGGACCTTACGTGCAACTGAGCTACGGGATGGTGATCCTGAGCTTCATGTCCGGGGTGCTTTGGGGGTTTGCCACCAAGGCAAGGGGAGCACAGGCCGCGACGGGGTATATTCTGTCAGTGATCCCGGCGCTCTGGGCGTTCTTCATGACAGGCGGCGGTCCGGTTTCGGCAGGGATGAATCTCATCTTCGGGTTTTTGGGACTTTTGGTTCTGGATTTCAGTTTCTGGAAATGGAACCTTGCGCCTTCATGGTGGATGCACCTCCGTCTTCTCCTGACGACGCTGGTTGTCGTTTGCCTTTCGGTAGGAGTGGTGCTGTGACCGACCGGCAGACCATCGATGTCTATGATGCCCGTGTGCAAGACTATGCAAAGCTTGAGCCATCGGACACTCCCAGTGACACGCTGGCCACATTCATCGCGGCGCTGCCGGATGGTGCACGGGTGCTCGACCTCGGATGTGGCCCGGGAACATCTGCGCGTCACATGGTGCGCGCCGGATGTGTCGTAGATGCGCTTGATGCTTCGGCGGAAATGATCGGTCTCGCATCGGCGATAGAGGGTGTCACGGCTCGGCAGGCGAGTTTCGACGAGATCAGAGGCACCCATATCTATGACGGGGTCTGGGCCAATTTCAGCCTTCTGCATGCCCCTCGGGCCGACATGCCCCGGCATCTCAGAGCGATCCACGAGGCATTGAAGCCCGGTGGCCTGTTCCATATCGCCGTCAAGGAAGGCACGGGTGAGGCTCGCGACAGCCTTGGACGACATTATACCTACTACACCGAGGATGAACTGACAGCGCGTCTCCAGGACGCGGGGTTTTCCGTTGGCCCCTATCGACGCGGCCGCGACAAGGGGCTAAGCGGCACAGACGAAAACTGGATTTCTGTAACTGCCCATGCCTGACCTTTACGCCTATACCGACGGAGCCTGTTCCGGAAATCCCGGACCGGGCGGGTGGGGTGTTCTTCTGCAGGCCAAGATCGGGAATGAGGTTGTCAAGGAACGTACGCTTTCCGGCGGAGAGGCGACGACAACCAACAACCGAATGGAGCTTCTTGCCGCGATCACGGCCTTAGAAACGCTTGAGCGATCGTCAAAGCTGACCATCGTCACCGACAGTGCCTATGTCAAAAACGGTGTCACTGGCTGGATTCACGGTTGGAAGCGCAACGGCTGGAAAACGTCGAACAAGAAACCGGTCAAGAATGTCGAATTGTGGCAGCGTCTGGACGACGCGCAGGCGCGCCATGATGTGACATGGGAATGGGTCAAGGGTCACGCAGGGCATCCCGAAAATGAACGTGCGGATGAGTTGGCGCGCGAAGGCATGAAACCCTTCAAAAAGGGTGCGGCGTGACACTGATCGCGTTGCTCGATCACGCGGCGGTGCTGGTTTTTGCGCTTACCGGGGCGCTTGTCGCCAGCCGGGCACAGCTCGACATCATTGGCTTCTCGTTCCTTGCGATCCTTACGGCTGTTGGCGGGGGAACGGTTCGCGATGTGTTGCTGGATCGCAATCCGGTGTTCTGGATGGCCGATCCCACCTATCTGGGTGTCGCGGTAATTGCCGCCTTGCTTGTCTTTTTCACCGCACATCTGATCGAGAGTCGCTACACCGCGATCCTTTGGCTGGATGCGGCGGCGCTGGCATTTGCTGTGGCAGCGGGGGCACGGATAGCTGAAACACTTGGCCAAAGCGCGGCCATTGTCATTGTCATGGGCGCAGTAACGGGATGCCTTGGCGGGTTGATGCGGGATGTGGTGGCAAATGAGGTTCCGCTCGTTCTGAAGCAGGGAGAACTCTATGTAACCTGCGCTGTTGCGGGCGCGTCGGTTATCGCCCTGGCACCGATGCTCGGTGTTGGGCCGGCGATGACCGTCACTCTGTCTGCCGCGATTACCTTTGCTTTGCGTGCGGGATCGATTGCGTTCGGGTGGCGGTTGCCGGTCTACAAGTCCCGGCCACCGCGCCGCTGATCAGCCTATTGCAGGTCACCGAACGCCGCCTGCAAGCGTTTCCCTGCTTCGACCACACGATCATGCTGCGTTGCGAGGTTGAACCGCAGGAAGGTTTCGCCACCCGGTCCGAAATCAGGTCCCGGGCTGGGAGCAATGCGTGCCGATTTGCGCACGCGCTGGCTGATTTCCTCATGCTCCATTCCAGTACCCGAGAAATCCACCCAGGCCAGATAGGTTGACGCAAGTGGAAGCGACCGCACGCCAGGGATTGCATTGACGGCGGTGTCGAAGGTCTTTCGGTTCTGGTCCAGATGAGCAATTTGCGCATCGACCCAGTCCGCGCCGGCAGGAGAGTAGGCGGCTGTGACCATTTCTATGCCAAGACGGTTCGGCGTATAGTCGAGAGCGCGCAGACGCTGCTGCAATTGCGCCCTCAGGTCAGCGTCCGGAATGATGAAATTGCCGGTCTTCATCCCGGCGATGTTAAAGGTCTTTGAGGCTGCGGTCAGCGTCACGGTCCTCTCGCGCGCCTCTGGCGCGGCGACGTCCATCGGTACGAACCTGTGACCCGGATAGACGAAGTCATGATGCACTTCGTCCGAGACGAGGATCAGGTTGTTTCGCTCGGCAAAATCCGCGACAGCTCGCAATTCCTCAGGGGTCCAGATGCGACCGGACGGGTTCTGGGGTGAGCAGAAGATGATCATCTTCTCTGTCCCATCCAGCATGTCCTGAGCGGTATCGAGATCAAGCGAATAGCTGTCGCCGGTACGCACGAGCGGGATCTGAACCGGGATGCGCCCTGCTTTGCGGATTTTGAATTCGAACTCGTGATAGACGGGATTGAAGGTCACCACACGGTCACCCGGGTTCGACCACACGTCGAGACAGAACGCGATCGCATTGCCGAGACCCTGCCCGCTCAGAATCCAGTCCTTTTGTATCGTCCAGTCGTGGCGGTTCTGCATCCACCACTGGATTGCGGTGTTATAAGCGTCGAGACTCGCGATGTACCCAAAAACACCGTGGTCCAACGCTTTCTTGACCGCTTCAAGAACGCAGGGCGCCGTGGGATAATCGCTGTCGGCAGTCCACATGGCCAACCCATCCTCGAGGGGCACGTCAAACCTACTCTCGAGCAAGTCCCATTTGGAACTGTTTGTACCGCGCCGATCAGTAGGCTGGTTAAAAAGGTCACGCATCCTGAATTCCATCTTCCGGTTTTTTGCCGGACGCTACCCGAGTGATTTTCGAGTGCAAGCCCCCCTCTATTGCTCTTGAAGCAGGGATTGCCTAGATCACTGGCATGAAACTGCCGATCCTTATCCACCCGGACCCGCGTCTGAAAAAGGTCTGTGCCCCCGTGCCCGTTCTTTCGGACGAGTTACGCACCCTGTCCAAGGACATGCTGGAGACGATGTACGACGCACCGGGCATTGGTCTCGCCGCACCGCAGGTTGGGGTCATGTCGCGTCTGATCGTGTTGGATTGTCAAAAAGACGAAGATTCCACTCCGCGCCCGCTTGTGATGTTCAACCCCGAAATCCTCGCGTCTTCGGACGAGATGAATGTTTACGAGGAAGGCTGCCTTTCGATCCCGGACCAGTTCGCCGACGTCACACGCCCGAAAGCCGTCAAGGTGGCCTGGATCGACGAGAATGGAAACCCGCAGGAGGAAGACTTCGATGGCCTGTGGGCGACCTGCGTGCAGCATGAGATCGACCATCTGAACGGCAAGCTCTTCATCGACTACCTCAAGCCTCTGAAGCGTCAGATGATCACCCGAAAGATGGTTAAGCTGAAACGCGAACTGGCGCGGGCATGACAGTCCGGCGCTGCCTGCCCTGGCCGAACAAATGCCTCCGCACCGCGGCTGAGCCGGTGGACGAAATCACTGACGAAATCCGTTCGATCTGGGATGACATGATCGACACGATGGAGGCCATGCCCGGTGTTGGCCTGGCTGCCAACCAGATAGGTGTTCTGAAAAGACTGGCAGTCGTGGATGCGTCTGAAGATCGGGGTCGCGCGGTTCGCATGGCAAATCCGGAAATCCTGCACGCCTCTGTCAAGCTGAGATCCCATGACGAGGCAAGTCCCAACCTGCCCGGAGTTCATGCCGAAATCGAACGCCCCCGTGCCGTGACCGTGCGGTTCATCGGGGCAGATGGTGCCATTCGTGAACAGGATTTCGTGGGGCTCTGGGCCACATCGGTTCAGCACCAGATCGATCATCTGAACGGAAAAATGTATTTCGATCATCTCAGCAAGACCAAACGGGACATCCTTCTGCGTCGCGCGAAAAAGCTGAAAGGCTAGGACATGCGGATCATTTTCATGGGGACGCCGGAGTTCTCGGTTCCTGTGCTCGATGCATTGGTCGTTTCGGGGCACGAGATCGCAGCGGTCTATTGCCAGCCACCGCGTCCGGCGGGACGGGGCAAGAAGGCCCGGCCGACGCCCGTTCACGCGCGGGCCGAAGCGCTTGGGTTACCGGTGCGACATCCGACGTCCCTTCGCACCGAAGAGGCACAGCAGGATTTCGCGGCTTTGGGAGCGGACGTTGCGGTCGTCGTGGCATATGGGCTTATCCTTCCGCAGGCGGTTCTTGATGCGCCGAAACGGGGCTGTTTGAATATCCACGCTTCGCTTCTGCCGCGCTGGCGCGGCGCTGCACCCATCCACCGGGCAACCATGGCAGGGGACGCGGAAACCGGTGTTTGCATCATGCAGATGGAGGCTGGGCTGGACACGGGTCCTGTTCTGCTGCGGCAGGCGACCGCAATCGGGGCGGCGGAAACAACAGGTGCTTTGCATGACCGCCTGAGTCACTTGGGTGCCTCTCTGATCGTGCGCGCTTTGGGCGAGTTGGACGTGTTGATGCCGGTCGCACAGCCCGAAGAAGGCGTGACCTATGCCGAGAAAATCGACAAGTCCGAGGCCCGCGTCGATTGGAACCGCCCTGCAGTTGAGGTGGACCGACAGATCCGTGGCTTGTCGCCGTTCCCCGGTGCCTGGACGTTGATAGGGGGCGAGCGGGTGAAACTTCTGGGCAGCGTCCTTGCCAACGGGCAGGGACCTGCCGGGACGGCAATCGACGATGCCTTCACCATTGCCTGTGCGGACGGAGCGGTTACCATCACCCGCGCACAGAGAGCCGGAAAAGCGGCGCAGGATGCCGACACTTTTCTGCGCGGTATGATGGTGTCCAAGGGGACCCGGTTGGGAGAGTAGGCATGTTCATGATTTTGATGGGCACCGTCGTGATCGCGGGGATCGTCGGCTACATCTCGGAAAAAACGGGCTTCACCAACAATGGAATTCTTCCCAGCATAATCATCTGTGTGGGTGGAGCATTTCTGGCCTATTCCGTCCGGATCATGTTTGGTGTCGGCTTTGGGTCACCGGGGATGAATGCCATCGTGTCTTCTTTGGGCGCGCTGATCATCGTTCCTACCCACTGGCGAGCCTCGGTCCGCGACAGGCGACGGAGATAGCGATGCATATTCTGTTCCTCCTGATCATCGGTGCCGCTGCCGGCTTTCTTGCAACGCGAGTGATGCGGGTCGAGATGAGTACACTCGCCACGGTGATGGTTGGTGTTGCAGGGGCTTTGATCGGCGGATTGGTGATCCGGCTCCTGCTGGCTGCAACTGGCGCGGTCGCCGGTTTTGTCGGAGCCATCTTGGGCGCAATGATCGTGATCTGGGTGGTGCAACAGCTCCGGTCTTGACGGGTGTGAATGGCGTATTCCAGGCGCGAGATGCCTTTCTGGGGCGGCGAAATCGTGTCCTGCACATGTTTGGGCGCCTTACCATTGAACCTACCAGAGCCGTTTTCACGTCCTTTACCGCGAAGCGTCATCCAGCAACGATTTGGAGATGCAAACAGACTCGGCGTAGGCTGACGCAGGCGGGGTCTCTTGGCGAAGGGAAAGTCTCATGTCCCAAATTGATTTCTGGTTTTCGATCGGCAGCACTTACAGCTATCTGAGTGTCATGCGGATCGGTGAGGTCGAGGACACCTACGGTGTTAGCTTCAATTGGCGTCCCTTCAACGTTCGGCATGTAATGATCGAGCAGAACAACATCCCGTTCAAAGACAAGCCGATCAAGACGTCATATATGTGGCGGGATATCGAACGCAGAGCCGATCGCTATGGTTTGAAGCCGCAAATTCCTGCACCGTACCCCTTGCCCGGTCTTGTCCTTGCAAATCTGGTTGCACAGGTTGGGGCTGAGAAAGGGTGGGCCAAAGACTATGTGCGGGAGACCTATCGACGCTGGTTCGAAAAGGGAGAACCCGCCGGTGAGGAGCCAAATCTGTCTGCCAGTCTGCGCGACATCGGTCACGATCCCGAACAGATTTTGCAAACGGCCCAGTCCGAACGGATTGAAAACGCCTTGGCCGAAGCCACGCAGGAGGCAATGCATCTTGGCGTCTTCGGCGCGCCCAGCTTCGTTGTGGGTGGCGAGGTATTCTGGGGGGACGACCGCTTGGATGACGCAGTTGACTGGGCTCTGGGGCGCCGTCGCATCTGAAGGAGTTGCACAGCTTTCCTGCATTTCCGTTGAACCTGGCGTCTGATTTGCGAGTTGTTCACGACAGGACGCGGCTTGACAGTTCCGGTGCTGTGGTGCCCCTTGCGATCAACCCCGAGGAGGCCTCATGACCCAGTTCAAAGCAGAGCTCAAAGAACGTCTTGTTCGGTATTGTGCCATCGACAGTCAGGCGGACATGGACAGCACGTCCACGCCATCGACCTCCTGTCAGCACGATATGCTCGACCTCGTGGTTGAAGAGCTGTCCGGCATGGGCGCGTCGGACGTGACCAAGACGAGCTACGGGACGGTGATTGCTACGATTCCGGGTAATTCGGAGGGACCGACCATCGGCTTTCTCGCACATGTGGATACAGCGCCGCAGTTCAATGCGACGGGAGTCAAACCGCGTGTCGTGGAAGGTTACAATGGCGGGGCGATCACCTTTCCGGACGATCCTGAACTTGTCCTGACGCCGGAAGCATTTCCTTACCTTTCCGAGAAGATCGGTGATGATATCGTGACGGCCTCGGGCCTCACTCTACTCGGGGCCGATGACAAGGCCGGAGTTGCCATCATCATGACGGCGGCGCGTCATCTGCTTGAGAACCCGGAAATCGAGCGCCCAACGATCCGGGTGGCGTTTACGCCGGACGAAGAAATCGGTCGTGGCGTAGACCCCAAGTTGCCCGCAGATCTGAACGTCGATTTCGCGTATACCTTCGATGGCGGTGAGCTTGGCGAAATCACCTATGAGACCTTCTCCGCAGACTTTGCGGTGGTTACCGTCAAAGGGGTTTCCATTCATCCGGGTACGGCGAAAGACAAGTTGGTAAACGCCCTGCATCTTGGCGCCAAGATCATCGACACGCTTCCGCAAGTGATCATGACGCCGGAGACCACAGATGGGCGCGACGGCTTCATTCATGCGGTGGATATCGAAGGCAGCGCAGCCGAAGTCGTCTTGCGTTTCATCCTTAGGGATTTCGAGTTGGACGGACTGGAAGCCAAGGGCGCTTTGGTGCGCCAGGTTTGCGAAACCATCTCGGCTACGGAACCACGGGCCGAAATCAGTTGTGATATTACGCCGCAATACCGAAACATGCGCTACTGGCTGGAAAACGACATGACGCCGGTTGAACTCGCCCGTGCCGCGCTGTCCGATTTGGGCGTGGCGGAAAAATCTGTTCCGATACGTGGCGGCACAGATGGATCCCGTCTTACGGAACTGGGAGTGCCCTGTCCAAACCTGTTCACCGGGATGCAGAACGTGCATGGACCCCTAGAGTGGATTTCTGTCCAGGACATGGTTCAGGCAACCGGATTGTGCCTCCGCATCGCCGAAAGAGCCGCGAAGCGCTGAGAGGCACCCTTCGAAGGTGGTTCCCCAGAGCGACACCTCTGATCAAGAGTGTCTGTGTCGCGTGGGACAGGCTTGCGGGGGTGCTCCGGGGATGCAAATTTGCGCCACAGACCAATTTTCCGGAGTGTTTTCAAATGACCAAAGGCAAGGCTTTTTTCGCGGTCCCGTTAGTTCTCCTCGGGCTTGCCGCCTGCGAACCCGTGCCGTCCGGCGGTTCATCCGGAGCCGGGTTGGTCACCGTGCCGGAGTCCGTGGTGGAGATCGCCGCCCCTTATCAGGATCTGACGACCGCGCGCATCAAGGCTGAGGACGGATGTTACTGGTACACCCATCGCGGCCCGGTCGAGACCACCGAACTTCCGTTGCGCACATCCAGCGGTAATCCGATCTGCACCCGCCCAAATGGCTGAGGGTGAATCGCGTTAAAGCGATCCTCCGTCAGTCGGATACAGAAAGGCCGTCACGCCCGTGCTCACCTGATCGTACAAAGCATTGATGTGAGGCATCACCATCCGTACGCAGCCCGAGCTGGCCCGCGTTCCGATCGAGCGCGGTGCCGGAGTGCCGTGAATGCGCAGGTATGTGTCTCGATTGCCTACATACAGATAGAGTGCACGTGACCCGAGAGCGTTTTCAGGGCCGGGAGGCATACCGTCCTCCCAGCGAGCGTACTTGTCAGGCTCGCGGTTGATCATGGCTGCGGTCGGTGTCCAGCCCGGCCATTTGGCTTTGCGGCGGATCGTATAAACGCCTGGCTCGTACAGACCGTCGCGCCCGATGGCGACGCCGTAGCGCATCGCGGTTCCATCGTCTTGGATATGGTAGAGATATCGAGCTACCGCATCGACATGAATATCCCCCGGTGTGAGCCCCGGATTTGCCTGAACTCTGACCGGAAGGAAGCGCGGATGCAGACCCCATGGGTTCGTCGTGCCAAGGTCGAAATTCGCCGGCGTCACCTGAGCATCCCAGCTGTCCCAGTCTCCTGGCGCAGCCAATGCCGGGCGTACGAGTGCGGGGGTTGCAAGGGCGGCGAGCGTTGCAATCATCTGGCGTCGGGAAATCATGCGGAACCTTTCAAAACAGTCCAATCAATGCGCAGGCGGGATCACAAATCCAAGCCGTGCGGGTCAGTCATCATGAAACCGTCAAACAGCGCTCAGGTTCAAACCCATTTTGCCCTGTTCACAACAATTTTTACGGGAATTGCGGTGAAAGGCCGCGCGGCAAGCTTTGCGAAAGTCGTGGTTTGCCTGCCGTATCGGCTGTTTGCTGCCGGTAACGAAAGGGCAAGGGTTGCGAAACACGGCAACCTGATAGTGCGGTTTTCAAATACTTCAGCGCGGAATCTCAACAAAAGGTCGACGAGCAGAAAGCAGGCAGGGTCCAGGCGCATGACCGGAGGCAGGGTGCGCCAGACCACTTTCCCGGATACATCAACCTGTGCACGCACAGACACAGTGATTTCGGCCGTCATTTTGCGCTGGCCGGTCATCGATTGTCTGGTCAGGGTGCAGGAAGATAGCCTTGCGGCCGGGGCTTGATGTTCAACGATCTGACGGAAGTCAGGCTTATGGAACAAGAAGTCAGCTACAATAACACCCCCAAAGGCCCAGTTACGATTCTTGGGATCGCCTATGTCGGGGAAACGCTTATTGCGCGGCCAAACGGGATCGGGGATGCCGATGGCATCGACTATTCCACCGCGACCTTCCAGTGGCTGCGCGATGGACAGGAAATCGTTGGCGCGACCTCTGCGACGTACGAAGTGACCAGTGAGGATGTCGGCACCCAAATCAGCATCCGTTACTCGTATGTCGATTTTGGTGGAACGTTGGAAATCCTGACGAGCGACCCGGAACCGGCTGTGCCTGTTGAGGGCACTCCTCTTCCTGATGACTCGGCTCCCTACAATCCGCTGATCGTTCTTGGTGATGCGGAGGTCGGCGAAACCCTGACAGCCCGTCCGAATGCGGTGACAGACCCTAACGGTATCGACCAGTCGACCGTGACGTACAAATGGCTCCGCGACGGTGAGCCGATTTCATGGGCGACCAACCAGCAATACACGGTGACCGAGGCGGATATCGATGCGGAAATCAGCGTTGTCTATTCATACTTGGACCTGCTTGGGAACAGCAAATCCCTGACCAGCAACCCCAAGCTTGAAGTCCCGGTTCCGAGCCCCGACGACCAATTGGTGTCGGACGATGCAGGGGAAAATGGGGACCTAGACGCCAGCGTTCTGATGGGAACCTCTGGGGCGGACACCCTGACCGCGATCTCCGGCTTGAAGGAAATTGTTGGCCTTGGCGGCACTGACACGGCGGTTTTTGCCGGCAACCAGAGCGAATATTCACTGATTCTGGGAAAGTCGGCGGTCTCTGTGTCCGACCATAAGCTGTTCGGTCTCGGGACGATCCTGCTTGACGATGTCGAACTGATCGATTTCGGAACTGACTTGGATGTTTTCGGCGGTCCAATGAATCTCGAGGTTTTCGGGGGACATACCGGACTGAGCCGGGATGCGCTTGAAGATGTTGTCGAAGTGTATATCGCCTATTTCAACCGCGCACCCGACGCGATTGGGCTTGGGTTCTGGGGAACGGCCTTTGCGAAGGGCTTGTCCATGGAAGACATGGCCCGGCTGTTTTCCGATCAGGCAGAAACCCGCGAAGCTTACCCGGAAGGCACTTCCAATTTGGCCTTTGCCACTACGGTCTACAATAATGTCCTGGGACGGACCCCGGACGACACCGGTCTGAGCTTCTGGGTCGATGCGCTGGAAAGCGGTTCAGTCTCCAGGGACCAGTTCATTCTTAAAGTGCTCGAAGGCGCAAAGGCCGAACTGAACATGTCGGCGGGCTATGAGTTCATGATGCAGCAACTGGCCGACCGGGCATATCTTGAAAACAAGGTCGATATCGGCGCGTATTTTGCTGTTCACAAAGGCATGTCAGACGTCGAGAACGCCGCCGAGGTTATGGCGCTCTATGACGGTTCTCAATCCAGTATCAACAGTGCCGTCCGTGCGATCGAAGAGCACTATCAGGATGCGCTGAATCCCTATGACGGCGAATTCCTCATGCAGTTGGTCGGCGTACTGGATACTCCGTTCGCTTCCTGAGGCCCAACAGTCCGGCTTGCGACACTCACGGTTTTCCCGGTGGTGTCGCGTGGTCTCGATATCGGATGGCGGCAAGTGTCAACGGTGGGCCGATGATCTCGAACACAACCGTTGCTGCAATGGTCAGTGTCATGATCGTTTCGCCCCAGCCCTTCAGCGTTTCGGCTGCCACAAGAGCCATGCCGACTGCGACGCCTGCCTGAGGGAGGAGCGCCGGACCGTAAAGATGTGTTTCGATCTTCGGCACTCGCCCAAGCCGGGCCCCGATTTCCCCACTCAGCAGACGCGCCAGAATGCGCAGTCCGATATAACTGGCGGCAATCCAACCCAGCGATAAGAGTGCGTGCAGTTCAAGTGAGGCCCCGGCGAGCAGAAAGAACAGCAGCATGAAGGGCTGTTCGATTCGTTCGATTTCGTTGAAGGCATAGTCGTGATGCCGCGCGAGGTTGGCAATTAAGGCTCCGGCGGTCATCCCGGCAATCAGGAATGAAACGTCCATCCATACGGCCAGACCTGCGGTCAGAAAGACGATACCGAACGCTTCGGTCTGCAGTGGTTCGCCCGGTTTGAGCCTGCCCGACAGATAAGCCGCCGGTGCGCCGATCAGAACACCAAGGAGAAGCGCTCCTCCAATATGGTGCCCCGCATCCATCAGTGGGCCGGACCACCCGTCTGACGGGTGCGCGACGGCAAGGCAAAGGCTGAAAACGATCAGCCCCCAGACATCGTCGATTGCCACGATCCCGCTGATGGTTTCGGTAAACCCGTTGCGTATGCCGGATTGGTGGATCACATCGGCAATTGCCGCCGGGGCTGTTGCGGTAGCAATTGCCCCAAGCAGAAGAGCAAGTGCGGGATCAAGCCCCAGTGCAGTCAGCCCTGCCCAAACGATGAGGGTCGTGCCCAAAACGATCATGATCGATATGGAAAAGATTGCACGCCCATGCCGGGCAAGATTCTCCTGCGTCAGATCTGCGCCCAAGAGGAAGGCGACCATGGTCAGGGCCACGACCGAGATCGGTTCGAACCAATCCGCAGACTGATCTGGCAGGAGACCGAAACCGGACTGGCCAAGCAGCAAACCCAGCAACAGTAGCAGCGTCACCCGTGGCAGCCGCGTGACCCGTCCGACATGGTCCGCCGCGAGCCCTCCGAGGAAGAGAACGCCGAGTGTAATCAACACCAAGGCCTGATCCATTCAGTTGGCTCTCTTCCTGCTAAGGGGGGTGATCTGCCGCTCAGCGCAGCAGATCAAGGTCTTCGATATCCTTGCCAAGAGCCTCGCTCAGGTCGGCAATGGAATCGTACAGCAGTTCCAGCGAATATTGCGGATTGTGCGCATAGTTTCCGGGGTCGGCTGTGACCAGTTTCCAGTTGAACGCGGTCCGCAAGCTGCGCGGGGTCCAGGACCCATAAGCAACAGGACGCCCGTCCTCACCCGTGTCGATCACACCATCTCCATTTGAATCAGCGAAGAAGTAGGGGTAGCGCGTCCCATCATAAACCACCGGCGCTCCGACCACGTCGTCGGTATAGTCGCGGATCAAATCAAGCAGTGTTGCGGCGTTTGCGGAAATGTCGGCGCTGATCCCGACCGAGGTGTTTCCGCTGCCGTCATAGCTTTGGCGGGCGATGCGAATGTCTTCGGGCTTTTCCGCCTGGTGGCAGGTCAGGCACGGTTCGAATTCGACCTCAAGCGTATGCGGTTCGTGACAGGAATTGCAGCTTGCGACAGGTCGGGCATGAAAGAACCGCCCGGAATACTCACGGCCATCGTAGTGATACCCCGCCGCACCATACCCACCCAGCCATGTAGCTGCTGCGGTTGCGTAATGAGGGTTGATGAAACGCAGTTCGCCGTTAGGCGTGTCGAGTTCCAGATTGGCGATGGCGGCCTCCACGGTGCTACCTGCTGCGCGACCCTGATGGCAGGTCAGGCACGAGGCTTCGACCCCCTGAACCGGGTGCACAACGCCGCTCGGGAAGGTGATCTCGCGGATTTCGGCCAAGCCGGCATTATGGCACGTGCCGCAGTCGACAACACCGCCGGTGTTGATCGTTCCGTTCACCACACCTGCTTCCGTTCCGTCCAATCCGTGGAAATCGCGAAAGCCTTCGCCAGAGTGGCAGGTTGCGCAGGCCGCGCGAATCTCTCCGTCATCGTCCCAGTGGCTGAAAGCCTCTGCAGCGGCATTCGCGTGTGCCGAACGGAACCAGTCTGCAATCGCCTTATCATTGTCGATCTTGATCTCTGCCGGGGTGAAGGGACCGGATTTCGGAAGTGCGAAGGGAATTGTCGCCTCTTCGTTTCCGGCATCGGGCGTTTCGCTTGCGGACTGTGCAAATGTCTGACCAACAAAGGAAATTGCGGCGAAAGCAGCAATGAAAAACAGTGGTCGTGTGGTGGATAAATCTGGTCGAAACATCAAACGTCTCCTGGACTGAGAATTGGATGAACTGGCCGAATCCTAAACCGGATAAGGGAACGCGGACGTTGATGTCGATCATATCAGGCGGCGAATCCCGTTGTTACCGTGGGGGGCGAAACGTGTCGGAGCACTCAAGGATCGCCGCAGACAGGTGCGGTGCAGTCGAGCGGAGGCAGCATGGGATTTTTCGGACGAGGTGCCGGGCTGATGCCGGTCTTTCCTTCTCCGTCCGGTCCAGCCGAGATCATGGACGTCACGACCGAAGAAGCCGCGGTACGCGCACCGTCCGGGTCTTCGATCGCAGTTACGCCGCTTGTGCGTGAAGGTGAACTTGTTGCGCAGGGGGCGGCTGTGGCCTGTTTGCGGCACGCGCCGAACGTCTGCCTGACCGCGCCGATCGCTGGACGCGTTGCGCGCATCTCGCTTCTGCCGGGGAGGAAGCTCTCCGAGATCGTTCTTTTCCGAGAAGAGGGCGCAGGCCGTCAGCATCACGATGTCTCTAACGCCGGGACAACGACCGGTCTTCGTCGGCTGATGCAAGAGGCGGGCTTTTGGCCTTTGCTGCGCAGGCGGCCCTTTGGCGGAATGCCGGCTCAGGACGAGACTCCAGCTGCAGTCTTTGTAATGGCGACCGACACGCGGCCTTTCGCGTTCAGCCCGGCAATGGCACTACACGGGCGCGAGAAGCCACTTGCGGACGGTTTGGAGGCGCTCACCCGGATGACGAGCGGACCGGTATTCCTGTGTCAGCCGGAAGGACCGTCTGTCGTCCCCACAGACGGCTTGAGCGACCAGATCAAGCTTGTCTTCCGCGGACAGAGGCATCCGCAAGGTGCAGCGGGCCTTTGCATCCACGAACATTTTCCCGCCGGTCTGGATGTCCCGGTTTGGGATATCAACGCCGAAGATGTGGCCAATCTAGGCAATTTGATCGCGACGGGTGAGGCGGAAGTTCTTCGGACAGTGCATATTGCTGGCGCGGCGCTGCGCGAAGCGCAAACGGTGCGCACACATTCGGGCGCTGATCTCAGGCAGTTGACACAGCGGATCGTTGCGCCGGGGCCTCATGTGTTGATGTCCGGGTCACCGCTGGACGGGCATCCGGCAAGATGGCTGGGGCCGAGAGACCGACAGATTACGGTTATGCCGCGAAGCGGCCCTCAGCCGCGCCCGCACTGGCTCATTTCAGCATTGACCGCCTCCCGCGAAGCAAGACCCGTCATTCCGACGGCGGCTTTGACGCAGGCGTTGGCATCTGCCTTGCCCGCCGCCCCCTTTGTTCGGGCGCTTGCAGCTGGGGATGATGAGGCGGCCGTTTCGTTTGGCCTCTTGTCTCTATTGGAGGAAGATATTGCCCTTCTCGATTACGTATTGAGCGAGGGAGGAACGCTTCCGGCGCAGTTGCGCGCGATGCTCGACAGGATCGCAAAGGAGTTTGCGGCATGAGTCGGGGATTGTGGAACCGGGAGACCGTAGCGCTGATGCTGCTGGCAGCATATCTTCCACTGGCTCTGTTCTGGCTTTCGGCTGGCCGAGCAGATGCGTTGGGGCGATTGGGACTTTGCGCTCTTGTGGTGGCTGTCTGGCATCTCGTCTTCATGCTGGTCCGGGCCCAGCCGCCTTCGCTCTCCGCGCTGATAACCGCGCTGGCGATCGCGGTGTTCGCTCCGGAAGACCTTGGAGTGTTCCGATTGGTTCTCGGCATCAGCTTCGGCGTCGTCATGGGAGAGCTTGTTTTCGGAGGCTGGGGGCGAAACGTGGTGAACCCGGCAACTGTCGCACTTTCTTTTCTCGGTTTCGGATTTCCAGCCTTCGCATGGCCGGACTTCGATGCGCCTGTCGCATGGGCAGCGATCCCCGCTGCGGTGATCGGTGTCGGGACAGGGGCAATGTCGGCCGCTCTGCTTGGAGGGGCGGCAATAGTCGCCGTCATCGCCTTTGGCATGGGACTGCTTCCTGAGCCTGTTCTTCTGGTGGCGGGGCTTGGACTGGTGCTGCTGGTTGCGGACCCGGTGACTTGCGCCGCGACGACATTCGGTCGCTGGCTCAACGGAGCGGTCTATGCTGCCCTTGTGTTGATGTTTGCTTCCAATTGGGACGGCGCGGCACCTGCCCAGATCGTTGTCGCGGCGTCCCTTTTGTCATCTCTGGCCGCGCCGCTCATTGATGAGTTGGTGCTGGCCATCTGGATTTCCCAACGCAGGAGGCGTCATGGCCGGACCTGACTGGAACCCTTTTCGCCGAATACTGGCCTTGCCGAATGAAAGCAGGCTCAAAACCGTCTTTGTCGCTTTTCTTGTCTCGGTGGTATGCGCTGCACTGGTGAGCGGTGCGACCGTGGTGCTGCGACCGATTCAGGCTGCAAACCGGGCGGCAGAGGAGCAGGCGCGGATTGCTGCGCTGGTCAATGGCATTCCCGGCATGGCTCAGCTGTTGGAGCAGTCCGGCGGCGCACTGTCGACTGTCGTGATCGATCTTGAAAAAGGGCGTGCAGCACAGGACGTGACACCGGCCAATCTTGAAGCGGCACTGAGCGATCCCGACAACTGGACGCAGCTTGAACCGGGGCAGGACATCGCTGGGCTTGGGCAGCGGCCTGATTTCGTGCAAATCTACCTGCTACGCGATACAGACAAGGTATCCTTGGCGCTGCTGCCATTGAGCGGACAGGGCTATGGCGGGCGGATAGATGCCATTCTCGCGCTGCGCGGGGACATGAACACATTTGCGGGTCTTGCCGTAACGCAACATTCCGAGACCCCCGGCCTTGGAGGTCGGATCGAGGAAGCATCGTGGCAGGCCGGCTTTCCCGGAACAGAGCTGCGCGACGACAGTGGCGAGCTTCGCTTCCGCGTCGCGCGCGGACCGTCCTCGGGGGTGCACGAGGTGGATGGGATCACGGGTGCAACCCGCACCGGGCGTGGCGTTACCCAGATGGTCCGCTTCTGGTTGGGTCCGGACGGGTACGGCCCTCTGATCGCTGCCATCTCGCGCGGGGAGTTCTGAGCGATGGCAGAACGCCTGAACTTCTGGTCAACACTGACCGATCCACTGATCCGGCAAAACCCCGTGACGTTGCAGATCCTCGGGATCTGTTCGGCACTTGCGGTAACCACGACGCTGGCAACCGCATTGACCATGTCCGTGTCACTGACCGTGGTTCTGACGATGGCCGCCGGGTTGGTGAGTATGATCCGCAGGCACATCCCCGATACGATCCGACTGATAGTCCAGATCGTCATCGTTGCATCACTGGTGATCGTGATCGACCAGATCCTGCAGGCCTATTTCGCCGAAATCAGCCGGGCTTTGTCGGTTTATGTCGGGCTGATCACGACGAACTGCCTCGTCCTGGGGCAGACCGAAGCATATGCGCGGCACCATGCTCCGCTGCCGGCGATGGTGGATGCCTTCGGGAATGGCCTTGGCTACTCTTTCGTGTTGATCGTGATCGGAAGTCTGCGTGAACTGTTCGGAAAGGGCGAACTGTTTGGCGCCCAGATCCTGCCGCTCGCAGAAAGCGGCGGTTGGTTCACACCATTGAGCCTCATGCTGCTTGCGCCTTCGGCGTTCTTCCTTCTGGGCCTGCTGGTCTGGACCATCCGTAGTTTTAAGCCCGAGCAGGCGGAAGCGCGCGAACACACTCCGCCCCTGTATGTGGAGCCGGCGGAATGACCGGGCTCTGGGATCTCTTTCTGACGGCGGCCTTCGTCGACAACATGCCACTGACGCTTTTCCTTGGCCTTTGCACGTTCCTTGCCTTGTCAAAACGGCCCGAGGCTGCGTTTGGCCTTGGAGTGGCCATGACGGGTGTGATGGGCGTGACGGTGCCACTTAATCACCTGATCTATCAGGGGCTGCTGGCACCGGGCGCATGGGCCTGGGCAGGGATGCCTGAGCTGGATCTCTCTTACCTGTCGCTGATCGCCTTTATTGGCGTGATCGCCGCATCGGTGCAGGTGCTTGAGCTGCTGCTCGACCGGTTCCTGCCTTCGATTCATGCTGCTTTCGGTGTGTTTCTGCCTCTGCTCACCGTGCAGTGCGCCATTCTTGCCGGAAGCCTGTTCATGGTAGAACGGAGTTACTCCCTCGCCGAGTCCGTCGTGTTCGGTCTGGGCAGCGGGTTCGGTTTCGCCGTCGCGGTCGCAATGCTGGCGGCGATACGGTCGCGTCTTGCCTATGCTGATCTGCCTGCCGGTTTGCGAGGTCTCGGCATTGCATTTGTGCTTGCCGGGCTGATGTCGCTTGGCTTTGCCTCATTTGCTCAGATGGTGGCGGCGCAATGACAGAGGTTCTCATTGGAAGTCTGATCATCGTTGGCCTGATTGTCGGGATGGCCGTGGGGTTGCTGTTTCTGCAAAGGCGATTGGTGCCAAGCACGGGACTGGACGTACAAGTCAACGAAACAAAACATGTCGTAGCGCGTCGGGGGGACAAGCTTCTCGGTGTGCTCCATGGTGCCGGGATCATGATACCGGCAGCCTGCGGCGGCTCAGGCACATGCGGATTGTGTCGTGTGACCGTGACGGGCGATGGGGCCGGACAGCCGCAGGCGACCGAGCGTGGTGTTCTCTCGCCACGTGAACGACGTGCGCATGTGCGCCTCGCTTGCCAAACCAGCCTGCGCGGAGACTGCGCCGTTCATGTTTCAGACGACATCCTAGGCTCAGGCGGTGGATTTGACTGCACGGTCGCCTCGACGCGGATGCTGGCCCCGCTTATCCGCGAGATCGTCGTCAACTTGCCGGAAGATCGTTCGTCTGATTTCAGAGCGGGCGACTTCATGCAGATCACGGCGCCCCCCTACGAATTGAATTTTGCCGACATCGAGGTTCCGCCGGCGTTCAGGGACGCGTGGGATCTGTCGGGCTGGCGGTCGATGGCATCACGGTCGGATGCAGAGGTCACGCGTGCCTATTCGCTGGCCAGCCGGCCAGAGGACACGGGTCGCGCGGTGTTCAATATCCGTCTGGCTGTTCCTCCGGCGGGCCGAGAGGACGCGGTTCCGCCGGGGATAGTGTCGTCCTGGTTGTTCTCGGTTGCAAAGGGGGATGACATCACCCTCTCTGGACCGTTCGGGGATTTCCATGTGCAACCGACCAACCGCGAAATGGTCTATGTTGGCGGTGGTGTCGGCATGGCACCTTTGCGCGCCATGATCCATCAGGAACTCGCCCGTGGCAGCACCCGGCGCATCCGGTATTTCTATGGCGCTCGCTCTGCCGCCGACCTTTTCTACTCGGAAGAATTCACCGAGCTTGCCAGACGGCACGATAAATTCAGCTGGACGCCTGCACTGTCGGACCCTGCGCCGGGAGATCGATGGACGGGTGCGACAGGGTTTATCCACGAAACCCTGCTTGCCGAAATGCGGGCACATCCGGCCCCCGAAGAATGTGAATATTACCTGTGTGGACCGCCTGTCATGATTTCGGCGGTTCTTGCGACGCTGAGCCGACTGGGTGTCGAGCCTGCGTCAATCTTCTATGATGATTTCGGAGCCTGAGCGATGGCGTCAAATATCCTTCACCCTTCACGACGATCCGCACTTGGTCTGATTGGAGCAGCGCTGTGTGTGCCGAAGACCTGCTACGCATCTGCAACTCGGGAAAATGCCGGTGCTGCCTTTGGAACGCATTGGCGACTACTGGCTGGCGAACAAGTTGAGATTGCCGAATTGGTTCCCGAGATCAAGGCTCTCTATGCCGATATCGATGCGCGCTTCTCGCCTTGGCGGCCTGACAGCACGATCAGCCGGTTCAACGCGTTTGCAGAGCACCGGTTGACCGATCCGGATCTGGCGTCCGTGACTGCTGCTGCATTGAATATTGCTCGCCAGAGTGAAGGAGCCTTCGACCCAACAGTAGGGCCTCTGGTGGCGCAATGGGGATTTGGTCCGATCCGGTCGGGTGGTGCCCCAGACTGGCGGTCGGTTTTGGTGTCAGACGCAGGGGTCGTAAAGCAGCGTCCGGAGTTGACCCTGGATCTTTGCGGAATCGCCAAGGGGTGGGCTTTGGACCGGACGGCGCAGTTGGCGCGGTCGGCAGGCGCCACGGATATGCTTCTTGATCTGGGAGGAGAGTTTATCGCGGTTGGTCAACATCCGGACGGTCGGGATTGGCAGGTTGCCGTCGAGTCGCCGCTCAATCTCCAAGAGTTATCAGCCGTACTGAGACTGCCAAGCGGGATGGCGGTTGCGACTTCGGGTGTGCGGACGCAGAGCTACGTTCTGAACGGTCGGCTGTACAGCCACATTATTGACCCGGCATCGCGGTCCCCGGTCACGGGTCGTTTGCGATCTGTGACAGTCATGGCAGCGACAGCGATGATGGCGGATGGCTGGGCCACGGCGCTCTTTGCCGCTGGAGAGGTGGCTGGCCCGGACCTTGCGAAAACGTGGGATGTATCCGCTCTGTTTCTGATCGAGGACGATAGCGGATTGCAGCAAGTCAGCACCGGCGAGATATCGGACGTACTTTTGTGAGGAAATTCCGATGATCGAGGTCCTTTTCGCCATTGCAATCGTAACCCTTGCTGCGGGTGGCATCGGCGTTGGACTGGCCCTTGGGCGTGGCCCCGCGCGGACAAGCTGTGGTGCGGCGGATCAGCTTTCAGTAGGACGCTGTGCGGATTGTCCGCTCAGGCGACGACAGAGAGGGGAGGAGGCAGAATGACCGAATACCGCGTGGGTGGAATCATGCGCACCGACATCCCGACCCTCACCGCAGACACGCCCATTCGGCGGGCCGTGGCGGTTCTGGTTGATGCCAAGGCTGCGGCCGCGCCGGTGTTGAGCGATGACGGGGAAATGATCGGTATCCTGACCCAGAAAGACTGTTTCCGGCCCGCCCTGCACGCCAGCTACCACCGCGAATGGACGGGGCGGGTAGAGGATCATATGTCCCGCAATGTGATCTCGGTCGATGTCGAAGACGAGGTCATTCGCGTTGCCGAGATGTTCATCGAGCATCCGCATCGTGTTTTTCCGGTGCTGAGCGGATCGGGTGTCGCCGGGGTCCTTCACCGGTCGGATGTGCTGGCCTTGTTGTCGCGGATCGGTTGATCCTGCTTCGCTCTGTGCAAAAAACAAGACCTTGCTGCGCGTGTACGGGAGTTTTGTGATTTTCCGCACCGCACTATCTACTGTTCAACAGAAGTTGACGGAGCGGGATATGGGACTGTTGGTAGAAGGTGTTTGGAAGGATCAGTGGTACGACACGAAAAGCACTGGCGGCGCTTTCAAACGCAGCACGGCAAAGTTTCGTAACTGGATTACACCGGACGGCTCTGCCGGACCTTCGGGTGAGGGTGGGTTTCCAGCCGAATCCGGTCGATATCACCTCTATGTCAGCCTCGCCTGTCCGTGGGCGCACCGCACTCTGATCTTTCGCGCGATCAAAGGACTTGAGGACCATATCAGCGTCTCGGTTGTCCACCCGGACATGTTGGGTGACGGCTGGAGCTTTGATCGGGATTATCCCGGCGCGACCGGCGACACACTTTATGGCGTGCCCTTCGCGCGCGATATCTATCTGAAGGCTGATCCGAAAATCTCGGGCCGCGTCACGGTACCGATCCTTTGGGACAAGACGCGTGAAACGATCGTGTCGAACGAAAGTTCGGAAATCATTCGCATGTTCAATTCTGCGTTCAACGAGATCACTGGCAACTCAGATGAATACTGGCCTGTGTCTATGAGAGACGCCATCGAAGAGGTGAACGAGAGAGTGTACGACACCGTAAACAACGGCGTCTACAAATCGGGTTTCGCCACGACGCAGGAGGCATATAGCGCCGCTGTCGTCCCACTTTTCGAAAGTCTCGACTGGCTGGAAGAGCGACTTGGCCGGTCACGCTACCTGATGGGTGATCGCATCACTGAGGCCGACTGGCGGCTGTTTACAACGCTTATCCGCTTCGACTCCGTGTATCACCTGCATTTCAAATGCAACCGCCGTCGGATTGTCGATTACCCGAACCTTTGGGCGTATACGCGGGAACTGTATCAGTGGCCGGGGGTTGCTGGCACGGTGAACATGGATCACATCGTTCGGCACTATCACTACAGCCACGAGAGCATTAATCCGTATCGCATCATTCCGATCAATCCCGTGCTTGATCTTGATGCGCCGCATGGGCGCGAGCGCCTTGCGGCAGCTTAGGACACCTTGGCGTAATGCTCGACCATCGCGGCAAGGTCATCCGGCTGAGTCGCGCTGGGTACAAAAGCGCAAGCGTTTGAACACAGTTGGAAGATCGATCCATCCGAAAAAAAGCTGGTATTGGTGACAAAGATTACGCGCGCGTCGGGGTGACGGTAACTGGCGTAATCCGCGACTGCGATGGCACTTCCGTCGTTCAACACTACGTCCAAGATGATGATCGGATAATTCTGCTCCGACAGCCTGTCGATTGCGCCGTCCTGATCGGTTGAAATGTCCACGACATGCCCGTGCCGTTGCAGATGGCGTTGCCACATCTGCGCAAGCGGCGGGTTGGTCTGAACGATCAGAACATGCATTAAGCTCAATGGCTCCTGTTGTGGGCGGGGGTTCGTTCACAGTTCAATGTGATTTCATAATAAAGTGTTAACGGATGGGTAAGGTTTGTTGTCAAACCGTTGAATTCGGCAGAACTTGGCCGAGATTTGGTGGGTATATCCCGAATTTCGCCAATAGGTTGTTATAGGTGGTTCAATCCTGCCCGCTCAGCGGAACTTGGATCAGTCTCGAGTTGGGAAACGGTCACCAGTGCTTGTGATGACAACCAGCCTTCCCCGTGAATCCGTCACGTAGAGATCGCACCGCTCTGCACCTGTGACGAACGCGATGCAGACCGTGCTGTCCTCCATGACTTTGAAATAGCCGTAGCCGGTCCCACCATTGTCCGCGTAGGTGTAGGTATACCGGCCGTCTTCGAAGAACCGCGACTGACCGTCGTCGAAAAAGATGATCGCGCGACCGCGCAACCGTGCATCAAGACTGTCGTGGTCAAAAAGCCGGTCGCTTTCGCGGGCCATTTCACTCTGGGCCAGAAGGACAGAGGGCAGCAGCAAAAAGGATAGAAATACGCGGATCATGCCAGCACGTTAACGCATCCGGGCAATTGCTCTGGACACGTTTACGCGACCATCCGTTCGGCCTTCTTGAGATCCACCGACACGAGCTGACTGACGCCCTGCTCCTGCATCGTTACGCCAAACAACCGATCCATCCGGGACATGGTCACCGCATGGTGTGTGATGATGAGGAAGCGTGTCTCGGTGCGGCGGCACATTTCGTCCAACAGGTTGCAGAACCGCGTGACGTTTGCGTCGTCAAGCGGCGCGTCCACCTCATCAAGCACACAGATCGGCGCAGGATTGGCAAGGAATACGGCAAAGATTAGGGCGAGTGCTGTCAGGGTCTGTTCGCCCCCCGAGAGGAGCGACAGGGTGGACAGTTTCTTGCCTGGCGGCTGGCACATGATCTCAAGACCCGCTTCCAGCGGATCATCGCTTTCGACCATCACAAGATTGGCTTCGCCACCGCCAAAGAGATGGGTGAAGAGAAGCGAGAAGTTGCTGTTTACCTGCTCAAAGGCCGTCAGGAGCCGCTCACGTCCCTCATGGTTCAGGCTGGCGATCCCAGAACGAAGCGTTTTGATCGCCTCTTCCAGATCCTGCTTTTCGGACAACAGCGTGTCGTGCTCCTCCTGCACTTCGCGGGCGTCCTCTTCGGCTCGAAGATTCACAGCGCCCAATGCGTCGCGCTGCCGCTTAAGGCGGTTCACATCGGCTTCGACGGCCTCGGCTTTGGGCAGGTTTTCCGGATCGGCATTCAGTTTCTGCAGAAGCGCGGTCGGGCTTGTTTCCTGTTCTTCAGCGATCCGTTCCGCCGCCGCGTTCACGGCTTCCCGCGCGGCTTCGGCGCGCGCCTCGGAGCGTGCGCGCGCTTCGCGGGCTTCGGAGGCCTTACGCTCGGCCTCGCGTTCCGCCTGATCTGCACTGCGCAAGGCTGCCTCAGACGCTGAAAGCGCGTCGTCAGCGGCGGCCTTGCGGGCTTCGGCTTGAGTTATTTCGTGTCCGAGGCTCTCGCGCTGGGCAGCCAGTTGCGCAGGGGTGTTTGCAGCGGAGTCAAGCTCGGTCTCGGCGGCGGTCCTTCGTTCGGCTAACTCGGCACTGCGCTTTTCAGCGGTTTCCAGTCGGTGCCGCCAGCCACTCAATTCCTTGGTCACCTGCTGCGACCGGGCTTTGCGGGCGTCGCCTTCACGGCGCAGTTCGTCCTGTTCGGACCGGCGGGCCATCATCGTCATCCGCGCGGCTTCAACGGTCAGTTTCAGGTCTTCCACCTCTGCACGGGCAGTGTCGAGGTCTTCAAGCTCTGCGACCGCGCGCTGGGCTTCCAGCAGCTGTGCGCGGGCGGTGGTTGCCTCGTCCTCATGCCGGGACACCGACATCGTCAGGCTTTCAAGCTTGCCTTCCGCCATGTCCCGATCCGCCTCGGCCCGGCTGAGTTTGCGGGCAGCCTCAGTGACCGAGGCATCCGCATCGCGTCGGGCCTGGCGAGCGGCTTTCTCGGCATGTGTCAGGTCGGAGAGCCGTTGTGTCAGGCTTTCATGCGCCGCTCGTGCACCTTCCACGCGCGCCGAAGCACGCGCTGTTTCCTGTTTGAGCGATTCCAGTCGATTGAGCTGTTCCAGCCGAAGAGCAGCGGCGGATGGGGCATCCTCGGCCCAGGCGCGATACCCGTCCCAGCGCCAGAGATCGCCTTCAGAGCTGACAAGTCGCTGCCCCGGCTTCAACAGGGGTTGCAGGCGCGCGGCGTCTTCGGCCTCCGCGAGACCAATTTGCGCCATCCGGCGTTCAAGTACCTCTGGTACCGACACATGGTTGGTAAGAGGCGTAACCCCAGATGGCAGAGGCTGGTCAGTGTCGTAACGGGGCAGGGCTGTCCAGCCGGTTGGGCCATCGCCCTCAACCTCCGGTGCGCGCAGATCATCCGCCAACGCTGCGCCAAGTGCTTTCTCGAAACCCTGCTCGACCTGCAGGCGGTCAAGGATCTGTCCGCCTTCTGCAGTGTCTCGTTCCAGCAGTCGCGCCAAAGCTGTAGTCTCGGCGGAAAGCGCGTTCAACTCGCCTTCCGCTTCAGAGCGTTCGGCCCGCGCATCCGCTTCGCGCGATTGCGTTTCCGCGCGCGCGGCTTCCGCCTCGGTCAGAACCTGATCGGCGCGCTCCGACAAATCACGGGCGGCGACCTGTTCTTCAGAGGCAGTGGCGGCGCTTTGTTTCGCTTCGGCCAGGGTCTGTCTTGCAGCCGTCATGGCCTCGCGCGCGCGCGCCGTCTCGGCCTCATTGCGTTCAAGCGTCTTTTGACTGTCTGCAAGCAGCCGGTGCGCCGATTGGTGCCGGGCCGCCAACCGCGCCACGTCTTCGGTTTTCTGGCTCAGGTCGCTCTCGCGGGCCTGCAACACAGCACCCGCTTCGCGGGCTGCTTCGGTTGCGGCAGCAAGTTTGTCCTCATGCCCCTCTGCAGCCTTCGCGAGTTCCCGCGCTTCCCATTCCAATTGCTGGATTGTTTCGCCCGCATCGCGGTTCAGTCCGCTTTCCCGCTCCATGTCCTTGGTCATCTGGTCGATGCGTCGGGTCAGCGTTTCGATCAATTCCTCGGCACGGCTTTCCTGTTCGGACAGGGTATCGCGCTGCAGGGTCAGTCTCTGGACAATCGCGGCGGCGATTGCGGCTTCTTCGCGCAAGGGTGGCAGCGCTGCGTCAGCCTTCTCACGGGCCTTGGTTGCTTCTCGTGCTGCTGTCTCTGCCTTTGCGGCGTCGGTGGTGCGTTCACGCAGCTGACCATCCGCCTCCGCACGGGCGATATCCGCATCCTTCCAGCGCCGGTACAGAAGCAGGCCCTCGGCGTGCCGGAGCTCTTCCCCGATGGCACGATAACGGGCAGCCTGCCGCGCCTGTCGGGCAAGTTGCGCAAGCTGTGCGGCCAACTGCTCGATCACGTCATCGACACGCAAAAGGTTCGCTTCGGTGCTCTTGAGCTTCAACTCGGCTTCATGACGACGCTGATAAAGGCCGGAAATTCCCGCTGCTTCTTCAAGGATACGCCGGCGATTTTTCGGCTTTGCGTTGATCAGTTCGCTGATCTGGCCCTGCCGCACAAGCGCGGGTGAATGTGCGCCGGTCGAGGCATCGGCAAACAGCATCTGAACGTCGCGCGCCCGTACGTCTTTGCCGTTGACCTTGTACGCGCTTCCCACGTCGCGGGTGATGCGGCGCACGATGTCGAGCTGATCCTGATCGTTGAAGCCGGCCGGAGCGAGCCTGTCGGAATTGTCGATCTGGATCGACACCTCAGCGAAGTTACGGGCAGGCCGGGTGGCAGCCCCGGCAAAGATGACGTCTTCCATTCCACCGCCACGCATGGCCGTTGGACGGTTTTCCCCCATGACCCACCGCAGGGCTTCAAGCAGGTTCGACTTACCGCAGCCGTTTGGCCCCACGACACCGGTCAGGCCATCGGCGATGACCAGATCAGTGGGGTCAACGAAGCTTTTGAAGCCCGTCAAACGGAGTTTGGAGAAGCGCACTCGGTAAGCCTGCCTGATTCCTGTGTTGAGGGTCAGTGTGTCGCGGGGTTAGCGTTTGAGTCAACGAAATCATGCTGCATGTGGTGAGGAGGTGGGAATTATCCACAAGATATTGCGCATTGGATTGCGGTCTCCGATGCCAATTTCGGCACAGTCCTGAGGTATGGATCAATTCATCTATTTACATTCTAAAAACTGAATGTATATATATTCCAAAATTAGAATGTAAGGAGACCCGTCGTGGATCGTTCTGCCACAAGACCCGCCGATACCTATTCGCCAATTTACTTTCTGGCTTCGCTTGGAGCCGGGGGCATTGCCGTAACCTTCTTTATGTTTCTGATGTTCTGGGTGCCTCATCCGGGGCAACCGGTTCCGGTCTTCGAAGACATCGCGGCTGCATTCGGAACGGGAAGCCTGGCCATGCAGACGGCCATTCTGGCTGCTGTCTTCGGCATCGCCGTCTTCGCCTTCCTCAACATCAAATCGCTGATCTGGAACCTTCAATCCCTGTCGGCCTTCAAGAAAACTGACGCCTACGCCAAGCTGCGCGAAACCAACGCCGAAGCAACGCTTCTGGCGATGCCGCTCGCGCTTGCAATGAGCGTGAACGCGATGTTCATCGTTGGTCTGGTCTTCGTACCGCAGCTTTGGAGTGTGGTGGAATACCTCTTCCCGATGGCTCTGATCGCCTTTGCCGCGATTGGCGTTCTGGCGTTCCGCATGATCGGTACCTTCCTTGGCCGCGTACTGTCGAAAGGCGGCGTGTTCGATGTGACCGCACATAACTCCTTCGCACAGCTTCTGCCCGCCTTCAGCATTGCCATGGTCGGTGTCGGTTTCGCCGCGCCCGCCGCGATGAGTACCTCGGCCACCACGGTTGCAGTCGCTCTGATGCTGTCGACCTTCTTCGGCGTTGCGGCGATCCTTTACACAGTGATTGCCGCGACCACCGCATTTGCGTCGATGCTCCAGCACGGCACGGCGCGGGAATCCGGTCCGACACTGATGATCATCGTTCCGATCGTCACGGTTCTTGGCATCCTCTTCGTGCGCCAAAGCCACGGCCTTCACGTCGCTTTTGAAACACATGCTCAACCGGGTGAAACCATGATCTTCCTCGCACAGTTACTGTCGATCCAGATCGTGTTCCTGCTGTTGGGTGCCGTTGTGATGGTGCGCCAGGGCTACTTCAGTGACTTCGTCATGGGCTCCAAGACCTCTCCCGGCTCCTACGCTCTGGTCTGTCCCGCCGTGGCGCTGTCGGTGATGATCCACTTCTTCGTCAATAAGGGTCTTGTCGGCGCCGGTGCGATCGAAAAGTTCGGTGCGATGTACTGGGGTGTGACGGGCATTGCCATCGTGGCGCAGCTTGTCGCCATCGCTCTGGTCCTGCGCCTGAACCGCCAGCACTTTACGCGTCGCGCCGTTCCGGCAAACGCGGTGCCCGCTGAGTAATTCAGACCACCACCACTCACGCAATGGGAAAGCCCGGATCAGGTGGTCCGGGCTTTCCACGTTTTCACCAGCCCCCGCATCGCGTCGGCAAGCAACATCACATCGGCCCCCAAGGCCACGAAATTTGCTCCAGCGTCGATGTCCTGCTGAATGAGCGCCGGATCACCGTCGATGATGCCCGCGGCCTTGCCCGCCGCACGGATGCGCCGCAGCCCGTCCTGCACAGCGGCACGGACCTCGGGGTGGGTGATATTTGGCAAGAGCCCCATATCCGCACACAGATCGGCAGGACCGATGAAGACGCCGTCGATCCCGTCAACCGCACAGATCTCTTCCAGTGCCTCCATCGCGGCGACACTTTCAGCCTGAACAATAAGACAAATCTGATTTTCAGCCGTTTCCAAATAATCCGGAATCCCGTTGAACGCAGACGCGCGCCCCAGCATGTGTCCGACACCACGGATGCCGTTAGGCGGATAACGGGTTGCTTCGACGATGGCGCGGGCCTCATCCGCCGAATTGACCATCGGGCAAAGCAGCGTTTGCGCGCCGAGATCGAGCACCTGCTTGATCAGCGCTGGATCGTTGTGCGGGATGCGCACGATCGGGGACACGTCGTGGCCGGACACCGCCATCAACTGCTCGTGGATCGTACCCAGATCGTTGGGCGCATGCTCGCCGTCGATCAACAGCCAGTCAAACCCGGTCGAGGCGGCTATTTCGGCAGCGTAGCCAGTACCCATGGCCAGCCATAGGCCAAGTGAGGGGGTGTCAGACGCCAAGGCGGCTTTGAAACGATTGAGGGGGGCTGGCATGTGGGCATGTCCTTCTTTCGGCGATCAGACACCAGCGCAACAGGCAAGGCAAGTCAGTCCCGGTGGCGCGCCAGTTTGACAGCTGCCCAGATCGCGGTACCGCCAAAGAACACGCCCGCGATGCCCACCACTTCGACCAAGGCGGCGGAATTCGAAATACCGCGTACCATCACCGCCACGGCCAGCAGCGCCAGTCCGCCAAGGCTGAAAATCAGGCGAAACAGAAGTTCGTTTCTCGTGGGGCCGGTCACATGCCTCTCCTCGCGCTTTGACCAAAGATAGGCGGCGCGGGACGGGAGGCCAGAGGTTCAGAACGTGACCGAAACTCCGGGCAGGTTCAGCGCCTTGATCAGGTCGCGCAATTCCTGCCGTGCGGCGATGTTCGAGATGTTTAGCTGCTTGACACCGACATCCTTGAGATCGAGGAGCGTCAGTCCGCGGGGGAAAAGTTCGCGGAATATCACACGCTCATTGAAACCGGGCGCCACGCGAAACCCGATGCGCTTGGACAGACGTTCGAGCGCCTTTTCCATCTTTGCTTTGTTGACCATCTGTTGAGCGCCCAGACGGTTCCGCAGAACCACCCAGTCGATGGGGGGCAGGCCAGCCTGCGCCCGAAGCTGACGGGCGTTCCAGACCATCTCGGAATAGACCGACGGCCCTTCGATCTTTTCGCCTGTCGCATCGGTATGGGCCAACAAATCGAAATCGACAAAGCTGTCGTTAAGAGGCGTGATCAGCGTATCGGCCAGCGAATGCGCGACTTGGCTCAGACGGGTGTGCGATCCGGGACAGTCGATCAGAATGAAATCGCTGCCCGGCTCAAGTTCGGCCACCGCTGCTGACAGACGGTGGTCGTAGATGTTTTCTCCCGGCTGCAGGCTGTCCGGGTCGATTTCCGGCAGTTCCATGTAGCGTGGCGTAGGAAGGGAGAGTCCTTCGGAGTCCAGCATCTTCATGCGGTTCGTAACGTAGCGCCCCATGGTGCGCTGCCGCAGATCCAAGTCCAGCGTACCGATCTTGTGACCCATCCGCGCAAGCGCGGTTGCTACATGCATCGAGACGGTCGATTTGCCTGCGCCGCCCTTTTCGTTCCCGACAACAATGATGTGTGCCATCTGTTCGACCACCCTGCCTTTCGGACAGCTATGACCTGAATGCGCGGGATGTTGCAACGGGGTGCGTTGCGATTTGAAAGGGATTGCGGCGAAGGGGACTCAGGTCATCTGACTGAATGTGCCAGAGCCAAATGAAAAGGCCGCCCTGAAAAGAGCGGCCTCATCGAAGTCAGCAAAGCGTGGCTTAGAAGCCCAGGCCTTCGTATTTCTTCTTGAACTTGGAAACGCGTCCACCGGTGTCCATGAGACGCGAGTTGCCACCGGTCCATGCCGGGTGCACGGACGGGTCAATGTCGAGCGACAGCTGGTCGCCTTCGTTGCCCCAGGTCGAGCGCATCTGAATCACGGTGCCGTCGGTCATCTTGACGTCGATGACGTGGTAGTCGGGATGGATATCTTTTTTCATCGGAAGCGTCCTTACGCGTCTGCGCCCGAGAGCGGCTTGTAGTTGGCATCTTCCGCGATACGGGCCGATTTGCCGCGACGCGAGCGGAGGTAGTAAAGCTTGGCGCGACGGACGCGGCCACGGCGCACTACTTCGATGCTGTCGATGTTGGTCGAGTAAAGCGGGAACACACGTTCCACACCTTCGCCAAACGAAATCTTGCGAACGGTGAACGACCCGGCAATGCCATCACCCTGACGGCGGCTGATGCAGACGCCTTCGTAGTTCTGAACACGGGTGCGGGTGCCTTCGGTCACCTTGTAGCCAACACGGATGGTGTCGCCTGCTTTGAAGTCGGGAATGTTTTTCCCGAGGGCGGCAATCTGTTCCGCCTCCAACTGAGCGATAAGATCCATCGCTTCTCTCCTAAAACTGCTTGCGGTTTCTCCGCAAAGGTCTGCGCGTCCTCAGAGCTCTTGGTCTTCGTCCGGGTCCGCAATTGCGCCCGCCAGAGATCAGGTCGTCTTTGTCTTGTTATGTCCAGGATGGGTGCGGTTGGGCCCTGCGCGAAGAACACACGGAATCACCGCACCGGGCTGACACCCGGAACACGCGCCGTAAACCAGAAGCACCGAAGTAAATCAAGTGTGGATTGAAGGACCGGCCTTTGCGATTTGTCAGCTGTGATGCTGTTCGCCCGAGATCAGGCGATCACCTCTCCAATCAGCATCTGAGGCCGCGTGTTTGTGAAGTTCGCAATGTCCGCAACCACCGGCCCTGCCGCACCGAGCGCCGCGTCAAGGGCTGACTGATCGGCAAAGGTCATCGTTGCGACCGCGTAGCTCTCTGGGGGTGCGTCCGGACCGCTGGCCAGCCCTTTGGTCACAAGAACGGATGCGATATGCGCCCCCATATGTTCGCCAACCATCGGCATATGCGTGCCCAAATAGTAATCGTAGTCGAAATGTGTATCGTCCGTGATCGGGTAAATCACCTGTAGGGAAAGTGCCATTTGTATCTCCTCCGAGTCGCGCAATGCTTCGTGTCTAACACGAAACGAGCCCGGTCTGGTGGATCAATCGGTCTGGTCGTGCAAGGCCTGCCACGCCGACCAAAGATCGGGGCGACGTTCCCGTGTAAGTTCTTTCGACTGCGCCTGCCGCCATTTGGAGATCTCGCCATGGTGGCCGGACATCAGTACCGGCGGTATCCCCATGCCTCGCCATTCGGCCGGACGGGTGTATTGCGGGTGTTCCAGAAGGCCGTCCGAAAAGCTCTCCTCTTCGGTCGAGGCTTCATTGCCCAGGACACCCGGCAAAAGACGGACCGTGGCGTCTATCATCGCCTGGGCCGCGATTTCGCCCCCGGTGAGAACGAAATCGCCAAGGCTCACTTCGGTAATCCGGTAGTGATCGATCACACGCTGATCCAAACCTTCGAACCGACCACAGATCATGCTGACACCGGGTCCGGCCGCCAGCGCTTTGGCCATCGCCTGCGTGAATGGGCGACCGCGCGGGCTCAGATAGATCAGAGGGGCTTGCGGCGCGATGCGAGGGCGCGCGTGGTCGATGGCCGAGGCCATGATGTCCGGCCGAAGCACCATGCCCGCGCCACCGCCTGCTGGCGTGTCATCGACATTACGATGCTTACCTTCACCGAACTGGCGCAGCGCGACGGTTACCAGTTGCCACAGCCCGTCCTTCAGCGCGCGCCCGGTCAGCGATTGACCAAGAATGCCGGGAAACGCCTCGGGAAGAAGCGTGATGACCTGCGCTTTCCAGACACGGGCCAGATCTGGGGTCTGCTCCATCAGTTCGCGTGGTTTGAGCGTCGCACGGATCGTCTTGCGACCATGTGATTTCTGCGGCGGTGTCTTCCTGTCTTCCATCGGGTCTGCCTTTCGATGACGCCGATGGCTTTAGAGCCTTGTCTCGGGAATTGCCAGTTCAGGCTGGTATTGGAGCAACAAGGCTGTCCCGCATGGTCAGCATCGCATTGGGTGCAGAGAAATAACCGGCAAGCGCACCAGCCTCGGCCGGGGACGCGCGCATCAAACGTTCGACGATCCAAAGTTCAAGCGTTTGATCTTCCGTTAAGCTCAGAACATCCGTTACGCCCCAGCGTGCCATGATCTGCGACAGAACCATTGCGACCTGATCGTCTTGCGTCATCAATCCCGGCGGCAGACTTGCGGGCGAGAGAAGGCTGCGCAGTTGAGCCCGGATCACGAGCAGATCCGAGGCTAGTTTCCGGATATCGGACAAGGCTGATGAGGTCAGCAAAGAGGTGTAGGTGGTAGACCGCGCGCTCGGGTTGATGGTTTTTTCCGCCATCTGAGGCGACAAAGCGAGGGCAGCGGCCGCGACCCCAATGGCCCCGAACAGGCCCAGGAGCAAGAACGCCATCGAGACAGCGAGCTCCTGCAACGTTATCACGACCACACCCGGCGAGAGTGCGGCCAGACTCAGCAGCAGTCGACGTTTCACAGTATTCACCAAATGCTCCCCCGAGCAGTTGGAAAACGGTTAACCGGCGCAAATGGCAAAATTTTGCCTCAAATGTGGCGAAAAAAGGCTTAAATTTTGGCAAATATGTGGCGCAGCTCAGACCTGAAGGCTGCGCGCCATCTTCCGGATCGTGCGCTTGGCGTCCTGAACATCCTTCTCCGGAAGGGCACTCCGGTTCAGGGCAAGGAACACCTCGTCGATGCCAACATTGGGCTGTACGTTTTCCGGCGGCAGAAGTTGAAGCGATGAAAGGTCGAGGTCCGGCAGGTCGAAAAGGGCCAGCAGCGGAGACAGCGGACCAAGTGGAAGTGTTTCCGCATCTTCCAGGCGGTGTGACGTCACGCGCGCCAGTCCGACGTCTTCCGCAACCTCGGTCAGAATGTCCTCGAGCCCGCGGGCATCATCGAACTGTGCGCTGTAGGTTTGGAAATCCTGCGTCAACCGTGTGCTGCGTAGGTTCTGCCACCAAGTGCTGCGCAGCCAAGGCTCCCGATCACGTGTCGAGAAATAGAATACCAGATCCAAGTTCCTGCCAAAGTGGTGCGCTGCCGCCTCGCTCAGGCAGCGCATGACCAGTCCCGCGCTGTCATAACACTCGAGCCCATGTCGCCCCGGCATATGGCCGGAAAGATCTTCCGACGACATCAGGATCGGTCGTGGGTCGGTCCGGTCGAGCGTCCCGAAAAAGGCATTGGCGGCCTCAGCGACCTGACGAAGCGTCTTTTCTCTTGGCTCAATCGAAAAAGCGCGCGCGCTTGTTGTCAGATCTTCGAAAGCCTCCTTGAGAAAGACCCGCAGATGGGTCTCCAGAACTGTCGCATTTTCACGCAGCATGCTTTGCACGCTGGTCGTTCCCGTTTTGTGGAAGCCCGCGTGAATGACGATCTGGGTCGTCACGAAAACAGTCCCTCGGGCGGGTCCGCCACGATCCGCCCCTGTGCAAGGTCGACCGTAGGTACGACAGCTTTGGTGAACGGCAGCAGCACCGTTTGTTTCTGTCCCGGTGCCCGGAGCTCGAGCAGATCATCTGCTCCATTATTGATGACGGCCATCACCTTGCCCAGCAGCGCGCCCCCGGTATCCGTGACTTCCAATCCGATGAGGTCGGCGTGGTAGAATTCGTCGTCCGGCAAGGATGGCAGTCTGTCACGCGGCACGAAAAGCTGCATTCCGCGCAAGGCATCGGCCTCTTCTTTGCTGGTGACTCCGGACAGGCGCGCAGCCAGCCCATTCTTGATTTGCCTGGTGATCTTGACCGAAAAACTGCGCGAGCCGTCTTCGGTTTCAAGAGGTGCGTAATTGGCGATGTCTTCGGGGATTGCGGTAAAGCTTTTCAAACGCACTTCACCGCGGACCCCAAAGGCTCCGGCAATGGCTCCGACACAGACTTTGTCACTCACCGATCATGCTCCCGGTCGTTCTGACCGACTGGATAGACCAGAGCGGTGCGAAGAGGCAATTGTCCGCGCGAAGGATCAGTGACCGATGCTGAACACGCGGGTCACGCCAAAGCGGACGCCCCACTGCTCGTCCGAACCCTGTTTCACGATCGGGCTGTCGGCTGCATCGTCTGTGAACTTTTCCCAGGTCACGGCACCTTCGAGGCCCCAGACATCGTTGATCTGGTAGCGTGCGCCGAATTCGATACCGGCAGAGACCATGCCCCCGTCCGGGTCATAGGCTGGCAGGGACGCACTGGCCTCATCCGCCGTTACGCCGAAATAGGTGTCGCTGTAGGCGTCATCTCCGAAAAACACCCGCGGGCCCATGTTCAGGCGCAGACGGTCCGTGGGGCGAAGAATGGCGTCCGCGCCAACTTCACCGACCCAGCCCTCATGTCCTCCAAAACCCCTGCGCACTTCTCCGAAAGCTGCGAAATACTCGGTCCCGTAGCGGACAGACGCGCCGAGTTCGACTGCGGCATCAACGTCTTCGAGGCCGGCCAGTTCATCGAAATCGTCAGCCGTGCGCTCCTGGATGAACCTGAACGATCCGCCAAAGGTCAGTCCCATGCTGTCCGCCCAGGGATCGAGGTTTCCAAATGTCCGTCCGTTGCGCAGCGACAGGTAATTGAACGAAAAGCCGAGGTCAGGGCCGATAACATTCTCGTCCGATCCGAAATACTCGGGTGTGGATGCCACGCCGCCGCGCAGAGTAAACATCAGCTGCGGTTTGGCCGGAGCTGGGGCCAATACGTCGGTCTGGGCTTCGGTTTGCTCGGGTCCTGCGGCAAAGGCGGGAAGAGCGAGGCTGACAACAAAGCCGGTGATCTGGGAGAGGCGGGCGAGCATGGCGTTTGGCTCCTGTAGGGCTGCATGCGGTTACCCTACCACATGGCGCGGTCAGGAAGCAGCGTCAAGCAAGCTGCACACTGTCGCACGAAATGACGCGCGGACACCATGTAGCGGCAACAATTTGGGGAAAGTGGAGTCTTTTGCCCCGCGATCTTGCAGGGAGGTGCAGATGGCCGGGCGGGCCAGCCATCTGCGGAGGCATTTCGCAATTATTCTGCGGTTGCCTCTTCTGCGGCCGGAGCGGCGTCTGCCTCTGCGGCTTCCGCTGCTTTGGCGGCCTTTGCTTCGGCACGTTCCTGAGCGGCTTTGCCCGGGACGGCTTTCTTCGGGTTGTTGCGCTCTTTCTTTTCGACAACGCCAGCTGCTTCGAGGAAGCGCGATACGCGGTCGGTGGTCTGTGCGCCCTGGCTGATCCAGTACTGGATGCGCTCGACGTCCATTTTCACACGGTCTTCGCTGTCTTTCGGCAGGAGCGGGTTATAGGTGCCCAGCTTCTCGATGAAGCGACCGTCGCGCGGCATACGGCTGTCGGCTGCAACGATGCGGTAGAACGGGCGCTTCTTGGAACCGCCACGGGCGAGACGAATTTTGATAGCCATTGGTATTCTCCTAAGGGTCTGTTTGGACGGGCGGGGCCGTCACGATTGCTTTTGTTTGTGGTGTTGGATGACTTCCTGAATGATGAAATTCAGGAATTTCTTGGCGAACTCAGGATCAAGGTCTGCCTGGGTCGCAAGCTCTTCGAGCCGCGCGATCTGATTTGCTTCGCGCGCGGGGTCTGAGGGCGGGAGGTCGTGCTGTGCCTTGAGCACACCCACGGCCTGCGTGTGTTTGAACCGCTCGGCCAGCGTGAACACGAGGATCGCATCCAGACGGTCGATGCTTTCGCGGTGACCCTTGAGCAATTCTGCGGCGCGGGTCACGGGATCGGTGGTCATGTCAGTCAATGGCCCAGCCTTTCGGTTTGAACAGAGGGTCCTGGTAATGCGCGATTTCCATGTCGATGCCATGCGCGAGCTGCGTGCCGCGCAGGGCGTCCGGTGATGGATGGCGATACACTACGTCGCTGCCATCGACGGTCGGTGCGTCGTGGTCTTTCTTGGCTCCAAGGCGTTCAGCCAGACGGATGCTGTCGAGGTTCTTGGGGTCAAGATAGCTGACAGCGGTCTCCCAGCCTTTCTCGTCATAGAAATAACGGCGCACGCGGTGCGTTGCCTCGAGTGCAAAGCCATGGCCTGCGCGGTCTGGCCAGATGATCCAGGCGATTTCGCGCTCGGGCCATTTCGCAGGGGACCAGCCTCCGGCCATGCCGACGGTTTCGTCCGTATCCTTGAGGTGCACCATCCACATTCCGAAACCGCGGATTTCCCAATGTCCGATCTCGGCGGCATATAGCATCCATGCCTCGTAGCTATTGAGCGGACCGCCCATAAAGCGAGACCGGTAAGAGGCAAAGGTTGCCTTGAAGTCCGGGTAATCCTCGGCCTTAGGGCTACGCAGGGACAGGCGCTTGGTCTCCAGAACGGGAATGTCACGGTGGCCCATCAGAGCACCTCCATCTTGGGGTGGCGATAGACTGTCGCCACCTTGTCGCGGAGCGTGATGTCCGGTTCGCGTACGGCACCCATGCGCAGGGCCAATGCCTGCGAACGTGCATTGTCCGGCGCGATGAAGCTGGGCAGATGGGTCAGCCCAAGATGCGTTGCGGCTGCTTGCCTTGCCGCCGTGGCTGCCTCGTAGGCGATGCCTTTGCCTTCGTGTTCGGCGGTCACGGAGTAGCCCAGTTCGGGTTCCGGCCAATCCATCGGATGAAATATGCCGGCAAAGCCGATAAAGGTGTCATCGCCCTTGAGCGTGATGTGCCATTGCCCGTGGCCCCGCAGGTGCCATTGACCAAGGCAGATCATCAGCATCCGACCCACATCAAGTGGCTCGGCCGGCCCGCCGTTGAAGCGGCTGCGCGGGTCTTGGTAATAGTCGCAAAGCGGCTCGAAATCCTGCATGCCCGGTGCGCGCAGAACCAACCGTTCGGTTTCGATCACGGGGATATCCAAGCTCATACCAGCGCCTCCGGTCCCGGATGGCGGTACAGCAGGTCTTCGCCCATGTTCGGGTTATCGTAGGTGCGCTCGTAGACCGCGCCCATGCGTTCAGCGAGGCGGATCGAGCGGGTGTTGCCCGGTACGATGTTTGATGTCAGTGTGGTGAAGCCGAGGTCTTCGTAAGCCCATTGGCGGGCACGGGAGGCGGCCTCATAGGCGATGCCTTTGCCTTCGAAACCGTCGAAGACAACCCAGCCGACTTCAGGTTCCGGCCAGCCATCCGGGTTCCAGATGCCGCTGATGCCAGCCGGTTTACCAGTCGCCTTGTCTTCGATGGTGAAGTAGCCATAGCCGTGCCAGTGCCAATGGCCCACGTTCAGGGCGAACCAGCGCCACGAGTCCGAGCGGTTGGTGTACCCGCCAAAGCCTGCGGCCCGCGTTTCATCCATCAGGAACGTAATCACCGCTTCGGCATCGGCCTTTTCGGGGCCGCGCAGGATGAGGCGGTCTGTTTCAAGGACGGGTGCGTTGGTGAGGCTCATGCGTAAGCCTCCGGGCTACCGTCGCTGTCCGGGCTGTGGCGGTAGACGACGGTTTCCTCGGGCGTTTCGCCGTCGGGCAACAGAGCATCTGCGTCGTGTGTCGCGCCCAGCCGTTCGGCCGGCGCGCGCGAGCGGGTGTTTTCAGGAGCGATATAGCTGACGAGGGTCTCGAACCCCTGTTCCCATGCCCAGCCCAGCGCAGCAGCTGCCGCTTCGGTCGCGTAGCCTTTGCCTTCGGCTTGCTCGAACAGGGTCCAACCGATTTCGCGCTCGGGGAAATGCGGTGGTTGTGTAATCGCCACCTGACCGACAAACTCGCCCTCGGTCGTATCGACGGCCCATGCACCGTGACCCATCCAGTCCCACGCGACCACCTCGGACGACAGCCCGTAGAACAGGTGAGTCCTGTTCTTTGGTGCACCCACATAGGCGGCACGCGGCGTCTGATAGAAGGCCCAGAAGGCTTCCATGTCGTCCATGCGATGTGGACGCAGACGCAAACGCGGCGTGGTTATGACGGGGGCTTCACGCATCAGGGGTTATTTCTTCTTTCCGAACCCGCTGAGGCCCGGCGGCAGGCCCATGCCGCCGCCCATTCCGGGCAGACCGCCTTTGCCGCCAAGTGCCTTGGCCGCCTGTTCCAGCGCCTTCGGGTCCATCTGGCCCATCATCTCTTCGGGGCTGGCGCCGCCTTTGCCGAACATGCCTTTCATGGCTTGTTTCAGCATGCCGCCTTTGCCCATCTTGCCCATCTTCTTCATCATGTCGGACATCTGGCGCTGCATCTTGAGCAGCTTGTTCAGGTCCGAGACCTCCATTCCGGCACCCGCTGCGATACGCTTCTTGCGGCTGGCCTGAAGGATCTGCGGGTTGGCGCGTTCCTTCTTGGTCATGGAGTTGATCAGCGCGACCTGCTGGCGCAGCATCCGGTCGTCGATGCCGGCCTCGCCCATCTGCTTCTGCATCTTCTGCGCGCCGGGCATCATGGCCAGCATGCCTTCCATGCCGCCCATCTTCATCATCTGTTCCAGCTGCATCTTGAGGTCGTTCATGTTGAACTGACCCTTCTGGAAGCGCTTCATCATGCGCTCGGCCTGTTCGACCTCGAGCGTCTGCTGCGCTTTCTCGACCAGCGCGACGATGTCGCCCATGCCAAGGATGCGGCCTGCGATCCGGTCCGGCTCGAAGGTTTCGAGTGCATCCATCTTTTCGCCAAGGCCGACAAAGCGGATCGGCTTGCCCGTCACGGCGCGCATCGACAGCGCCGCACCGCCGCGCCCGTCGCCATCCATTCGGGTCAGGACCACACCGGTGATGCCGATGCGTTCGTCAAAGTTCTCTGCGGTGTGGACAGCGTCCTGACCGGTCAGGCCGTCGACCACCAGCAGCGTCTCTCGCGGGTTGGCGACATCGCGCACCGCTTCGACCTGGGCCATCAGCTCTTCGTCGATGGACAGACGTCCTGCGGTATCGAGCATGTAAACATCGTAGCCGCCAAGGCTCGCCTGTGTTTTGGCGCGCTTGGCGATGGCCACCGGGTCTTCGCCCTTGACGATCGGCAGCGTGTCGACGCCGATCTGGTTGCCGAGAATCTGCAGCTGCTCCATCGCCGCCGGGCGGTTCACGTCGAGCGACGCCATCAGAACGCGCTTGCCTTCACGCTCTTTCAGGCGCTTGGCGATCTTGGCGGTTGTCGTGGTCTTGCCGCCCCCCTGCAGACCGACCATGAGGATCGGAGCTGGCGGGTTGTCGATCTTGAGTTTGCCGGGGTCTTCGTCGCCGCTCAGGACGTGCTTGAGTTCGTCATGGACGATCTTGACGACCTGCTGGCCCGGCGTGATCGACTTGGTGACGGCCTGCCCGGTCGCCTTTTCCTGCACCGCCTTAATGAAATCGCGTGCCACCGGAAGCGACACGTCGGCTTCGAGCAGCGCAACGCGCACCTCGCGCAGGGCGGTCTTGACGTCGTCTTCAGACAACGCGCCCTGTTTGGTCAGCCGATCAAAGACGCTGCCTAGGCGGTCGGACAGATTTTCAAACATGGGCTTTCGCCTCCTTTGCCACTGGTGTTCCCCCGATGTAAGGGCCAACGGCGCATATACCAAACGTCAAACGCCCCCACGGGCGTAACACGCTGGTGGGGGGCGATCCCGGACTGCGTCCAAGGGACCGGAAAGTCAGACTTCCCGGAATTGGGAGGCGTTTAGGGCAAAATGGCGCGCAGAGTCAACCCGCGCGCCAAAAAGGCTCAGGCAGCAAGGGCTTCGAGCGCTGCGTTTGCCTTGGCGTGCGACGCGTCAGCATCGACCATCAACTGGTCCGCAGCCACGAACTGCACATCGGTGATGCCGACGAAACCCAGCACGTGGCGCAGATAACCACTGGCGAAGTCGATCTCGGATCCAACCTGCGTTCCGCCGGAGGTGATCGCGACAATCGCACGCTTGCCGGCCAGCAGGCCTTGGGGGCCGGCTTCGGTGTACTTGAAAGTGATCCCAGCGCGGGCAATCTGGTCCACCCATGCCTTCAGAGTGGCCGGAATGCCGAAATTGTAGATCGGTGAGCCGATAACCAGCGTGTCTGCGGCTTTGATTTCATCGATCAGAGTATCCGACAGGGCCAGAGTTTCGCGTTGGGCTTCGGTGCGCTGATCCTCAGGCGTCCAGTTGGCAGCAAGCCAATCGCCGTCAATTGTCGGAATTGCCTTCGCCAGATCGCGATGGATCACGCGTTCTGGCTGAAGTCGGTCCAGAATCCGCTGCGTCAGGGCGCGGCTTTCAGAACCATCGTGGCGGGCGGATGCGTCAATGCGAAGTACGGTATTTGTCATTCGGGTCTCCATTCACGGAAATGTTGTCTCGTTACCCCTAGATATGACTTGCCTACGCGCACAAAATAGATGGAAATGCGCATGTCGTGTGAACTGTTGCACAGAAGGGCAGGGGAATATGGAACATTGGGATGAGGTGCGTACCGCGTATCAGGTTGCGCGCCAGGGTACCGTCAGCGGCGCAGCCGAAGTACTCGGCGTGCATCACGCGACGGTGATCCGGCATATCGATGCTCTGGAAGCGCGACTTGGGGTGAAGCTGTTTCAGCGTCATGCGCGGGGATACACTCCCACGGAGTCCGGCCAAGACCTTGCGCGGGTCGCGCAGACGACCGAAGACCAACTGCAACAGCTGGTCGGTCGTATTCGTGGGCGTGGCTCCGAAGTGAGTGGCGAACTCATGGTCACGTCAATTGTTGAACTGTCTGATTTTCTGGTGCCCGTACTGACGGGGTTCAAAGCAGAATACCCCGACGTTGTCGTTCGCTACCTGACCGACGCGAGGGTCTTCCGCCTCGAATATGGCGAGGCGCATGTCGCAGTGCGCGCCGGATCGGCACCGGATGAGCCAGACAACGTAGTGCAACCATTGATGAAGCTGCGGGTCGGCTTTTACGCAGCGCGCAGTTACGCTGACCTGCACGGTTTGCCCAAAGACGAGGACGACCTCGTGAACCATGTCTTTGTCGGCCATGACAACCCCGAGGGGCGTGCGCCGTTTCAACAGTGGCTTCGGTCGAAAGTGCCTTATGACCGTGTCGTGTTCCGGGCAACGGACACAAACAGCATGATCTCTGCTGTGCGCAGTGGTGCGGGAATCGGGTTCATGCCGGTGACCCTCGGTTCGAGTGATCCTGACCTGATCGAAGTCCTGCCGCCAAAGGAAGAATGGGCACCGCAGATCTGGCTGGTGACCCATGTTGATCTGCACCGTACTGCGAAAGTGCAGGCACTGCTCTCGCACCTCAAGGCGGCGGTCACAACCTTCGACCCGCAAACGGCTTGATATGACGGAAGCAAAACGCGGTCATCTGGCGATGCTGGTCTTTTCGGCATTGGTGGCCGGGTCATTCTCACTCGGTTCCAGGGCCGCTCCCCACATTGCACCAGAGGCCTTGAACGCCGTGCGGTTCGTCGTGGCGGCGCTCATCTTGGGCGTGCTGGTGAGGGCGACCGGGGGTGTGCCGCGTCAGGCGCTGCGGGCGCCGTGGCGGTACCTCATGCTCGCGTTGTTCATGACATCGTATTTCGTGCTGATGTTCGAAGGTCTGAAAACCGGCGCGCCGGTGTCGATGTCAGCAGTGTTCACCCTCACGCCGCTGATTGCAGCCGGCTTTGGGTGGGTACTGTTGCGTCAGGTTCTGACCCCTCGTATCGCGGTGGCCCTTTTCATAGGCGCGGTTGGCGCGCTTTGGGTGATTTTCCGGGCTGATTTCTCGGCGTTTCTCGCTTTCGGCATCGGGCGCGGTGAAGCGATCTTTTTCATAGGCTGCATTGCCCACGCGTTGTACGCGCCGCTGGTGCCCCGTCTGAACCGCGGAGAGCGCCCGGCGGTGTTCACCCTCGGGACGCTGGTCGCCGGTGCGCTCCTGCTGCTTATCGTCGGTGCCCCCGCGCTGATGTCCACGGATTGGGCCAGTCTGCCGACCATCGTCTGGATCACGATTGCCTACACATCGGTTTTTGCCAGCGCTGCCAGTTTCCTTCTTCTGCAATATGCAAGTCTGCGTATCCCATCGGCGAAAGTCATGGCCTATACCTATCTCACCCCAAGCTGGGTGATCCTTTGGGAGATGGCGCTCGGGAACGGTCTTCCTCCGCGCCTCATCCTGGTTGGTGTGGCGATGACCATCGTTGCGCTTGCGCTTCTCTTGAAAGACGACAGCCAGGTGCACGGACGCGCGGCGTCAGAAGGGTAGGCGTTCCAGCGAAAAGCCCTCAGCGTCAAGAAGAGCGAGTACGCCATGCCGTCCGGGCAGATGGGCCGCGCCGAACGCGGCCACCACGCGGTCATTCTCTGTCAGCGAGTCAAGAAGTACGGGAATCCAGGCGTGGTTTCGGTCGATAAGCAGTTCCCGTTCCATGGTCGCCAAAATCTTGGTGGCGTCTTCGGCGTCAATCGGGCTGTACCGCTCGGCCAGAATGGTCGATACCGCCCAGCCTTCGGCAGGAGCTTCGTCGAAATAGCTGGCCAACAGAGTGGCGAAAAGGTCTTCGCTGATCGCCGGATCCACCAATGCCGAGAGCATCATGCTCACTTGCATGTCCCGCGGTTGTTTGGCGAAGGCGGCAAAAATCGTTTCTGCATCCTCCAGCGCCGCCCTGGGAATCCCGGCCTCGGCGGCAATGGCCTCGATCCGGGCATCCATGCCGCCTTCCGCCAGTTCGACGGCACTCGCACAAGGCGGGACTGCCAGAAGAACTGATACGTACCACGGTTGGAACCGCGCAGCCATGAACGGCGGCATCCCGCGCGCGCTCAGGGCCTCTGACATCTGGTCCCACTGCTCCTCATTCAGCAGTTCGGGCAGGGTGGTGTCCGGCATCATGAGGAGGCCAGGATCGGTTGAAATCTTTTCCTGCAGCCGTGCTTCATCAGCATCGGTCATCTCCAACAGCAGAAGATCGGCGCTTTCGATTGTCGGGCGCAGACGCTGTACCGGCCCGTCTAGGCGTGGGTCGGACAGATGCATGGTCCCGATCAGATGCAGGGTTTTGGTCCCGCGGGTAGCGATCCAGTGGTTGCCCTCGGTGAAGGGCGCATCCTGCAACAACCCGTCCAGCTTTGCCTGTTCCTGAGGTCCCAGCGTATCGCGCAGATCGTTTCCCGCGCAGGCAGCCCACAGCGGGTGGATCGTCGTCAGGCAGCAAAGCAGAGTCAGAAGGCGAAGCAGCATTGCGGCATCCTTTGGGACTTGTTTTCGAGCAAGCTAGGACCTGCGCTTGCCAGCAGCAAGGCAGTTGCGCATTGATGGGCCATGCACCGCGAAGCTGATCTCTACCCTCCCATAAAGGCTTATCTGGAAGCACAGGGTTACGTCGTGAAGGGAGAGGTGGGTGCAGCCGATCTTGTTGCCCGGCGCGGCGACGAGGAGCCGTTGATCGTTGAGTTGAAGCTAAAGCCGAACCTGACGCATTACCATCAGGCGGTCGCACGTCTGGCGCTGTCTGATCTGGTCTATATCGCAATACTTAAACCCACCGGGCGAAACGCACGCCGGGCACTCAGGGAAAACCGGGTACTGTGTCGTCGTCTGGGGCTCGGATTTCTGACAGTGCGTGCCGATGGCGTGGTCGAGGCGCAGTGTGATCCGGGTCCTTATGCTCCGCGTCGAAACAAGGGCAGGCGCGCTAAACTGCTGCGGGAATTCGACAGGCTCTCCGGCGATCCGAATGATGGTGGTGCAACCCGGCATGGGATTGTGACCGCCTACCGGCAGGATGCGCTGCGATGCGCGATGTATCTTGCCGAAAGCGGGGCAGAGAAGGGCGCGATTGTTGCCAAGGCAACCGGCGTGAAAAATGCGACAACTTTGATGCGCGACAATCACTACGGGTGGTTCGAGAAAGTGGAAAAGGGTGTTTATACCCTCTCAGCGCATGGTCATAAGGGTTTGACGGACTGGGGTGACAGCCTGAGCTAGCTGTCTACCAATCCTGTCATCGCCCCGTCATTCCACCTTGAGCGGGACTTCCGCTATCCCCGTCCGGTCCTGTCGCATGAAATACTGCACGACATACTCGCCCGGTGTTTCCGGCACTGTGAGAGTCGCCGGATTTCCGTCGCGCGTGTAGGCCCAGCTTTGCCACTGAGCGCCACCCGTCGCGCCAACTGGGCCAATACCAATGTAATCCTCATGATAGTCCGGGCCGGTCCAGCCGATCTCGATCGTCGAGCCGGGCGATGCGGCGGATGGAGCGATCAGGGACGCGTCGGCGGCGGTCACAGTGATGGGGATCTCGGTGACCGCACTTCGGTCTTGCCTCAGGAAGTAGCGGATCAGATAAGAGCCGGGCACAGGAGGTACGGTCAGGTCTGCCGGTGACCCGTCGCGTGTATAGGCCCAGTTCTGCCACTGGGCCCCGCCGGTCGCGTCGATCTTGCCAATCCCGATGTAGTCCTCGTGGTAATCAGGGCCGGTCCAGTCCACCTTGATCGTTGCGCCGGCAACGGCCTCGTTCGGCGCGCTCAGCGTGACTTCGACCGGAGTCAGTGTGATCGGGATGGAAATAAGTGGCGTACGGTCCTGCCTTTGGAAATAGGTGATCAGATACTCACCGGGCGTGACAGGCATCGTCAGGTTCAGGGGGCTTCCGTCACGCGTATACGACCAGTTTTCCCACCGTTCGCCACCCGTCGCATCGACCTTGCCAACACCGATATAGTCCTCGTGATAGTCGGGACCGGTCCATTCAACCTGAATCGCAGAGCCGACAGTTGCTTTTTCCGGCGCCCTCAGGCTTGCCGCGACGGCGGATAGGGTGATTGGTGCGGAAACCAGCGGTGTCCTGTCCTGACGTTGAAAATACGTAATCAGGTATTCCCCTGGTTCAGCCGGCATCACGAGATCAAGCGGGCTGCCCTCAGACGTGTATGTCCAGTTCTCCCATCTTTCGCCTCCTGTGGCGTCGACCCTGCCAATTCCGATGTAGTCTTCCTTATAGTCGGGACCGGACCAGCCGACTTCGATGGTCGAGCCTGCCACGGCCTCGGACGGCGCAACGATCCGCGCTGAAACATCCGTGGCGGTGAACGCGACTGTGGTCAGCGGCGTCCGGTTCTGCCGCATGAAATAGGTAATTTCATAGGAGCCGGGCTCCGGCGGCACGGTCAGTGTGACAGGAGAGCCTGCCTCCACATAGACCCAGTTCTCCCATCGTTCGCCGCCTGCGGCACCGACCTTGCCGATACCGATATAGTCCTCGTGGTAGTTTGGTCCTGTCCACTCGACGCTGATCTTGGACCCCGCGGGGGCCTCGGCCAAGGCCGTCAGGCTGGCCGAGGCTGGGGTGACCATGATGTCGGCTTCGCCAATAGCTTCGCGGCCGTCCCGCTTGAAATATCTGATCTTGTGCGGTCCGGTCGTTGGGGGCACCAACAGAGATACCGGATTGCCCTCGGACGTGTAGCTCCAGTTGTGCCACTGCTCACCGCCGTCGGCGTCGGAAAGGCCAATCCCTATATAGTCTTCCTTTCCGTCCGGACCGTCCCATCCGACCTCGATTGTGCTTCCGGCCACAGCTTCTGCAGGCGCGATGATGCGGGCCGTTTCCTGTGGCTCGGGGAAAGCAATCTGGACAGTTGCTGAGTCTCCGATGGCGACGAACTGTCGGCTCAACTCGGTTTCGAGCGCGGTGCTGTAGGCCGTTGCGGTGTAGGACCCTTCGGCAAGATCAAGCGTGAGTGGATTGCCTTGAGCATCATCCAAAATGATATCGGTCCCGCCCGAAAGATCCCACAGCACCGGACCCGGAACCAGCGTCTCTGTCGCCTCGATCACAGCAGTCAGTGTGGTCGGCACAAGTGCGGGCTCTGGCTCGGGTTCCGGTTCGGCAACAGCCACCTGCGTCAGAGCGTCCGTCAACTGATCAGCTGTGTCCGCGGTCAGGAACTGGCCCCCGGTTTCCTCTGCAATGCATTGCATCTGGGCCAATGCCTCGGGGTCTGATCCAACATCGAACCCGATCACATGCGCGGTGAAATCAATCCCGGCCTCCTCAAGAAGACGCGCTGCTGCGCAGGGGTCGGGATTGCAGGTTTCGACGCCGTCGCTCACGAGGATTACGGTCGCTTTTTCTTCGGTGTAGCGCAGCGCCTCTGCCGCAGCGATTACGGCGTCGGTCATCGGCGTCTTGCCCAATGGCTTTATCGCGTTCACGGCATTCGAAATCTGCGCCGCCGTTCCGGGTGACGGGGGCACCACTGTTTCGATATCTGTACACTCTCCGCGTTCGCGGTGCCCGTAGACCGTCAGGCCGAGGCCCTGCTCTGCGGGAAAATCCGTAAGCAGGTTTCCAACAACCTGTTGAGCGATGGTGATCTTGGCCACGCCATCGACCTGACCCCACATCGACCCGGATCCATCCATGACAAGAACGGTGTTTGGCTGATTCTGTGCCGCAGCCAAAGACGCGACCGTGGAAAGGGCAAATATCAGGGGAATGCGCATGGAATGGCCTCAATAAAATGGTAAGAATACTCCTAGGAATACACGTCACGCGCGATCTGCACAGCCCTTTGGTTCCAAATCGTCCTAGTGTTCCAAAGCAACAAAAACCAACACTTGCCTAAATCAGAGGCAAACGTCACAAATTCGTGCAAGAACAGCGCGCCGACCAGGCTGCGCCCTTTCGCAACGCTGCTTTGCGTTTCGTTTGCCGGGGCGATGTCTCAGTTTGACGCGGAACCAACTGGGAGTCTCTGATGTTGAAACAAACTCTTGCGGCAATTGCCGCAACCCTGAGCATGGCGGGAGCCGCCTTTGCACAGGCTGATTTTCCTTTCGCCCTTGACTGGAAGTTCGAGGGCCCCTCTGCGCCATACTTCCTTGCCATCGACAATGGGCACTTTGAAAAGGCCGGTCTGTCCGTCGAGATCTCGGCCGGGCAGGGGTCGCTCGATGCGATCCCGAAAGTTGCAACAGGCGCGTTCCCGGTGGGCTTTGCGGACATCAACTCTCTGATCAAGTTTCTTGACCAGAACCGCGGCGCGCCGGTTACGGCCATCATGATGGTCTATGACAAGCCGCCATTCGCCATCGTCGGGCGCAAATCGCTTGGTGTTGAAGTTCCCAAAGACCTTGAGGGCAAAGTGCTGGGTGCACCGCCCCCCGACGGCGCGTGGGCACAGTTCCCGGCCTTTGCCATTGCCAACGATCTGGATGTCGATGCCATCACCGTCGAGCCCGTTGGCTTCCCGACGCGTGAACCGATGCTTGCAGAGGGCAACGTGGCGGCTGTGACGGGCTTTTCATTCTCGTCCTATCTGAACCTTGTCCGTCTTGGTGTGCCCGAGGAAGATATCTCGACAATACTGATGGCGGACTACGGCCTCGCGCTGTATGGCAACGCGATCATCGCGAATACCAACTTCGCTGCGGACAATCCCGAATTGATCAAGGGTTTCCTGACGGCGGTTGCCGCAGGTTGGAAAGATGCGATTGCAGACCCCGACGCAGCCATTGCGAGCCTGATTGAGCGCAACCCGGCGGCGGATGCAGAGCTTGAAAAGCGCCGTCTGGAGTTGGCGGTCGATGCCAACGTCGCCACCGACTACGTGATGGAAAACGGCATGGGTGGCATTGATGACGCGCGCATGGCCAAGGCGCTGGAGCAGCTTGCCCAGACCTACGAGTTCCAGAGCGCACCTGATGCGAGCCTGTATTTCACCGACGCCTACCTGCCCGACGCGTCCGCGCGGATGCTGAAATAACAAACCCTTTCGCCACCCGGCTCTGTGTCGGGTGGCCTGTTCATCAAAGGTGGCGCACGTGTCCGAGGCCCTCATCGAAATCAAAGGCGTGCGTCACGCATACCAGACCAAAGCCGGTCCTTTGCCCGTTCTGGACGGATTGAACCTGACCGTTCCCGAAGGAGGTTTTGCGGCCGTTGTCGGCCCCTCGGGCTGCGGCAAGTCAACATTGACCCGGCTCGTTGCTGGCCTCATGAAGCCGGATCACGGAGAGGTGTGGTTGCACGGCGAACGGGTCAAAGGGCCAAAGTCCACTGTCGGAATGGCATTCCAAAATCCGGTGCTTCTCGAGTGGCGCACAATCCTACAGAACGTGATGTTGCCGCTCGAAATCGTGCCAACCAAACTTTCGAAAAGCCAGCAGGAAGAGCGCGCACGAAAACTGCTGGCTCTTGTCGGACTCGAGGGCTTCGAAGAGAAGCGTCCAAGTGAGTTGTCCGGTGGGATGCGCCAGCGGGCTTCGCTGTGCCGGGCCATTGTGCATCAGCCCGAGGTTCTGATCCTTGATGAACCGTTCGGGGCGCTTGATGCCTTCACGCGCGAAGACCTCTGGCAGACCATGCACAAGGTCAAGGCCGAGGAGCCCTTCACCGGCGTGTTGATTACCCATGACCTTCGCGAGTCGATCTTTCTGGCCGATCAGGTGATTGTCCTGTCAGGCCGCCCTGCAAGGACCCAGTACGTCATGGATGTTCACCTGACCGGCGAGCGGGACATCGAGCATCTTTACACGCCCGAGTCCGCAGAGGCGCTGAATATCCTGCGCCATCAGATTCAGATCGCGCAGGGGCGTGCGGTTGATGCGGAGGCAGCGGAATGAATATTCGTCAGGTTCTGGTGCCGATCGCGGCGATCGTGATTTTCGGTTTGCTGTGGGAACTCCTGGTCTGGGCCAACGGATGGCCCAACTACGTCATGGCCTCGCCGTCAGACCTGCCACCCGCCTACGCCCGCTATTGGGAACTGTTCTTGGTCATGGGATGGCAAACCCTGTGGCGCACTGTCGTCGGGCTTCTCCTGGCCATTGCGTTCGGCGTGCTTCTGGGAATGGTCATGGGATTCTCGCGAACCATGCGCGATGCGCTTTACCCACTGCTCGTGGGTTTCAACGCCATTCCCAAGGCGACTGTCGTGCCGATTGTTGCGCTGCTCTTTGTTGGCGACCACAACTTCAACACGGTGCTGATCGCCTTCATGATCTCATTCTTCCCGATTGCCGTTTCGGTGTCTATTGGCCTGAGCACACTTGAGCCGGAATACAGGGATATTCTGGCATCTCTCGGGGCCTCCAAGACAACGATTTTCTGGAAGATTGCGCTGCCCAAGACCCTGCCGGAATTTTTCGGTGCGCTGAAGGTTGCTGTCACGCTGGCCTTTATTGGCACCAATCTGATGGAGATTGTATCGCCGCATGGCAGGGGACTTGGCGCGCTGTTCGACTCGGGAAAGACGAACTCTGATTACCCGCTCATGTTTGCAGTGCTGATCGCGCTGGCGCTGATGGGAATCCTGCTCTACTACGTTGTGGTCGCGTTGGAAAAAGTCTTCGCCGGCTGGGCAGAACGTTCTCCAAGCTACTGAGACGTCACCTGATATCGCTGACAATTCGGTCAAAAAATCTCGCACAAGCGTGTTGACTCGTTGTGCGCCTGTCCCTAGCTATGCCGCGTTAGCACTCGACGACAGTGAGTGACAACAGTCCTTCGGGGAGCGAGGGACTTTGACAGAAACCTTTGAGTAAGGAGACTCGAAGATGGCATTCAAACCGCTTCATGACCGTGTGCTGGTCCGTCGCGTTGAAAGCGATGAAAAAACTGCTGGTGGCCTGATCATTCCCGATAGCGCCAAAGAAAAGCCGGCAGAAGGCATGGTTGTTGCGTGTGGCGAAGGTGCACGCAAGGATAGTGGCGAGCTCATCGAGATGGCCGTTAAAGAAGGCGACAAGATCCTGTTCGGCAAGTGGTCGGGCACAGAAGTGACGATCGATGGCGAAGAACTCCTGATCATGAAGGAGTCGGACATCCTTGGCATCATCACGGACGCAGCAGCAGCGAAAGCCGCCTGAACGCCCGTTTTGGTCGCAAACACAAACTCTGACTAATCAGTGGAGACTACGAGATGTCTGCAAAAGACGTGAAATTCAATACCGACGCCCGTTCGCGCATGCTGAAAGGCGTCAACATCCTGGCCGACGCGGTTAAGGTGACCCTGGGCCCGAAAGGCCGCAACGTCGTTCTCGACAAATCCTTTGGCGCACCGCGCATCACCAAGGACGGTGTGTCCGTGGCGAAGGAAATCGAACTGGAAGACAAGTTCGAGAACATGGGCGCGCAGATGGTGAAGGAAGTTGCTTCCCGCACCAACGACGAAGCCGGCGACGGCACAACCACAGCAACCGTTCTGGCACAGGCCATCGTCAAAGAAGGCATGAAGTCGGTTGCAGCGGGCATGAACCCGATGGACCTCAAGCGCGGCATCGACCTTGCAACCTCCAAGGTTGTCGAAGCGATCAAGGCTGCGGCCCGTCCGGTCAGCGACAGCGCCGAAGTTGCGCAGGTCGGCACCATCTCCGCCAACGGTGAAGCAGAAATCGGCCGCCAGATCGCAGACGCGATGCAGAAAGTCGGCAACGAAGGCGTGATCACCGTCGAAGAAAACAAAGGCCTCGAAACCGAGACCGATGTTGTCGAAGGTATGCAGTTCGACCGTGGCTACCTGAGCCCGTATTTTGTCACCAATGCTGACAAGATGACTGCAGAACTCGACGACTGCATGATCCTGCTGCACGAGAAGAAGCTCTCCTCGCTCCAGCCGATGGTTCCGCTGCTCGAGTCCGTGATCCAGTCGCAGAAGCCGCTGCTGATCATCGCGGAAGACGTGGAAGGCGAGGCGCTGGCGACCCTCGTGGTCAACAAGCTGCGCGGCGGTCTGAAGATCGCAGCTGTGAAAGCACCGGGCTTCGGCGATCGTCGTAAAGCCATGCTGCAGGACATCGCGATCCTGACCGGCGGTCAGGTGATTTCCGAAGACCTCGGTATGAAGCTTGAGAACGTGACAATGGACATGCTTGGCAATGCCAAGAAAGTTCAGATCACCAAGGACGAAACCACCATCGTTGACGGTGCTGGCGAGAAGGTCGAGATCGAAGCACGTGTTGCCCAGATCCGGACCCAGATCGAAGAAACCACGTCCGACTACGACCGTGAAAAGCTGCAGGAACGCGTTGCGAAACTCGCAGGCGGTGTTGCTGTCATCCGCGTTGGCGGCATGACCGAAGTCGAAGTGAAAGAGCGTAAAGACCGCGTTGATGATGCTTTGAACGCAACCCGTGCCGCCGTTCAGGAAGGCATTGTTGTCGGTGGCGGTGTTGCCCTCGTTCAGGCAGCGAAGACTCTGGCAGGTCTCGAAGGTGCAAACAGCGACCAGAACGCCGGTATTGCCATCGTGCGCCGCGCTCTGGAAGCGCCGCTGCGCCAGATCGCAGAGAACGCAGGTGTCGACGGTTCCGTTGTCGCTGGCAAGATCCGCGAAAGCGAAGACATCAAGTTCGGCTACAACGCTCAGACCGACGAATATGGCGACATGTTCAAGTTCGGCGTCATCGACCCGGCCAAAGTTGTCCGCACCGCACTGGAAGACGCAGCCTCTGTTGCTGGCCTTCTCGTAACCACCGAAGCGATGGTTGCAGACAAGCCGCAGAAAGAGGGCGCAGGTGCAGGCGCTGGCATGCCCGACATGGGCGGCATGGGCGGCATGATGTAATCAGCCCGGCCGTGTCCTTCGGGACGGACCCAAGATCAACAGCAAAGGCGCCTTTGGGCGCCTTTGCTTTTTTGCGGATGACCGTCACACAAGGCCAACCCGCTTTCTTCGCAAAGCTGGTGGAAAGACGCGGGCAGGCGATCAGAAAATTCTGTTCTGGTAACTGTTCGCGCGCGGCGGTACGCAAATCGCATGAACCTCGTCCTGCTGACAGTCCTGACCATGATCGCGTTCGCATCGAACTCGATCCTCAACCGTGTGGCGCTGGCGAACGGGGATATCGACGCGGTGGTGTTCGGCGTCGTCCGGCTTTTCGCCGGGGCGACAATGCTGGCAGTGCTGGTTCTCTTGCGCGATCGAAAGCTCTCTCTTGGCGGGGCAGGGCGCAGCGTCGGCGTCGCCTCTCTTCTGATCTACATCTTTGGGTTTTCGCTTGCTTACGAAAGCCTTGATGCGGGCCTAGGTGCGCTGATCCTTTTTGGCCTTGTCCAGATCACGATGTTCGCAGGCAGTCTTATCGGTGGCGAGAGGCCCGCTCCGCGACGTTGGTTCGGAGCGGCGGTCGCTTTCGGTGGTCTGATCTGGCTCCTTTGGCCCGGTAGTTCCGTATCCCCGAGCCTGTGGCATGCCGGTCTCATGGCGATTGCCGGGGTCGCATGGGGTGTCTACTCCCTGAATGGACGGGGCACCTCGGATGCGCTGGGGGCGACTGCAGCCAATTTCTGTATCTCGGCAATGCTGGCTGCCTTGGGCGCGGCAGCGCTTTATGGCCTGACCGATCAGCTCTCAGGTGCCGTTGCCAGTACCTTTGGTCTGTCGATGGCGGTACTCGCCGGCGCTGTCACGTCCGGTTTGGGGTATGCCATGTGGTACACGGTTCTACCCAGCCTGCGGGGCAGTACGGCCGCCGTCACGCAATTGACGGTCCCGGTGATCGCCATTTCCGGTGGAGCGGTTCTTTTGTCGGAACCAGTGACATCGCGCCTTGTCGTGGCGGCGCTGATGGTGCTCGGGGGCGTGCTACTGGCCGTAACGTCGCGGCGCTGACCCCTTTCTAAAGGGATCGGCAAGGCGTATCTGAAGTCCATGCTTCGTTTTGCCATCCTGGCGATGCTCGCCCTTGTCCCGTCTTTGTCTGCCGCCCCTGCGCGTGCAGACTGCGTTATACTTCTGCATGGGTTGGCACGAACCGAGACATCTTTCGTGTTGATGCAAAACGTTCTCGAGGCCAAAGGCTACGTGGTTCAGAATCCGGGCTACCCATCGACAACCGCGCAGGTTCAGACACTGGTCGAAGAAACCCTGCCGGACGCGGTGCGCAGTTGTGGTGACGACCGCGTGCACTTCGTCACGCACTCGATGGGAGGGATTCTGTTGCGGGTGTGGCTGAAAGATAACCGGCCAGAGAACCTCGGTCGCGTTGTGATGCTGGCACCGCCCAATCAGGGTAGCGAGCTGGTCGATGAGCTGGGCGGGCTGGAACTGTTTGAATGGGTGAACGGTCCTGCGGGAATGCAACTCGGAACCTCGCCCAACGATCTGCCGAAGTCGCTGCCTCCGGTGAACTTTGACCTGGGAGTAATTGCAGGGACGCGATCGCTTAATCCATTCTTCTCCACGCTGATACCGGGAGAGGACGACGGCAAGGTGTCGGTTGAGTCCACCAAAGTGGCGGGTATGCGCGCTCACTTGTCGATGCCGGTCACCCATACGTTCATCATGCAAGCCCCGTCCGTAATCGCGCAGGTGGATCTGTTCCTGCGAACCGGGCAATTCGACCCCGAGCTTGATTGGACGGAAACCATCAATTCCGAGGAGTTGATCTGCATTTTTGGCATCTGCCCGGAGCCGCTCGATGACCATTGATTGCACCCTTGTTGGTGCTGAGGTCTTGACGACTGCTGGCTGGAGCACGGACCCGCTTCCGATTGCAGGCGGACTTGTCCAGGTCGCGCCGACAGGACGGGAGATCGATCTGAGCGGATACATTGTGCTTCCGGGAATAGTGGACCCGCATGGCGACGGGTTCGAGCGCCACATGGCGCCTCGGCGCGGAGCGCTCCGTGAGGCCGAATTTGGGGTGGTTGCCACAGCCGCAGAGCTTGCCGCGAACGGCATCACCACAGCGGTACTGGCGCAGTTCTTTTCCTGGGAGGGCGGCATGCGCGGCCCGGAGTTTGCCGATCATGTCTTCGAAAGCGTGACACGCGTGCGACCCACCGTCCCGATTGATTTGCGGCTTCAGCTACGCCTCGAAACGCATCTGATCGACGAATTCACCCGTGCCGAACACGCCATTGAACGGTTCGGGATCACCTATGTAGTCTTCAATGATCACTTGCCGCATCAGAGGTTGGCGGAGGGGCGAAAACCGCCACGGTTGACGGGGCAGGCGCTAAAGAGCGGACGCAGTCCGGAGGCGCATCTCGCGCTTATGCAAGACCTGCACGCCAGGTCATCAGAGGTGCCCGCAGCACTGGATCGACTTGCAGACAGGCTTTGCCGCCGCGGGATGGTTTTGGGCAGCCATGACGACCACACGTCGCAGGATCGCGCAGTATGGGCTGCACGCGGTGCAACGGTGAGTGAGTTTCCCGAAACGCTCGAGGCGGCCCGAGCTGCGCGTGCCGACGGGGCGCATATCGTTCTTGGTGCGCCCAATATCGTGAGAGGCGCGAGCCACGCGGGGAACATCGCAGCGGCAGAGCTTGTCAACGAAGGTCTGTGCGACGCGCTCGCCTCGGACTACCACTACCCTTCGCCGCTGCGCGCGGCCTTCCGATTGGAGGAACTGGGGATCTGCGATCTGGCAACCGCATGGCGACTTGTTTCAGCGGGGCCCGCACAGCTTTTGGGATTGCAGGATCGAGGCGAGCTTGCACCGGGAAAACGCGCTGATCTTATCGTGCTGGATCCCCAATCCCGGCGCGTGGTAACCACGCTGTCTGCGGGGCAGGTCGCGCACATGTCCGGCCCCATTGCTCAGCGATTTCTGAGCAGATGAGCGCTGCGCTCCTTCTTGAAAATATCTAACCTGTTGAAGATCAGGACCGCTTGATGTGGTTCACATGACCCATTTTCCGACCCGGCTCGGTTTCTGCCTTGCCATATAGGTGCACCGCACAGTCCGGTGTTCGGGCAAGGTCGGGTACGCGATCCATATCGTCACCAATAAGGTTTTCCATGACGATATCCGCGTAACGCCGACCATCGCCCAAAGGCCAACCGGTTATTGCGCGTATGTGCTGTTCGAACTGATCCACCGCGCAGCCATTCTGCGTCCAGTGACCGGAGTTGTGTACGCGCGGCGCGATTTCGTTCACGATCAGGCCGGCATCGGTGACAAAAAGCTCTACTCCAAGCACACCGACATAGTTGAGTGCGTTTGCGATTTTGGCCGCCAGAAGCACCGCGTCGGTACGCTGGCCTGCTGTGAGGCGGGCCGGGACAGTCGTCGTGCGCAGAATGCCTTCGCTGTGGACATTCTCGCCCGGATCGAACGCGGCAACGGCACCGTCAGGGCTGCGGGCGGCGATCACGGAAACCTCGTGAGAGAAATCGACGAACCCCTCGAGAATTGCAGGAGCGCCCTGCATATCGGCCAGTGCCTGAGCAGCATCATCGGGCGACATGATCCGCGCCTGACCCTTGCCATCATACCCAAACCTGCGGGTCTTCAGGATTGAAGGTGTCCCAATCCGCTGGAGCGCGGCATAAAGGCTTGCTGCATCGGTGATATCGGCGAACGGTGCGGTTTGAAGCCCGAGTTCCTGAAGAAAGGATTTTTCGGTCAGTCGATCCTGACTGATGCGCAGTGCTTCGCGCCCCGGATGGATCGGAGCGAGATCCTGAAGCAGGTCCAGCGCCGCGGTGGGGATGTTTTCGAACTCGTAGGTGATGACGTCGACAGATTTGCCGAAGGCGCGCAATGCGCTTTCGTCTTCGTAGGTGGCGGTCGTTACCTGATCAGCCACGTGCCCGGCGGGTGGGTTGGCTCCCGGTTCATAGATGTGGCTGCGAAATCCCAACCGGCTGGCTGCAACCGAAAGCATTCGGCCCAGCTGACCACCGCCGATGATGCCGATCGTCGACCCAATAGGAAGCGCATGCGTCATAGCTTTGCCCTATCCGTCATCAGAGGGCGCATCGGGGATCGATGCCGACAGATCGGTGCGCCACTGATCAAGCCGCGCTGCCAGATCAGGGTCCTGCAACGCCAATATGCCAGCTGCCATCAATCCGGCATTTGCGGCCCCAGCACTCCCGATGGCCATCGTAGCCACGGGAAATCCTCGCGGCATCTGCAGGATGGAGTAAAGACTGTCCACCCCGGACAGAGCACGGGTCTGCACCGGAACACCAATCACCGGAACACGGGTTTTCGATGCCATCATGCCGGGCAGATGCGCAGCACCTCCGGCCCCGGCAATAATCACCTGCAAACCCCGAGCCACTGCCGTTTTGCCATAGTCCCAGAGACGGTCCGGTGTCCGGTGCGCGGACACGATTTTCGCTTCGTAAGGCACCTTGAGCGCATCGAGCATGTCAGCGGCTTCCTTCATCGTCGGCCAGTCTGACTGACTGCCCATGATGATGCCTACTTTGATCTTTTCTGACATGGCAAAATGGCCCCTTCAGGTGTTCGGAGCGCGCACTATAGCCAGATCGGACCAAGGGGCAACTCAGGTCCGTCCTCAGGCGATGATATCCGGCAACAAGCGGTCTTCGATCAGGGCGATCTTGTCTTTGAGCATCAGCTTTTTCTTCTTGAGGCGTTGGAGCGTCAGCTGGTCCGCTGTTCCCGTTTCCTGAAGTGCACGGATGGCCTCGTCGAGGTCGCGATGTTCACGGCGGAACACCTCGAGTTCGACTTTCAGAACATCGTCCGTCTTCATCGACAGGTCAGTGGGTGCATTCATTGAACTGTGCCGTCCCCAAAAAGTGGCATGGGCTTTGAAGATAACCGCAATAAGCGATTCCGCAAAGCCCTTGCGTCCGGCCCGATGCACCCCCATATTTCATGCAAACCGGTCGCCAAAACGGGGCCGTGGCAACACAGTCGCTTATGCAAAGGACGTGTCGATGACGAAACTGACCTTGGGTTCCTATCCCCATCTGCTCGGGTTCGAGCAACTGGAACGTCTGCTGGAACGCACCGCAAAATCCGGCAACGATGGGTACCCTCCCTTCAATATCGAACAGACTTCTGACGGGTCCTACCGGATCACGCTCGCTGTTGCCGGTTTTCGGGAACAGGACCTCAGCATAACCGTTGAGGACAGACAGCTTGTGATCCGAGGCCGTCAGCACGACGACAGCGCCGAAAGGGTGTTTCTGCACCGCGGGATCGCCGCACGCCAGTTTCAGCGGAGCTTTGTGCTGGCTGATGGGGTCGAGGTCGGCGAGGCGATCATGGAAAATGGGCTGCTGCATGTCGACTTGACGCTGTCACGACCCGAGACCGTTGTGCAGACAATCCAGATCAGGAAGGGATAACCATGAACACACCGTTCGATTTCAAAGACGCTGAAAAGTCCAATATCGTTTATGTTCGTCCCGTCGCCGTCGCGGATTTGCCCGATGAGGTGCGTGATGAGTTGGGGGATCAGAAAACGATCTATGCCGTACACCGCGCGGATGGGGAGCGTCTTGCACTCGTGAAAGATCGCAAGCTGGCGTTCATGCTGGCACGTCAGAACGACTTTGCGCCGGTAACCGTCCACTGACGCGCTGTATTATCTGAGCACTGTCCCTTTCGGGGGGCAGCGCATCGCGCCGCCGGATGTGGCGAAACGGAAAGGCAGGGTCTCGCTCTCCACGCCTCTGGAGCCTTTCACAACATCAAAATGCAGATGTGGCCCGGTCGATTGCCCCGTATTGCCCGAATACCCGATCAGGGTTCCGGCACGCACTGTTTGCCCGATGCGCACCGCAGCGCCACCCTGCTTCAGATGGAAATACTGTCCCAGCGTTCGGTCCGAGTGCTGAATGATGATGTGGTTGCCATCGTCACGGTATTTCGATCCGGCACCGCCGCGCCGGGAATCCTCCTTCACCTCGACAACCGTTCCCGCCCTTGCCGCGTGGATCGGTGTGCCGATGGGCATGTCGATATCCACGGCATACCGCACCGCGCCTCGATGAGAGAAAGCACCGTTGCAGCTTTGTCCGACATTGAAAGCGGCACCCGGCGCAAAGGGCAGCTGGTAGGCGACACTGTCGTCATGCCGGGCAGTGATATCACCGCGGCTCCAGGTGAAATCATAGCGGTAGGACCATGCGGCGTTACGATGCTGCGCCAATGTGAACAACTCGACCTTTGTCTTTCCCTGCAGGACGAAAGGTCCTGCCCCGCCTTTCACGCGACGAAGATTGGTCGTGCTGACCTCGATATTCAGGGTCACAGGAAGACGGGCATGACGGTTTTCGGCAAGAAATGTGATTTCGCCGCCTGATTGCACCGTTTCAATGCAGACCTGCCCGAATTTTTCATCGCAGACACGTTCTGCAAACGCGACGCCCGGCAACGCGAAGAAAAGCGCCAAAAGAAACACTCGGAATTGGGACACGACACAATCTCCACTCGATGGCTTCATTGGGCCACGGGTTCCCTTTTGTTTCAAGGGCCGCTGCTCTGGATCGGCGGCCATAAGCCAAACAGGTCCGTCAGTGCATCGGCGCAGGCTTGATTGGCTTCGGCACGTGACAGCCCGTGAACCACATCCGTTTGCAGGCTCGGTCCGTCCTCTGGCAGCGGAGTGCAAAGAAGACGGGCTTGGGGCACCTTTCGGATTGGGATATTGCGCAGCGCCAAATGACCCGACAGCCAGATGTCATCGGCGGCATATCCCGCTTCGGGTACTTCGAACACGCGGTGATCGAACATGTCGCGATGCACCAGAACCCCGGCAAATCCCTGCGCGATCATGTCGTAAGGGGCTTTCGCGTGGCGCTTGATCCGGGACACCGGAAAGGTGGAAACCGCAACTGCCTCGCTTTCGCTATCGCGCGCATTCATCAGCGTTTCGGCCCACTCTGGCGCGTAGACGCAATCGTCGTCACAATAGAGCACTTCATCGGTGCCGGGGGCATCAAGCACACCAAGCAGTTTACTCGCAGGCCCGAAATCCCGTGCGATCAGGTTCAGTGTCACGCCTTTCGGAAGGTCAAGTGCCGAGACCTCCCCGACAAATCTGCGATATCGATGCGGCACGGACAGCACAACGCGCACCGGTATTGTTTGAGCAAGCAAGCTTTCCAAAACCCGGCCAAGACGTTTGAAGCGCGGCGGGATAGTGGTGAGCGCGAGTGTCAGCACATCAAGGAACCGTCTGCAGTGTTTTCCGGATCCAGTTACGCAAAAACGCGGCACTTGTGGAAGTGCCGCGTTTCAAAACAAAACCAAACCTTTGCTGGAGTGCTTACTGCCCTGCGATCAGTCCAAGGCTTTCCAGCTTCAGAATGACCTGATGTGCGCAGTTGTCGACCTCAACATTCTCGGTCTCGACCCGCAATTCCGGGTTCTCCGGTACATCATACGGGTCGGAAATCCCGGTGAATTCCTTGATCTTGCCTTCGCGTGCCAGCTTGTAGAGTCCCTTGCGGTCGCGGCGTTCGCACTCTTCGATGCTCGTCGCGACGTGCACTTCGATGAATGCGCCGAATTGTTCGATCTCTTCGCGGACGGCACGGCGGGTGGTTGCGTAAGGCGCGATCGGCGCGCAGATCGCGATACCACCATTCTTGGTGATCTCGGACGCAACATAGCCGATACGACGGATGTTCAGGTCGCGGTGTTCCTTGCTGAAGCCCAGCTCCGACGACAGGTTCTTCCGCACGATGTCACCATCAAGCAGCGTCACCGGTCGACCGCCCATTTCCATCAGTTTGACCATAAGCGCGTTGGCGATGGTCGATTTCCCCGAACCCGAGAGGCCGGTGAAGAACACGGTAAAGCCCTGTTGCGACCGCGGCGGTTTTGTTTTGCGCAGTTCCGCGACAACCTCGGGGAACGAGAACCATTCCGGGATGTCGAGACCTTCTGAAAGGCGGCGACGCAATTCGGTGCCCGAGATATTGAGGATGGTTACATCGTCCTTATCGGCGATCTCGTCCATCGGCTCGTACTGGGCGCGCTCCTGCACGTAGACCATATGTTTGAAATCGACCATCTCGATGCCGATTTCCGCCTCGTGTTCGCGGAACAGGTCCTGTGCATCGTACGGACCGTAGAAGTCCTCACCCTTGGAGTTCTTGCCTGGGCCGGCGTGGTCGCGGCCGACGATGAAATGCGTGCAACCGTGGTTCTTGCGGATCAGCCCATGCCAGACGGCCTCGCGCGGACCGGCCATACGCATGGCAAGGTTGAGCAAAGACATTGTCGTGGTCGATTGCGGATACTTGTCCAGCACCGCCTCGTAGCAGCGCACGCGAGTGAAGTGATCCACGTCGCCGGGCTTGGTCATGCCCACCACGGGATGGATCAAGAGGTTTGCTTGCGCTTCTTTGGCGGCTCGGAAGGTCAGTTCCTGGTGCGCGCGGTGCAGCGGATTGCGTGTCTGGAACGCCACCACCTTGCGCCAGCCCAGCTTGCGGAAATAGGCGCGCAGTTCGTTCGGCGTGTCGCGACGGGCGCGGAAATCGTAGTGCACAGGCTGCTGGATGCCCGTCACCGGACCACCCAGATAGACTTTGCCCGCTTTGTTGTGCAGGTAGTTCACTGCAGGATGCGCATCGTCATCCGCCCCGAACACCTTTTCCGCCTCGCGCGCTTTGTTCGGCACCCAGCGGTCGGTCACTGTCATGGTGCCCAGGATCACGCCCTCCTGATCGCGCAGCGCAATATCCTGCCCGATCTCCAAGCTGTCGGCAAAAGACTCAGAGACATCCAGAGTGATCGGCATCGGCCAAAGCGTGCCGTCCGTAAGCCGCATGTTCTCGACAACGCTGTCGTAGTCTTCTTCGCTCAGGAACCCTTTTAGCGGGTTGAAACCGCCATTCATCAGGAGTTCGAGGTCGCAGATCTGGCGCGGCGTCAGATCATGGCTGACAAGGTCTGCTGCTTCCACCTTGAGCTTCTGCGCGCTGTCATATGACACATAAAGTTCTGGGATCGGGGCAAGGTTTTGGGGATACATTCGTCTGCTCTCGGATCAAATTTGCGCGCTGGTTACGCCCGCATCGGGACAGAAGTCCAGTGACAAGGTCGCGCAGCGCCCTAATTCGGGAAAATGTGCGGAATTTACGCCAGTTCTGAAAATGCTTTACTGAAAAAGCGTCAAAGTCTTGGAATACGGGTCGGGCCTAATGGTCCGACCCGTTTGATTTCCTACTCCGCCGCAGGTGCCTCGGCGCCGTAGCCCAATGGCTCCGAGACGTCCTTGCCCGCATCGTCGCCATGTTCCGCGAGGAACCGTTCCGCTTCAAGTGCCGCCATACAGCCCATACCCGCCGAGGTGACCGCCTGGCGGTACTTGTGATCGGTCAGGTCTCCTGCCGCAAACACGCCGGGGATCGAGGTTTCAGTGCTGTCGGGCTTTGTCACGACATAGCCCCCCATATGGGTTTCGAGCACATCCTTGACCAGTTCGTTCGCTGGAGCATGACCGATTGCGATGAACACGCCCTTGCAGGGGATCTCTGTGATCTCGCCTGTTTCAACATGCTTGACCCGCACAGCTTCGACACCTTTCGGCATGTCCGTGCCAATCACTTCGTCCAGTTGATGGTGCCACAGAGTTTCGATTTTGGGGTTCTTGAACAACCGATCCTGAAGAATCTTTTCCGCGCGCAATTCATCGCGGCGGTGGATCAGGGTGACCTTGGACGCGAAATTGGTCAGGAACAGCGCTTCTTCCACCGCGGTGTTACCACCGCCGATCACGACGATTTCCTGCCCGCGGTAAAAGAACCCATCGCAGGTGGCGCAGGCCGACACGCCGAACCCCTTGAAAGCTTCTTCCGACGGTAGGCCCAGCCACTTCGCCCGCGCACCCGTCGCAAGGATGAGCGCATCAGCGGTATAGACGGTGCCGCTGTCAGACTGCGCAGTAAACGGTCGTTTCGACAGGTCGAGCGATGTGATGAGGTCGCCGATGATCTCTGTTCCCATGGCGCGTGCATGCGCTTCCATGCGCACCATCAGGTCCGGCCCCTGAACTTCGGTATCACCGGGCCAGTTCTCGACTTCGGTCGTGGTGGTCAGCTGACCGCCTGGCTCCATGCCCTGAACAAGGATCGGTTCCAGCATGGCGCGACTGGCGTAAACACCGGCGGTATACCCGGCCGGGCCGGACCCGATGATCAGAACTTTGGTGTGGCGTGTTTCGGACATGGCAGCCTCGCGTCGCAGAGAACGGTTTTTGTGAACCCCGGATATATGCGCCCATCGGCATCTTCGCAAATCAATGCGCTGCGGTCGCGGGAAAAATCCAGTGACAGAAAGTTGCGGAAAGATTGTTGCGCAATGTTGAAACAATATTGCGTGGAGTGAAGCTATGCTATAATAATGCCGAAAAAGCAGGGGTGCTTCAGGATGCCGTCACATCGGTTGGATCCAATAGATCGCAAGATTTTGGCAGAGCTTCAAGCCGACGGTCGCATGACCAACGTCGAGCTTGCGCGCCGTGTCGGAATTTCGGCTCCGCCGTGCCTGCGTCGCGTCCGGACGCTGGAGGAACAGGGTTTCATCCGCGGTTATCATGCAGAGGTCGATCCGCGCGAATTGGGTTTCGAAGTCCAGGTCTTCGCGATGGTTGGGTTGCAGAGTCAGGCCGAAGCGGACCTCCGCGCGTTCGAGGATCGTTGTCGCAGCTGGCCGCTCGTACGCGAGTGTCACATGCTCAACGGAGAAGTGGATTTCATCCTGAAATGCGTGGCACCTGATCTCAGCACGTTCCAGAGCTTTCTGACCGGTGATCTGCTGACCTCGCCAAACGTGGGCAGCGTCAAGACCTCGCTGGTCATTCGCGGCGCAAAGGACGAACCTGGTGTGCCTTTTGATGTGCTTGAGGCGCGTCTCGGGGACGCTGACTGATCAGGCGACCCGCAAGGTCTCGATGACATCGCGTGTTGTCCGCGGGAATGCCAGATCGCCGAATGCATCCAGATCGTTCAGATGCCGGAACATGGATTTCAACACGTTCTTCACCGATGCGCCGATTTCGGGGCCAGTGATCCGGCCCGGATGATAGCTTTCAAGCTCGTGTCCGTTTGCTCTGATGATGCCGTGCCGCTGCAGTGCGAAGTGATACAACTGCACCGAGCCGGGCGGAGTCACACGCAAAATCCGGTCGCCATCGACATAATCCGACGCCGGGGCCAGAACAGCGTCACAGTTCAGAAGGTCGCTGAACCGGTCCTGACGGACCACAAGACGTGCGGCAGGACCAAGAAGAAGATCGCTTTGATCTATTCCGTACCCGGGCAGGCGCAGCAGATGGGTCAATGACGTGGTGTCGCCACCAAAATCCGGTAGGTAACTGGTGCTGCCTTTCCAGACAACGGGTTGCGGCCCACGGTGCGTTTCGACCAGATCTCCAGGGATCAGGTCTTCAACGGCAATGGGGCCCATCACGGTTGAAATCAGGGTGCCACGCGCAAAAGCTGAAGCGCAGGCTTCGAAGGTCGGCGTAGCGGGAACGGTGAACGAGGACTCGAAGATCGATTGGTCAGAGAGAATGGCGGCAGCCTCGATTGTGCGCGTGAGAGGAACGTCGCTACGAGGCTGCCCGTCGAACGTGGCAACTTGATCATTGGAAACCGCATAGGCATCGAAATCCGTCGTCGTCATGCGATCGGTCGAGGAGTGAGCCATGTGATCCCTTCAACGTTGAGGTCACATCCGCGTTGGCCCCCACCAACAACACCAGAATGACGGTGCGATTTCGTAAAAGAAAGATGGCTCAGTCATGTTTGATTCGTCAAAAAACAACGAAAATTGGCCGCGAAAGCGCGGCCAATCGGGGAAAAACTGATGGATTGTGTGAGAGGCGCAAACAAGTCCGCCACAATTCGCGTCAATTGTGGCCGAGCTTTCCGGATTTGAGGGTCAGGCCCGCTTGCGCACAGGTTGATGCGCTGTCTCGGCTTTGATACGTGCGAACATTGCCTTGCGCGCCGCGCCGCGCTGGAATGGAAGCGCCGGCATGTCCTCGTTCGAGGTTGCGACGACAGAGGCGATGAATTTCGAGGTGCGCGACATTGGACTGCTCCGATGGGTATTCGTTCGTTTCGTTGAGAGCAATTAACTGTCGCAATGAGGCGCGTTTGTGACCTAACGTGGACAATACCGGTATATTCCTGTGATTGATTAGGGCATCGCGCCAATGCCCGTCGTCTGACCTTTACAGTCGGATGACCGATATCAATCGTCCGTAATCCGCCTCCCGTGCATGGGTTGCGCGGCGATAGGAATAGAACCGTTCAGCATCCGAATACGTGCAGTGCCGAGTCCATTCCGCAGTCACACCCGCGCTGCGCAGTCTGTGCAGGCCAAAGGCCGGAAGATCGAAATGGAACTTGTCATTCGATCCGTTGACGAAGAAGCGCGCATATTGCGGATCTTCGGCAAGAAAGGCGTCAAGAAACTCCGGACCCACCTCATAGGCGCGCTGACTGATGCTCGGGCCGATAACAGCCACGATATTGTCGCGCTCCGCTCCCAGAGCCACCATCGCATCGACCGTCGCTTCCAGAATTCCGTCCAGCGCACCGCGCCAGCCCGCATGTGCCGCGCCGATCACCTGTGCCGTGTGGTCAGCAAAAAGGACGGGTTGGCAATCTGCAGTAAGAATCCCCAGCCCGACGCCGGGTGTGCTCGAAACCATGGCATCCGCCTTCGGCTTCGGATCGCCCACTGGGCCATCGACCGTCTGCACGTGAGCGGAGTGGGTCTGATGGACGGTAACGAGGTGTTCTCCCGGTACCTGCATAGCGTCAGCCACGCGGGCTCGGTTGATCGCGACGATCTCGGATTGGTCAGATGACCCGGTTCCGCAGTTGAGTCCGGAAAAGACACCAGAGGAGGCGCCGCCGCGACGGGTGAAAAAACCATGGCGCAGGGCACCGAGGCTGTCTGACGTGATGATTTCGAGCGTCATGGATCCAGTCCGGGCGGAGGCGACTCGCTGCCGGGATAGAGGCCCAGCACCTTGAACAGGGAACCCATTTCATCGGGGTGGGTCAACCGCCGATGTGCGGCGACATGTGCATCGAGCTCAGCGCCATCCAGAGCTTTCGCAAGGGTCTGCGCGCGGGGTGTTATTCCGAGCCGCTCGAGAAAAACACCTTGGTTTGTCATCTGGCTTGCCGCGCAGCCGGCAAGCAGTGCCGCTCGGGCCAGCGCTTCGAAATCCACATGCGCGGTCAGGTCCGCACGCCCCGGTTCTTCAAATGGGTCGACCGGACGATGCGCCCTCACCGCCTGGAAGGTGTCACCGTCCGAGTGCCAGCCGCCGTAGTCGAGGATGAGCGCCATGCCACCGTGCCGGACAATTCTTCGCGCAATCGCATCGATCACGGCGGTTCCGTGCGCACAGGTCTCCACCAGAGAGCCCGGCTCTGTATCGCTCAGCCGACGTTCGAGCGCGTCGATGGGCGCGGGGGCACTCAAACCCCGTTGCAAAGAACCATCGTCGGCCACGCCCACCATGACCTCGCGCCAGCCTTTCGGATCGCGTTGGAATTGTCGGATTGGAAGTGCGTCGAAGAACTCGTTCGCGATGACGAATACAGGTTGGTCCTCAGGCAACGTCTCAGCGGTGTCGTGCCACTCGGGTCGATGCGCGGGCAGCGCCTTCGCCTGCAGACCGCGCATCCGGTCAGAGGCTTCCAAAAGATGCACCTGCGCTGCAGAATGAAATCCAGGCACCTTCACGGTGGCTCGCATGATATCCGCGATCAGAGTACCGCGACCGGGCCCCAGCTCGATCAGGGCAAACCGTTCCGGCGCGCCCTGATCCAACCAGGCCTGTGCAACGCAAAGGCCGATCACCTCGCCGAACATTTGGGAAATTTCCGGAGCGGTGGTGAAATCGCCATCTACACCCAACGCATCCTGTGTCGTGTAGTAGCCATGCTCGGGATGGAGCAGACAGGCCGACATATACTGCGCCAAAGTCATTGGCCCGGTCGCCTTGATCTGCTGTCGTAGTATCTCTGCAAGCGCGGTCATGTGCGTTTTGCCGTCATCCAGAGGTAAAAGCCGACCAGGATCATTGGCAGCGACAGCATCTGGCCCATGGTAAATCCGTATCCGGCCACATGCCACGCAAGGCCAAGTGGATTGCCCTCGGACACGAACTGCGCATCCGGCTGTCGCACGAATTCCACCAAAAACCGCGCCACGCCGTAACCGCCGATGAAAAGGCCGACGATGCGCCCGGGAATACGGAGCGCTCCCCGGTGAAACGCCAGCCAGAGCAGAACCGAACCTAGCAACAGGCCTTCCAGCAGCGCCTCGTACACCTGCGATGGGTGTCTTGCGCACACTTCGCCAAGCGCCTGCCCACAGGCTTGCGCCGCTTCGCCAGGAAACTGAACGCCCCATGGCAAGTCCGTCGGTCGCCCCCAAAGCTCTGCATTTATGAAATTCGCGATGCGACCCAGAAACAGCCCCGGAGGTGTCGCCAGCGCCATCATGTCCGCTGCAGGGCGCAGAGGAATCCTTGCTCTGAGGCAGAAGACCAGAGCTGCTGCGATGACGCCGACAAGTCCTCCGTGAAACGACATCCCGCCTTGCCAGATGGCAAGTATCTGGCTCGGATTGGCGAGGTAATAGCCCGGCTGATAAAACAGAACAAAGCCAAGGCGACCGCCAAGAATGATCCCGAGGATGACCCAAGTCAGCAGTTCCTCGACCTGTTCAGGACGCATGGGCGGGGAGTCATCCGCCCACAGTGGCGCGCGCTTGACGGCCGCAACCGCAATGCGCCACCCGATCAGAATGCCTGCGATATAGGCCAGCGCGTACCAACGCAGCGCAAATTCCATCCCGAAAATCGAGATCGAAAACAGCTCGGGCGAGACATTCGGGAAAGGCAGGCCGGTCGACATGCGCGCAGATGGTCATTGCTCTGCGGCGAAGTCAACCTTGTGCCGTGCTGGTCGGAAGCCCATATAGAGAACAAGCAAACGCCGGAGACACATATGCAAACGCGCAACAAGGTATTCGAAGATCTGTCGCAGCTGATGACCAACGCCATGGGCGTGGCGCAGGGTGCCAAGGACGAGGCGGAAACGGCGATGAAATCAATGATCGATCGCTGGCTGGCCGACCGTGATTTTGTCACACGGGAAGAGTTTGATGCAGTCCGTGCAATGGCCATGAAAGCGCGCGAAGAAAACGAAACGCTTAAAGCCCGCTTGGACGCACTGGAAGCGGCCAAGAAGTAATCCACAGGTCCGCTGAATACGACTGATTGGATTGCGCCAAAGTTGAATCATCAAAAAGGACGATGCGTAAACGCATCGTCCTTTTTGCTTTTCGCAGATAGATACGCCATCCCCGCCCCATTGATCGACGATTGCGAGAAGCGCTCGCCACGAAGCTGAACCTGAGACGCACGGTGACGTTTTCCGCTTTGGGAATCCTGCTCAAATTTTAGACAGTCTCTGGCCGGACGCGCGCCAAAGCAATTTTGCGATTGTGATGCGTCCTGATCGCGGTTTCGCAGGTGTGCGCACAAGGCGACCACTTTTTGCGTGGTTTTATCCACAATTTGTGGCACTATTCGCGTCCACCACATCTGCTGGACTTCTCCACAACTTATTGGGCTTATCCCCGAAATATCGCTTTACGCAGCGGCTCGGCCCATGCAGCATATGTTGTAGGGGGACGGCGATCCAACGCAGCCCCTAGAGCAGGCACCGAGAGGTAGGGCACAGCCCGCCTTTCCGCACAGGCAACAGGAGGCGGCATCATGGCCCTGTCCGAGCAGTATCTTGAAGACGACATCCACCCGATCGATATCGTTGAACACATCGCCGAGCATCACGACTGGGATTTCGACCGTATTGCGGAAGATCAGATCGCGATGGCGGTCGAAGGCCAGTGGCGGACCTATTCGATCACTCTGGCGTGGTCGCCCTACGACGAAACCCTGCGCTTGATCTGCACCTTCGACATGGACCCGCCGGCTGACCGGATGCCCGCGCTCCATGCCGGACTGAACCTCGTGAACGACCAGTGCTGGGCCGGGGCTTTCACCTATTGGGAAGAGGCCAAGCTGATGGTCTATCGCTACGGTCTGGTTCTGGCTGGTGGCAATGTCGCCAGCGCCGAGCAGATCGACACGATGATCAATTGCGCGGTGATGAGTGCGGAGCGCTATTACCCTGCCTTCCAGCTGGTTGTCTGGGGCAACCGCGATCCGAAAGATGCACTTGAGGTCGCCATTGCAGAGGCCTACGGCCGCGCGTAACACTGGCCCCCAACGCAAAACGTGGGGGGCATCATGCAGAATTCCGATATCGCCAAGCGCGGTCTGGTTCTCTTGGGTTGTGGCAAGATGGGATCAGCCATGCTCGAAGGTTGGCTGGCCGGGGGATTGCCTGCCAGCTCGGTTTGGGTCAACGATCCCAACCCGTCCGACTGGGTGCAGGCGCAAGGCGTACATCTGAATGCCGGTTTGCCGGAAAGCCCGGCGATTGTGCTGGTTGCCGTCAAACCGCAGATCATGCGCGATGCGCTGCCCACGCTGGCACCATTGGGCAATGGCGACACGCTGTTCCTGTCGGTCGCGGCGGGTATCACCATCGCCACCTTCGAAGAGATGCTGGGGGACAAGACCCCGGTGATCCGGTCCATCCCCAACACGCCCGCCGCCGTAAAGCAGGGGATAACCGCGATCATCGGCAATGCGCAGGTCTCTGAGACGCAGATGCAGCAGGCCGAGACATTACTGTCCGCTATCGGCCAGACGGTGCGTCTTGAGGCCGAAGATCAGATGGATGCGGTCACTGGTCTCAGCGGATCTGGCCCGGCCTATGTGTTCCACATGATCGAGTGTCTCGCCCGCGCCGGGGAGGCGCAAGGTCTGGCCCCCGAACTGGCGATGACGCTGGCCAAAGCCACCGTCGCAGGCTCTGGCGCGCTGGCGATGCAGGCCAATGAAACCCCAAGCCAGCTGCGGGTTAACGTCACAAGCCCCAATGGCACCACGCAGGCGGGGTTGAACGTGCTGATGGATGAAGAGACCGGCTTGCCGCCACTCATCGCGCAGACCATCGATGCGGCAACGAAGCGGTCCAGGGAACTGGCCAATGGCTGATCAGATCACGTTCGACGATTTCATGAAGGTCGATATCCGGGTTGGCACCGTCATTCAGGCTGAACCGTTCCCAGAGGCCCGCAAACCTGCGATCAAGCTTTGGGTCGATTACGGCGACGAGATCGGCGTCAAGAAATCCTCGGCACAGATCACGGTGCACTACGACCCGGAAACGCTGGTCGGCAAAAAGGTCATGGGCGTCGTCAATTTCCCTCCACGCCAGATCGGGCCGTTCATGTCCGAAGCGCTTGTGCTTGGCTTCTATGATGCAGGTGAGGCCATCGTCCTGGCCGTACCCGACAAAGACACACCAAACGGAGCGCGCCTGTGCTGACTCTGCTGATCACCCGCAAACTTCCTGATCCGGTTCTGAACAAGGCCCGAGAGGTCTTTGATGTCACCGTGCGCGACAACACCGCGCCGCTGAGCCGCGAAGAACTGATCCAGAGCCTGTCGGCGTATGACGTGGTGCTCCCCACCTTGGGTGACGCCTATCGTGCGGACATTTTTGATGCGGTGCCGGAGAAACGGACCAAGCTGCTGGCGAATTTCGGGGTGGGGTACAACCATATCGATGCCGCCGCCGCGCGCGCGGCGGGGATTGAGGTGACCAACACCCCCGGAGCGGTGACTGACGCCACCGCTGACATCGCTTTGACCCTGATGCTCATGACCTGCCGCCGCGCCGGTGAGGGCGAACGCTTGGTGCGGGCAGGGCGGTGGGAAGGCTGGCATCCCACACAGCTCTTGGGCCTGCACATGTCCGGCAAGACCTTGGGTGTGGTCGGGATGGGGCGCATCGGCCAGGCCATCGCGCGACGCGCGCATTTCGGTTTTGGCATGGCGGTGAAGTATTACAACCGATCCCCGAGAGAGATGCAGTTCCCTGCCGAACAGGTGCCCAACCTGACCGATCTCGCGGCTCAGGTAGATGTGATGGTGGTCGCCGTGCCTGGCGGGGCAGAGACTCACCACCTGATTGACGCTGCGGTCCTGACCGCCATGCAGCCGCACGCCCATCTGGTGAATATCGCGCGCGGGGACGTTGTGAACGAGGCTGATCTGATCGCGGCTCTCTCCGAAGGCCGGATCGCCGGAGCAGGGCTCGATGTCTACGAGTTCGAGCCGAAGGTGCCGCAGGCGTTGATCGATATGGAAAACGTCACGCTCCTGCCGCATCTGGGCACGGCCGCGCTTGAGGTGCGGACTGCGATGGGGCTGATGGCGGTCGACAATGCGATTGCCTTTGCCAAGGGGCAGGCGCTCCCCAATGCAGTTTAGGCTTCGCGGCGCAGGTGAAAACGTGATCCGACCTGAAGGCTTTGCAGTTGCGCAGCGTCGCACTTGACCCCGACGCGCGCGTGCAGTCTGGTCCCTGCACGCAAAAAGGACCCGAGCCATGATCCAGCCCGCCATCACCGGAAGCGGTGTGTTCACCCCTGAGAACACCATCACCAATGATGAACTCGTGGTGGCTTTCAACGCCTATGCCGATCGGATCAATGCCGAAAACGCCGACGCGATTGCTGCGGGCGAGATCGAAGCGGTACCCCATTCCAGTGCCGATTTCATCGTTTCCGCCTCGGGGATCGAACAGCGCTACGTGATGGACAAGACCGGTGTTCTGGACCCCGGTCGCATGTTTCCGCATCTGCGGGCGCGTTCCGACGACGAACCGTCGATCATGGCGGAAATGGCGGTCGATGCGATCACCAAGGCGCTGGCGCAGGCCGGGCGCGCGGCATCCGAGGTCGATCTGGTGATCTGCGCCGCGTCGAACCACGAACGCGCATATCCGGCGATTGCGGTAGAGATTCAAAGCCTGATCGGCGCCGGCGGTTTTGCCTTTGACATGAACGTGGCCTGTTCCTCGGCCACCTTCGGCATTCAGGCGGCGGCGGATATGGTGCGCTCGGGCTCGGTCAAATGCGCCATCGTGGTGAACCCCGAGATCTGTTCCGCCCATCTCGAATGGCGCGATCGGGACTGCCACTTCATCTTCGGCGACGTGGCCACCGCTGTGGTCATCGAACCCGACGCCAATGCCAGGGGGGCGCATTTCACCATCCACGGCACGCGCTGCGCGACCGAGTTTTCCAACAATATCCGCAACAACAACGGTTTCCTGCGCCGCACCCGCGACCAGATGGAAGACCGGCGGGACATGCAGTTCATGCAGAACGGGCGTAAGGTGTTCAAGGAAGTGCTGCCGATGGTGTCGGCGCATATCCTCGGCCATCTCGAGGACGAAGGCTGGCAGGCCGACTGCCTGAAACGGCTGTGGCTGCATCAGGCGAACAAGACGATGAACGATTTCATCGGAAAAAAGGTTCTGGGTCGCACACCCGAGCCGGGTGAACAGCCGAACATCCTGCAGGACTATGCCAACACGTCCTCGGCGGGATCGATCATCGCCTTTTCGAAATACTCCGGTGACATGCAACCGGGGGACCGAGGGGTGATCTGTTCCTTCGGCGCTGGATACTCCGTCGGCTCTGTCCTGGTCGAGCGCGCCTGAGCACAAAAAAGAGGGCCGATCGGCCCTCTTTCCGTCTTGATCAAAGCCGGAGACGTCAGTTCCAGAAGCCTTCATCGACAGATTCCATCTGCTCGAGTGCCTCTTCGCTGTGCTTGGTCACGAACGCATAGGTGCGGTCGTCAACAGCAACGAGGTTCACATCGGAGATCGGGATCATCACGTGCTTGTCAGCGATGTCGAGGAACCCACCGACCTCGGCGACGATACCGATCATCTGGCCGTCCTTGTTCAGGATGATGTCTTCGATTTCACCGATATCGTTCCAGTCTGCGCCAATTTCGGAATAGACGGTGTCCATCGACCAACCTTCGTCATTGGCGGCATTGGTGGTGTAGACGTCGCCACCCGTGATGTCGCGAGTGCGGATCAGGTTTGCCGGATCGTCGAGCGACATGTTGGTCGCCACACTGGTCTCCATCATCGGAGTCGCCGTGGAACGCTCTGTCGTCATTTCGCCGGCCGAATGGCTGCCGGCCCATGCGCCGGATGTTGCGACGGTCAGTGCAAGTGCGCTTGCGAAGAACTTGGTCATGCTAACCTCCTGGGCTGTGTTGCTTCTGCGATCACAACCGAGGCTCATGGCAGGATGTTCCACGATATATTTTTGATGTGTTAGGGAACTTTTTCGGATCAGAGCGAACCGGTTTCCTGCCGCCAATGCTTGCGACAGAGGCTGACATAGGTTTCGTTGCCGCCGATCTGCACCTGCGCGCCTTCGGTCATAACCCGACCCTGATCGTCCTTGCGCACCACCATCGTCGCCTTGCGACCGCAATGGCAGATCGTGCGCACCTCGCGCAGCGAATCTGCCAGCGCCAGAAGCGTTGCGGACCCGGGAAACAGTTGGCCCTGAAAATCCACCCGCAACCCATAGGCCATCACAGGCACACCCAGATCATCCGCAACCCGCGCCAGTTGCCACACCTGATCCGGTGTCAGGAATTGCGCCTCGTCGATGAAAATACAGGCCAGCTCCGTCTCGGCCAGAACATCCTTGATCCGGGCAAACAGATCATCTGAAGGCGAAAACGTGTCCGCCTCGCGCGCAAAGCCGATGCGCGACCCGATCTTGCCCTGACCGGCGCGGTCGTCGAAAGCCGCCGTCATGCGATAAACCGACATCCCGCGCTCTTCGTAGTTGTGCGCAGCCTGAAGCAGCAGGGTCGATTTGCCTGCGTTCATGGTGGAGTAGTTGAAATAGAGCTTCGCCATGCCTCGCCATGTGCCGCAACCCGCCCCGGCGCGCAAGAGCGGGAAAAGCGGGATGCGTGCGGCCATCGTTTCCGCGAGTGGCAATACCTGGCACGGCCTGCGTCGCATTCCGTGCTGACAACACCTGCACGCATCCCAGATCGGGCCGTTCTACCTTGAGTCGAAACCGTGCCCCATGTGCCTTGGTGCCCGACTAATTCGGGTCTGGTTCTGCTGTGCCATTGCATTACGATCAAAGTCAGGGGAAAGAAGCTGTTGAGTTCCCACTCCTCCGGGAACGCGTAGGGGGTTCGAAATGCCGACATTTGGTCCGTATCTGAAAAAACACACCGAACTGCTGGTCAAAGACGTTGGCATCGAAAAAGCCTGCGAACTTACAAGGAAGTCCAAGGCGACCCTCGGACGGTACTACGCGGACCACGATGAACATGCCGACCGGTTCATTCCGGTCGATGCGGTTGCGGCGCTTGAACAGGTATCAAGCTATCCGCATGTGACCTCTGCCCTTGCCGAACTGAATGGTATCACGCTGTCTTTTGACGAACGCCGGGACAACACGGCCGGGAAGGGTGGCGTGAACTCAGATGTGGTCGCACTCAGCCAGCGGTTCGCGATGTTGATGTCGGAATACCACCAGTCCATCGAAGACGGTGTGATCAGCGCCAACGAAGCCCGACGCCTCCTGCGCGAAACACTTGCGCTGCAGCAGGTACTGGTCGACATGAAACTGCATCTGGAAGATGAAACAGTTTGAAGGCGTCATCTCCGACCGCGGCTCCAAATACGCGGTGAGTGGCGGGCCAGCCGCCAGCCGGGAGGCGGCACAGGCTTTCCTTAAAGAGCTCAAGCGCAGCAAGAAATACGCCAAGGCCACGCACAACAGCTGGGCCGTCGTTTCTTCTGATGGCACCCCGCTGAAGAACGATGATGGCGAAGGCGGTGCGGGGCAGATCATCCTGCAAATGCTGGAACGCGAAGGGCTGACCGATCACGTCATCGTCGTCACCCGCTGGTACGGTGGCAAGCACCTTGGCGGAGATCGTTTCCGCCATGTTCAGGATTGCGTGCGCCACTACCTCGATCACTCACAGGAGGCCGCCGGATGGAGTTCTTCCACAGACTGAAACTGCGCTGCATCTGGTCCTGGGCCGGATGGTTGGCAACCTGGCGATCCGAACACAGCTTCCGCAGCTGGGTCTGGGCAAATCTCGTCTCCGCCGCACTGGCGCTGGTCCTGCCGCTGACCCCGGCGGAACGCGCGCTGATTCTTGCGCTGGGCATCCTGGTGCTTGCCGTCGAGCTTCTGAACACCGCCATCGAAGACGCCATCGACTACATCTCGACCGAACAGCACCCGCTTGCCAAACGCGCCAAGGACGCGGGCAGCGCGGGGGTGGCCGTGGCCTCGATTGCTGCCGGGGTGGCGTGGGTGGTCATCCTGATTGGCTGATCTGGCGCGCTTTGCGCCGCAGATGCCAGCGATAGATCATCGGGGCCAGAGCGTGGTCATAGATCGCCGAGGCCATCTGCCGGATGCCCGGCAGCCCGACGATCCGTGCCAGCCAACGATAGCGCGGCATCTCGCGCCACAGTACAAGAAACGCCGGTACGCCACTGGTGAGTTTACCATCACGCAACACGTATAGCCGCCTCGCCGCGCTGTCCTCGTCGATCCCCCACGCTGCCCGATCCGGCCCGTTCAGATCGTCAAAGCGGATCGGAAGCCCCTCGCGGTGCGCGTAGGCGGCGTAGTGGTTGATCTCGAACGAACAGACGGGGCACTGATCGTTGAAAAGAACGCGGGTTTCGGACGTTTCTGCCATAATGCTGAGCTATGTCTCTCCGCCCCGACGACAAGGGAACGGCCTCGGGCCTTCTCTGTTTTCTAAATACCTCGGGGGAGTCCGCCGCAGGCGGACGGGGGCAGCGCCCCCAACGCGGTCGTAACAGGTACATCAGTGGCGGATCAGAAAAGCTTGAACTTCCGGAACAGCAGGTATTCCAACACGCCGATGATCGCGATGACGCCGCAGATGATCCAGAACCCATGGGGACTTTGTGCCAGCGGCACACCGCCAACATTGATTCCCAAAAGACCGGTCAGAAAACTCAGTGGCAGAAAGAACGCGGCCACCACGGTCAGCACCAGCATCTGTTGGTTCATCGCCTCGGACCGTACGTCCAGCAGATGGTCCTGCACGACTTGGCATCGCTCCCGGATCATGTCCAGTTCCTCGCACAGCCGCGTCAACCGATCCACTGCCTCGCGCAGATGTGCCGAAGCCAGCGTGGGAATCCAGTCGAACCCTTCAACCTCCAGCGTTGTCAGCGCATCCCGCTGTGGGAAGAGATGCCGCCGCAACGCGATTGCCATCCGACGGGTTTCGGAGACGGCGGCGCGGGTGTGGGCGATGTCGCTGTCTTTGAGAGCATCCTCGACCTGATCGAGTTCTTCATTCAGATCAGCGATCACCGGCTCTGCCCGGTCCACCAGACGCAGGGCAATGCTGGCAAGCATGGCGCCCGTCGTCACCGGTGCACGGTCGCTTGCCACCGCACTTACGACGTCATCCAGTGCACCCAGTGGGCGGATACCAACGCTGATGATGCGGGATTGCTCGATCCAGACCCGAAGCGAGATCATGTCCTCCGGGTCGGCCCCTTCGATCAGGTTTACACCGCGCAGGATTACAACTGCGCCGTCCCCATGCGGCGTGCAGCGTGGTCGGGTCTCCGTGGCTGACAGAGCCGCCACCACAACCGGATCGAGCGAGAGCTGGGCCAATTCCTGCGCCGCGTAATCCACATCACCCTGCACATGTGTCCAACGATAGGCGTAGTCGTCCGCGCCATCTGCCACCGCTTTGCCCGTTCGCGACACGAGGTGGCTGAAGCTGTGATTGTCCGGTCTCATGACGTCACTTTACAACGACCGGCCGGCAACGCACGTCTTTTAGGAAATGCGCTGCCCCCAAAGGTCGTATTCGCCTGCCTCGTCCACCTCGACCGTGACGATCTCTCCCACCGACAGACCCTCGGTGCCATCGTCGATGAAAAGGTTGCCGTCAATCTCGGGCGCGTCGGCCTTGGTGCGGCAGGTGGCAATGCCGTCTTCGTCGATATCGTCGATGATGACATCCATGCGCCGCCCGACCTTGGCCGCCAGCTTGGCCTCGGAAATGGCCTGCGCCTTTTCCATGAACCGGTCCCAGCGCTCCTGCTTGACCTCGTCCGGGACATGATCCGGCAGCGCGTTCGACCGGGCGCCGGCGACGTTTTCGTATTGAAAGCACCCGACGCGATCCAGCTGCGCCTCGTCCATCCAGTCCAGCAGGGTCTGGAACTCGTCTTCGGTCTCGCCGGGATAGCCGACGATGAAGGTCGAGCGCAGCGTGATGTCGGGGCAGATGTCGCGCCAGGCCGCGATTTCGTCCAGTGTCCGGGCGGCAGCGGCAGGGCGGGCCATGCGTTTCAGCGTGTCGGGATGCGCGTGCTGGAACGGGATGTCGAGGTAGGGCAGCACCAGACCATCCGCCATCAGCGGCACAAGCTCGCGCACATGCGGGTACGGATAGACGTAATGCATCCGCACCCACGCGCCCAAGCTGCCAAGATCACGGGCCAGCGACAGGATCGGGAATTTCTCGTCTCGGTCTTTCCAGTCCGTGCCATAGGCCGAGGTGTCCTGCGAAATCACAAGCAATTCCCGCACACCCGAGTCGACCAGCTTTTCCGCCTCGCGCAGAACCGCTTTCGCCGGGCGCGACGTCAGCAGACCGCGCATGTCCGGAATGATGCAGAACTTGCAGGTGTGATTGCAGCCCTCGGAAATCTTCAGATAGCTGTAATGGCGCGGCGTCAGCTTCACGCCCGAGGCGGGAAGCAGGTCGATGAACGGATCGGGATCGGGCGGCACGGCGGCATGCACCGCGTCCAGCACCTGTTCGTATTGATGCGGGCCGGTCACGGCCAGCACCTTGGGATGCGCGCCGGTGATGTAGTCCGGTTCTGCCCCCAGACAGCCCGTGACAATCACGCGGCCATTTTCGGTCAGGGCCTCTCCAATGGCCTCCAGGCTTTCCGCCTTGGCGGAATCGAGGAACCCACAGGTGTTCACGATCACCGCGTCTGCCCCGGAATAATCTGGACTGATCCCGTAACCTTCGGCGCGCAGCCGGGTCAGGATGCGTTCGCTGTCCACCAGAGCCTTGGGGCAACCCAGCGACACCATGCCGATGGTGGGCTGACCGGCGCGCGGCGTGTCGGAAAAGCGCGCAGAGGGCGCAAGATCGGGGCGAAGGGAGGGCGGGTTCTGGGACATGCGCGGCATATAGAGATTTGCTGTTCGTGGGGGAAGGGCCGAATGCAACCAGCGCTCAGACATTATGCGCACGAATGCTTGCCAAACCCGATGCCGGTGCCGTCACCTGTTTTCGGGGCAGGTGAGCGCATGTCCCATTTTCCGAGAACGTCTTAAGCGCTAAGACAGGGCTCTGGTATCTGCTCTATGGCTCGGCGGATGCGGGAGTCATGCGTAACGATCCAGCATCGACTGGCAGGATGTAGGCGCGGCGAAATGCAGTTCGTGGAGAACCCGATAGGTCAGGCAGACCAAATCGTTCAATTGTTCAAAGACACCTTCACCGCCTCGGAAGGCGAAGAAGAAGGCGCGCTGATCGGTGACCTCGCTCACGATTTGCTGTCCAAGACACCGAGAGATGATATCCGCGTCTTTACATCCCAGGACGGCGACGTGCTCCGTGCCTGCGCGATCTTCACGCGATTGCGCTTCGAACGAGATAAGAGGAAGGCATTTCTACTGTCTCCAATGGCGGTGGCCTCCGACTGTCAAGGCAAAGGGATTGGGCAGCGGCTGTTGAGCCACGCGCTCAGAGCTTTGCAGGACGAAGGTGCGGACATTGCGATCACCTATGGTGATCCAGGCTTTTATGGTCGTGTCGGATTTGTGCCGGTCACCACCGAGACAGTGCCCGCGCCTTTGCCGCTATCGATGCCACAAGGCTGGATTGCTCAATCCCTGACCGATGCACCGCTTACGCCGCTGGCGGGCCCATCGGTCTGCGTACCTGCGCTGAACAGATCGGAAATCTGGTAGCGCGGAATGTCCAAAGAGGAAGGAGCGGTCAACCCGCCCCTCATGCATGGCAAAGCCCAAAGATCCTAACGACGGCGGTCGCGCCGCGCGCTCATCGGCTGGAACGCGACACCGACATGGGCTTCGCAGTAAGGCTTGCCCTGCTGAACAGGCAGGCCGCAGAACCAGAAATTCTCGGTCGCCGGGTCGCCCACCGGCCATTTGCACGTCCGCTCGGTCAACTCCATCAGCGACAGCTTCTTTGCCTTCTTCTCGACCGCGTTCACCTTGGCCAGAGCTTCCGGACTGATTTCATTGGCTGACGGCTGCGGAGGCAGCGGCTGACCTGCCGGAATGATCTGCTTGCGCGGCGACGGCGGAGGTGTGGCCGATTTGGTCTCCATCACCACTTCCGGTTTCGAGGGCTTGGCAGGTGCGGCGGCTTTCGCTGCGGGCTTCGGCTTGGCTGCTTCGGCCTTGGGCGCGGGCTTGGGTTCCGCCTTGGCTGTCCCCGCGGCGCCCGCCCGGTTCGAAAGCCCAAGTCGATGCACCTTGCCAATCACTGCGTTGCGCGTGACTCCGCCCAGTTCCTTTGCAATCTGGCTTGCCGACTGGCCTTCGCCCCACATCTTCTTGAGCAGCTCAACACGTTCATCGGTCCAGGACATCGCGCCCTCCATCAAAAAGAGCGGCCGTTTGCGTTGGCCGCCCGAAATCTCTAAGTCGCTCCTTATTCTAGTCATGCGCGTGCGAGTTACAACCCGCAGAGAAAGCAAGAGGTCCCTATGCAGCAAACTGAGCAGATGATCGCACATGAACGTCGGTTCGGGCGCGTGAACTGGCTGGGCCTATACACGCTGGGGCAGCGCGAAATCCTGCGATTTCTGAACGTCTGGACACAAACGCTGCTGGCACCGCTGGTGACGGCGGGCCTTTTCATGCTGATTTTCACCATCGCCATCGGCCCACGCCGGGGCGACGTGATGGGGGTTGATTTCACAACATTCATCGCACCGGGCATCCTGATGATGACGGTCATCCAGAACGCCTTTGCCAACACGTCGTCCTCGATCGTGGTGTCCAAGGTGCAGGGCAACATCGTCGATACCCTGATGCCTCCGCTCTCGGCGGGGGAATTGGTTCTCGGCTATCTTGCAGGTGGTGTCGCGCGCGGTTTGATGGTCGCTGTTGCAATCGCAATTGCGCTCTGGCTGTTCATGGGGCTGGTCCCGCAGCACCCGTTGACCGCCCTGTTCTTCGTCATTGTCGGTGCGGCCTTCCTGTCAGGTATAGGCATGGTCGCAGGCATCTACGCCGAAAAATTCGATCAGATGGCAGCGATCACCAATTTTGTCGTCACACCGCTCGCGTTCCTGTCGGGCACGTTCTACTCGGTCGAGGCGCTGCCACCGGTGATGTACGACATCACCCATGCCAATCCGATCTTCTATCTGATCGACGGGGTGCGCTGGGGTATGATCGGTGTTTCCGACAGCAGCCCTGCGCTGGGTGCGGTGGTTGCCGTCACCAGCACGGTCGCCATCAATCTCGTGGCGTGGCAATTCTTCCGACGGGGCTACCGGTTGAAGGCCTGATCCGGCCTTCCCGCCACACCAACAGGCCCGCGCCGCAGAGAATGACCACCGTCCCGATCACCGACACGGCATCTGGGCGTACGCCAAAAACGACGAAATCGTAGATCGCGGCAAAGACCAGCGTGGCATAGAAGAACGGGCCGACGAAGCTCGCATCGGCGCGGGCGATGGCATTGATGAAACAGGTCTGGGCCGAGGCCATCAACAGTCCGATCCCGGCCAAGGCCAACCATTGCTGCGGGGTCGGAGCGATCCAGACCCAAACCGCCGCGGCCGAGGCGATGCCCACGCCGATCACGTTGTTCACCAGCAGGATTTGCAATGGTCCTTCGCGGCCCGTCAGGCGCTTGATCACGATCACCTCGAACCCAAGTGACAGGGCTGCGCCGACGGCCAAAAGCGCAGCGGGATGAAACGCCTCTGGCGTTGGTCTCAGGAGGATCATCGCGCCGAGCAGTGCAATTGCCGCCGCCGACAGTCGAACCGGGCCCACGCGCTCTCCCAGCAGCGGAATCGCCAGCAGCATTCCGATCACCGGATTCAGGAAGCTGATCGCCGTTGCGTCCGACAGCGGGATGAACGCCGCCGCTGCGAACATGAGTGTTACGCCACCCCAACCGAACGCCACCCGCAATGTATGCACCGGCCACGCGATTTGCGTGACCTGCAACCGCATCACCAGTGCTGCGACAGCAAAGGCGAGAAAGGCAAAGGTGAACCGTCCTTGGCTGATCTGAAGCGGGTTCAGCGCCGGCCCCAGAGTATCGGTTCCCAACATCTTGGCCAGCAGGGTCGTGCCCCCGACAAAGGCAGAGGCCAACAGCGTCAGAAGCGCGGCAAGCAGTGGGTTTGGGGCTTTGGGCACGAACATGGCTCAGCCATGCGCCGCTTTCCTTCCGAAGGCAATCACTGCCCGCGTATCGGTACAATCTGCTGAACGATGCCGACGAGAACGAGATAGACCGATGTAGCGATCAATCCCCAATGCGCCCAGCTTTCAGGGTGGAAATCGACCCACGCCGCCCAACCGGCAAAGAATGTCCAGGCGAGGGCAATCGGCAGAGACAGGTTGCGCCAGCGCTCGGTCCGCACCGGGTGGATGAACTTGAGCGGCAGGAACATCGCAACCGCCAGCACGGCGACCAGTGTCAGCGAGACCCAGAAGTTCGGCTCGATGGCGAAGAGAACAAGGATCAGCATGTTCCAGCAGCCGGGAAAGCCGTGGAACGAATTGTCCGACGTTTTCATCCGGCTGTCGGCGAAATACATGGCCGACGCAAAGGTGATCACGATAATCGCGAACCAGCCGGTCCAGCCGGGCAGCAGCCCGGATTGAAACAGCGCGAAGGCCGGGATGAACACGTAGGTCAGATAGTCGATAATCAGATCCAGCAACACACCGTCAAACCGCGGCGCATTGTTTTTCACATCGTATTTTCGGGCCAACGGACCGTCGATTCCATCGACCGCAAAGGCGACAACCAGCCAGAGGAACATGATCGACCATTTTTCCTGCGCGGCCGCCAGAAGCGCCAGCATGGCAAAGACGGCCCCGGTGGCGGTCAGGAGATGGACGCACAAGGCGCGGGATTGATCACTCATGCCGAGGTTTTGGCCGAATTGTCCAAGCGGTGCAATTGCCAGTGCGCTTTTTTCCCGCTGTTGCGAGCCGTGTCGATGCGTCGACGCATCGACCGTTTGCGTTGACGCAAACGCGTCCGCCGGCATCAGGCCACCAGTTGGTGCCCGTCCTGTCCGATGATTGTCGCGCGCACGATCTGTCCGACCGGTTGCTCTGTCGCAAACCTGACCTCGGTGAACTGTTCGGTCCGTCCCATGTCCGGGGCTTCCATCAGTACGCTGTGCGTCTGGCCCTGCTGCGCCGTCAAATGGCGCGACACGGCAGCCTCACCCGCCGCACGTAACCGCGCGGCGCGGTCCTTGATCGCGCGCCCGTCCACCTGCGGCATCCGTGCGGCTGGCGTGCCTTCGCGCGGGGAATAGGGGAAGACATGCAGCCAAGTCAGATTGCATTCCTCGACCAGCTTCAGCGAATTCTCGAAATGCGCCTCGGTCTCGGTCGGGAACCCGGCGATGATGTCCGCACCAAAGGTCATGTCGGGGCGCAACCTGCGCGCCTCTTCGGCAAAGCGGATCGCATCGTCGCGCAGATGGCGGCGTTTCATCCGCTTGAGGATCAGGTCGTCGCCATGCTGAAGACTCAGGTGCAGGTGCGGCATCAGGCGTGGTTCGGAGGCAATCGCCTGCATCAGGTTCTCGTCCACCTCGATGCTGTCGATGGAGCTGATCCGCAGGCGCGGCAGATCGGGCACCAGCTTGAGGATGCGCATCACCAAGTCGCCCAGCTTTGGCTGCGCGGGCAGGTCTGCGCCCCAGGACGTCAGATCGACCCCGGTCAGCACGACTTCGTTGAAGCCCTTGTCCACCAGCCGCTTGATCTGATCCACGATCACCCCGGCCGGCACCGAGCGCGAATTGCCGCGGCCGAAGGGGATGATGCAGAAGGTGCAGCGATGGTCGCAGCCGTTCTGGACCTGCACATAGGCGCGGGACCGCGTGCCGAAGCCGTCGATCAGGTGCTGCGCGGTTTCCGTCACTGACATGATGTCATTGACCTGCACCGACTCGGTTTCGCCGATGAAATCTGCCGCCAGCCCTTTCCAGGTGTCCGGCGTCATCTTTTCGGTGTTGCCGATCACAGCATCGACCTCAGCCATCTTGGCAAAGGTCTCGGGTTCGGTCTGCGCGGCACAGCCGGTCACGATCAACTTCGCGTTCGGATTGTCCCGACGCAGCTTGCGAATCTCCTGCCGTGCCTTGCGCACCGCTTCGGCGGTCACGGCACAGGTGTTGACCACAACAGCGTTCTCAAGCCCCGCCTGCGCGGCGAGGTCTTTCATCGCTTCGGTTTCATAGGCGTTCAGTCGACAGCCGAGCGTGGTGAACTTGGGCGGGGTCATGACACGCGCTCCAGCCACTCTGCCGTAAATGTGCCGCTGAATACATGCGCGGTCGGTCCGGTCATCCAGACACCATCTTCGCGCCAGTCGATCTCGATCCGCCCACCATCAAGGTCGATGCTCACCCGCCGCCCGGTCAGGCCGCGCCGAGCCGCGGCAACGGCCGTCGCACAGGAGGATGACCCAGAGGCCAGCGTGACACCAACCCCGCGCTCCCACACCCGCATCCGTAGATGGTCGGGTCCAATAAGGCTGGCGAACTGCACATTGGTGCGCTGCGGATACAGTGGATGATCTTCGATTTCGGCACCGCGCGTTTCAAGGTCCACCGATTCGGCATCCTCGACAAAGAACGTGCAATGCGGATTGCCCATACCTGTCGCTGTCGGAGCTCCGTCGATGGGCAGCTCCAAAGTATCCATCTCGTGCGCCAGCGGTACCTCATCCCAACGCAACTGTGGCTGCCCCATGTTCACAGAGGTCAGCCCGTTTCCGGCGTCCCGCGCAAAAAGCTGCCCCCGCTCGGTGGTCAGGGTCACCCCGGTCAAGCCGCTTTCGTCCATCAGATGACGGGCGATGCAGCGCGTGGCATTGCCGCAGGCTCCTGCCGTCGATCCGTCTGAATTGTAGAACACCAGCCGCGCATCCGCGTCACCTGCACCGCGTTCAATCAAGGCAAGCTGATCGAATCCCACTCCGCGATGTCGGTCGCCAATAGCCTGCGCCAGCGCGGCGGTCATCACGACAGGCTGCACACGCGCATCCAGCACGACAAAGTCATTGCCGAGCCCGTGCATCTTCATGAAGGCGATATCGCGCGGTTTGTGGGTCATCATGCGCGCGCATATACGCCTGTCGCATACATCTTTCCAGTGCGGGGGCACACGGCCAACACGCCAAACTGTAAGTTACTATTGGATTGTGCCGTTTTGGGGGTTGACCGCACTCCGCCCTCTTTCTAGATAGCCCGCCAGTGGGCCGTTAGCTCAGTTGGTAGAGCAACTGACTTTTAATCAGTGGGTCGCAGGTTCGAATCCTGCACGGCTCACCACTGTAATCAGACATGCGACGTTTTCTGCAGGCGCGGTTTTCAGTTCTCGTTCGCCTGATCCATACATCTGGATCCAGCAATTCAAAAAGCTGATCTCTCCGCATTCCTGCTGAAGACCATTTGCCATCCGCATTTTCCGAGGAGCATGCGGCCGCTTCCAAGCTTCGCTCCGCGATTCTTCGAAAACTTCTGTTGTCAAATATGGAACGTTCCAGTAATTAACTTTTGGAACGTTCCATATTATGGAGAATCGGGCGATGCAGTGGATCTTTGTCGGTGCCAGCACTATTGCCTCGCAGCACATGATCTCAGCGGTGCGCGCTCAGGCCGGTAGCGACGTGACCTGGATCGTCAGCGGATCGGGGGACCGGACGGCGAAATGGGCTGACGAGCACGGTATAGCCAATAGCACCGCCGATCTTGCGGAGGCTCTTTCCGATAAGGGTCCGGCGTGTGTGTACATTTCGTCGACAAATGAAAAGCACCATGATCAGGCCATGGCGGCGATTGCAACTGGCAAGCATGTGCTGTGTGAAAAGCCGCTCGGTATGACCCTGGCAGAAGCCCATGAGATGGTGGGCGCGGCGAAGGCGAAAGGTCTGGTCTTCGGCACCAATCACCATCTGCGCTGTTCCGGTACGCATCGCGCAGTTCGCGACATCATCCAATCGGGACAGATTGGGAAAGTTCTTTCGCTGCGGATTCACCACGCCGTGCACCTGCCGGAGAACCTTCAGGGCTGGCGGATCAATGATGCCACGGCAGGTGGCGGAGTGATTCCCGACATCACCGTGCATGACGCAGATGTGGCGCGTTTTCTACTTGGTGAAGACCCGGTGGATGTTGTTGCTCAGATGGCGCAGTCCGGCATGGGGCGCGGCGTTGAGGATAGCTGTATGTCGGTCTGGTCAATGCCCTCAGGGGCCATGGTCATGTCCCACGAAAGTTTCACTCATCCATTCGCCGGCACGGGTTTCGAAGTGCACGGTACCATGGGTTCAATCTTTGCGTCCGGGGTCATGACCCAGATGCCGGTGGGTTCCGTGACCCTGGTAACGGCAGAGGGAAGGCGCGAAATCCCCTGTTCGGACCACTCTCTATATGTCCAGGGCGTTGCTGACTTTACGGCAGCGGTGAAGGGTCAAGGCGCCCCGGCCGCGTCGGGGTCCGATGGGATCAAGTCTCTGGCCGTGGCATTGGCAGTTCGCGAGGCCGCGCAGACGGGCCGAAAGGTGGCCATCGAATACGGAGCGCCGGAATGAGCAAAGTCGTTTCGGTTCAGGACGCGGTCTGCCGGATTCCGGATGGCGCAGTCGTTTCGGTGTCGTCCTCGTCATCCCTCGGCTGCCCCGACGCAGTTCTCAAGGCGATTGGTGCGCGTTTTGACGCCGAGGGCCATCCCAGAGCCATTACCGCGCTGCATCCCATTGCGGCCGGAGACGTCTACGGCGTGAAGGGCATGGACCACATTGCAAAGGATGGTCTTCTGTCCCGCGTTCTGGCGGGGTCCTATCCGTCCGGGCCGTCGAGTGTCGCGATGCCCGAGATCTGGAAGATGATCGTCGAAGATCGGGTTGCCGCGTATAACGTCCCCTCCGGGATCATGTTCGACATGCACCGAGAAGCCGCCGCGCATCGTCCCGGTGTATTGACCAAGGTAGGTCTTGAAACCTTCGTCGATCCCAAGCGGCAAGGCTGCGCGATGAACGACAAAGGCGCAGCATCCCCGATTGTCAGCCGTGTGGAATTTGGCGGAGATACCTGGCTCCATTTCCCCAACATAACGCCAAACGTCGCCATCATCCGCGCCACCACGTCAGATGAACGCGGCAATCTCACCTATGAACATGAAGGCGCTTATCTTGGTGGCCTCGAACAGGCCATCTGCGTGCGCAACAATGGCGGTCTGGTAATCGCTCAGGTCAAACGTATCACGGCGAATGGCAGCCTGCGTCCGCATGAGGTCCGGGTGCCCGGTCACCTTGTAGATTGCGTTGTCGTCGATCCGAACCAGAAGCAAACAACCGAAACTCAGTACGATCCGGCGATTTCGGGTGAGATCATGCGTCCGTGGGACAGTTTCTCTCACGCGGAGCATGGCGTGGAAAAGGTCATCGCCCGGCGCGCTGCGCAGGAACTCAAGCGGGGAATGACCGCCAATCTGGGTTTCGGGATCTCGGCCATGGTGCCGCGGATTCTGCTCGAGGAAGGTCATCCGGATGCCGTCACCTGGGCGATTGAACAAGGGGCCGTCGGGGGCGTGCCTCTGACGGGTTTCGCATTCGGCTGCGCATCCAATGCGGACGCCTTCGTACCCTCGCCACAGCAATTCATCTATTTCCAGGGCGCAGGCTTTGACGTGTCCTTCCTGTCGTTCCTCGAAGTTGATGTCGAGGGCAACGTGAATGTCTCGAAGCTGGGCAAGAAACCCTATCTGACTGCGGGATGCGGTGGCTTTGTCGACATTACGGCCCATGCCAGAAAAATCGTCTTTTCGGGTTGGTTCGAGGCTGGAGCCCAGATCGAGTTGACCGAAAACGGAATCCACATCGCCGCCCCCGGCAAATTCACCAAGATGGTCGATGAGGTGGAGCACGTGACATTCTCCGGTCGCCGTGCGCGTGAGCAGGGGCAGAACGTGCTCTACGTGACCGAGCGCTGCGTCATCGAACTGACCGGAAACGGTCTTGTTGCAACCGAGATCATGCCGGGTATCGACCCTGAAGCGCATATCGTCGCTGCGTCCGGTGGACATGTTCGAGTGGCGGAAAATGCGCGTGTGATGCCGAAATCGCTTCTGGCGGAAGCGCCGATGGGGCTCGAACTATGAGCAATGTCACGCTGACATATGACGGTTCTCTGGCTGTGATGCGGCTCGAAAACGAGTCCAGGCTCAATGCCCTGACCATGGGAATGCTGCGCCAGATTGCCGAGTATTGCGATGCGGTCGAGGCAAATCCCGATCTGCGCGCACTTGTGGTAACCGGCGCCGGGTCCAAGGCATTTTGCTGCGGGGCGGATATCTCGGAGTGGGGGCCTATGACCCCGTCCGCATTTGCACGGGATTGGGTGCGGAGCGGCCACCGCGTCTTCGACCGGCTGGCACGGCTCGGCAAACCGACAATCGGCGCACTCAATGGTCATGCTTTCGGCGGAGGGCTCGAGCTTGCAGCGTGCTGCGACATACGGGTCATGACCCCGCACGCAACACTCGCGCTTCCCGAAGCCAGGGTCGGCATCGTCCCCGGATGGTCCGGGACGCAACGCGTCGCACGTCTGATGCCCGAACCTGTACTCAAAGAGCTTGCTCTCTTTGGCCGCCGCCTCACTGCGGACCGGGCACTTGGTTTTGGATTCGTGGCCGAGGTCGCAGAGGATACGCTTTCCGTGGCAAGGGAGATTGCAGCGTCGCTTAAAGATGTCTCGCCTCGGGCGAATGAACTGGCCAAGAGCATGATCCATGCGGCGCGCGGCGAGGATGCCGCAGCAGGCATCGAAGCGCTCGCCAGTGCCGCGGCTGCCTCATCCGATGATCGGAACGAAGGCGTCGATGCTTTTCTGAACAAACGCACTGCAGATTTTACCGGGTTCTGATCCACATGAATGACCTCAGCATAAACACGTCCATCGCATACGAGTTGCCCCAGCCATTTACCGGGCGGCATCTGATCGACGGAGCCTGGGTCACTGGCAGAGAGACGTTCGATCGGGTGTCTCCGTCCCATGGAACTGTGGTCAGCACCTCATCCAAGGGTGGCCCGGAAGAGACAGACGCCGCCATCAAGGCGGCACGCCGGGCTTTCGACGCTGGCATCTGGAGCCGCATTTCCGGACGCGAACGCGCGGCGGTCCTTCTACGGGTGGCTGATCTGATCGAGGCCAATGTCGATCGCATCGCACTTCAGGAAACGCTCGAAAGCGGCAAACCGATTTCGCAGTCCAAAGGCGAGGTCGCCGGCGCCGCGGACCTGTGGCGCTACGCGGCTGCGCTGGCACGCACGTCGCAGGGCGACAGCCACAACACTCTTGGAAGTGACATGCTCGGTGTTGTCGTGAAGGACCCCATCGGAGTGGTCTCTGTCATCACACCCTGGAATTTCCCGTTTTGGATCCTCAGCCAGAAACTTCCGTTTGCCTTGGCTGCGGGGTGCACTGTCGTTGTGAAGCCTTCGGAAATGACGCCTTCATCGACCGTCATGATGGGCGAGTTGTTGATGCAGGCAGGACTGCCCGCTGGCGTGTGCAATATCGTCCTTGGATATGGTGACCCCGTGGGCAGTCTGAAGTCGACGCACCCGGACGTCGACATGGTGACGTTCACGGGTTCCACAGCGGTGGGCAAACTCATCACCAAGGCAGCTTCCGACACGCTGAAGAAGGTCGCGCTCGAGTTGGGCGGAAAGAACCCTCAGGTCATATTCCCGGATGCGGATCTGGAGAACGCGGCAGATGCAGTGACCTTCGGCGTCTATTTCAACGTGGGTCAGTGCTGTAACTCGTCCAGCAGGATCATCGTCCACGAGGATATCGCCGAGGATTTTGTAGCCCGCGTCGTTGCGCTTTCCAAAAAGGTGAAGTTCGGAGATCCTCTGGATCCGACCACGCAGGTCGGGGCCATCGTCACGCCAGAGCACAACGCCCGGATCGACGGCTATGTGCAGGAGGCCGTTGCCGCAGGAGCCCGTCTGGAGCTGGGCGGTGCGTATCTCGATGTCGAAGGTTTGGGAGATCAGTTCTACCAACCGACGGTCATCAGTTCCGTGTCCGCCGACATGGCGGTGGCACGGGAAGAGGTATTCGGCCCCGTCCTTTCGGTGCTCACATTCAGAACACTGGATGACGCCATCGCGCTGACCAACGACAGCGAATACGGACTCTCGGCCGGGGTCTGGAGCGAAAGCGTCCATACATGTCTCGAATTTGCACGGCGTGCGCAGGCAGGGACGGTTTGGACCAACACCTGGATGGATGGTTATCCCGAACTGGCTTTCGGCGGGATGAAACAATCGGGCACCGGACGAGAAATCGGAAAATACGGCTTTGAGGAATTCCTTGAGGTGAAATCCGTGGTGATGCGCGTAGGACGCGACAGCCGCGCACCTTGGGTCACTCCGCGCGCAGAATAGGCGCGGGCAACCAACTGAATGCAACTGGGAGGACTGAGATGCGTTCGATAATGAAGACCAAGACGGCAATGGCGCTGGCGCTGATGATCAGCGGCGGTGCAGCACAGGCAGAGGATGTGGAGGTTCTGCACTGGTGGACCTCGGGCGGCGAAGCGGCGGCCCTCAACGTGCTCAAGGAGGATCTTGAGGCGCAGGGCGTGGGCTGGATGGACATGCCGGTCGCTGGCGGCGGCGGTGAGCAGGCAATGACCGTTCTCCGCGCCCGCGTTGCGTCCGGTGATGCCCCGACCGCCGTTCAGGCGCTGGGCTTCGACGTTCTTGACTGGGGCAAGCAAGGCGCTCTTGCCGACCTCAACGAGGTGGCCGCGCGCGAGGGTTGGGATGCAGTGGTTCCTGAAGCGCTGCAGTTCTTCGCCAAGTGGGACAGCAAGTGGATCTCCGCGCCGGTAAACGTGCACTCGACCAACTGGGTCTGGGCAAACAAGGCCGTGCTCGATGCAAATGGCGTTGCTGTCCCGCAGACCTGGGATGAGTTCGTCGCTGCGCTCGACACCTTGAAGGCAGCCGGAGTCATTCCGATTGCCTGAGGTGGTCAGGCCTGGCAGGAGGCCACCGTTTTCGACGCAATCGCGATGTCGACCGGAGGCCCGGAGTTCTACAAGGCAGCTTTCATTGATCTGGACGAAGAGGCGCTTGGTTCCGATACGATGAAGGAAGCTTTCGATCGTATGAACACGCTGCGCAACTACGTGGATGAAAACTTCGCGGGCCGGGACTGGAACCTCGCCACGGCGATGGTCATCAACGGCGAAGCGGCATTCCAGATGATGGGCGACTGGGCAAAGGGCGAATTCCTGAATGCCGGCAAAACCCCGGACGAAGACTTCCTGTGCTTCCGTTTCCCGGGAACGCAGGATCAGGTCACGTTCAACGCTGACCAATTCATGATGTTCGATCAGGGCGGCTCGGTGTCCGAGGAGCAGGCGGCGCTTGCATCTGCGATCCTGTCTCCGTCTTTCCAGTCTGCGTTCAACGTGGTGAAAGGTTCTGTTCCGGCGCGCACCGATGTGTCGGACGAAGCGTTTGACGCATGTGGTAAAAAGGGCATTGCAGATCTCGCAGCGGCCAACGCGTCGGGCAACCTGTTCGGTTCGATGGCCCATGGTCACGCGAACCCGGCCGGGGTCAAGAACGCGATCCTCGATGTCATCACGGCGCATTTCAACGGCGAGTATGACAGCGAAACAGCTGTCGCAGAATTGGTCGACGCCGTCTCGATCGCCAAGTGATCCTCCCGTGGGGCGGCCTTCGGGCCGCCTCACACACTCTGAAATGGCATCCTGAAGAGGGGGATCGCGCATGTCGGCTCGGACTGAGGCGGATTTCCAAACGCGCCTGCAAAACTGGCTTCCCAAACTTGTTCTGTCGCCGTCTCTCGCGATGGTCCTGATCTTTGTCTACGGTTTCATCCTTTTCACGGTTTACGTCTCGTTCACGGACAGTCGGATCCTTCCATTCGTCAACAATGACGGACAAAGGACGCTGGAACTCATCGGCTTCTCCAACTACGAGAAGCTCTTCAGCCTGTCCCACTGGGAAATTTCTCTTTGGAACATGGCCACCTTCGCCGGCCTCTATATCGGCATTTGCACCTGCCTTGGCCTCGGACTCGCAATCTTTCTGGATCAGAAGATCCGCGCAGAAGGCGCGCTGCGCACCATCTACCTCTATCCGATGGCACTGAGCTTCATCGTCACCGGCACAGCATGGAAGTGGTTCCTTGACCCGGGTATCGGGCTCGAGAATGTCATGCAAAGCTGGGGCTGGACGAGCTTCGAATTCGATTGGATCAAAAACCGCGACTACGCGATCTATACGGTGGTTCTTGCAGCAGTCTGGCAAACCTCGGGTTTTGTCATGGCGATGTTCCTTGCCGGGCTGCGCGGCATCGACAACGAGATCCTCAAAGCCGCGCAGATGGACGGGGCATCGAACTGGAACCTCTATCGCCGCATCATCATTCCACAGCTGCGGCCTGCGTTCCTGTCGGCCTTCGTGATCCTCAGCCATCTTGCGATCAAGACGTTTGACCTCGTGATCGCTCTGACCGGCGGCGGTCCGGGCCGCGCAACCGAACTGCCCGCGACCTTCATGTATTCCTACACATTCAGTCGCAATCAAATGGGCATCGGTGCGTCCTCGGCTGTCATCATGCTGATGACCATCGCAGCCATTATGATTCCCTACCTCTACGCCGAATTGAGGGAGAAGAAGTGATGTCCGTCGCCATGCAAGACACCGCAATCCGCACAGGGCGCGCGGTTCGGGTTCTGATCTATCTCTTCCTGTTGCTTTTTGCGCTGTTCTACCTGCTGCCGCTTTACGTCATGCTCGTGAACTCGGTGAAGCCGCTGTCCGAGATCACCGGTGGAGGCATGATGGCGCTTCCCGAGGTCTGGACGATCGAGCCATGGCTCAAGGCTTGGTCCACCGCGCAGATCGGGGTGGAGCCGACAGGGCTGAAACCCTATTTCTGGAACTCCATCTCGATGGTCGTTCCCGCTGTTGCGATTTCGACGATCCTTGGTGCGTTGAATGGTTATGTGCTGACCAAATGGCGCTTCAGGTATGATACGATCCTCTTCGGCCTGATGCTGTTCGCCTGCTTCATCCCGTTCCAGATCGTGCTCATCCCGATGGCGGCCGTCCTCGGTTTCCTCGGGCTGGCGGGAACGGCTTCTGGTCTCGTGCTGGTCCACGTCGTTTACGGGATCGGTTTTTCGACGCTCTATTTCCGCAACTACTACGCGGTGTTTCCGACTGAACTTGTGCGTGCCGCCCAGATTGATGGTGCGAGTTTCTTCAAGATCTTCTGGCGGATTCTTCTGCCAAGCTCCGGACCAATCGCTGTCGTCTGCATCATCTGGCAGTTCACCAACATCTGGAATGACTTCCTGTTCGGGGCGTCCTTCGCCAGTGGGGATGGCGCTCCAATGACGGTGGCGCTGAACAACCTCGTGCAATCGTCCACGGGCGTGAAGGAATACAACGTCCATTTCGCAGGCGCGATCCTCGCCGCTCTTCCCACACTTCTCGTTTACATCGTCGCCGGCCGCTACTTCGTGCGCGGTCTGATGGCTGGATCAGTCAAAGGATAAACGCCATGGGCTTTCTCGACATCGACAACACCACCAAATCCTATGGCGCGGTCGAAGTGCTGCACAAGGTGGACATCTCTGTGGAAGAGGGTAAGTTTCTCGTCCTGGTTGGGCCTTCTGGGTGCGGCAAGTCCACGCTGCTCAACATGATCGCCGGGCTTGAAGACATCACCTCAGGTGAGATCCGCATCAAGGATGTGGTGATGAACGGCGTGCACCCGTCAAAGCGCAACATCGCAATGGTGTTCCAGAGCTATGCGCTTTACCCGAACATGACCGTTGGCCAAAACATCACCTTTGGCCTTGAAATGCATGGGACACCGAAGGCCGAGCGCGAGAAGGCCATGCATGATGTGGCCAAGCTCCTGCAGATTGAACAACTGCTTGACCGTAAGCCCGGCGCTCTCTCCGGTGGGCAGCGCCAGCGCGTGGCGATGGGGCGCGCTCTGGTCCGCAACCCGGATGTCTTTCTCTTCGACGAGCCGCTTTCGAACCTCGACGCAAAGTTGCGCGTCGACATGCGCACCGAGATCAAGAAACTGCATCAGAACCTCGGCACCACGATAGTCTATGTGACGCATGACCAGATCGAAGCCATGACCCTGTCGACACGCATTGCGGTGATGAACGGCGGCTACGTTCAGCAACTCGGAACCCCTCAGGAGATATACGACACCCCCGCGAATATCTTCGTGGCGACCTTTATGGGGTCGCCTGCGATGAACGTGGTCCCCGCAACCGTGCGGCTGGCAAACGGTCGCCCCGTCGCGGAGGTCGCGCTGCATGATGGCAGTCTTGCCGAGTTGCCTTTCAGTCAGGACAATCTCGCTGCCTGGGAGGGTCGGGACATTCTGCTCGGTATTCGCCCCGAGACGATCACCGACGAGGATGCAGCGGACCGCAAGTCATCCAACATTGCACATCTGACCAATCGGATCGTTGTGACCGAACCTGCAGGGTCCGACACCTTCGTATCGATGACCCTCGGGGGCAAGGACGTCATTGCCAGGATGCGTTCGGATGCCGAAGTGCGTCCCGGCGCGGATTTCACCTTTGCGGTCAACATGGAAAAGGCAGTGGCGTTCGACCCCGCCAGCAAGAACCGTATCGTTCCATGACGTCTGCTGACATTGTCATCATTGGCTCGGGCATGGGCGGCGCGACAATCGCTGCGGCGCTTGCGCCGACTGGCCGAAGGATCGTGATCCTTGAGCGCGGCGACAGGCTGGCACCGTCCCGGTATGATCGCGATGCGCAGGCGATTTTTGGCAATGGCGTGTTTCGTCCCGAAGAGACCTGGCTCGATGGGGCAAACAAGCCCTTCAATCCGGGAAACTACTACAATGTCGGCGGAAATTCGAAGTTTTACGGCGCGGTCCTGATCCGGTACCGCGCGGAAGACTTTGGAGTGCTCCAACACCTGGGCGGCTCCACGCCTGGGTGGCCCATCTCCTATGCAGAGCTTGAACCGGATTACCAAGCGGCAGAAGAGTTCTTCGCAGTACGTGGAACGCTTGGAGAAGATCCAACCGAACCGCCTCATTCCGGACAGTATCCGCACACGGCTGTCCCGGACGAACCCGACATAGCCGATCTACGCGCGCGGTTGGCCCGTGTCGGCCTCTCACCCGCAAGCCTGCCATTGGGTGTCGATCTCGACCGCTGGTTGGCCGGCGGACAAACGACCTGGGACGCGTTCCCCGACACCTGCGGCGGAAAGATGGACGCAGAGAGCCGGAGCCTGAAAACCGCATTGGTCCATGACAACGTCAGCCTGATGACCAAGTGCCGCGTCACGCGATTAATTGCCGATGCCGACGGACGAGTGTCTCGCGTGGTCTATGAACAAGACGGTGAGGAAAAGAGCCTGGCGCCGCGTCTTGTCGTTCTTTCCGCCGGGGCTGTGCAAAGCGCTGCTCTGCTCCTTGCCTCTGCAGGCGATGCCGCTCCGAACGGTCTTGCCAACCGCTCCGATCAGGTCGGGCGGAATTTCATGAACCACAATTGCTCGGCCGTGCTCGCGCTGCACCCTTTCAGGAAAAACCGCTCGGTCTACCAAAAGACGATCATGGTCAACGATTACTACCTCAGCGCCAATGAGAACGCAGCACCTCTCGGCAACATACAGATGCTGGGCAAGATTACCGGGCCGATCTTGGCCGCGAGTTCGGGTTTGCCGAATTGGCTGGCAAACATCATCGCCGCGCGCAGCTACGATTTTTACGCAATGTCAGAAGATCTGCCGGATCCCGAAAGCCGCGTCACGCTCAAGGATGGTCAGATCAGGCTCGATTGGAAACGGTCGAACTGGGCGGCGCATGAAGGGCTGGTCAGGCTGCTCAAGTCCAAGCTGCGCGAGGCGGGTTTCCCGATTGTAGTCGCCAAGCCGTTTGACCGCAGAACCCCGTCGCACCAATGCGGCACAGCTCGGATGGGCAAAGATCCGCAATCCAGTGTCGTCGATACGTTCTGTCGTTCTCACGATCACCAAAACCTTTTCATCGTGGATGCGTCTGTCCTGCCCACATCGGCGGCTGTGAACCCTGCGCTCACGATTGCGGCACTTGCCCTCCGCGCCGGGCGGCACATCCGAGAGACGGAGTTTGCGGCATGAGCGGCGTCGCATTGATCACCGGTGGGCAGCAGGGCATCGGCTTTGCCATTGCCGAAACCCTGGCTGGTGCAGGGTTCAGGATTGTCATCGCCTCACTGCCGAAACTTGATGATCAGACGGTGCGCAGCGCTCTGGAGCGTCTCGGTGATGCCGCGCTCTATGTGCAGCACGATGTGTCCGACATTTCCGCGGTCCCGGGACTCCTCGATCAGGTCGAGGCCACGCTTGGGCCCGTTACCACGCTGATCAACAATGCAGGCATCGGCGCACCTGTCCGGGGTGACATGCTCGATATGGAGCCAGCGGGTTTCGATATGGTCATGAACGTCAATCTCCGTGGCGCGTTCTTTCTGTCTCAGGAGGTGGCCCGGCGCATGCTGGAGAAACCGTCTGACACCTATCGCGCGATGGTCTTCGTGACGTCGGTGAGCGCAGAGATGGCTTCTGTCGAACGTGCTGAATACTGCATGTCCAAGGCCGGTGCAGCAATGATGAGCAAACTCTTCGCGGTCCGGTTGGCCCCGCATGACATCGGCGTATTCGAACTGCGTCCGGGCATAATCGCGACCGAGATGACCGCGGGTGTGAAGGACAAATATACCGCCCGTATCGAAGCCGGTCTTGTGCCGGCATCCCGTTGGGGCATGCCGCAGGACATTGCGAACGTGGTGCTGCCCCTTGTCCAAGGCCAGATGCGCTTTGCCACCGGGGCAACGATCCCGGTGGATGGCGGACTTTCCATTCCGAGACTGTGAGACAACGACATGGGTAGGGGATACGATTTCATTGTGATCGGCGGGGGGTCCGCTGGCTCGGTCGTGGCAGCGCGTCTGAGCGAGATGCCGGACGCGCAGGTGTTGCTTCTTGAGGCAGGCGGCAGCGACCGCCATCCGTTTTTCCACCTGCCTGCGGGCTTTGCCAAAATGACCAAGGGCATCGGATCCTGGGGTTGGACAACTGTTCCGCAACGCTCGATGCAGGGCAAGGATTTTCCCTATACCCAAGCCAAGGTGATTGGCGGGGGGTCTGCGATCAACGCGCAGATATACACCCGGGGCGCCGCACAGGACTATGACGATTGGCGCCAGATGGGGTGCGACGGGTGGAGCTACGACGAGGTCCTTCCGTATTTCAGGAAATCCGAGGACAACGACACCTATGACGGCACCTATCACGCAAAGGGTGGTCCTTTGGGCGTGTCGATGCCAGCGGCGCCTCTGCCAATCTGTGATGCCTTCATCAAGGCGGCAGGGCAGCTTGGCATCCCCACGACCACTGACGTAAACGGCGCAAGGCAAGACGGTGCCGGATATTACCAGCTCACACAGCGAAATGCGCGGCGGTCCTCGGCGGCGATGGCATTTCTGGCACCGGCCCGTTCCCGCCCCAACCTGACCGTCCAAATGAAGGCGCACGTGCGTAGGATCATCGTTGAAAACGGGCGTGCGACCGGTGTTGAAATGGTCGACGGCACAAGGATCACCGCAGACCGCGAAGTGATCCTGTCCTCCGGCGCTATAGGCTCGCCGCGTCTCCTGCAGCTTTCGGGGATCGGACCGGCTGACGATCTCAGCGCTCTGGGGATCGACGTTGGCAAGTGGGCGCAAATCTGCAGGACCACCTCGATCTCTATGCGATCTGCGAAGTGACCGGTCCTCACACCTATGACCGCTTTGCCAAACTGCACAATTCCGCATGGGCCGCGCTGCAATACCTGTTCACCCGCAAGGGACCGGTGGCCTCCAGCCTGTTTGAAACCGGTGGTTTCTGGTACGCTGACGAGACCGCACGCTCGCCGGACATTCAGATGCATCTCGGCCTTGGGACCGGTATCGAGGCTGGCGTGGTGACCATGCCAAACGGCGGCGTGACCCTGAACGCCTGCCACCTGCGTCCTCGATCCCGCGGCACGGTCCGGCTCAAAAGCGCCAATCCTGCGGACGCGCCACTCATCGATCCGAACTACCTCTCTGATCCATATGATCGCGAAATGTCGATCCGTGGTTTGAAGTTGGTTCAGGACATCCTGGCACAGGACGCGTTGAAACCCTTCATCCTTGCAGAGCGCCTGCCGGGGCCGGATGTTCGGTCTGATCAAGATTACTTCAACTTCATCTGCGTTCACTCCAAGACGTCGCACCACTGTGCAGGTACCTGTCGCATGGGAAGTGATGCCGAGGCGGTGCTCGACCTGCGGCTGCGCTTCAATGGCATCGACGGTCTGCGCATCGCGGACGCTTCGATTATGCCCAATGTCGTTTCGTCCAATACGAACGCCCCCTCGATCATGATCGGTGAAAAAGCCGCCGATATGATCAAGCAAGATCAAGGGTATCTGAAATGATCCGCCATATCGTCCTGACCAAATTCAAACCCGAGACCCCCGAGGAAAAGGTTTCAGAGATCTATCGTGGACTCGCCGACCTTACCGTGACCCTTCCCGGAGCGCGCGACTTCAAGGGTGGCCGCTCGCGGAGCCCCGAACAAATCGAGCGCGGTTACATGCATGGCTTCGTCATCGATTTTGACGATTGGGCCGCTCTGCAGGCGTATTCCGAGAACGAAGAGCACAAGGCTCTCGGTGCGCAACTGGTCGCCAATGCCGTCGGTGGGATCGACGGAATACTCGTTCTGGACATCGAAGTGTGAGGCCCTGACATGCTGAACCTACCCACCTCCGATGGCCAACTTGTCGGCTACTCCCTGCAAGGCGACCCGCTTGAAGCCCGTCCGCCCACAGTGCCTCTGACCCGCACCGCCTTTGCCGCCGCTCATGTCGTGAGCGATCCTCTGCGCGAACGGAACCCCTGGGACACCCGGCCCGCAGTCGACTGGGACGCGACACTCGCGTTCCGCACATGGCTGTGGGATCAAGGCCTTGGCCTTGCAGAGGCCATGGATACCGCGCAACGCGGGATGGGTGTCGATTGGCTTACAGCCAAAGAACTGATCGAACGGACCATGTCGGCTGCCAAAGCCCATCCTCTGGCGCCTAGGGTTGCCTGTGGTGCAGGAACCGACCACAGGGGCCTTGACGAACTCACCTCCTCAAATGCGATCCTCGCCGCATACCAAGAGCAGGCCGAAGCCATCGAAGCAGTGGGCGGCCAACTGATCCTGATGGCGTCACGCGCCTTCACGGCGATCAACGCCCCGGCTGAGACTTACCACACAGTGTATCGCACACTGATCGACGGGGCGGAAAAGCCTGTCATCCTGCACTGGCTCGGCGATATGTTCGACCCCACGCTGGCAGGCTACTGGGGAACCAAAGATGTGGCGCAGGCCAGCGATTTTGTTCTCGGTCTGATTGCCGAGAACCCGGCCAAGGTCGATGGCATAAAGATTTCACTGCTCGATCAGGGGCATGAAGAATCCTTCCGCGCGCGATTGCCCGGAGGGGTGCGGCTCTATACCGGCGACGATTTCAATTATGCCCCACTCATCGAGGGCGACGGTACGCGCTACAGTCACGCGCTGCTCGGCATCTTTGCCGCCATCGCTCCTGCCGCCTCTCAGGCTCTTGAGGCACTGGCGGAAGGCGACAGCGCGCGATACCACGCCTTGTTCGCCCCAACCGTCCCGCTCAGCCGCGAAATCTTCAAAGCGCCAACACGTTTCTACAAGGCGGGAATTGCCTTTCTCGCGTGGTTGAACGGGGCTCAAAGCCATTTCATCATGCCGGGTGGCTTCCAGTCGAGCCGGGAAATCACCCATTATGCGGCGGTTTTCCGACTGGCGGATGACGCCCGACTGTTGTTGAATCCGGAATTGGCGGAACATCGCATGCGAACCCTGCTTTCGCTACACGGGATAGAAACGTAAAAGGTAACATGGCCCGACGCCCTACCATACTTGATGTTGCAAAAGCGGCGGGCGTTTCGAAATCGACCGTTTCGCTCGTCGTTCGGGGCAGCGAAACCGTGAAGGACAGCACCCGCGAGATCGTGCGGGAGGCGATGCGCGATCTCGGCTATGTCTACAACCGCTCCGCCGCCACTCTGCGCTCTGCATCGTCCGGGTTGATCGGGCTTGTCATCAACGATCTGCGCAACCCCTTTTTCACCGAGTTTGCAGCTTCGCTTCAAATGTATCTGGCCGAACAGGGTTACGCGACCGTCATTGCCAATACGGACGAAGATCCCGAACTGCAGAACCGAACGATTGCGTCGCTCTGCGAACATGGTCTTTCGGGACTGATCCTGTCCCCGGCTTATGGTCAGGAAGATGCGATTGCCGCGGAGTTGCACAAAGCTGCCGTGCCGACGATCCAGGTGTTTCGACGGCTCGAGGTCCTGGGCTCCCGCGTTCCCTTCATAGCCCCCGATTACGAGACCGGCAGCGCGCTTGCCACGCGGCACCTTATGGACCAGGGATGCAAACGCATCGCGTTCCTGGGCGGCTTGCCGGAACGACCGGTTACGCGCGAACGCATGAGCGCCTACCTATCGGCCCTGAAAGACGAAAACATCGAACCGCTTGTGCTGACCGGAGAGACATCGCGCAGTTTCGGGCGGTCTATGGCACCCAAGCTGCGGCAGACATACAGCGATGTCGATGGCGTGCTGTGTTTCAACGACCTGGTCGCATTGGGCCTTTTGGCCGGCTGCTCGGAACACGGGCCCCGCGTCGGAAAAGACCTCCGGGTTATTGGCATTGATGATATCGAGGATTGCCAGGACAGCCATCCGCCCTTGTCGTCGGTCAGTTGCGATATCCCAAACCTCGCCCATACCGCAGCCCATCACCTGCTCGAATGGATTCAGGAGGGCCGCCGTCCGGATGCGGTTCTTCGGACGCCCGTATCACTCGTCTGCCGAACATCGAGCACCGGGCGCTGAGTTGCGTCAGTCCTGCGAACCGGCCCTTGGCACTTCGTAGAGTTCAAGCGGAAGATCGTCGGGGTCGCGAAAAAACGTGAACCGCCGACCGGTGAATTCGTCCACCCGGATCGCCTCGACCGCGATACCTTGCGCCTCAAGATCGTCCTTCCATGCCGCGACATCATCCACCGCAAAGGCCAGGTGCCGCAGACCCTGTGCCTCCGGTCCGGTGGCACGTCTGGGCGCATCCGGAAATGAAAACAACTCGATCTGGGACCCATCGGGCAGGGCCAGATCGAGTTTCCACGATTTCCGCTCGGCGCGATAGTTTTCCGCGAGAACCGCCAAACCCAGGACACCCGTGTAGAACGCCTTGGACCGGGCGTAGTCTTCGCAGATGATTGCGACGTGATGGATGGCATTGAGTTGCGGCATGATCGTCAATCCCGACGGCTGTGCGGATGACCCCGACAATTGGACCAGATGTGCGCCAATGCCAGCCGAATCTTGCGCACGGGGTTCGCAAAGTCGAATTCATTCAATTGGCGTTGAGCACATCGGGCGGGGTCAGAACATGTTGGTAACGGAGGCTGGAAGATTCTTGCAGAGCGGCGGCCAACGTTCATTTCTTCTGGGGAACCATCTGCACAAATTATTCTTTCCCGTCCCTTGCAGCACTGCACTGTGCACCTACCTAATTGCGAGTGATTTGCATTTTCAATCAGATGCAGACATACTCAACACGGAGGACCAAAACATGAGAGCGAGTTTCAAGGCGCTGCTGACGGCCGGGCTTCTTGTGGCAGGGACGAGCGTGGCGACAGCGGCCGAAAAGCTGAAGGTTGTGACCACCTTCACCGTGTTGGCCGATATGGCGGCGAACGTTGCGGGTGACGCGGCCGAGGTGGTGTCAATCACCAAGCCGGGGGCCGAAATCCACGGCTATGAACCAACCCCGCAGGACATCGTACGCGCCTATGATGCCGACCTGATCCTGTGGAATGGTCTGAACCTCGAGCTTTGGTTCGAACAATTCGTCGCCAATCTCAAAGATGTTCCCTCGGTGACGCTAAGCGAAGGCATCGACCCGATTTCGATCTCGTCAGGCAGCTACGAAGGCAAGCCAAACCCACATGCCTGGATGGGTCTCGATAACGCGCTGATCTACATCGACAATATCACCAAAGCCCTCTCTGTCGCAGACCCGGACAACGCCACGCTCTATACCGAGAACGCCAAGCGTTACAAAGACGAACTGCGTGCTACGATCGAACCCCTCCGGGCGTCAGTCGCGGCGATACCCGAAGACCAGCGCTGGTTGGTGACCTGTGAAGGCGCCTTCAGCTATCTGGCCCGCGACATGGGGCTGAAAGAGCTGTATCTCTGGCCGATGAACGCTGATCAGGTGGGCACTCCCCAGCAGGTCCGCGCGGTGATCGACGGGGTGCGTGAGAACAACATTCCCGTGGTTTTCTGCGAAAGCACCGTGAACACCGCCCCGGCGGAACAGGTCGCGCGCGAAACGGGTGTCACCTATGGCGGCGTGCTCTATGTCGATTCTCTGAGCGAGGCCGGTGGCCCGGTGCCGACCTATCTTGATCTGCTGACGGTCACGACGCGCACCGTTGCCGAAGGTCTGACGACCGCCGTCACCAATTAGACGGCGCCGAAATGAACACCAGGGCCCGCGGCTGAAAGGCTGCGGGCGCACCCATGTCAGGCCATGGGCCTGCAACACCGTCAGGCCAGAGGCCTGCAACACCGTCAGGCCAGAGGCCTGCAACACCAAGGACACGCCATGCTCGATGAGCAGAGCCAGACCACCAAAACCCCTGTTAACCGCGCCAAGGATGGGCTGTCGGCTCGGGATGTGACCGTCACCTATCGCAACGGCCACACCGCGCTATGGAACGCCAGTTTCGAAATCCCGCGCGGCACTGTGACCGCTCTGGTCGGCATCAACGGCGCCGGCAAGTCCACGCTCTTCAAGGCGATCATGGGGTTCGTACCTGCTGCCAAGGGCGAGATCCGCATCCTCGGTATGACAGTGAAAGAGGCGCTGGCGCAGAACCTCGTCGCCTATGTGCCACAATCCGAAGAGGTCGACTGGGCCTTTCCTGTGCTGGTCGAAGATGTCGTGATGATGGGCCGCTACGGCAAGATGGGCTTTTTGCGCCGCCCCAAAGCCGCCGACCACCAGGCGGTCGATGAGGCGCTGGCCCGCGTGAACATGACCGAGTTCCGCCACCGGCAGATCGGCGAGTTGTCCGGCGGCCAACGCAAACGCGTCTTCCTGGCCCGCGCTTTGGCGCAGGACGGGCAGGTGATCCTGCTGGATGAGCCATTTACCGGCGTGGATGTGAAAACCGAGGACCAGATCATCGCGCTCCTGCGCGAACTGCGCGACGAAGGGCGGGTGATGCTGGTATCGACCCACAACCTCGGCTCAGTGCCCGAGTTCTGCGACCGCACCGTGTTGGTGAAAGGCACCGTGCTCAGCTACGGGCCGACCGAGACCACCTTCACGCGCGAGAACCTCGAACGTGCATTCGGCGGTGTGCTGCGCCACTTCACGCTAGGCGGCGATGCGCTGCATGACGACGAAGACGCCCGCGCGATCACCATCTTCACCGATGACGAACGTCCGCTGGTGCAGTACGGCGACAAGACCCAGATCACCGAGAGCAATTCGTGATGGACGTTCTGCTCGAACCCTTTGGCTACAATTACATGGTCAACGCCATGTGGGTCTCGGCGCTGGTCGGCGCGGTGTGTGCGTTCCTCTCGGCCTATCTCATGCTCAAGGGCTGGTCGCTGATCGGCGATGCGCTTGCGCATTCGGTCGTGCCTGGCGTGGCGGGGGCTTACATCCTTGGCCTGCCATTCGCGCTGGGCGCGTTCATTGCGGGTGGTTTGGCCGCCGGGTCAATGCTGTTCCTGTCGGAACGCTCGGGCCTCAAGCCTGACGTCATCATCGGTCTGATCTTCACGTCGTTTTTCGGGCTGGGCCTCTTCATGGTGTCGGTCAACCCGATCTCGGTCTCGGTTCAGACCATCACCATGGGCAATATCCTCGCCATCACACCCGAGGACACGCTGCAACTGGCCCTCATCGGCTTCGTGTCGCTGGCGGTGCTGCTTCTCAGGTGGAAGGACCTGATGGTCACCTTCTTCGATGAAAACCACGCCCGTACCATCGGCCTGCGCCCGCCGCTGCTCAAGGCGGTTTTCTTCGTGCTGCTCTCGGCCTCCGTCGTGGCTGCCATGCAGACCGTGGGCGCCTTCCTCGTGATCGCGATGGTCGTGACACCGGGGGCGACTGCCTACCTGCTCTGTGACCGCTTCCCGCGCCTGATTGTGACCTCGGTGCTGATCGGGTCGGTGACGAGTTTTACCGGCGCCTATATCAGCTACTTCCTCGACGGCGCGACGGGTGGCATCATCGTCTGCCTGCAAACGTTGATCTTCCTCGTGGCCTTTGTCTTTGCTCCACAGCACGGCCTTCTTGCCGCGCGGCGCAAAGCCGATGCGGCGCTGCGCGATGGGCCTAAAGACAGTCTGGTACAGGCCGATGCTGCAGAAGGCGGTGCATGATGGACGTAGAAACGCTGCTTTTGCCCTTCCGTTTTGCATTTATGCAAAACGCCTTCCTGATCTCGATGATGGTGGCGGTGCCCACCGCGCTGCTCTCGTGTTTTCTGGTGCTCAAAGGCTGGGCGCTCATGGGCGACGCGGTGAGCCATGCCGTCCTGCCGGGCATCGTTCTGGCCTATATCTTCGGCATCCCGCTGATCGTCGGAGCCTTTGCCGCCGGGATGACCTGCGCGATCGCAACGGGCTATCTGTCGACCAACAGCCGGGTCAAAGAGGACACGGTGATGGGCGTCGTCTTCTCGGGCATGTTCGGCCTTGGTATAGTCCTTTATGTTTCGGTCGAAACCAGCGCGCACCTGGATCACATCCTCTTCGGCAACATGCTGGGCGTCGAGCCGCACGAGCTCTGGACCGCAGGCATCATCTCGGCACTGGTCGCGGGGGTTCTGGTGCTCAAGTGGAAGGACTGGCTGCTGCACAGCTTTGATCCGGCACAGGCGCAGGCATCGGGTCTCTGGGTCAACGCGCTCCATTACGGGATGCTGACAGCTCTGTCGCTCACCATCGTGGCAACGCTGTCTGCGGCGGGCCTCATCCTCGCCATCGGCCTTCTGATCGCACCGGGGGCGATTGCTTTCCTGCTGGTACGGCAGTTCAAGGCGATGCTCTGGGTTGCTGTCGGTGTTAACATGGCGGCAATGCTGCTCGGCACCTACCTCAGCTTCTTTCTCGACAGCGCACCCGCGCCGACGATCATCCTGATCCTGTCGTCGCTGTTCATCCTGGCCTTCATCCGCCGCCAGATTTTGACCCGCCGCGCCTCCCAGCTGCGCGTCAGCGAGGTGCCGGAGTGACGCGGACTGACGGCGGGGCCTCAACCTCGGTACCCGCCTGACGGCGCACCCATTCGAGCAACAGGCCAAAAGGACGGCTAAGCAGGACCATAAATAGGATTGCAGCGCCCACGGCGGCGTGGATTTCCGAAGCACGTGCTCCAGCGACAATGAGCGTTGCAACATAGACAGGCACTTGGAATGTCAGAAAAGCGATGATGTCCACGAGAACCGTGGTGAGTTTTTGCTTTGGGTTTGTTCTAAGAAAAACCCAATCGCGCCAAACGCCGTAGGGACGTCCGGTCAGCACCATCACGGGTATCGTCAGCAGACGCGCAACCACCACCTGATGCAGCTCCATCCCGGCAATGAAAAGCTCTGTCATCCCTGCGACAAGGGTGAAAAAGGTGACGGTAACCACGGTATCGACAACAAAAGCCTTCATCCGGTTCCCGTATCGCAATGCAGACGGGGCTGTCGAGATACTCAATCGCTCAGGTCATCACGTTCGGCGCTGTCCGTCCGGTGCGCTCGGTCAACCCGCTGATCAGCGCCGTCGCCTCGGCGATGTCCTTGAGCGCCGTCTGAGTCTCGATGTTCAGATCGCCCTCCGGTACCTCATAGCGCTCCAGATACACCCGCAGCGTCGCGCCTTCGGTCCCGGTGCCTGACAACCGCAACACCGCCCGGCCACCGCCTTCGAAATTGATCCGAAGCCCCTGATTATGGCTCACCGACCCGTCCACCGAATCGTGGTAGGAAAAGCTGTCTGCCATCGTCACGGTACAGGCTCCGAATGTCTGCCCCGCCAGATCGTCGAGCTTGGCCGTCAGGTCGGCCATCAACCCGTTCGCCGCTGCCGAGTCCACCGCCTCGTAATCGTGGCGTGAATAGTAGTTGCGGCCATAGGTCTGCCAATGGTCCTGCAGGATGTCTTTTACCGACATCTTGCGCACCGCCAGAATGTTGAGCCACAGCAGCACCGCCCAAAGCCCGTCCTTCTCGCGCACATGGTCGCTGCCCGTGCCCGCGCTTTCCTCGCCACACAGCGTCACGCGCCCGGCGTCCAGCAGGTTGCCGAAGAACTTCCAGCCCGTCGGAGTCTCGAAACACTCCACCGCCAGCGCTTCGGCCACCCGGTCACAGGCCCCGCTTGTTGGCATCGATCGTGCCACCCCCGCGATGCCGCGCTCATAACCGGGTGCCAGATGCGCGTTGGCAGCCAGCACGGCCAGACTGTCGGAAGGCGTCACGTAGACGCCTTTGCCAAGGATCATGTTCCGGTCACCATCCCCGTCCGACGCGGCCGCGAAATCAGGCCCGTCGTCGGACATCACCATATCGACCAGCGGCTTGGCCCAGATCGGGTTCGGGTCGGGGTGACCCTTGCCGAAATCCACCGACGGCACACCGTTCAGCACCGTACCCTCAGGCGCACCCAGAGTGTCTTCCAGAATGGCCTTGGCGTATGGCCCGGTCACCGCGTGCATGGCGTCGAACTTCATCGTGAAGCCACTGGCAAACAGCGCCCGCAGCGCGCCGAAATCGAACAGCTCTTCCATCAGCGCGGCGTAATCCTCGACCGGATCGACGATCTCCACCGCCATATCGCCCAAGGAAACCGTGCCGATCTGCCCAAGGTCGATGTCGGCGGTGTCCAACGTCTTGTAACTGCTGATCGTCTTGGTCTGCTCGAAGATCGCGTCGGTGATCGCCTCGGGCGCAGGGCCGCCGTTCGAGATATTGTATTTCAGGCCGAAATCCTCATCGATGCCGCCCGGGTTGTGGCTGGCCGACAGGATCAGACCACCGTCGGCCCCGCGCTGTCTGATCAGGTTCGACGCCGCCGGGGTGGACAGCAGCCCGCCCTGACCGACAATCGCCAAAGCCGCGCCATTGGCCGAGGCCATGCGCAGGATCGTCTGGATCGCCTCGGCATTGAAGTACCGTCCATCCCCGCCGATCACCAAGGTCTTGCCCGCAACCCCGCCGATCGCATTGAAGATCGACTGCACGAAACACTCGACATAGCCCGGCTGCATATAGACGCGGGTCTTCTTGCGCAGACCCGAGGTGCCGGGTTTCTGGCCCTCGAACGGGGTGCAGGTCTGGGTCAGGATCGTCATGCGGGTTCCTCCTCGGGGTGGTCCGTGTCTTCTTTGTGTGGGGATGCGCCGCGCGTGGCGCGCATCACATCCGAAATATGTCGCAACGCAGAACTCTGTTCCATCGCCTCGATGGGCACGCTCAGCCGCCGCCGCCAGTTGGGGTGCTCGTTGATCGTGCCGGGCAGGTTCTGCGCCTCAAGCTCACCAAACACATCGTCCATCTGCATCGATACCAAGGCAGCGGGCGACTGCGCCAAGCCGCGATGGATCGTGTCCGCGATCTCACCAATCCGCGCAGTGCTGGGGATCGCGCAGACATCCCGCAGGCTGGCGCGTTGTTTGGCGCGGTGGCTGTGCCGCGCGGCGCGGTCGCCTGAGGACAGCCAACCGACCCGTTGCCACCATTCGACATCGGTGCCATGCCAGAACCCGCTCAGCGTCGGTGTGTCATGGGTGCCGAAACAGGCAAGGCTGTAGGGCGGCAGGGTGTCGGCGGGCAGGATTTCCCCGAGATGGTTCGCCTCGAACTGCCAGACCGCATAGCTGTAAAGTCCCGCGTCATTCATCGCTTTACGGAACCCGTCTGGCACCAGCCCAAGGTCTTCCCCCACCACCAGACAGCCCGCGCGATGCGCCTCGATGGTGATAACGGCCAGAAGAGAGTCGAGCGGCTGCGTGATATACCCGCCCGGACTGCCATCATCAGGCAGCCAGAAGCTGCGCAGCAGGCCCAGCGCATGGTCAATCCGCAGCACGCCGCATTTCGCCATCAGCCGTCGCAGCATAGACCGCAACGGCGCATAACGTGCCCGCGCCAGCGGCCCCGGGGCGTGTGCCGCCAACGCCCAGGATTGCCCCTCGGGGCTCAGGTGATCGGGTGGCGCACCGATGGTCACACCTTTGGCAATCGTATCGGCGTTCATCCAGACCTCGGCCCCGTCCGGGCGCGGACCCACCGCAAGGTCAAGGTACAGCCCAAGCGCCATACCCGACTGCGTCGCCTGAGCCTGCGCGGCGTCGATCTGGGTGTCGGCAAGATATTGAAGCCACAGATGGAACTCTGCCCGCTTGCCCGCCGCTTTGCGTGCCTCTGCGCCGGGCGTCTGCAGCGCTGCAGGCCATGTGCGGAAATCATGTCCGTGGGTTTCGCTGATCGCTTCGAACTCGGCGAACTGGCGGGTCTCATCAGAACAGGTCTTGCACCATGCTGCAAACGCGGCGGTGTCGCGTGTCTTGAACTGTGCCTCCAAAGCGGCGCGATGCCGCTCGCGGAACGAAGAATAGTCGATGAGGTCGGCCTCGGGCGACGGTCCCAGCCCGCTTTCGACCGCAATATGGTCGATGTTGAACATGCCGCGATGTGAGGGCGAGTAGGGGCTGATGATCTCGTCCATCGCCCAGCCCAGCGCATGCAGCGGGTTGACCCCCAGGAACTGCGCCCCCGCGCGCCCGAAGGTCGCCGCAACGGCCCCCAGATCGGCGTAATTTCCCAGCCCGCCATTCGAGGCGGACCGCAGACCGTACAGCGCCCCGGTCGTACCCCAGCACCTGTCCGCGCGCGACTGCGTCGCCAGCTCCGGCGCGCGATGCGGGCGGACCATGACGAAGGTTTCGCTGTCCGAGGCGCCGTTCAGATGCAGGGTGTAATATCCGACCCCAAGGCGCGGCAGGTCTACGGCCCCGGTTGCCCGCCCCTCGGAAACCACAGCCCCGGCCTCATCCATCAGCGCCCAATCACAGGTGCGGGCGACAGGCACATGGATCGGATCGCCCGCGAAAGCGATGATCTCACCCATCCCTGCCTGTGCCGACCGAGCCGCCAGTGCCTCTGAAACCATCGCGGGACTGTCTGCGTCCGTCCCCAGCGCCTTGAGCAAGGCGCGCAGCGTGTCCGGGCTGGCCTCGTGCCGCACGCCATGCAGGTCGAAGAAGTCGAGATAGACGCCCTGCGCCTGCGCCAAGGCGCGCAGGTTGTCGTCGGCGCTGCTCATTGCGCTGACCCGCGCTTGAGGACAAAGGCGCTCACCGATTGCGCGGGCACGCTGATCCGCTCCCCGACAATCGGCGTCGGCGTTTGCGCCGCCTTCGAAGTGTCGATCTCGCGCACCCAAAGGTCCTGTGCGGTGGTGGGCAGCAACAGATCGAGCTCGCCCTCCGTCCGATTGAACGCGAGGAACACCTCATCGCTCAACGCTTTGCCCGTCACGCTTTCGGCATTGCCCCGCAGGTGGAGGCAAAGGGTGGCCAGATCGGCATCGCCCCAGTTGAGCGGTTTGCCGTCGAACCCGCGCCATTCGACATCCTTTCGGCGGTCGGTCTCGCGCGTGGCGCCGTGCAGGAAATCCATCTGCCGCAGGATCGGATTGTCCCGCCGCACCCGCGATAGCGCCGCAGTGAACGCGATCTGCTCCGGGTCAAGCGAGGCCCAGTCGATCCATGTGGTTTCGTTGTCCTGACAATACGCGTTGTTGTTGCCGTTTTGAGTGTGCCCGCCTTCGTCGCCCGCCAGCAGCATCGGCGTGCCCTGTGACAGAAAAACGGTGGCCAGCATATTGCGCTGCCGCCGCGCGCGTTGGGCACGGATCGACGGGTCTTCGGTCGGCCCTTCAACACCGAACTTCTCGCTGAAGTTCGCCTTGTGCCCGTCGCGGTTACCCTCGCCATTCGCCTCGTTGTGGCGTTTTTCATAGCGCGTGGTGTCGCCCAGCGTGAACCCGTCATGCGAGGCGGCATAGTTGATCGAAGACCACACCCGACGCCCGCGCTTGTCGAACACATGCGCCGTACCCAGAAGCGCCGATCCCAACTCCTGCGCGCCATGCGCATCACCGCGCCAGAATTTGCGCACGGTGTCGCGATAGTGGTCGTTCCATTCGGCGAACTTGGCCGGGAAGCCGCCCAACTGATACCCGCCGGGGCCAATGTCCCACGGCTCCGCGATCATCTTGACACCGGCCAGCACCGGGTCCTGCCGCAGCGCGGTCATGAACCGCCCCGTGCGGTCGAACCCATCCGCCTCGCGGCAGAGCGTCGTGGCCAGGTCGAAGCGGAAACCGTCGACCCCCATCGCCTGCACCCAGAACCGCAGACTGTCGAGGATCAGCCGCGTGACAAACGGATGCGTCACGTTGAGCGTGTTCCCGCAGCCCGTGTCGTTCACATAATAGCGCGGCGCATCGTCCTGAAGGCGGTAGTACGATGCGTTGTCCAGACCACGGAACGACAGGGTCGGCCCAAGCTGATCTCCTTCCGCTGAATGATTGTAGACCACGTCGAGGATCACTTCGATCCCGGCGGCATGGAACCGGTCCACCATCGCGCGGAATCCGCGCACCCCTTCGGGGCCGAAATAGCGCGGTTCGGGGGCGAAAAAGCCCACCGTGTTGTAGCCCCAGTAATTGACCAGCCCGCGCCCCGAAAGCGCCCCTTCGGACTTGATCGCCTGAACGGGCAACAACTCTACCGCTGTCACCCCCAGTTTGGTCAGATGGTCGAGCATCGCGGGCGTTGCCAGCCCATCATAGGTGCCGCGCAGCGCCTCGGGCACAGCCGGATGGCGCATGGTCAGGCCCTTGACGTGGCCCTCATAGATCAGCGTGTCGTGCCAGCCTTTGGACAGCGGCTGCGCATCCAGTGGGAACAGCCCCGGGTCCGATACCACCGATTTCGCCACAAAAGGCGCGCTGTCGCGGCTGTCAAAGGACAGATCACCCTCGGGCGATGCATGCTGGTAGCCAAAGGTGGCCGTGTGATCGGTGAACGCCCCGTGAAATTCGCGCGTGTAGGGATCGACCAGCAGCTTGTTCCGGTTGAACCGATGTCCCGCCTCGGGCGCATAGGGCCCCGATGCGCGGTAGCCATAAAGCGTGCCGGGCTGCACCCCGGGCAAATACCCATGCCACACCGCGCCCGTACGTTCCGGCAAGGGCAAACGCATCTCTTCGCGCATGCCATCGGGTGAAAACAGGCACAGGAACACCTGCTCCGCATGTTCCGAGAACACCGCGAAATTCGTCCCACCACCGTCGAAATGCGCTCCCAACCGCGACGGAGAGCCGGGTTCGAGCTGCGCAGAGACGGTGGCGTGATAGGTCATCAGAGAAGATCTGCGTAAAGATCACGATAGGCTTGGGCCGAGCTGTCCCAGCTCACCGGATGGCGCATGGCGGCGCGCTGCATGGATTGCCACAGCTTCGTGTCGGCATAGGCTTCAACCACGCGGTCGATCACAGCCGCCAGTCCTGTCGCGCTTACATCGTGGAACACGAAACCAGTCGCGGCCTTTGCCAGAATTGCGGCGACGTTGGCATCGATCACCGTGTCCGCCAGTCCTCCGGTGCGCGCAACGACCGGCAGGGTGCCATAGCGCAACCCGTAAAGCTGGGTCAGCCCACAGGGTTCGAACCGCGACGGAATCACGATGGCATCGCTGCCGGCCTGGAACAGGTGCGACAGCGCCTCGTCATAGCCGATATGGGTTGCGACCTGACCGGGATGGGCCATTGCGGCGTCGCGGAACCCCTGTTCCAGTTCCGGTTGCCCGGTCCCCAAAACCGCCAGCTGCGCCCCGCGTTCCACCAGATGCGGCACGGCCTCAAGCAGCGCGTCCAGACCTTTCTGGCTGGTCAGGCGGCTGACAACGCAGAAAAGCGGGCCAGAGCTTCCGCTGTCCAATCCCAGACGGTCACTCAGCGCCGCACGATTGGCCGCTTTCCGCTTCAGCGTTTTGACATCGTATGGCTGGGCCAATGCGGCATCGTCCGCCGGGTTCCACGCGCCGATGTCGATCCCGTTCAACAGCCCGCTCAGAGCTCCGGCACGCGACCGCAGCACGCCATCAAGACCCATACCGAACTCCGGAGTGAGGATCTCGCGCGCATAGGTCGGGCTGACCGTGGTGATCCGGTCCGAATACATCAGCGCGCCTTTGAGGAAGCTCAGATCGCCATGGTACTCCAGCCCCTCCGGGTGGAACCAGTCGGTCTTGAGGTGCAACTGGCCCAGAACCTGCGGCCCAAAGCGACCCTGAAAGGCGATGTTGTGAATGGTGATGATCGACCTCGGCGTGTCTCGGCCCGCCATGCGCAGATAAACCGGAGCAAGCGCCGCCTGCCAGTCATGCGCGTGGATCACATCGGGCTGGTAGCCGTCGATTGCCCCCATCGCGATCCGCGCGCCCGCCATCGACAGAGCACCGAAGCGCAGGTGGTTGTCCGACCAGTCACGTCCGTTTTCATCAACATAGAGGCCACCGGGGCGGTCAAACAGCTGTGGCGCATCCAGCAGAAGCAGCGTGATGCCCTCCGCTTCGACCTGCACGATCCGCCCGGACCCGCCCGGAAGGTCATCGAACTGAGCCACCTCCGTGCCCTTGGGCAAAAGCGGGAACAGCGCCGGATAGGCAGGCAAGACTACCCGCGCATCCACGCCCAAAGGTGCCAATGCGCCCGGCAATGCGCCAACCACATCTGCCAGACCTCCCGTTTTGACGAAAGGCGCACATTCGGAGGCGACCATCAGGACGTTCATGTCACTTTTCCAGTTTGTCGATCATCGATTGCGTAATCAGGCAGATCCCGTTCTCAGTCCGGCGGAACCGTTTGGCGTCTGCCTTCGGGTCTTCACCCACGATCAGGCCCGGCGGGATCTTCACACCCCGGTCCAGCACCACGTTCTTGAGATACGCGCGGCGGCCCACCTCGGCATAGGGCAGCGCGACCACCCCTTCGAGTTGCGAATAGGAGTGTGTCTTCACACCGGTGAACAGCAGGCAACGATACAGCGAGGAGCCCGAGATGATACAACCACCCGACACCATCGACGACACCGCCTGACCGCGGCGGCCCTCTTCGTTGTGAATGAACTTCGCCGGCGGCGTCAGTTCGGAATACGTCCAGATCGGCCAGTCGGTGGCAAAGATATCGAGTTCCGGTTTGAAATCGGTGAGATCGATATTCGCCTGCCAATAGGCGTCGATGGTGCCCACATCCCGCCAGTAAGGCTCGGTCTCGAGGCCCGACATGACGCAGGAGCGGCTGAACGGATGCGCCCGCGCGCCGCCTTCGGCCACGATGCCCGGAATGATGTCCTTGCCGAAATCGTTTTCGGACTTGGGATTGGCCGCGTCCTTCTTGAGAACCTCATAGAGGTACTCCGCCTCGAACACGTAGATGCCCATGCTGGCCAGCGCCTTGTCCGGGTTGTCTGGCATGGCGGGCGGATCGGCGGGCTTTTCGACGAATTCGAGGATCTTGTCGCTCTCGTCCACATGCATGACGCCAAACCCTTTGGCCTCTTCACGCGGGACGGCGATGCAGCCGACCGTCACCTTCGCGCCCGAGCGGACATGCTCTTCAATCATGAAAGAGTAGTCCTGCTTATAGATGTGATCACCCGCGAGGATGAGCACGTATTTCGGGCCATAGCCGCGAATGATGTCGATGTTCTGTGTCACCGCATCGGCGGTGCCTTTGTACCAGTTGTCCTCGTCCAGCTGCTGCGAGGCCGGCAGGATATCGAGCGACTCGTTGCGTTCCGCGCGGAAAAAGCTCCAGCCGCGCTGGATGTGGCGGATGAGGCTGTGCGCTTTGTATTGCGTGGCCACGCCAATGCGCCGGATGCCCGAATTGACGGCGTTCGACAGCGCAAAGTCGATTATCCGCGTCTTGCCTCCGAAATAGACAGCCGGTTTCGCCCGGATGTCTGTCATTTCCTTCAATCGGCTGCCACGCCCACCGGCGAGAATGAAGGCCATGGATTGTTGTGCCAGGCTAAATCTGTCTTCTTTCATGTGGTCCTCCCCAGAGCCAAATGTTCAGCCGAGTGTCAGTTCGAAGAACACGGTTGCCAATGGCGGAACCGTGATTTCGATGGAATACGGGCAACCGTGCATCGAGATGTCCTCGGAATGCGCACCTCCCGGTGTGCCCGTATCAGTGCCGCCATACAGGCTGGCGTCAGTGTTCAGTTTCTCAGTCCAGTGGCCCGCCTGCGGCACACCAATACGGAACCCGGTGCGCGGCACCGGGGTAAAGTTCGACACCACCAGAACCGGTGCGCTGCCGTCCTTCCCGTAACGGACCCACGAAAACACGGAGTCCGCCGCGTTGCCGCCGTCGATCCAGCGGAAGCCGTCCTGTGACGCATCCTTTTCGTAGAGCGCAGGCGTTGCCCGATAGAGCGTGTTCAGGTCACGCACCAGCGATTGCATCCCCTGATGCGGGCCATACTCCAGCAGATGCCAGTCGAGGCTGCTCTCGTTGTTCCACTCTTCGGACTGCGCGAACTCGCCTCCCATGAACAACAGCTTCTTGCCGGGATGGCCCCACATGAAGCCATAGTAGGCCCGCAGGTTGGCAAAGCGCTGCCAGTCATCCCCCGGCATCTTGCCGAGAAGCGAGCCTTTGCCATGCACTACCTCGTCATGGCTGAGCGGCAGGATGAAGTTCTCCGAAAACGCGTAATGCAGGCCGAAGGTCATCTTGTCGTGGTGGTATTTCCGGTTGATCGGGTCTTCGGCCATGTACCGCAGGGTGTCGTTCATCCATCCCATGTTCCATTTGAAGCCGAAGCCAAGCCCACCGCTGCTCGTGGGTGCGCTGACCCCCGGAAAGGCGGTGCTTTCCTCGGCGGCGGTCAGGATGCTGTCATCGGCGGCATAGACCACTTCGTTCATATGCTGCATGAAGGCGATGGCTTCGAGGTTCTCGCGCCCGCCATGCTGGTTCGGCACCCATTCGCCCTCTTTCCGCGAATAGTCGCGGTAGAGCATTGAGGCCACGGCATCCACGCGCAGCCCGTCGATATGGTATTCCTCGAACCAGAATTTCGCATTGGCGATCAGGAAGTTCTGCACCTCCGTCCGGCCATAGTTGTAAACCAGCGTGTTCCAGTCAGGGTGGAAGCCTTCCTTCGGGTCCGCATGTTCATAAAGCGCCGAACCGTCGAACCGGCCCAGCCCGTGCTGATCGGTCGGGAAATGCCCCGGCACCCAGTCTATAATGACACCCAAGCCCGCCTTATGGCAGGCATCGACAAACGCGCGAAACTCCTGCGGAGCGCCAAAACGCGAGGTCGGCGCAAACAGGCCTACGGGCTGATAACCCCACGATCCGCCGAACGGGTATTCGGAGATTGGTGTGAGTTCGATATGGGTGAAGCCCATGTCCTTGGCATAGTCCACCAGCATGGATGCGTGTTCGAGATAGGTCAGCGACCGGTTGCCCTCTTCCGGGACGCGCCGCCAGCTTTCCAGATGGACCTCGTAGATCGAGATCGGCTGGTCGATCTTCTGCTTTGCGCCGCGCTTGGAGAGCCAACCGGCATCGGACCACTCATACCCGCGCAGGTCGCGCACGACCGACGCCGTTGCAGGCGGCAGTTCCGCGCCGAACCCAACCGGGTCGGCCTTCAATGGTAGAAGCTGATGCGCGCTGTCGAGGATTTCGTATTTGTAGACGGTGCCATCACCAAGCCCGGGCAGGAAAATCTCGTGCACCCCGGTGGCACCCCGGCGGCGCATCACGTGGCGGCGGCCATCCCAGCCGTTGAAATCGCCCACGACCGACACACGCGCCGCATTGGGCGCCCAGACAGCAAAATGCGTGCCCTCGACGCCTTCATGTGTGCAGACATGCGCACCAAGTGCATCCCAAAGCTGATTATGTGTACCCTCGCCCAGAAGGTATTCGTCCATCTCGCCCAGCTTGGCGCCAAAGGCATAGGCGTCCTGTTCTTCCCACACATCGCTTCCGCGTGTCATGCGCAGGCGGTAGGCAAAGCGTTTCTTCCGGCGTGGAATCACACCCGCGAACAGCCCGTCATGCACCCGGTCCAGCGCCACGAGGGTGCGCCCGGTCTTGGCGTCGATCACCTCAACGCTGTCCGCTTCGGGGCGCATTGCGCGCATCACCAGCTTTCCGTCCACCTCATGCAGGCCCAGAACGGAAAACGGATCACCGTGCTGCCCCTGGGCGATGGCCTGGGCTGTGGGTTCGTCGATCAGGAGGCTCGCTTCCGTCATGCCGTCTTCCCAAGCTTGGCTTTGGTCACGCTCTCCGCGCCCCAGATGTCGCGGGCATAGCCCTTGATCGTGCGGTCGGACGAGAACCAGCCCATGCTGGCGGTGTTGACCAGCGCCATCGCGGCCCAGTTCGCCGGGTTGCGATAGGCGGTGTCGGCGCGGCGCTGCGTGTCGAAATAGCTGTCGAAGTCGCAGGTCACGAGGAAATAGTCATGGTCATAGAGCATCCCTACAAGCCCATGATAGCGGCTTGGGTCATGCGGTGCAAAACGCCCCTCGGCGATCTGACCAAGCACCCGTTGCAGCCGCGGGCTGGCCTCGATGGCAGCACGCGCGTAGCCGTGATGGGTGCGACGCTCCATCACCTCTTGTGCGGTCAGGCCGAACAGGAAGAAGTTCTCTGAGCCGACATGTTCGCGGATTTCGACGTTTGCACCGTCCAGCGTGCCGATGGTCAGCGCACCGTTGAGGGCAAACTTCATGTTGCCGGTGCCCGACGCCTCTTTGCCTGCCGTCGAGATCTGTTCCGACAGGTCCGCCGCCGGGATCAGCCGTTCGGCCATCGTCACGTTGTAGTTCGGGGGATAGACGATCTTGAGCTTGTCGCCCGTGACCTCGTCGGCATTGATAACCGCTGCCACATCATTGATCAGGCGAATGATGTCCTTGGCCACGAAATATCCCGGCGCTGCCTTGCCGCCGAAAATCTTTACTCGCGGGGTCCAGTCTGCGTTCGGGTTGTCGCGCATATCGTTCCATAACGCGACAGTCTCCAAAAGGTTCATCAACTGGCGTTTATATTCGTGGATGCGCTTGATCTGCACGTCGAACATCGCGTCCGGGTCAAGGCTGACGCCCATTGTCTGTAGGGTCCAGTTGGACAGGTTCGCCTTGTTCTCGCGCTTTGACGCGGTGAACGCCTCGATGAAGGCCGCATCGTCGCGCTTGGATTTGAGAGCGGTCAATTGTTCCAGATCTGTCACCCAGCCTTCGCCAATCGTGTCGGTGATCAGGTGGCGCAGCGACGGGTTGCAGCCATAGAGCCAGCGGCGCGGCGTGATGCCGTTGGTCTGGTTGATGATCCGCGTCGGGTGAATGCGGTGCAGATCGGCAAAGACCGTTTCCTTGACCAGATCGGTGTGCAGCGCCGAGACGCCATTGACCTTGTGCGCCATGATGAAGGCCAGTTCCCCCATGCGCACATCGCCATTTTCCAGAATACGCGGGCTGCCGGGGAATTCAGTCTGATGCGCGTGTTCGATGGCGCGGATGATTTCCAGATGGCGCGGCAGGATGCGCCCCATCAGATGCTCGCTCCACCGCTCCAGCGCTTCCGGCAGAAGCGTGTGGTTGGTGTAGGCAAGACATTTGCGCGCCAGCGGAATCGCCTCGTCCATCGGAATGTCGTGCTCATCCACCAGAATGCGCACCAGTTCCGGTCCTGCGATGGCCGGGTGCGTGTCGTTCAACTGGATCGCAACGTAATCGGGCAGGGCGCGGATATCGTCGTGGTCTTTCAGATAGCGACGGAGGAGGTCCATGATCGACGCGGCGGTGAAGAAATACTCCTGCTTCAGGCGCAGTTCCTTGCCGCTTTCGGTGGTATCGTCCGGATAGAGAACCCGGCTGATCGTGCGCGCCAGCGCCTCGGACCGACCGGCAGCAAGGTAATCGCCCCGGTTGAAGCTTTCGAGATCGAACTCCTTGGCAGGCTGCGCGGACCAGAGGCGCAGCGTGTTGCCCCAGTCGCCATTCCACCCGACCACGGGCGTGTCATAGGCCGTTGCCATCACCACCTCGCCGGGGTGCCAATAGGCTTTGCCCTCGTGATGATCGACATGCCCGCCAAAGCCGATGCGGTACTGCGACTCCGGCCGCTCGAATTCCCAGGCATGACGCTGGGTCAGCCAGGTCTCGGGTTTTTCGACCTGCTGGCCCTGGGCAAAGCTCTGCTCGAACAACCCGTGCTCATAGCGGATACCATAGCCGAAGGCCGGGATGCCCAGGGTTGCAAGCGAATCCATGAAACAGGCGGCCAGACGGCCCAGCCCGCCATTGCCCAGCGCGGCGTCGGGTTCGTCATGCACGATGGTGTCGTAATCCTGACCCAGCTCGACCAGCGTCGCTTTGACCTTTTCCTCCATCCGCAGGTTCGAGATCATGTCCTCGATCAACCGCCCGATAAGAAACTCCATCGACAGGTAGTAAACCCGCTTTGGAGAGGCCGCGTAAGTTTCCTTGGTCGAGCGGAACCATGTCTCCACCATCTGGTCCCGCAGGACGAGCGACAGCGCAATGCGCCAGTCATAGGTTGACGCATTCTCGGCGTCCTTGCCCAGCGAGTATTTCAGGCGGTTCAGAATGTCGGTTTTCATGGTCATCCGGATGCGTTCCAAGGTCGGGTCATAGATTGCGGTAGCGCTAACATGGCTCCGTATACTTAATGTAATTCAATTTTCCACTGATAGCTAATTTTTTTACGCGCGTAAAATTATGGGGCAAGCGATGCAAATTTGCGTAGTCAGACAGGATTTTTGAATTGTCTCAGGCTATTGCACCCATTTTCACGGTGCTTGCAACGGGCGAATCTGCACTCCGACCGTGTCAAAATTGTCTTCCGAGAGCCAGCTTTCAAAGCGCGACCTCAGCTTTGGCCACTCTTTGTCGAGAATCGAAAACCATGCGGTGTCGCGATTGCGGCCCTTGTAATGGGTCGCCTGCCGGAACGTACCTTCATAGGTAAACCCCAGCCGTTCCGCCGCCCTGCGAGACGGTGCGTTCAGCGCATCGCATTTCCATTCGTAACGGCGATAGCCCAGCTCATCGAAGGCGTGCTGCATCATCAGAAACTGAAATTCAGTCGCGGCACGGGTCTTTTGCAGGGCGGGGGACAGGTTGATGAATCCCACCTCGATGCTGGCGCTTGTCGGATTTATCCGCAGGTAACTGGCGTGACCCACCGCGCGGCCATCGACAACAATTGCGTGCATGAGTGGATCATCCTGCGCAATCGCGGCATCCACCCATGCCCGAAATTCAGCCGGATCGTGGTAAGGGCCATTGGGCAGGTAGGTCCAGATGCGATCTTCTTCATCCGCGCGGAAGGCGGTGTAAAGATCGTCTGCGTGATCCGGTGACAGCGGCACCACGGAACAATATCGCCCCACCATATCGGTACGCGGCGGCACCGGGCGGGGCGATGTGTCGGCAAGAGGTAAGCCGATGGGTTGGCCCAGCGCATTCATGCGCTGGCCCGTGATCAAAGGATCAGTCACCCAAATTCGCGTCCAAGTGCCTCGTCAACCGATGCGATGATCTGGTTGATGTCGTCCTTGGTGGCGATCAGCGCCGGGCTGAAACACAGCGTGTTGTTCATGCCAGGCAGAGAGCGGTTGGTCGCACCGATGATGACGCCCTGGCCCATGCAGTCCGCAACCACCTTCTGCACCCGCTTTTCCGCCATCGGCGCGCGGGTTTCGCGGTCTTCGACCAGTTCGGCACCAAGGAACAGGCCCTTGCCCCGGACGTTGCCGATGACGGCGTGCTTGTCGGCCAGTGCATGCAACTGGTCGAGCATGTATTCACCCATAGCCGTGGTGTTATCCAGCAGGCCTTCGTCCTCGATGATCCGCATGTTCTCCAGCGCCGCTGCCGGACCTGCGGTGCAGCCGCCAAAGGTGGAAATATCGCGGAAGTAGTTCAGCGGATCGTCGGCATTGTCCTTGAACATCGAGAACACGTCCTCGGTCGTCACAAGGCAGGCAATCGCGGCATAGCCCGAGGCAACACCCTTGGCCATCGTCACCATGTCCGGCTGCACGCCATACTGCTGGTAGCCGAACCATTTCCCGGTGCGACCCACGCCACAGACCACTTCGTCGATGTGCAGCAGAATATCGTACTTGCGGCAGATCTCCTGAACGCGGTCCCAGTAACCCTGCGGCGGGGTGATGACGCCGCCACCAGCCGTGACCGGCTCGAGGCACAGAGCGCCAACGGTGTCCGGGCCTTCGCGCAGGATCACCTGTTCGATCTGGTCCGCGGCCCATTCGCCGTAATTCTCGGTCGGGGCGCCCTGATCGGCGGCGCGGTATTCAAGGCAATGCGGCACGCGCACGAAACCGGGCGTGAACGGCCCGTACTGCGCGTTGCGCTCGTCCTGACCGCCTGCCGACAGACAGCCGATGGTGGTGCCGTGGTAATCGCGGTCACGGTAGAGGATCTTGTGTTTCTGGCCGCCGTAGCGCTTGTGCGCGATCTGGCGGACCATCTTGAACGCCTTCTCGTTCGCCTCGGAGCCGGAGTTCGTATAGTAGACGCGGGTCATGCCCGGCATCTTGGAGATCAGCTTTTCCGAGAAAAGCGCACCGGGGATCGATCCTGCGGAACCCGCAAAATAGTTCAGCTTCAGCAACTGATCATAGACCGCCTTGGCGATGCTTTCGCGGCCATAGCCCACGTTCACCGTCCAGACACCGCCGGACACGGCATCAAGATGCTCTTTGCCCTTCTGGTCCCAGACCCGCATACCTTTGCCTTCGACGATGATCCGGGGATCGTTCGTCTCGAAGGGCTTGTGCTGGATCAGGTGGTGCCACACATGGGCGCGATCGGCTTCGACCACGTGGCTGAGATCGTTTTGGGACAATGTACCGTCCATGGTCGTCACCTCCGTTTGAGAATCACAATAGGCCGGATGCGGCACGCGCTCTGGCAAAAGCATCTTGATCAGAACGCGCGGCGCACGTTAGGGCCAGACGCCCATCACGAATAGGTCCACATGGCCACGAGCACGATCTGAACTGGCGCTGATCTGCGTCAGGTGCCGTCCGGCGCGGCAGCATCGCCCGCAGCACCGTTGATCATGCCAAGGATCGACGAGACCTGAGCGTCCAGCCACATGCGCAACTGGTTGATCAGCGTCACATATGTGTCAAGCGGCGCTTTCAGTTGTGGCACGGTTTCTGCCAGCTGCGGCGCAAAAACATAAAGGGCAGCGGCAATGGCAAAAAGCAGAAGCGTGAGGATGAAACCACGACCAAACCCGCCGGGTGCATCGTCTTCATCCTCAAGATCGGCCTGAACCGAGCGGACTTCACGTCGCTCGCTCGAAGCGCGGAGCGTCTGGTTGATCTCTTCCACGTCCGGCAGCATGTCGCCGCGCGATTTTGGCCGGTCTGCTACGGCAGACGCCGCCGCCGCCGCAGCGGCGGCCTCGGGGTCTTCGCCCCGCAGCCGGCGCATCCGTTCCTGCGCCTGGCGTGCCCGTTTCGCGGCCTCGTCCTCGGGTTCCTGCAGGCCAAGTTCCTGCTGCTCCTCAAGAGAACCGGCTTCCGCCTCGCGGGCCTTCGCCTCAAGCTCGGCTTCTTCGCGCAGAATATCCGCGACGGACGGATCGAGCTCGCGTCGCTTCGGGGGCGATTGGGGCGGACTGCTTCCCGGTGCCGCGCCCTGGTTCACCGATGGGCCGTCTTCGATGTCGCTCTCGACCTCGGGATGCCAGACAGCGTCTTTTGGAGCCGCAGCTTCTGCTTCCTCGGCTTCCGGGCTTTTCCGGCTGTCATGCATCTGAAACCAGGTGTTCCCGCAATTGGAACACTGAACGTCCCGTCCCTCGTCGGGAATGACATCATCGGGGACTTCGTACTGCGCCCCGCAGCTTGGACATGTCAGCCGCATATGCCTGTTGCCCCCGTTCGGATGGCCGTGTTTTTCCGGCCAACCTTCGTTGCTCATCGTTTGTTCTGCACAATAGGCGCGCCTTTCCGCTTGTAAAACCCTATTGTGTGGCCTCCGCCGCATTGAAACCGGCACGATGCTCAGGCACAACAACGCCGAACCAGGGGCAGGGGCAAGACCGCCGTGATCGAGTTGGAAAATGTAGCCTACAGTTATGGCGGTGGTGAATTGCTGACAGACATGAGCCTGAGCGTGCCTCCGGGCTCGTTCCATTTCCTCACCGGGCCATCCGGGTCGGGCAAGACCACGTTCCTCAAACTCTGCTACGGCGCGTTGCAGGCAACGGCCGGGCATGTCCGGCTGTTCGACCGCGATGTACGCGGTCTGGGCCGGGATGACGTCGCCCTTCTGCGGCGAAAGATCGGAGTGGTGCATCAGGACTGCCAGTTTCTCGATCACCTGCCGGTGACGGAGAACGTGGCTCTGCCGCTGACCGTGTCCGGACAGGATGCCGACGGTGCCGACGCGAACCTCAAGGAACTGCTGGCCTGGGTCGGCTTGACCTCACGCGCGGATGCGCTCCCGCCCGAGCTGTCCGGCGGTGAACGCCAGCGCGCGGCGCTGGCCCGCGCGGTGATCATGTCGCCGGATGTGATCCTTGCCGACGAACCCACCGGCAATATCGACTGGGAGATGTCCCAGCGCCTGCTGACCCTGCTCGTCGAATTGAACCGCATGGGAAAGACGATCCTTGTCGCGACCCATGATCTCGGTCTGATCCGCGCGGCCAAGGCGCAGGTACAGACCCGGGTGCTGCGGATCTCGAACCGCCGCCTGCAGATGGCCGGAGCGGATCTGTGATGTTCGATCTGCGCAGCACGGCCCGGATGCTGAAATTCGATGAAAAGGCGGACCGGGTTGTTCCGCCCACCGGGTTTACCGCGCGACTGACTCTGTTCAGCGCTTTCGCCATGTCCTTTCTCGCGGTGTTTGCCCTTGCGCTTTCGCTGGCCGCGGGTCGCGTGGCCGACCGCTGGGGCGAGGAGCTGGCGCAATCCTCGACCCTGCGCATCTCGGCCCCGGCCGGAGAGGTTGCGACCCAGACCGAAGCGGCGCTGCGCGTGTTGCGCACCACGCCCGGTATCATCGATGCCCGTGCGCTGAGCACCGAAGAACAGCGCGCTTTGCTCGCCCCGTGGTTCGGGTCCGACCTGCCGATCGAAGACCTGCCGCTGCCCCAGTTGATCGACATCATCGAAACCGACGAAGGCTATGACGCTGCAGGCCTGCGCCTGCGCCTTGCCGCCGAAGCCCCCGCCGCCGTTCTGGACGATCATGCCCGCTGGCGGAGGCCGCTGATCGACGCGGCCGGACGGCTGCGGCTCTTGGGATGGGCGTCGATCCTGCTCATCGCCACCGCGACCGGCGCAATGGTGACGCTTGCGGCCAACGCCGCACTTGCGGCCAACGCGCAGGTGATCGCCGTGCTGCGCCTCGTCGGCGCAAAGGACACCTATATCGCCAGCGCGTTTGTCCGTCGTTTCGCTCTGCGTGCGCTGACGGGAGCCGCCTTCGGGACGCTCACCGGTATCGTCGCGCTGTTCCTGATTCCTGCCGGATCGGACACGACGGGCTTTCTCACCGATCTCAGTATCCAGGGGTGGGGCTGGGTCTGGGTCATCCTGATCCCGCCGCTTTCCGGGCTGGTGGCATTCTTCGCAACCCGTTTCGCTGCGGGACGCGTTTTGGAGGATTTGGCCTGATGGCATATGCAATCCAGTGGCTCCGTTCCCTCGTCTACATCATCATGGTCTATGTCTCGATTGCGGTGGTGGGCATCGTGCTGTTCCCGTGGGCGCTGGTATCGCGGCGCGGGGCTCGTGTCGCCTGCATGAGCGTCTGCCGCTTTGTGCGCTGGGCGGCACCGTGGATGATCGGGTTGAAAACCGAGATCCGTGGAACACCACCCGACTACGAATGTATCGTGGCGTCGAAACACCAGAGCTTCCTTGACGTGTTCATGGTGTTCTCGGCGGTCCCCGCCGGGAAGTTCATCATGAAGCGCATCCTGATGTATTCGCCCATCGTCGGCCAGTACGGTCTGCGCATCGGCTGTATCCCCGTAGATCGGGGCAAGCGCTCTGTGGCGATCAAGCAGATGGTCGACGGAGTGAAAAAAGGCACGGCAACGCCCGGACAGCTGATCATCTACCCGCAGGGCACCCGTATCGCTCCGGGCGTGAAGGCGCCCTACAAGGTCGGCACGGCAGTGCTCTATGAACAACTGAACCAGCCCTGTGTCCCGGTGGCGGCGAATGTGGGCCTGTTCTGGCCCAAGCGCGGCATCTACCGCAAACAGGGGACAGCCGTCGTCGAATTCCTCGAACCGATCCCGCCAGGCCTGCCGCGCGATCAGTTCCTCTCACTTCTGGAAGAGCGGATCGAAACCGCATCCAACCGCCTGAACGAAGAAGCCGGGTTCCATGCGCCGCATTGAGACCGCTGCCGAGTTGGAAGCGCTCTATGACGCGCCCGTGCCGGCATCGCTCAGCAAAGTCGCCGATCATCTGACGCCCAGCTATCGCCGCTGGGTCGAGGCCGCGCGGTTCTGCGTGATCTCGACCGTCGGCACGCGCGGCGCACATGGCACACCGCGCGGGGATGTGGACCCGGTGGTGCGGGTGGCCGATCCCCGCACGATCCTGCTCCCCGACTGGCGCGGGAACAACCGGCTCGACGCTTTGCGCGATCTCATCGAAGACCCGCGCATCGCCTTCCTGTTCATGATCCCCGGCACCAAGACTACGGTGCGGGTGAACGGCAAAGCGTGGATCACCGACGACCCCGACCTGCGCGCCAGTTTCGAAAAGAAGAACATGCAGCCTTCAACCGTGATCGTCACCGAGGTGAGCGAGGTTTACACCCAATGCGCCAAGGCGCTGATGCGCTCGGGGCTTTGGGACGGCGCGCCTGTGCCCGATGGTCTGCCGACAGTGGGCGAGATCCTGGCCGACATGACCGATGGCGCGATGGGCGGCGCAGACTATGACGCCACCTACGAGGAAAAGGCCATCCCGCGGCTCTGGTGATCAGTGGTGCTGGTCGATCAGCACCGGATTGCCGTCCGGATCGGTCAGCACGATATGCGCAGGCCCGGTGCCGTAAGGGTCGGTTTCCACTTCGAGGGTCATCCCCTTTGATTTCAGCTCCGCCTGAATGGCGCGCACGTCCATGAAGTCTTGGAGTGGCTGCGCCGACTGGTCCCAACCGGGATTGAAGGTCAGGGTGTTCTTTTCGAACATACCCTGAAAGAGACCAAGCACGGTGTCCCCGCTCTTGAGCATCAGCCACCCGGCCTCGGCATCGCCGCCAAGGGTTTCAAACCCGATCGCTTCGTAAAACGTCCTTGAAGCGGTGAGGTCTTTGACTGCGAGGCTGAGCGAAAACGCGCCGAGATGCATGGCCTGTCCTTTCGTTTTACCGATGGGGTCAAGTGTAGCACGAAACCGGACCGTACGGTCGCTTTCCAAAACCTTAACGCTCGTTGCGCAACCTGCCCCCACGTTGCGCAACGAGCGGAGAGGGTCACTCCCACACCGCGATCTGAACGATGGTTTTCCGAATTGGGGGTGACGCCCCGACCTTGAGAAACCGGTTTCACGAAGGCCCGGAGACGGGCACAGGTCCGGGGAGCGATCCCCGATATTTCGGAAGACCGTCAGCCCACCGGGGCGGCGCCGCTTCTTTCAGAGATTAGAAAAGGCTCTGCGAAGTGCCTTGAATACGCGGTTTCGAAACCGCGTGGCCAAGCGCGTTTGAACGCGCTTGGGGGGCGCCTTTTCAAAAAGGCGTCCCCCGATCCATGCGTTTACATGTGAATGGCACCATCACCGCAGGCCAGGGCCGCTTCGCGCACCGCTTCGGAATAGGTCGGGTGGGCGTGGCAGGTGAGCGCCAGATCCTCTGCCGAGGCACCGAACTCCATCGCCACACAGATCTCATGAATGAGATCGCCCGCCATCGGCCCGATGATATGAGCGCCCAGAATGCGGTCGGTGTCCTTGTCGGCGAGGATCTTTACAAACCCGTCAGCCGCAAAGTTCGCCTTTGCGCGGCCATTGCCCATGAAGCTGAATTTGCCGACCTTGTAGTTCCGGCCCGCTTCCTTGAGCTGTTCTTCGGTCTGGCCGACATTCGCCACTTCGGGGTGGGTGTAGATCACGCCGGGAATGACGCCGTAATTCACATGCCCGGCCTTGCCGGCGATCACTTCGGCGCAGGCCATGCCTTCGTCCTCGGCCTTGTGCGCCAGCATCGGTCCGTCGATGCAATCGCCGATGGCGTAGATGCCTTTGACATTGGTCTGCCAGTGGCCGTCGGTCTTGATCTGACCGCGCTGCGACATCTCGATCCCCAGCGCATCGAGGCCCAGCCCGTCGGTATAGGGGCGACGACCGGTGGCGACGAGCACGACATCCGCGTCCATGTCGTGTTCGCTGTCATCCTTGCGCAGCTTGTAGGTGACCTTGGCTTTGGACTTGCTGGCGTCGACCTTTTGCACCGCCGCGCCGAGGGTGAATTTCAGGCCCTGCTTCTGCAGCAGTTTCTGGAAGGTCTTCTGCACCTCGCCGTCCATGCCGGGGGTGATGGTGTCGAGAAATTCGATCACTTGCACCTCGGTGCCCAGGCGGCTGTAGACCGAGCCCAGTTCCAGACCGATCACACCGGCGCCGATGACGATCATCTTTTTCGGGATCTTCGGCAGCTCCAGCGCGCCTGTCGAGGTCACGACGACCTTTTCGTCGATCTCGATTCCGGGCAGGGAGGATGCTTCGGATCCGGAAGCGATGATGATGTTCTTGGCGTCATGCACGTCGTCGCCGACCTTGACCTTGCCCGCCGCCGGGATGGAGCCCCAACCCTTGAGCCAGTCGATCTTGTTCTTCTTGAACAGGAACTCGATGCCCTTGGTGTTCTGGCCGATCACGTCGTCCTTGTAGGACAGCATCTGTTTCCAGTCGACGGACGGGGCTTTGCCTTTGAGGCCCATCTTTGCGAAGTTGTGCTCGGCCTCGTGCAGCTGGTGGCTTGCGTGCAGCAGCGCTTTCGACGGGATGCAGCCCACGTTCAGGCAGGTTCCGCCCAAAGTCTCGCGGCCTTCGACGCAGGCGGTTTTCAGGCCCAGCTGCGCGCAGCGGATCGCGGCCACATAGCCGCCGGGGCCGGAGCCGATGACGATGACGTCGTATTGTGCCATTTTGCGATGTCCTTTGTATTGGATGGGGTCAGGGGGGCGCTGCCCCCGTCGCCGTTCCGGCGACTCCCCCGGAGTTTATGGGCAAGATGAAGCTACATGAGCGCAGCCAGAAGCAGGTAGAGGGTGGCGAAGAACCCAACCGCCCAGATCAGCGAGCGCCAGGGCACCCAGCCAAAGACATAGGCCGGAATGTAGAGGATGCGCGCCAGCAGGTAGAGCCCGCTGGCCAGAGCCGTCATGGCGTCGTTCTTGCCCGAGTAGGTGATGACCATCACGCCGATTCCGAAAAGGATCAGCCCTTCGAAATGGTTGTTCATCGCCCGTTGGATGCGACCGGCCTTGCCGGTCAGCGAGATGCCCTCGTCCCGCGGTTTCAGTGCCGTCCTCGTGCCGACCTGCTTTTGTCCGGCGACGGAATAGAGCGTCAGCTGGAGCATCTGAAGAAGCGCGGCAAGGGTGAGGGCGGTGAGTTCCGGGGTCATGAGAGCATCCCGTGATGCGTGAGAACACGCACCCTACAGGGGCGTAGGGTGCGTGCCTGACTGCAACGCGATTACAGATCCATCAGCAGGCGGCGCGGATCCTCGAGCGCTTCTTTGACGCGGACGAGGAAGGTCACGGCGCCTTTGCCGTCGACGATGCGGTGGTCGTAGCTGAGGGCCAGATACATCATCGGGCGGATCTTGATTTCACCGTTCACGACCATCGGGCGGTCCTGGATCTTGTGCATGCCAAGGATACCCGATTGCGGCGGGTTGAGGATCGGCGAGGACATGAGCGAACCGTAGACACCACCGTTGGAGATGGTGAAGGTCCCGCCCTGCATTTCGGCCATCGACAGTTTGCCGTCACGGGCGCGGCGGCCTTTTTCGGCAATCGCCTTTTCGATCTCTGCAAAGCTCATCTGGTCGGCATCGCGGATGACCGGAACCACCAGACCCTGCGGGGTGCCCGCAGCGACGCCCATATGGACGAAGTTCTTGTAGACGATATCGGTGCCGTCGATCTCGGCGTTGACTTCGGGCACTTCCTTGAGCGCGTGGCAGCAGGCCTTGGTGAAGAAGGACATGAAGCCGAGGCGCACGCCGTGTTTCTTCTCGAACTGGTCCTTGTACTGGTTCCGCAGCGCCATGACTTCGGTCATGTCCACTTCGTTATAGGTGGTCAGGATCGCGGCGGTGTTCTGTGCGTCCTTGAGGCGGCGGGCGATGGTCTGGCGCAGGCGGGTCATCTTGACCCGCTCTTCACGCGCGGCATCGTCTGCACTGACCGGCGCGCGCGGTGCGGCGACGGGCGCAGAGGTCTGTGCCGGGGCGCTTGCGGCGGCAGCGACAGCCTTGGCCACGTCTTCTTTCATCACGCGACCGTCACGGCCCGAACCCTTGACCTGATCGGCGCTGAGACCGGCTTCGGCCATTGCCTTCTTGGCAGAGGGGGCGTTTTCCACATCCGCACCGCTGCTGGAAGGCTGGGCTGCCGGAGTCGAGGCGGCTTGTGCCTGAGCGGAGGCGGCGGCACCGGCGCTGCCGCCGATCACACCGAGCTTGCCACCGGCTTCGACGGTTGTACCTTCGGCGGCGAGGATTTCGGACAGGACACCTGCGGTGGGCGCGGGCACTTCGACAGAGACCTTGTCGGTTTCCAGCTCGCAGAGCATTTCGTCCTGCGCGACGGTGTCACCGACTTTCTTGAACCATGTCGAGACCGTGGCTTCGGTCACGGACTCACCAAGTGTCGGAACCATCACATCGACCGACGGCCCGCTGTCGCCAGATGCGGCGGCGGCAGCCGGAGCTTCGGCCTTGGCCGGGCTGGCTGCGGCTGCTCCACCTTCGGAGATATTGGCAAGCAGGGCATCGACGCCAACCGTTTCACCTTCGGCCGCGACGATTTCGGCGAGGGTGCCGGCAGCGGGGGACGGCACTTCGACCGTCACCTTGTCGGTTTCCAGTTCACACAGCATCTCGTCCACGGCAACGCTGTCGCCCGGCTTCTTGAACCATGTGGCGACCGTGGCCTCGGTCACGGATTCGCCCAGCGTGGGCACACGCACTTCGGTTGTCATGTCTTATTTCCCTTCGATCGTCAGCGCGTCGTTCACGAGCGCGGCTTGCTGTGCTTTGTGTTGGCTGGCCAGACCCGTTGCCGGGGAGGCCGATGTGGCGCGGCCCACATAGCGCGGACGCGGATGTTTGGCGTTGATGCGGCTCAGAACCCATTCGAGGTTCGGTTCCATGAAGGTCCAGGCCCCCTGGTTCTTGGGCTCTTCCTGACACCAGATCATCTCGGCCTGCGGGAAGCGCTCCAGCTCCTTCACGGCAGAGATGGCGGGGAACGGGTAGAACTGTTCGAACCGCAGGATGTAGATGTCGTCGATTCCGCGAGCATCCCGTTCTTCCAGCAGATCGTAGTAGACCTTGCCGGAACACATCACGACGCGCTTGATCTTGTCGTCGCTGACCAGAGTGGTGTCAGAGTTGCCGTATTGCGCATCGTCCCACAGAACGCGGTGGAAGCTCGAGCCGGTGGTGAACTCGTCGGCTTTGGAAATCGCCAGCTTGTGACGCAGAAGCGATTTCGGCGTCATCAGGATCAGCGGCTTGCGGAACGAGCGGTGCAGCTGACGGCGCAGGATGTGGAAGTAGTTGGCCGGGGTCGAGCAGTTGGCCACGATCCAGTTGTCCTGACCGCACATCTGCAGGAAGCGCTCAAGCCGTGCGGAGGAGTGCTCCGGGCCCTGACCCTCGAAGCCGTGCGGCAGCAGGCAGACGAGGCCCGACATGCGCAGCCACTTCGATTCACCCGAGCTGATGAACTGGTCGAACATGATCTGCGCACCGTTGGCGAAGTCGCCGAACTGCGCTTCCCAGAGCGTCAGCGCATTGGGTTCGGCCAGAGAGTAGCCGTATTCAAAGCCCAGAACCGCGTATTCCGACAGGGCGGAGTCGATCACTTCGTAGCGCGACTGGCCTTCCCGGATATGGTTGAGCGGGTAGTAACGCTCTTCGGTTTCCTGGTTCACGATGCCCGAGTGACGCTGGCTGAACGTGCCGCGTGCCGAGTCCTGACCGGCAAGACGCACCGGGTAGCCCTCGGTAAGCAGCGAGCCGAAGGCCAGTGCCTCGGCGGTGGCCCAGTCAAAGCCTTCGCCCTTGTCGAACATCTCTTTGCGGGACTCGAGCAGGCGCGCCACGGTCTTGTGAACCGGGAAGCCGTCGGGCAGGCGGGTGAGCGCTTCACCGACCTGGGCCATGGTGTCCGGTTGGATCGCGGTCTGGCCGCGCTGGTAATCGTCCTTGTCCTGACGGTCGAGATGGCTCCAGCGCCCGTCGAGCCAGTCGGCCTTGTTGGGCTTGTAGGTTTTGCCGGTCTCGAATTCCTCGTTCAGGTGCGACTGGAACGCGGCCTTCATGTCCTCGATTTCGCCCTCGGGGATCAGACCGTCCTTGACCAAACGCTCGGTGTAGATCGAGAGCGTGGTCTTCTGCTGCTTGATCTTCTTGTACATCAACGGGTTGGTGAACATCGGTTCATCCCCCTCGTTGTGACCGAAGCGGCGGTAGCAGAACATGTCGATGACAACGTCCTTGCCGAATTTCTGGCGGAACTCGGTAGCCACCTTGGCGGCGTGAACCACCGCTTCGGGGTCGTCGCCGTTGACGTGGAAGATCGGCGCTTCGACCACCAGAGCGTTGTCGGTCGGGTAGGGCGAGGAGCGCGAGAAGTGCGGCGCGGTGGTGAAGCCGATCTGGTTGTTCACCACGATATGGATGGTGCCGCCGGTCTTGTGCCCGCGCAGGCCCGAAAGCGCGAAACATTCGGCCACAACGCCCTGACCGGCAAAGGCCGCGTCGCCGTGCAGCAGCACGGGCATGACCGCGCGGCGCTCTGCATCGTTAAGCTGGTCCTGCTTGGCACGGACCTTGCCCAGAACCACCGGGTTCACCGCCTCGAGGTGCGAGGGGTTGGCGGTCAGAGAAAGGTGGACGGAATTGCCGTCGAACTCGCGGTCGGAGGACGCGCCGAGGTGGTATTTCACATCGCCTGAACCATCCACATCTTCCGGTTTGAAGCTGCCGCCCTGGAATTCGTTGAAGATGGCGCGATAGGGTTTGCCCATCACGTTTGCCAGAACCGACAGGCGGCCGCGGTGCGGCATGCCGATGACGATCTCCTTGACGCCAAGGTTGCCGCCGCGCTTGATGATCTGCTCCATCGCAGGAATGAGGCTTTCGCCGCCATCAAGGCCAAAACGCTTGGTGCCCATGTATTTCACATGGAGGAATTTCTCGAAGCCTTCGGCCTCGACCATCTTGTTGAGGATCGCTTTTCGGCCTTCGCGTGTGAAGGCGATTTCCTTGCCGTAGCCTTCGATCCGTTCCTTCAGCCATGCGGACTGTTCCGGATCGGAGATGTGCATGTACTGCAGCGCGAAGGTGCCGCAATAGGTGCGCTTCACGATGTCGAGGATTTCGCGCATGGACGCGATCTGCAGGCCCAGCACGTTGTCGATGAAGATCGGGCGATCCATGTCGGCTTCGGTGAAGCCGTAGGATTTCGGATCAAGCTCCGGGTGCGGGGTCTGCTCGCGCATGCCCAGCGGATCGAGATCGGCGGCCAGGTGGCCCCGGATCCGGTAGGCGCGGATGATCATCAGGGCGCGGATCGAGTCGAGCACGGCGCGCTGGATCGCGTCGTCGGTGACCTGAACGCCTTTTTCCTGTGCCTTGGCTTTGATCTTGTCGCCTGCCCCTTTGATCTCGGCCGGAGCCACGGGCCACTGGCCGTCAAGCGCCGCCGTCAGGTCGTCGTTCGGCACGGGTGGCCAGTCGGTGCGCGCCCAACTTGGCCCTGTGGCCTCTTTCTTGACGCTGACCTCGTCGTCACCCAGCTGCCGGAAAAACGCCTGCCACGCCTCGTCGACCGCGTTCGGGTCGTTGGCGTAGCGCGCGTACATCTGTTCCAGATACGCGGCGTTGTGCCCCTGCATAAAGCTGGACGCGTGGAAAAGATCGTTAGGGCTTTGATCTGTCATGTGTCGTGGTCCTCCCGAACCGGTCTGATCAAGCAGCAGGAAAGCGGATCGCAGGATCCGCTATCGCGCGGCTTTGGTGGTGTGCGCAAGCCGGGCAGTTGCCCGGCCTGTGCGTTTTCTGTTTTGTGCAGGTCGGGTTTCACTCCCGGCCTGCGGGGCGCGTTACCCCTTGATCGCAGCCAGCACCGCTTCGCCAAGGCTTGCAGGGCTTTCAGCAACAACGATGCCTGCGGACTTCATCGCTTCGATCTTGTCCTCGGCGCCGCCCTTGCCACCGGCGACAATGGCGCCAGCGTGGCCCATGCGGCGGCCCGGAGGGGCGGTGCGGCCTGCGATGAAGCCTGCGGTCGGCTTCCAGCGGCCTTTCTTTTTCTCGGAGGCGAGGAATTCCGCAGCTTCCTCTTCGGCGCTGCCACCGATTTCCCCGATCATGATGATGCTTTCGGTTTCGTCATCGGCAAGGAACCACTCCAGCACGTCGATATGCTCGGTGCCTTTGATCGGGTCGCCGCCGATGCCGACGCAGGTGGACTGGCCAAGACCGACATCGGTGGTCTGCTTGACCGCCTCGTAGGTCAGTGTACCCGAGCGGGACACGACGCCGACGCTGCCGCGCTTGTGGATGTGGCCCGGCATGATGCCGATCTTGCAGGCGTCAGGTGTGATGACACCGGGGCAGTTCGGCCCGATCAGACGCGACTTGCTGTCCATCAGCGCGCGCTTGACCTTCATCATGTCGAGCACCGGGATGCCTTCGGTGATGCAGACGATCACTTCCATTTCGGCGTCGATCGCCTCGAGAATCGAGTCGGCTGCGAAGGGGGGCGGCACGTAGATCACCGAGGCATTCGCGCCGGTTTCGTGCTTGGCCTCGTGAACCGAGTTGAAGACCGGGAGGTCAAGGTGGGTCTGACCGCCTTTGCCGGGGGTGACGCCGCCGACCATCTTGGTGCCGTAGGCAATGGCCTGTTCGGTGTGGAATGTGCCCTGCGAGCCGGTGAGGCCCTGGCAAATGACTTTGGTGTTTTCGTCGATAAGTACGGCCACGGTGGCTCTCCTACTTGTGTCGTTCGATCCGCGCGGAGCGGAGTTATTCGTAAATCTGGCTGTACCCGACCGAGAGGGAGACCCCTCTGTCACGGATCCAGCTGTGTGAGACGGCGAAGTGGCGTTCCTTGGGGACGCGGAAGACCCACTGGTGTGCGGCCTCGTGCGGCGATGGTTTGTCCATCTCGTCCGAGAGCGCACGGGGGTAGGTCGCGTCGATCCGGGCCTGCATGATGTCGCGCAGGTCGGTGAAGAACGCCTCGGTTCCGGGGTCGGGCGGGATGTTGAGCTGGCAGGCCATCGAGTCTATCCGGCGCGAGAACACCACATGTGCGCCACCGGGATTGCCGAACATGGCGGCCTCGTCCGAGGCCATCACCTGCGGCAACCCTGCGGCGGATGCGAGTTCCTGTGCCGACGCGAAGAGCGCATCGAAGTCCAGCGATGTGGTGACACATGCCTCTCCGATCAAAGCGCCCGCATCCGCCGGATCGTCAAACGGTCCGGCGAAGGCCCAGCCCGGGACGGCCGCAAGTGCGATTGCGGTTATCCAGCCAGCCCGTTTCATCAGCCCTTGACCGCCTTCACGATCTTCTGTGCGCCATCCTTGAGGTCGTCGGCGGCAATCACGTCGAGGCCGGAGGTGTTGATGATCTCCTTGCCCTTTTCGACATTGGTGCCTTCGAGACGCACAACCAGCGGCACCTTAAGGCCAACTTCTTTGACCGCGGCGACCACGCCTTCGGCGATGACGTCGCAGCGCATGATGCCGCCGAAGATGTTGACGAGGATGCCTTTGACGTTCGGGTCGGAGGTGATGATCTTGAATGCCTCGGTGACCTTTTCCTTGGTCGCACCGCCGCCCACGTCGAGGAAGTTGGCAGGCTCTGCACCGTAGAGCTTGATGATGTCCATCGTCGCCATGGCAAGGCCCGCGCCGTTCACCATGCAGCCGATTTCACCGTCCAGCGCGATGTAGTTGAGGTCGTATTTGGAGGCCTCGAGCTCTTTCGGGTCCTCTTCGGTCTCATCGCGCAGTTCTGCGATTTCCGGGTGGCGGTAGATGGCGTTGCCGTCGAAGCCCATCTTGGCGTCGAGGCACTTGAGATCGCCTTCATCGGTGATGATCAGCGGGTTGATCTCGAGCATCTCCATGTCCTTGTCGACAAAGAGCTGGTAGAGCGTGCCCATCAGCTGAACGCACTGTTTTACCTGCTTGCCTTCAAGGCCGAGGTTGAAGGCGATGCGGCGACCGTGGAAGGCTTGATAGCCGGTGGCCGGATCGACGGAGAAGCTGAGGATTTTCTCGGGTGTGCTTTCGGCAACCTCTTCGATGTCCATGCCGCCTTCGGTCGAGGCAACAAAAGACACGCGCGAGGTCTGACGGTCGACGAGCAGCGCGAGATACATCTCGGTCTGGATGCCAGATCCGTCTTCAATGTAGATACGGTTGACCTGCTTGCCCGCTTCGCCGGTCTGCTTTGTGACCAGCGTACGACCGAGCATCTTCTTGGCTTCATCGGCAGCTTCTTCGACCGACTTGGCAAGGCGAACGCCACCGGCTTCACCGGCGCTTTCTTCCTTGAAGGTGCCCTTGCCGCGGCCACCGGCGTGGATCTGTGCCTTGACCACCCAGAGCGGCCCGTCCATTTCGCCCGCCTTGGTCTTCGCCTCTTCGGCTTTCAGAACCACGCGGCCATCCGACACCGGAGCGCCGTAGCTGCGTAGCAGGGCTTTCGCCTGATACTCGTGAATGTTCATCGGTCAACTGTCCCGTTTGTTGCTGCGATTTGCGGCGATATAAGAGGGTGATTTCGGAACACTTAACGGTTTTTTTGCCGCACCGGCCTTCTGACGCGAAAAAAGCGACATTTGTGATCACAGTGAAAAATCGTGTGATCACATTTGGGCCGAGAAGGGGCGATGCAGGTGCGGCATGCGGAGTGATCACACCCGAATCTCTTGGTTTCATCGTCGGTTGCGCGCGGGTTCAGCCAAGGATTCCTGCCATTCTGCAGGGCGCTGCGCGCAGGACAAGCGCATGTTTGGGCCATTCCATTCGCGCCGGGCAACCCGCTAGATGGTGCTATCCAAGAGCGCTGCGACGAGTTTTTTCGCGAACGCACCCTTGGGGTTCGCCACGCGCGTTCCGAAGTGAGCGATGTCGGGGTTCGTGTCGATGCTGTCGATGGCCCAGGTCTGGTTGTCGGGGGCGTCTTGGGGGTTTTCCATATGAACCTTCACGGACATCAGCCGGGCACTTGGAAGCGCATCGAGGCACGCCGAAGCGACCTGCGCCCATTCTGCATGGAGCGTGTCGCATTCCGTGCCTGAGTCTTGGGTGGCTGCGACCAGACTTCCGTCGAATACGAGGAGCGACATCTGTGTCGTGTCTTCATTTGGCGACACACAGACCAGCTTGGTACGGTTGTTCACCTCTCTGGACAGAAGATCGCTGGCTTCGTCCGCGTTCGAAACGATGGTTTTGGACTGGATGTTCGATCGTGCGATCAGGGTGACGGTGCAGTCTTTCTTGAAGCGTGCAACAGCTCGTCTGAGGCCGCGCACGTCTTTTGGCTCGAGGATCAGTTCCCGTTTGAGGGGCAGACCATGCAGGGCGAACCTGTGGCGCAATCTGCTGCGGCCCAGAAGACTGGAATGTGCTTCTGCAAACCAGCCATTCAGCTGCGCCGAAACAAACTTTCTCTTTCGCGTCTTTGTCAGACAAATGAGGTTGCCGTCCAAAATATCCGCCTGCTTGGACAGAGAAGACATACAGGCGATCTTTGCGAATTCTGACGCGGGACATGCTGTGTCGCCGGGGCGTTCAAGAGGGATCGCGCTCTTGGCGGCTTTCTTCTTTTTCAGGGGTTTCAGGACATAGGCCGCGTCGATGAATTTCGGCTTTTTCTTGCTGTCGAGCAGCGTGCTCAGCAGCATTGAAACGTCGCTGCCTGTCCCTTCGATCGTCAGTTCCTGCGGGCCGGTTTTCCGTAGCAATTTTCCGTTTGCACCGGACTCTGCGTAAGAGTCGCAGAACGCCTCCAACTCGATCTCCTCGGCGCCTTCGCAACGGATCCGGATGTCTTTTGGTTTCACAGTTTTGCGGCGGGCGCCGAAGTAATGGCGCATTATCTGTTCCGGGCAGTCCACGGATTTTCCGACCGGTGGATACAACGCGCCAAACATGGCGGGCTGAGGATTTGTCTCGCAGATGATTGCGCTTCCGGTGTCTTTTTCGAAATCGCGGCACAGGACATCCATGCCAGGCGGTCCGGTGTATCCCAGCGCTTTCGCCACAGAGCAGGCAACGGTGTTTACCGGCTTCGACAATCGCCCGTTGATCGGGAGCAGATCGCCACCTGAACTGACGCTTTGCGTCAAACCCAGCAGAACCGGTTCTCCGTTCGCAGGGATGGACCCCATATCAAATCCCTGGAATTCAAGAAGCTGCTCTGATTTGGCATCGGTCTTGATCAATGCGACACGCAGCGCCGGGCTTTGGCGACGGCGGGCATTCTTTGCATCGACCAGTTCCGCAATCGTCGAGCGACCGTCACCCAGGATATTCGGGGGGATCTTCAGATAGGCGCAAATGACTTCCTTGTTCAGGATGAAGGCGCGCAGGTCACATCCGACGAACGTCTCTTCCATCATTATCGGGGATTGAGACCGCTCCTCGCGGGCGAAATTCCATGCGCGTATCAGTGTTTCGTCATCTCGGATTCCAACGGTCACTCCAAGGCCCTGACGGCCTCGGGACGGTTTCAGGACGACGGACTCTGCGAGTGAGCGACGGCTCTCGAGCGCATGCTCCAGAGACCGGACTTCATGTCCTTCGGCGTGAGGGATGCCATTTTCCTTGTAGAACGTTTTCTGCAGCAGCTTGTCATCGCAGAAATTGGTCAGGACCGGTTTCATGCAACTTGGCTGCGCGGCCGCAAACCCGATCTCGCGTGTGCCGTCGCTCAGGACAAGGTGGCGTGCGGGAAGGCTCGGGAAAGCGTGAACGTCCAGCCCATGTGCGCGTGCAGCACGGACCATTTCCTTGACGTCGGTCGAGGACGACACGTCGTACGTGTTTGTTTCGAGACCGGCATATTCTTCGAAATAGGGCCGGAACATCCGGTGATAGGTGGCAAGCGTGTCCTCTACCGTACCCGTATCGGCGCCGCTCTGAGACAGAAAGTCCTTCATGCCGCCGCCACGCGGCCAAGGTGCCGTCCGTTCGAAGGGAACGTGAGGTTGTCGCTGGATACAGCTCTACTGCGCAAATCGATCATTATCTGCCTCGTTAACCTGCCGTTCTCCTTGATTCATGCATATCGGCATGCCGAAAGACAGTTTTGGTGCGCTGTTCGGGGGGTCCCACGCGGCTATTGTGGCTTTATTTGCACAAGAACGCCGCTGACCTGCAGCTGCTCGGCAGGTTTTGCCGCGCTTTTGGGCGGTTTCAGCCCGTGCACGGGACCTGTCAGATCAGGTGCGGCGTTGGATGCTGGGAAAAGGGAGCGTCGGATGATTTGCCCCAAGCGATCTTGGCTGTCCCGCCATTGGCCTGATGTTCCGGGTCGCAAGAGAACGGGGCACAAAAAAATGCCCCGTGGTGATCCACGGGGCACTTATCTTCAAAGGTCGAGGATTTACGCGAGGCTCTCGTCGATGCCTTTGCAGGCTTCGACCAGGCCTTTGACGGCGTTGACCGAGTTGTCGAACATCGCCTGCTCGTCTTTGCTGAGCGAGATGTCGACGATCTTTTCGATGCCGCCGGCGCCGATGATGGTGGGGACGCCCACGTAGAAGCCGTCGAGGCCGAATTCGCCGTCGCAATAGGCCGCGCAGGGCAGGAGGCGCTTCTGGTCCTTGAGATAGGCTTCGGCCATTTCGATGGCGGAGGTCGCCGGTGCGTAGAAGGCGGAGCCGGTTTTCAGCAGGCCGACGATTTCCGCGCCGCCGTCACGGGTGCGCTGCACGATTGCATCGAGCTTGTCCTGGGTGGTCCAGCCCATCTTCACCAGATCCGGGAGCGGGATGCCTGCGACGGTGGAGTAGCGTGTCAGCGGAACCATCGTGTCGCCGTGGCCGCCCAGAACGAAGGCGGTGACGTCTTTCATCGACACGTCGAATTCGAGCGACAGGAAGTGACGGAAGCGGGCGCTGTCCAGAACGCCAGCCATACCGCAGACCTTGTTTGTCGGCAGGCCCGAGAACTGCTGAAGGGCCCAGACCATCGCGTCGAGCGGGTTGGTGATGCAGATCACAAACGCGTCCGGTGCGTTGGCGGCGATGCCTTCGCCCACGGATTTCATGACCTTGAGGTTGATGCCCAGAAGGTCATCGCGGCTCATGCCCGGCTTGCGCGGGACACCGGCGGTGACGATGCAGACGTCTGCGCCCGCGATGTCGGCGTAATCCTGTGTGCCCTTGAGCTTTGCGTCGAACCCTTCGGACAGGCCGGATTCGGCGATGTCGAGGGCCTTGCCCTCCGGGGTGCCTTCAGCGATGTCGAAGAGTACGACGTCGCCCAGTTCTTTGAGTGCCACGAGGTGAGCAAGGGTGCCACCGATCTGTCCCGCGCCGATAAGGGCAATCTTGGGTCTGGCCATGGATTTTGTCTCCGGTCCGTTTTGAATTTGCGCTGTGCTAGTCCGACTTGGGTTATTTCGCAAGTGCGGCGGAGACGCACGCCCAAGCTGGCGGAACGGGTCACGGGCGGATATGTCAATGGAATCCCGTAGGAAAGTGAGGCGCGCGTGGAGGTTCTGAGCTGGACAGTTTTTGCGCTGGGCGTGCCTGCCGTTCTTTTTGCGGGGGTCTCAAAAGGCGGGTTCGGGTCCGGAGCGGCCTTTGCCAGCGCATCGATTCTGGCTGTTTTGGTGGAGCCCGCAATTGCGCTGGGGATCATGCTGCCGCTGCTCATGCTGATCGATGTGGCCAGCCTGCCGGCCTATTGGAAAAAGTGGAACTGGCCCGAAACACGGCTGCTGCTGTGGGGCGGTGTGCCGGGGACTTTTCTGGGGGCGCTCTTTTTCGGATGGGCCAATGACGATGTGATCCGGTTCCTGATCGGGGGCATCTCGATCGGGTTCGTGATCTGGCAGTTGGTGCAGGCCGCAGGCTGGGTGAAGATCGGGGAGCGCCCGATGTCACCGACCGCGGGGGTCTCGGCGGGTGTGGCGCTGGGCTTCACCAGTTTCGTCAGCCATGCGGGCGGGCCGGTGGCGGCGGTCTATCTGCTGGGACGGAAGCTGAGCAAAACCGCGTTTCAGGCGACGACGGTGATCGTGTTCTGGGCGATGAACGTGCTGAAAGCGGGGATTTATGCCGCGATGGGCTTTTTCACGCTGGAGACTCTGACGCTGAACCTTGCGCTGGCACCGTTTGCCATTTTGGGCACCTATCTGGGTGTTCGGGCACATCATATCGTGCCCGAACGGGTGTTTTTCGGTCTGACCTATGTGCTGCTCATGGTGACCGGGTCGAAGCTGATCTTCGATGCGCTGACCTAGGCATCCTCGGCCGGGGTCGGCAGGGATTCGGCGAGCCGTTCGAAGGCCTGACCGCTGGCGACAAGACAGGTGAGGCCTGCGGCGTTGGTGACGGTGATCGTCCAGCTGCCGGTGTCCGTGGAGGCAAAGACCTCGACCATTGTATTGTTCTGGGCAAGCCCGATGGATTGGCGGGTTTCGCCGTAGCTGCTGGCGAGCCGTTCGATCACCAGCGCGCGCGGTGCGCAGTTCTGCTGTGCCTGCGCCAGTGATGCCGACGCAAGCAGCGCTCCGGTTGCGAGTACTGACATCGTCCAGAAATTCCGTTTCATCGCCTTACCCCTTTTCGGCTGTGATGGGGCAGAGCGTCCGGCGGGGTGCCTTACATATGGTTAACGAACCGCACGGAATGCGGGTGCAGCAGCTTTTTTCTGCGGTGCGGCAGATCACCTCTTGCAGTTTTTGCAAAAGAATGTAGCTCTCTGGCGCAACATTATTACTCAAGACTCGCTGAGGAGACCGCCATGGACATGCGCAGCCGCCCCTATCGCTCGGTTCTTTACATTCCGGGGTCTAAAGACCGAGCCTTGGAAAAGGCGCGGGGGTTGCCGGTTGATGCGATCATCTTTGATCTCGAAGATGCGGTGGCTGTCGATGAAAAAACCGCCGCGCGGGAAACGCTGAAGGCGGCGCTGGCGGCCGGTGGGTACGGTGCGCGGGTGCGGATCGTGCGGATCAACGGGCTGGATACCGAGTGGGGCCGGGCCGATGCTGAAGCCGTGGCGCAGATGGATTGCGATGCGGTTCTGTTGCCCAAGGTCGAGAGTGCAGCGCAGTTGGATGCGCTGGCCGAGATCACCGGCGACCTGCCGATCTGGGCGATGATGGAAACGCCGCGCGGTATGCTGAACGCGGTTGAGATTGCGGCGCATCCGAAGATGGCGGGGATGGTGATGGGCACCAATGACCTTGCCAAGGAATTGCAGACCCGGTTCCGCCCGGACCGTTTGCCGATGCTGACGTCGCTGTCGATGTGCCTTCTGGCGGCCAAGGCTGAGGGGCTGGTGATCGTGGATGGTGTGTATAACGCGTTCAAGGATGACGAAGGGCTCAAGGCCGAATGTACGCAGGGCCGCGATATGGGCTTTGATGGCAAGACGCTGATCCACCCCGCGCAGGTGGACATTGCCAATACCGCCTTTGCGCCCGCCCCCGAAGAGATCGACCTCGCCCGCCGCCAGATCGCCGCGTTCGAGGCGGCGGAGGCTGAAGGGCAGGGTGTGGCTGTGGTGGACGGCAAGATCGTCGAGAACCTTCACGTTGCCACAGCGCGTGAAATACTGGCAAAAGCAGAGGCGATTGAAACCATCCAAGCGGGGTAAGCCATGATGGGTCTTCTTGTTCTCGGACTGCTGATTTGGGTTGGAGCCCATATTTTCAAGCGCGTCGCGCCCGAACAGCGTGCGGCGATGGGCGACAAAGGCAAAGGCGTGGTGGCGGTTGCGTTGTTCATCAGCCTCGGCCTGATGATCTGGGGGTACGGCGGGGTGGAGTTCATTCCCGTCTGGTATCCGCCTGCCTTCATGGTGCACATCAACAACCTGCTGATGCTGGTGGCGCTGTTCGTCTTTGGTATGAGTGCCACCACGGGCCGCTTGCGTGGCAAGATGCGCCACCCGCAGCTGACCGCCGTTAAGATCTGGGCCGTCGCGCACCTTCTGGTGAACGGCGACTTGGCGTCGATCATCCTCTTTGGCGGGATGCTCGCCTGGGCCGTGCTCGAGGTGATCCTCATCAACAAGGCCGAACCTGTCTGGGATCGCCCGCAACCGGGTGAAGCCAAGAAAGACGTTCTTTTGGTTGTGATCACGCTGGTGATGTATGCTGCGATTTCGGCCATCCACGTTGGCCTCGGCGTCTGGCCGTTTCCGGGGTAAGCCATGAAGATTTATCGACTTTTGACCGAAGATGACACGTCGGCCTTTTGCCACAAGGTGTCGCTTGCCCTGAGCAAGGGGTGGGAGCTTTATGGCGATCCCACCTATGCGTTCGATCATGCCAATGGTGTGATGCGCTGCGGGCAGGCGGTGACCAAAGAGATCGACACCCCCTACAGCCCGGAGATGAAACTTGGCGAACAGTGACACACTCGACCGACCTGCGACCACCGCAAAGGGCGCTGCGATGACGAAAACGAATGAAGGCCGTTTCTTCGAGGATTACGCGGTTGGGCAGGTGATCCGCCACGCGGTACCGCGCACGGTGTCGGGTGGGGAGCGGGCGCTTTATCATGCTTTGTATCCCGCTCGACATGCGCTGTATTCGTCGGATCTTTTTGCGCAGAGCTGTGGCCTACCGTCGTCCCCGATCGACGATCTGGCTGCGTTCCATGTGGTGTTCGGCAAGACGGTTCCTGATGTGTCGCTGAACGCGGTGGCGAACCTTGGCTATGCCGAGGGGCGCTGGCTGGCGCCGGTCTATGCGGGTGACACGCTGCGTTCGGAATCCGAGGTGATCGGGCTCAAGCAAAACTCCAACGGAAAGACCGGTGTGGTCTGGGTGCGGACGCGCGGTCTCAACCAGAATGATCAGTTGGTCATGGAGTATGTGCGCTGGGTCATGGTGCGCAAGCGCGACGCGGATGCGGCAGCACCTGAGACTGTGGTGCCGGAGCTGAAATCCGTGCTGGCTGTCGAAGACCTGGCGATTCCGCGCGGGCTGGACTTTACCGGCTACGATTTCGAACTGGCGGGCGAGCCGCATCGCTGGGGGGATTACGCGATCGGTGAGAAGATCGACCATGTGGACGGCGTCACCATCGAGGAAGCCGAACACATGATGGCGACGCGGCTGTGGCAGAACACGGCCAAGGTCCATTTCGACGCCACTTTCCGGCCCGATGGGCAGCGGTTGATCTATGGTGGGCACGTCATCAGCATGGCGCGGGCGCTGTCGTTCAACGGTCTGGCAAATGCGCAGATGATCGTGGGCCTGAACGGCGGGGCACACGCGAACCCGTGTTTCAGCGGCACCACCGTGCGCGCTTGGTCCGAGGTGCTGGACAAGGCCGAAACCTCGGTCCCCGGTGTGGGCGCGGTGCGTCTGCGACTGGTGGCGACCTCGGCGAGCGGGTCGATGGACCTGAAAGGCGAGGACGGGAAGTACCTGCCTCATGTCTTGCTTGATCTCGATTATTGGGCCTTGATGCCTGTGTGAGATACGCGCTTGCCCTTTTGGCTGCCGGTGTCCCCGGTAGTCTGATGGCCGACGAGGCTGAAAACGCCTTTGTCGAAGCGAATATCCTTGGAATTTTCTATCACGAGCTGGGTCATGCCCTGATCGACGTGATGCAAATGCCCGTCTTCGGGCAGGAAGAAGACGCCGCCGACGTGGCGTCGATCCTGTTGATCGATCATCTGTTCGAGCCGGAGTCGGCCTTGGATATGGCCTATGACGTGGCCAATGGGTTCTGGGCCGAAGCCGTGGCGAATGCCGACTATCCGGTGCCGTATTGGGACGTGCATGGGCCGGACGAACAGCGGTTCTACAACACGGTCTGCCTGTTTTACGGCGGTGATCCGGACACCCGGGATGACTTTGCCGAGGACATGGAACTGCCCGACGAGCGCGCGGAATACTGTCCCGAGGAATACGATCTTGCCGCTGACAGCTGGGGGGCAGTGTTCGACGAAATGGCGGAAGGCGGTACGCCTATGCGGTTTTCGGCAGAGGACAAAACCACGGTGACGGCGCAACTGATTGCGGCGGAGGTGGACGCATTGAATGCGGATTTCGGGTTTCCGGCAGAGATCGGTGTCTATGCCGAGCCGTGTGGCGAGGCGAACGCGTTTTACGATCCGTCCGATCGGTCGATCATCATGTGCGAAGAGTTCGAAGCCCACTTGCGCGACCTCTACAGAGCCTTGGGGAACTGAAGGTCCGATCGGGTGCGGCGGTTGATGGTCGGACCCATGTAAAGCAGCCTTTGGGTAGCGGTAACGGAAAAACGCCTGAAAAAACGATAACTTCCATTGCCGCGCATTATGTGATCACAGTTTTTATTCGTGTGATCACAAATTTTGATATTTCTTGCTGATTGCGCCAAAAAACCGCGCCTGAGAGCTTTCGCGCGGCGTGACTCGGCTTTCAAAAGCAATAAAAAGGCTGTCAGGAACCGAAAAGGACTCAGACCATGCCTGACGTCAATCGCGGCAACCGGCCGCTCTCACCGTTTATGATCGGGCCGTACTATCGGCCGCAACTCACCTCCGTTACGTCGATCCTCACGCGGATCACCGGCAATGCGCTTATCGTGGCCGCGCTGATGATCGTGTGGTGGCTGCTCGCAGCATCGACCGGTCCGGAATACTTCGCCTTTGCCAACGGCTTTGTCACAAGCTGGTTCGGTGATCTGGTGATGTTCCTGTCCGTCTGGGCGCTCTGGTACCACACGCTGGCAGGCATCCGTCACCTGATATGGGACAACGCGAAGATGCTTGAGATCGACAAAGCCGAAATGCTGGGCTGGATGGTGATCATCGGCTCTGGCGTGCTGACTGTCTTTTCCGTCGTCGTGCTTTGGTAAAGGGGGCGCATCATGGCTTTTCTGACTGACCGCAAACGCGCCACCGGATGGGGCGCCGCGAAATCCGGGACCGAGCATTTCTGGGCGATGAAGAAATCGTCCGTCGCGCTGCTGATCCTGATCCCTTTCTTCGTATTCACCTTTGGCGGTATCCTTGGATCGTCGTTCGAAGAGGTGCAGGCCTACTATGCGCGCCCGTTCCCGGCGATCATCGCCGCGCTGACGCTGATCGTTGGCTTCAAGCATTTCAATGACGGGTTCCAGGTTCTGGTCGAAGACTATGTGCACGGCATCTGGGAGAAGATCCTGATCCTCGGCATGACCTGCATCAGCTACGGCGCGGCCGCCGTTGGCGTCTTTGCAATCGCCAAAATGGCCCTTTGAGACACGGAGTTTCCAGCAACATGGCTGCATACGAATACGAGACGCATGAATATGACGTCGTGGTCGTCGGCGCAGGCGGCGCAGGTTTGCGCGCCACGCTTGGCATGGCCGAACAGGGGTTGCGCACGGCGTGTGTGACCAAGGTGTTCCCGACACGGTCGCACACGGTTGCGGCGCAGGGTGGGATCGCCGCATCGCTCTCCAACATGGGCCCGGACCACTGGCAGTGGCACATGTACGACACCGTGAAAGGGTCGGACTGGCTGGGTGACACGGATGCGATGGAGTACCTCGCCCGTGAAGCGCCCAAGGCGGTTTACGAGCTTGAACACTACGGCGTGCCGTTTTCGCGCACCGAGGAAGGCAAGATCTACCAGCGTCCGTTCGGCGGTCACACCACCGAGTTCGGTGAAGGCCCGCCCGTACAGCGCACCTGTGCGGCGGCGGACCGGACCGGTCACGCGATCCTGCACACGCTTTACGGTCAGTCGCTGAAGAACAACGCCGAGTTCTATATCGAGTATTTCGCGGTCGACCTCATCATGTCCGATGACGGCGCCTGCACCGGTGTTGTCTGCTGGAAGCTGGACGACGGCACGATGCATGTCTTCAACGCCAAGATGGTGGTGCTGGCGACGGGCGGCTATGGCCGGGCCTATTTCAGCGCGACAAGCGCCCACACCTGCACCGGCGACGGTGGCGGCATGGTGGCGCGCGCGGGTCTGCCGCTTCAGGACATGGAGTTCGTGCAGTTCCACCCGACGGGCATCTACGGCTCGGGCTGTCTGATCACCGAGGGCGCACGCGGGGAAGGTGGCTATCTCACCAACTCCGAAGGCGAGCGGTTCATGGAGCGCTATGCGCCGAACTACAAAGACCTCGCACCGCGTGATTACGTGTCCCGGTCGATGACCATGGAAATCCGCGAAGGTCGTGGTGTTGGCGAGGAAGGGGATCACATCCACCTGAACCTGTCGCACCTGCCGAAAGAAGCACTTGCAGAGCGTCTGCCGGGCATCTCTGAGTCCGCCAAGATTTTCGCCGGTGTTGACGTGACCAAGGAGCCGATCCCGGTTCTGCCGACGGTGCACTACAACATGGGCGGCATCCCTACCAACTACTGGGGCGAAGTGCTGAACCCGACCAAGAAAGACCCGAACGCTGTTGTGCCGGGCCTGATGGCCGTGGGCGAGGCGGGCTGTGCGTCCGTGCATGGTGCCAACCGTCTGGGTTCCAACTCGCTGATCGACCTCGTGGTGTTCGGCCGCGCTGCCGCGATCCGCGCAGGCAAGGTTGTGGATCGCGATTCTGCCGTGCCGTCGACCAACACCGCGTCGGTGGACAAGGCATTCGACCGCTTCGACGGGCTGCGCAACGCCAAGGGTTCCATCCCGACCGCCGAACTGCGGCTTGAGATGCAGAAAACGATGCAGGCCGATGCCGCCGTGTTCCGGACCTCGAAGACCATGAAGGAAGGTCTCGACAAGATGGTCGCGATTGCGGGCAAGATGGATGATCTTCAGGTCACCGACCGCAGCCTCGTCTGGAACAGCGACCTGATGGAGACGCTGGAACTGACCAACCTGATGCCCAACGCGTTGGCGACGATCGCCGGGGCCGAGGCGCGCAAGGAAAGCCGCGGCGCACATGCGCACGAGGACTATACCTCGCGTGACGACGAGAACTGGCGCGTGCACACCATCGCAAGGGTCGAGGGCAACAAGATCGACCTCAGCTATCGTCCGGTGGTCAAAGACCCGCTGACGACGGAAGAGCAGGGGGGTATCAGCCTCAAGAAGATTGCGCCGAAGGAACGGACGTTCTGATGCGGACTGTTCTTGGCCTGTCATTGCTGGCCCTGGGCCTCGCGGGCTGTACGGGTCCGCAAATAGCGGTGACGCCGGAAGGGGTCGAGACTGTGGAGGGTACGAGCGGGACTGCTGTGCAGTATGTCGACAGTAATCTTCCGGCCAAGACACGTGTCCCGCAGGAGCGTGACCAAATCCTGAGGGATATGCGCCGGCAGCAGGATGGCGGTCGTTCGGCGTTCTGCACACCGGATGCGCCAGTGATGTACGGAGGCACGCAATATTGCCTAAAACGCTGATCCTGATTGCCATGGGGCTGGTGCTCGCTGCCTGTTCTCCGCAGGCACAGGACCGGATTGCGCGCGATGCGGCGCGCTCGGCGATTACCCCGGTTCTGGTCGAACGCTTCCCTGGCGTGCCGCTGGAACCGGCGCTGAACTGTGTGATCGACAATGCCAGCGCGGTGCAGATCCGGTCGCTGGCGCTCGACAGTGTGACCGGGCCAACTGAGAGCACGGTGCAGATCGTTACGGATATCGTCTCGAAACCCGAGACACTGACATGCCTGGCGGCCGAGGGCCTGCCAGCTTTGCTTCGCTAAGGAGAGAGATATGGTTCAACTGACCCTCCCCAAGAATTCGACCATCCGCACGGGCAAACGGTGGCCCAAGCCGGAAGGCGCCACCAATGTGCGCAAGTTCAGCATCTATCGCTGGAACCCGGACGATGGCGAGAACCCGCGTGTGGACACCTATTTCGTGGACATGGACAAGTGCGGTCCGATGGTTCTGGACGCGCTGATAAAGATCAAGAACGAGATCGACCCGACGCTGACCTTCCGCCGGTCCTGCCGTGAAGGCATCTGCGGGTCCTGCGCGATGAACATCGACGGGATCAACACGCTGGCTTGTATCTACGGTCTCGACGAGATCGAGGGCGATGTGAAGATCTACCCGCTGCCGCACATGCCGGTTGTCAAAGACCTGATCCCGGATCTGACGCATTTCTATGCGCAGCACGCGTCGATCATGCCGTGGCTCGAAACCAAGACGAACCGCCCGGCGAAAGAGTGGAAGCAGTCCATCGAGGACCGCAAGAAGCTGGATGGTCTCTATGAATGCGTGATGTGCGCGTCCTGTTCGACGGCCTGCCCGTCCTACTGGTGGAACGGCGATCGGTACCTTGGACCGGCCGCGTTGCTGCACGCCTATCGCTGGATCATCGACAGCCGCGACGAGGCAACGGGTGAGCGGTTGGATGATCTGGAAGATCCGTTCAAGCTCTATCGCTGCCACACGATCATGAACTGCGCCAAGACCTGCCCCAAAGGTCTGAACCCGGCGAAGGCGATTGCCGAGATCAAGAAGATGATGGTCGAGCGGCACGTGTAACGCGCTTTGACCAGCACTTTCACAGAAGCCATTCTGTTTTCCACGCTGGCCGGGATCGCGATCCCGGCTGGCGCATTTCTGGCACAGGTCGACCGGTTGCTACCGAGGTGGATGCTGGAGGAATTTCGCCATTCGGTGATCGCGTTCGGCGGTGGCGCGCTGTTTTCCGCGATTGCGCTTGTGCTTGTACCCGAAGGGACAGACCGGGTGGGTCCGATTGTGGCGCTTGTCCTTTTTGGGGCGGGCGGATTGGTGTTCGGGATGCTCGACCATCATCTGTCCCAAGGGCAAGGCAGCGTGTCCCAGTTTCTGGCCATGATGCTGGATTACGTGCCCGAGGCCATGGCCCTGGGTGCGATGCTGGTGGGCGAGGCGGATATCGCGCTGCTGCTTGCCGCACTGATCGCGCTGCAAAACCTGCCCGAAGGGTTCAACGCGTGGCGGGAAATGTCGGCGGACCGGCACCATCCAAACCTGATCTGGATATTCATCGCGATGGTGCCCGTCGGACCGCTGGCGACCCTGACCGGATTGCTGGTCCTGTCGGAACTGCCCGGCGTGCTGGGCGGAATCATGCTGTTTTCAGCCGGTGGTATTCTTTACCTTCTGTTCGAGGATGTGGCCCCCCGGGTGCCGTTGAAACGCAAATGGGGGCCACCGATGGGGGCTGTCTTGGGTTTCATGCTGGGGCTGGCGGGGCATCTTGCTTTGCAATGATTTTACATGCTGAGAGGCTAGGAGCCTGACCCATGCCCATCCTTCTGATCCTTCTTCTTGGCGTGCTGGCCTATCTCTACTGGCGGCGCAAAACGACGACGCTGACGCGGGAATGCCGCTGGCGGCGCACCGCGCCGGGGCAATGGCGCTGTGCGTTCTGCGGGGCAGAGACGGCGTCTGAGGACAGCCCTGTGCTGTGTTTGCGACGCGAGACATGAGCGCGAAAAATATTTTGAGTCAGCGAGATAATTTCTATTGCGCCGACTCAAAATCGACTCCATATGCGCGATTAGTGACGCCAACGCACGCGCCTCTGGCGAGGTGGGCAAGCAGGACCTGCACCCACGCGGTTACGTAGCGACGGTAACGTCTCTGAAAGAACTGAGCGGTCTGCGCCGAGCAATCGGAATGGCCGGGTCTATTGGAGATGACCAATGAACGCATACGTAACCGGGCTTTCTGCCCGCGAATCCGCATCTGTATCCCGTGCAGAGGCCTTCATCCTGAGCAACCGTTTTGAGCGCCCGACGCTTGTGATCGACACAGATGCTGTCGCACGTCAGTACGCAGCGCTGGCGCAGGGCCTGGGCCGCGCGCGCATCCACTATGCCGTCAAGGCAAACCCGGCTCCGGAAATCCTGCAGACCCTCGTGGCGATGGGCAGCAACTTCGACGCGGCATCCCGCGCCGAGATCGAGATGTGCCTGAATGCTGGCGCGGACGTGTCGCGGATTTCCTTTGGCAACACCATCAAACGTCCGTCGGACATCGCATGGGCGCATGAGATGGGGATCACCCATTTCGCAGCCGACTCCGAAGAAGAACTGCACAAGCTGGCGCAGAACGCACCGGGCGCAGAGGTCTATATCCGTCTGATCGTGGGCTCGCTGCATGCGGACTGGCCTCTGTCGCGGAAGTTCGGTTGCGCGCTGGACAAGACACCGTCGCTTTTCGCGCTGGCGATCGAACTGGGCCTCAAGCCGGTTGGTCTGTCCTTCCATGTCGGTTCGCAGACCCGCCGTGCCGAAATGTGGGGCGAGACACTGGATCAGGTTGCAGCCGTCTGGCGCGGCCTTAAGGCTGAAGGTTTCGAGCTGTCGCTGCTCAACATTGGTGGCGGGTTCCCGGCGTTCTACGGTCAGGAGCTGGATGCGCCGCAGAACTATGCGGCTTCGGTGATGCGCCAGATCCAGGACCGTTTTGGCGATATTCCGGCGATCATGGCAGAGCCCGGTCGCGGGCTGGTGGCTGAAGCGGGGGCGATTGCGGCTGAAGTGCTGCTCGTGTCCCGGAAGTCGGACAGCGATCTGCACCGCTGGGTGTATCTGGACATCGGCAAGTTCTCGGGCCTGGCAGAAACCATGGACGAGGCAATCCGCTACCAGTTCATTACGGACCGTGATCACGAGCCGACAGGCGCGTGCATTCTGGCTGGTCCGTCCTGCGACAGCGCCGATGTGCTTTACGAAAAGCAGCCTGTGCAGCTTCCGCTCGGACTGCAATCCGGGGACCGTATCGTGATCCGCAATTGCGGGGCCTACACCTCGACCTATGCATCGGTCGGGTTCAATGGCTTCCCGCCGCTGGACGTCATCGCGATCTGAGTCTCCTGCCCAGGCGCGCGATGGGAGGCGCGCGCCGGGTTTTGTAGGTCGGGCAGAATTGTCCGGCCTACGCTTGCGTTTTGTCACAGGCTGCCGTTGAGTTCCTGAAAACGGAGCCTGACATGACCAATGCCCCTGATGACGCAGATGAGCGCCGCGCTGTTGTGCCGGTGATCTGCTATCCAAACGACACGCTGCCCGTGCCCGATCTGTCGCTCTATGCGCAGGCGCTGGCCGGGGCAGACGTGGTGGACGTGTCGGTGGCTGCTCCGCGCGACGCCTGCACGTTTCGGGTTCCTGCGGGATCGTTCTTTCGCATCCTGAGCGTAGATGGTCCGCAGGTGGGGGACCTGAACCTGTGGAACGCCCATGACCTGTCCGAGCGGTTTTATTCCGGCAAGACCCGTGCCTTGCACGGCACACATGTGACCACGGGAGAGCGGTTGTGGTCCTCGTTCCCGACGCTGCGCCCGATGGCGACCATCGTGGAGGACTCATTGGGCTGGTACGGGATCGATTCCTATGGCGGATCGGTGCACGACGTGATCGGCACACGCTGCGATCCGTATACCGGCAACCTGCTGTCTGGCGTGCAGTACCACCACTGTTGTCATTCGAACCTCACGCGGGCGTTGGCGGATGCTACGGGGATGACTTTGGCCGAGGCCGAACCGCATGTGCATGACGTGCTGAATGTCTTCATGTGCACAGGCTTCACGCGGGATACGGGCCAGTATTTCATGAAGGCCAGCCCGGTGCGTCCGGGGGACCATCTGACCTTCTTTGCGGAGATCGATTTGCTGGGTGCGTTGTCGGCCTGTCCCGGCGGGGATTGTTCGGCGGAACATACCAGCGATGCTGCGGCCTGTTATCCCTTGCGGGTCGAGGTTCTGCAGCCCGCTCAGGGGGCTTTGGATGGGTGGTCGCCGCCCCCGGTCAACGGCTACGACCGCAGTCACGGACGGGGTTAGTCGGGACGCGTGGTCTTGTCGTAGGGGTGTGTGGCAAGGATCGTCCAGTACATCAGGTAGTGCAGGGCGATCGGGCCGAGTGTGATTGCAATGATCCAGTCGAATGCGGTGCCATGCCGGGAAGCCAGTTCGTTCAGAAGGATCAGGGCAAACAGACGGGCCACCTGCCAGTTTGCGGCGTTGCGCTGGCCTTCGTCCCAGTCGCGGGCGAACCAGCCGACTTTGTCGCCGTCGCCGAACATGAACACCACCACGACGAACATGCAGAGGTAAACGGCGATGCCGAGGCTCAGGGCGGCCTGTGCGACGGCAAGTGACGGAAGGGCCATGGCACCTGCATAGGCGGCCAGCCAGATCAGGATCAGCTTTCCGCCTGCGTTTCGGATGCCGATGCGTTCATAGCTCTGAAGAGAGGCCGGCATCTTGACCGCGACAACCGCCACGTGACCGAAGAGCGCGCACATGACCGGAAGGACAAGGCCGACTTCTTTGAGTGTCGCATGGTGATGCGATGTCAGAGTGAAGAGCGACAGGGTGATCACGCTGAACAGAAAGAGCATGCGCGGGATCGGCACGCGGCTGGTCAGCAGGACATATATATCGATCACCCAATTCGGCATGGCCCGGGTGTCGCAGAGGATTGTGGCGGTATTGCGAAAAGACCGGGAAATTCGTGGATCCCCCGGTTTTTCGATTTGGCCCTCAGGTGAAGGCGGCAGTCAGCGCAATCTCGACCATGTCTCCGAAACTGCGTTCGCGATCCTCGGCCGGAAGCGCCTCACCGGTCAGCAAATGGTCGGAAACGGTCAAAACCGCCAATGCGCGGACCGAGTGGCGGGCCGCGAGATTGTAGAGTTCTGCCGCTTCCATTTCGACGCCAAGGATGCCGTGGCGGGTCATCTGTTCGTTCAGATCGGGGCGCTCGTCATAGAACACGTCCGACGAATAGATGCCGCCGACATGGGTCTTCGTGCCCTTCATCTCGGCCGCGGCGACGGCGGCACGCAAGAGGCTCCAATCCGCACAGGGGGCGAAATTCAATTCCTTGAAAATGCCCCGCGACGGAGTGGACAACGTGCTTGCCGTCATCGCGAGGATGACATCGCGGATACCGACACTGGGCTGCATTCCGCCACAGGATCCGATGCGAATGAGTGTTTTCGCATCGTAATCCCGGATCAGTTCGTTGGCGTAAATGGACAGTGATGGCATCCCCATGCCGGAGCCTTGAATGGTCACACGGTGACCTTTCCATGTACCGGTAAAACCCAGCATGCCACGCACTTCATTTACGAGTTGCGCGTTTTCAAGGAAGGTTTCCGCCGCCCATTTCGCGCGATAGGGATCGCCCGGCATCAGGACCGTTTCAGCAATCTCTCCGGGTTTGGCTCCGATGTGGATTGTCATTTCAGATCTTCAGATCTTCCATTGTCTTGCCTGCGGCAAGCGCATCAATCACCCAATTGGGTTTGCGGCCTTTTCCGGTCCAGGTCTGGGACGCGTCAGCCGGGTTCTTGTATTTCGGCGCGCTCTTGGAGCCTTTTTTCTGCGGCGCTCCGCCAAGGAGTTCATCCAGCGAAAAACCGTACTCCTTCGCGGCGGATTCAGCAGCCTTCTTGGCTTCTGAAAGACGGCGTGCTTCGAGTGTTTTCAGCGCTTTTTCCGCGTCTTTGATCAGCTGTTTCAGCTCATCTTTCGACATATTGTTGAGATCAACGCTCATGTGTCCCTCCGAGACAATTTATAATTTATGGCAAGAGCGATAAGCGACTTTCGAGGGAAGTCAATTCGCGATTCAAAATTGCAATTTATGAGCGAAATTGGCGCAATTTGAAGTTGTTATTGACGCTATTGAGCGTCAATTTCCATCATGGATTGCATCATCGCTGCCATGAATCCGGACTCCTCCATGCGTTCCATCATCAGGTTGGTCAGCCCACATTCGGAGTTGACCTGAAGCGAGAACTCTTCTGAGATGCCTTCGGGCAGGAAATCGGTGTCCTCTTCCATCGTTTCCAGATCCATCTCCGCAATCTGGGGAATGAACGCCTCCATCCTGTCGAGCATGTCATCGACGACCGATGCGCTGGATGCGTTCGTGTATCTGTCCAGAAGACAGGCGCCAGCATCTCGGTACACATCGTTCCAGGTGCTGTCGGGGATCGCGTCACGCAGCGGCGCTGGATTGCCGCCTTCTTTTTCTACCATCCGGATCATGGCCTCGAACATACCGCTGGTCATTTGTTCGGAAATGGTCTCGAGCCGTTCAAGTTGGGTTTCGGCAAGTGCAGAGATCGGCAGGGTCACAAAAAGAACAATTGAAAGAACGTGTTTCATAACGGGTCTCTTGGAAATGCAAAACGGGTACGGTGGGACCGTACCCGCTTGTACCTGCATCCGAAAGATGGAGTTTGATTATTCCGCCGCGACAGCCTTGGGATCGGCCAGCGTGACGATATCCATCATGATCGCGTTCAGCTCGAAATCCTTGGGCGTGTAGACCTTGGCGACGCCCATGGCGCGCAGGCGTTTGGCGTCGTCGTCAGGGATGATGCCACCGACGATAACCGGGATGTGGCCAAGGCCCGCCTCGCGCATCTTGGTCATCATGTCCTCGACCAGCGGGATATGGCTGCCTGAGAGGATCGAGAGACCTACGACATGCACTTCGTTGTCGCGGGCGGCGGTGACGATCTGGTCCGGCGTGAGGCGGATGCCTTCGTAGTCGATGTCCATGCCGCAATCGCGGGCGCGGAAGGCGATCTGTTCGGCACCGTTGGAATGACCGTCGAGGCCCGGCTTGCCGACAAGGAACTTGAGGCGGCGGCCCAGACGGTCGCTGACGGCGTTGACCGCTTCGCGGATGTCGTCCAGCCCTTCGGTCTTGTTGGACACGGATTTCGACACGCCGGTGGGGCCACGGTATTCGCCGAAGACAGCGCGCATCTCGCCGGCCCATTCGCCGGTTGTGACACCGGCCTTGGCGCAGGCGATGGAGGCGGGCATGACGTTTGCGCCTTCCTTGGCTGCAGCGCGCAGATCGGCGAGGGCCTTTTGCAAGGCATCGCTGTCACGCTCGGCGCGCCACGTGTTCAGGCGATCGATCTGTTCCTGTTCCACGGCAGGATCGACAACCATGATGCCGCCGTCTTCGGTCTGAAGCGGCGAGGGTTCGCCTTCGACCCATTTGTTCACGCCGACGACGATGGTCTCGTTGCGCTCGATCTTGTTCAGGCGGTCTGCGTTGGAATCGACCAGACGGCCCTTCATGTATTCGATCGCGCCGATGGCGCCGCCCATGGAGTCGAGGTTGGCAAGCTCTGCCCGGGCGCCTTCCTTGAGTTTCTCGACCTTGGCGTCGACGGCTGGGTTTCCGTCGAACAGGTCGTCGAATTCCAGAAGGTCGGTTTCATAGGCCAGGATTTGCTGCATCCGCATCGACCATTGCTGGTCCCACGGACGGGGCAGGCCAAGTGCTTCGTTCCATGCGGGAAGCTGCACGGCGCGGGCGCGGGCTTTCTTGGAGAGCGTCACGGCCAGCATCTCGATCAGGATGCGGTAGACGTTGTTTTCCGGCTGCTGTTCAGTGAGACCCAGCGAGTTCACCTGTACGCCATAGCGGAAGCGGCGGTATTTTGCGTCAGTCACGCCGTAGCGCTGTTCGAGGATCTCGTCCCAGAGATCGACAAAGGCGCGCATCTTGCACATCTCGGTGACGAAGCGGATGCCTGCGTTCACGAAGAAGGAAATCCGGCCGCAGAGCGCGGGGAAATCCTCGGCTGGAACGCGGGGCTTCAGTTCGTCGAGAACGGCGATGGCGGTGGCCAGGGCGAAGGACAGTTCCTGTTCAGGTGTCGCGCCTGCCTCTTGCAGGTGGTAGGAACACACGTTCATCGGGTTCCATTTGGGGATGTGCGTGTAGCAGTATTCCGCCACGTCCCCGATCATCTTGAGCGACGGTTTCGGCGGGCAGATATAGGTGCCGCGCGAGAGGTATTCCTTGATCAGATCGTTCTGCACGGTGCCTTGCAGCTTGGACACATCCGCGCCCTGTTCCTCGGCCACTGCGACGTAGAGCGCGAGAAGCCAAGGGGCGGTCGCGTTGATCGTCATGGACGTGTTCATCTGTTCCAGCGGGATCTGGTCGAAGAGCGTGCGCATGTCACCGAGATGGCTGACAGGCACACCCACCTTGCCGACCTCACCGCGTGCGAGGACGTGATCGCTGTCATAGCCTGTCTGCGTGGGCAGGTCGAAGGCGACGGAAAGACCGGTTTGCCCCTTGGACAGGTTGGAGCGGTAGAGCGCGTTCGACGCCTTGGCGGTCGAGTGTCCCGCATAGGTGCGGATGAGCCAGGGGCGGTCACGGGTGGGTGTCTGTGCGTCGGTCATGTCGGCTCCGTCAGGCGGGATTCGGTTGTGTAATCTTGTTGCGTGATGCGATGCATACGCGAAACTTTATGTCGCTGTCAATTCGCCGCGCTGCGGCGAGAATAATGTTGCTGCGCGACAGCATATCCGATGCGCGCCACCGAGGAAAAGCAAGACCGTTGTCGCATGTCATGTGCAGGGACGCCCCATGCCGTGACGTGTCTCATGAGCAGTGTCCTTTGCTGTTTACCTGTGCGTTCATCGTTGCAAGAGTGACGCCATGACGACGCAGGTGACGCTACCGCTCTGGGCTTTTCTTCTGATCCTGCTTTTCGCAGCGGTGACTTTCGCCTCGCATTTCCTGTTCCCGTCGGTGCGCTGGTTCTTTCGTCGAAGGATGGAGCGCGCCGTTAAAAAACTGAACGAACGGCTGGAGAGGCCAATCCAGCCGTTCAAGCTCTTGCGGCGCCAGGACATGATTCAACGGTTGGTCTACGACCCGGAGATCACGCAGGCGATCGTGGATCATGCCAAAGAGGAGGGTGTGCGCGAGGATGTCGCCTTTGAACGGGCGCGGCGCTATGCACGCGAGATCGTCCCGTCCTTTTCTGCGTGGGCCTATTTCAGTTTCGCCATCCGCGCGGCGCGGTTTCTGAGCAATGCGCTGTATCGCGTGCGGATGGTTCATCAGGATGCGGGGCTGACCGAGGTCGATCCGGAGGCGACGGTGGTTTTCGTGATGAACCACCGGTCGAACATGGATTACGTGCTGGTGACGTATCTCGCGGCGGATCGGTCCGCGCTCTCCTACGCCGTGGGAGAATGGGCGCGGGTGTGGCCGCTGTCGCGGCTGATCCGGGCGATGGGCGCGTATTTCATCCGCCGCAGATCGCGCAATGACCTCTATCGCAAAGTGCTGGCCAAATACGTGCAACAGGCGACAGGGGCGGGGGTGACACAGGCGGTGTTCCCGGAAGGTGGGTTGAGCCTCGACGGCAGTCTGGCCGAAGCGAAGGTCGGGATCCTCAAATACATCCTCGAAGGGGCAGAGGCCGCAAATCGGGATGTTGTCTTTGTCCCTGTCGCACTGAACTACGATCGGGTTCTGGAGGATACGATCCTTCTGCGCGCGCAGGCCAAAGGCGAACGCAAGTTCCGCGCGCGGATCAGTGTCGTGTTCCGCGCCATTCTGCGTCAGCTTTGGTTGCGGGTGACCGGGCGGTTCCACAAGTTTGGGTATGCGGCGGTCAGTTTCGGGGAGCCTCTGGTTCTGAGCGAGGTGGCAAACGGGGCGGTTGATCCCGAGTCGCTGTCCCGCGCGATCATGGGGCGGATTTCATCGGCGGTTCCGGTTTTGCCTGTGCCTTTGATTGCAACGATCCTGCTGCGCGACGGACCCATGTCCCGCGGGGCCCTGGAGATCGCGTTTTCAGCAGCCTTGGAAGAGCTTGAAGACGCGCAACTGCATCTGCCGCGCAATAACCGGGATTATGCGGTCGAGGTTGGGCTGAGGAACCTGATCGAACGGAAGATTGTCGTCGAAGATGGTCCGCGACTGATCATCCCGGACCGAAAACGCACACTGGCCGAGTTCTATGCCAACTCGATCAAACACTTGATGTAAGGATATTCTGCGCGCGCGAAGGAATTTCTGCGTTCGCTCGGTCATAAAATTACAAAATACGCGCAAATCTTGTTGCATAATTTCAATCCGACCCCTATTTCAGGGTCAGACGCCGCGATTCTGCATTGCGGCACGCAGTAAAAATGACTTTAGGAGGCTCCGATGGCCCTGGATCAGCAGACCGGCATCGCGGCGTATGATGCGCCTGAGAAAGACTTGTACGAGATCGGCGAGATGCCCCCGCTCGGGTACGTGCCGAAGAAGATGTACGCCTGGGCCATCCGCCGTGAGCGCCATGGTGAGCCGGAAAAGTCGTTCGAAGTCGAAGTGGTCGATACCTGGGATATCGACAGCCATGAAGTGCTGGTTCTCGTTATGGCCGCTGGCGTGAACTACAACGGCGTTTGGGCGGGACTCGGTGTTCCGATCAGCCCGTTTGACGGTCACAAGCAGCCGTATCACATCGCAGGGTCTGACGCGTCCGGTATCGTCTGGAAAGTCGGCGACAAGGTGAAGCGCTGGAAAGTCGGTGATGAGGTGGTGATCCACTGCAACCAGGATGACGGCGACGACGAAGAATGTAACGGCGGCGACCCCATGTATTCTCCGACCCAGCGTATCTGGGGCTACGAGACCCATGACGGATCGTTCTCGCAGTTCACACGGGTTCAGGCGCAGCAGTTGATGCCGCGGCCCAAGCACCTTACCTGGGAAGAAAGCGCCTGTTACACGCTGACGCTGGCGACAGCGTACCGGATGCTCTTTGGTCATCACCCGCATGAGCTCAAGCCGGGTCAGAACGTGCTGGTCTGGGGCGCCTCGGGTGGTCTGGGATCCTACGCAATCCAGCTTGCCAATACAGCGGGCGCCAATGCGATTGGTGTGATCTCTGACGAGGACAAGCGTGATTTCGTGATGTCGATGGGCGCCAAGGGCGTCATCAACCGCAAGGATTTCAAGTGCTGGGGGCAGCTGCCCACGGTGAACACCCCCGAATACAAGGAGTGGTTCAACGAGGCGCGCAAGTTCGGCAAGGCGATCTGGGACATCACCGGCAAGGGCAACAACGTCGATATGGTGTTCGAACATCCGGGCGAGTCGACTTTCCCGGTCTCGACACTGGTGTGCAAGAAGGGCGGCATGGTCGTGATCTGCGCGGGCACCACCGGGTTCAACTGTACCTTCGACGTGCGTTACATGTGGATGCACCAGAAGCGCCTTCAGGGTTCGCACTTTGCCCATCTCAAGCAGGCGGCTTCGGCCAACCAGCTGATGGTGGAGCGTCGTCTGGATCCGTGCATGTCGGAAGTTTTCCCGTGGAACGAAATTCCGCAGGCCCACACCAAGATGCTGCGCAATGAGCATAAGCCGGGCAACATGGCGGTTCTGGTTCAGGCGCCGAAAACCGGGCTGCGGACCTTCGAGGACGCACTCGCTGCGAAATCGTAACCTTCTGCTTACATCTTGCTGCTAACACGAACCCGCAGGCCGATGAGGTTTGCGGGTTTTTCTGTGTCTAAGGATCATCTCAACCAAATCAGTGACGTAGAAATCAGCACCTCACTGGATCTGGGGAGTTGGAATAAGGGAATTTGTCAAATTCTCGACACATGTTATGGTTGTGTTAACGATCTGTTAACTATCTGGAGGTGACGCTGAAATGGGACATGACTGGATCATAGACGTGTTGACCGACCTCAAGACATTTGCAGCAGCAAATGATCTGGATGCGCTGGCGGCCAAGCTGGACGATACGCAGCTGTTCGCCCGGGCAGAGCTTGTGTCACACGGTGAAGGGATGAGCCGTGGGCTTCTTGGAGAAAGTGCCTCAGCTGGACGATGTGATCGCACGATTGGAGTGCGCAGAACATCTTGAGGAATTGCAGAATGTCATTGAATGGCTGTGCGACCATTATGCCGTCGATGACATGGTGTATCACTGGGTTTCCAGCAATGGCACGCAATATGGCTGTGGGACTTATGACCCGAAATGGGTCGCCCGATATCTTGAGAAAGGATATCTGCGCATCGATCCGGTGGTCCTTGGCTGTTACCAGCGGTTTCATCCCGTAGACTGGAAGCGCCTCGACTGGTCGAGCAAGGCGGCGCCGGCCTTTATGGCCGACGCGATGGAACACGGTATCGGCAATCAGGGCTATTCCATTCCGATCCGCGGTCCAAATGGCCAATTTGCCCTGTTTACCGTCAGCCACAGTTGCAGCGATGACGAGTGGCACAGCTTCACGGAACTGAACCGTCGCGATCTCATCCTTCTGGCGCATTATTTCAACCAGACGGCGTTGAAGCTGGAGCCCGGTCGCGCACCGGAGCCGACGCAACCACTGTCCCCGCGCGAGGTCGAAACGATGACGCTTCTCGCGGTGGGGTACAGCCGCGCGCAGGTGGCCGAGACCCTGTCGATTTCCGAGCATACATTGCGGGTCTAGATCGAAAGCGCTCGGTTCAAACTGGGAGCCTTGAACACCACCCATGCGGTCGCACGGGCCATGTCGCGGGGACAGATCGTGGTCTGACCGGCGGTGTTGCTGACGGATCGGCAAGTCAGTCCGCGCAACGGTCACCGTTCGGCGCGGCAAGAAACTGTTCACCTTTGATCCGCAGCCTGTCGTTCGACATCGGAGGACAGGCCCATGATTCGCTATCTTTATGCTGACCAACTCTCTCAGTTTCCGCGCCTGGGGCGCACCATGTTCGAAGATCGCGCGGATCAGTTCAGAACGCGCCTTGGTTGGGATGTTACGGTCAATGACGCCGGCCAGGAGCGCGATGAGTATGACGACCTCAACCCGCTTTACGTGATCTGGGAAAAGGCGGACGGCTCGCATGGCGGGTCGATGCGGTTTCTTCCGACGACCGGGCGCACGATGGTCAATGAGCATTTCCTGGACCTGACGCATGGCGTTCCGTTCCAAAGCCCGTTGATCTGGGAATGTACCCGGTTTTGCCTGTCCCGGAACACCGAGCCGGGAACTGCGGCTGCGCTGATGCTCGCCGGGGGTGAGATCATGCAAGGCTTTGGCGTACGACATTTTGTCGGTGTCTTCGATGCGCGCATGGTTCGGATCTACAATCGGATCGGAGCCGCGCCCGAGGTATTGGGGACTCAGGGCGAGGGCCGGCAGTCCGTCGGCGTCGGTCTTTGGGAATTCTCTGAAGCCGCGCAGAAGCAGGTGTCCCGGGTTGCGGGGGTGCCGCTCGATGCCTCGCGCGCCTGGTTTGACGCAGCCTTTGGTGACGTGGTGCCGCAACCCTGCATGACAGCCGCCTGACGCTGGTGCCTGCTGCGCGGGCGCTATAGGGTCCGCGCATGACCTTGCCCGCGTTGACATATTCCGAAGATCAGGCCGCCGCCCATGATGCTGTGGCCGACATGCTGCGCGAGGCGGGCATCGACCTTGACGATGGTCTTCTGCTGCCGCCGCGGGATGGCAAGACCAAGATCATGGCGATCACCGGCAAGGCCGGATCGGGCAAGACCCTGCTTCTGGCCGAGCTGTGCAAATCCCTGCAGGCGGCGGGGGTCGAGGTTGTTTCTGGCGACTATGAAGGACGTCGTCGTAAGGACCGCCGGACGCTGGCGGTTTTGGCGCCGACGAACAAGGCGGCGTTTGTTTTGCGGATGCGGGGTGTGCCTGCAACCACCATTCACCGCATTCTCTATACGCCGGTGTACGACCCCGAATACGAGCGCATCGCCGAATGGCTGATGGGCAATGGTGACAAGCCCGAGATCGAAGGGCTGACCGAGGAAGCACTCGCGCGTGCGCAGATGTCGTACGAGGCGCACAAGTCGATCCCGGCGGCATTGGCGGCGGCGGGCTTGCGCGGGTCGGATTTCATCACCGGCTGGAAACGGCGCGAAGACCCGTTGGATATCGGCTTCGTCGACGAAGCGTCGATGCTGGATGAACGGCAGGTCGAGGACCTGCGCGAGATTTTCCCGAACCTGCTTCTGTTCGGCGATCCGGCGCAGCTGGCCCCGGTGAACCAGTCGGGCAAGATGGTGTTTGACACGCTGGCACCAAGCCAGGTGCTGAACCTGAACCGCATTCACCGGCAGGACGCGGACAACCCCATTCTGGATCTGGCGCATGCGCTTGCCGACCCGAACCTGAGTTTCGACGGGTTCGAACGCATGGTCGAAGACATCGCGCGGACGGATGACCGCGTGGTGCTTGGACAGCGTGTCGAGGTTGATCTGATGGCGCGCTCACCGGTTCTGGTCTGGCGCAACGCCACGCGCATCCGGCTGATCAACGCATTCCGGTCGGTCTACGGGGCACCGGAGGATTCGCTGCTGGAAGGCGAACCGCTGATCTGTGACGGGATCGAGCTGCCGCTCAAGCATCGCAAAAAACGGCTGGACCTTGAGGCGCGGGGGCTGATCAAGGGTGCGCAGGTGATTTACCTTGGGCCAGGGCGGAAACCGGGATTTTCGCGGTTGCATGTGATCGGGGCGGAAGACCCGCAAGTGTCGGCGGCCTCGATTGTGAAGATCGAAAAGCCGAACGAGGAAGAGCCGTTCATCCCTTTTGCCGCCCGTATGGGGGCGACGTTCCTGCATGGGGCTGCAGTGACGATCCACAAGGCACAGGGGTCGCAATGGGACGAGGTGCAGGTCTTTGCGCCTGACCTCTACGCCGCTGCCCGCATGGGGCGCAGCGAGGCGGGACAGCCGCTGTGGAAGCGCCTTGCTTATGTGGCCATCACGCGGGCGCAGACGCGGCTTCATTGGGTGGTGCGCGCCCGGCTGTCAAAGCCGAGCGGACCGTTGCAGGTGGATGATCTGAAGGCCGCCCCTGCGGCCCCCTTGGCGCTGGAAGTCGAAGCCGAGTTCTAGAGCTTGACGATCTGCTTGCCGGTGTTGCCGCCCTTGAGCATGGCGATGAAGGCGTCTGGGGCGTTTTCCAGTCCTTCGGCCACATCTTCGAGATAGGCAATCTCGCCCGCCGCGACCTTGGGGCCGACCTCCTTTAGGAAGGCCGGGTACTGATCCCAGTGGTCGAAGATGATGAAGCCCGACACCTGAAGGCGTTTGACGAGGATGCTGCGCCACATGGCCGGAAGCTGGTTCTCGGGTGCGATGTTCGACCCGCCGTACCATGCGATCATGCCGCAGACCGGGATTCGCCCGTGCACGTTCATCAACGGCATTACCGCCTCAAGCACCTGACCGGCGACGTTTTCCCAGTAGATGTCCACGCCATCGGGCGCGACCTCGGCAATCGCGTTGCGCAGGGAGGCGGCGTCGTCATGCGCGCGGTGGTCGATGGCGGCGTCGAAACCGAACGTCTCAGTCGCCAGGCGGCATTTTTCGGCACCACCGGCGATGGCGATGGTGCGCAGGCCCATCTGTTTTGCGAGTTGTCCGACCATCGAGCCAACAGGGCCGGTCGCGGCACCGACAACAAGCGTTTCCCCGGCTTTGGGTTTGCCGAATTCGTTCAGACCGACCCAGCCGGTGAGGCCCGGCATTCCGAGAACACCAAGCGCGGTTGAGGGCGGCAGAGTCGGATCAAGCTTACGCACCTCGCTACCGGGCAAACAGGCGTGGCTGGCCCATCCGGTCATGCCAGTCACCATGTCGCCCTCCGCAAAACCGTCTGCGGTGCTGGCAAGTACGCGACCGACGCCCTGGCCGGTCATGGTGCCGCCCAGACCGACCGAGGGCGCATAGCTTTTCACGTCATCCATGCGACCGCGCATGTAGGGGTCGAGCGACAGATGCGTGACCTCGATCAGCACCTCGTCTTCTGCCGGAGCCGGCAGCGGACCGGTTTCCAATTTGAAATCCTCGGGCACAGGCGCGCCTTTGGGACGGCGTGCCAGCGTGATGCGGGACATCGTGTCGGACATGGATTTGCTTCCTCACGGTTAGGGGTTGCGCGAATTCCGTCGGATCATCAGTGTATCTGGAACGACAGGGCAGAAGGCAAGGGAGGGCTTGATGCACGGAATGATGATGAACCGACCTTTGTCGGTGATCGAGCTGCTGCGGTACGCAGCGGAAATTCACAGCGCCGGTGAGATCGTGTCGGTCCGGACCGAGGGTGACCTGCACCGCCAGACCTACGCGGAGACCTTCAAACGCACGGCGCAATTGGCGCATGGGCTTGCCGCGTTGGGGGTTCAGCAGGGCAACCGTGTGGCGACACTGGCGTGGAACGGGTATCGCCATTTCGAGCTGTATTACGCGATTTCCGGCATGGGGGCCGTCTGCCATACGATCAACCCGCGCCTGTCGGCGGAACAGATGCTTTACATCATCGGCCACGCCGAGGATCGGGTGCTGTTCGTCGACCTGACCTTTGTGCCTATACTTGAGGCGTTGAAGGATCACCTGCCTGCCGGGTTGAAGCTCGTCGTGATGACCGACGCGGCGCACATGCCGACCTCGGCGCTTGAATTGCATTGCTACGAAGACCTGATCGCGCCGCATCCGACGGAGTATGACTGGCCGGACCTGCCCGAAGAGACCGCGGCGGGGCTGTGCTACACCTCGGGCACGACGGGCAACCCCAAGGGGTCGCTCTATTCCCATCGGTCGACCGTTCTGCATGCGCTGTTCATCGCGGTGACACTCCCGCGCTCGCTGCACGAAGGCGCGCGTCTGTTGCCGGTGGTGCCGATGTTCCACGTCAATTCCTGGGGTATGCCCTATGCGGCGCCCATCGTTGGCGCGTCGCTGATCATGCCCGGGGGCAAGCTGGATGGGCCCTCGCTCTATGATCTGATGGAAAGCGAGAAAGTGACGGCAAGCTGGGGTGTGCCCACCGTCTGGCTGGGCCTGCGGGCCGAGATAGACGCACGGGGCAAGCCGCCTTCGGCGCTGGATCAGGTGGTGATCGGAGGCTCCGCCGCGCCGCGCAGCATGATCGAGTTTTTCGAGAAGATGGATATCGACGTTTGCCATGCGTGGGGCATGACCGAGATGAGCCCTGTGGGCACGACAGGCCAATTGCCGAACACGGCGGACGATGCACCGTTTGAGGACCGAATGGCGCTCAAGTCGTTGCAGGGGCGTCGGATCTTCGGGGTTGATCTCAAGATCGTGGGCGACGATGGCCAGCGCCTGCCGCATGACGGTAAGGCGGTTGGAGAGCTGTATGTGCGCGGCAATGCGGTGATCTCGGGTTATTTCAAGAACGAAGAGGCGACCGCGGCGGCGATCGATGCAGAAGGCTGGTTTGGCACCGGCGATGTGGCGAGCATTTCACCTGACGGATATCTGAGCATTCAGGACAGGTCCAAAGACCTGATCAAGTCGGGGGGTGAATGGATCAGTTCGATTGATCTGGAAAATGTCGCCATGGCGCATCCCGAGGTGGCGAACTGCGCGGTGATCGCGATTGCGCATCCGAAATGGGACGAGCGGCCCGTGCTGGTGGTTGTGCCTAAGGACGGCTGCGAGCCGACGCTTTCGGACATCCATGCGCTGATGGAGCCGCATTTCGCCAAGTGGCAGTTGCCCGACGACCTGGTGTTTGTAGATGCGCTGCCGCTGACGGCGACGGGCAAGGTGTCCAAGCTGACCCTGCGCCAGCAGTTTGCCGACTACGTGCTGCCTGATGTCCGCTGACATTCTGCGTGACATGCCGCCCAGCCTTTCGCGGTGGTACGAGATTGGTCAGGATCGCATCAACGCATTCGCCGATGTGACCGAGGACTGGCAGTTCATCCATCTGGATGAAGAGCGGATGGCCTCGCAGGGAGGAACCATGGCGCATGGGTTCCTGACCCTGTCGATGCTTTCGGCCATGTCCTACGATGTGCAACCCGAAATCCCCGGCATGGTGCAGGGCTTGAACTATGGCTTCGACCGCATCCGCTTTGTCAGCCCGGTGCGGGCCGGGCAGCGAATAAGGGGCCGTTTCAGCGTTGCCGATGTAGTGGAAAAGCCGGGGCGCTACGACGTGACGTGGGATGTCACGGTCGAGATCGACGGTGCAGACCGCCCCGCCCTTGTCGCCAAGTGGATCAACGTGTTTGAGGTCGAGGCTTAGACCGACGCCCGGATGGCGCGGATGTTTTCGCCGTAGGGGGCGGGGTTTTCGACCGAGCCGCCTTTGAAAACGGCAGAGCCTGCGACCAGCACGTCTGCGCCTGCGGCGACGACAAGCGGTGCGGTGGTGGGATCAACGCCGCCGTCGATCTCGATATGCACTTCGCGGTCGCCGATCATCTCGCGCAGTTCGGTGACTTTCTGCACGCAGGAGTGGATGAACTTCTGGCCACCGAAGCCGGGGTTCACGGTCATCACGCAGATCAGGTCAACGAGGTCGAGCAGGGGGGCTGCCGCCTCGGCCGGGGTGCCGGGGTTGAGGGCGAGGCCCGCCTTGGCACCGGTGGCGCGGATGGCCTGAAGCGTCCGGTGAATGTGCGGACCGGCCTCAACATGGGCCGTGATTACGTCGGCACCGGCATCGGCGAATGCCTGGATGTACGGATCCACGGGTGCGATCATCAGGTGCACGTCCATCACCGTCTTGATGTGCGGGCGGATCGCGGCGCAGGTGGCCGGGCCGAAGGTGATGTTGGGCACGAAATGGCCGTCCATGACATCCACGTGGATCCAATCGGCGCCCTGTGCTTCGACCGCCTCGATCTCGGCGCCGAAATTGGCGAAGTCGGCAGAGAGGATGGATGGGGCGATTTTTACCGAACGGTCAAATTTCATGGCGGCAGCTCCTGATAGGTTGCGGAGGGCTTAGTACCCGGCGTCCCGGTCCACAAGGTGCAAGAACGGCTCACCCGCTTCACCACGGCGGATATTCTCGGCAATCGCACGCGAGGCGCTTGGCGCACGGGTCTCGGACGCGATATGCGGCGTGACGGTGACGCGGGGATGGGCCCAGAACGGATGATCCTGCGGCAGCGGTTCGACGCGGAACACGTCAAGCGTGGCGTGCGCGATGTGACCGCTGTCGAGCGCGGCCAGCAGCGCGTCGTCGTCGATCAGCGGGCCGCGACCGGGGTTGATGATGAATGCGCCTTTGGGAAGCATCGCCAGCGTTTCGGCGTTGAGTGTGTTTTCGGTCGCCGGGGTGCTTGGCAGCAGCAGGATCAGGATCTGCGATTGGCGCAGGACCGCGTGCAAGCCGTCGGTGCCGGTGTGACAGGTGATGCCGTCGATCTGTTTCTGGCTGCGCGCCCAGCCGCTGACCGGGAAACCGAGGCGCGCGATGGTCTGACCGCAGGCGCTTCCAAGCTCGCCCAGACCCAAGATGCCGACCGGACGATCGGATGCCACGGGGGGCGCATCGGGCAGCCATTTGTGATCGGGGTTCACGATATGCGCGTCCATGCCAAGGTGATGCCGCAGCGTGTGGCCCGTGACCCATTCGACCATGCCCTGAGTCAGTCCCTGATCATCGACCATACGTGCGTAGGGTACCTTGAGCGTTGGGTTGCCAACCGCGTCTTCAACCCCGGCCCAGAGGTTCAGAACGGCCTTGAGCCTTGTGTAGGGCGTGAAGTCCTGTACGGGCGAGTTTGGCGCGTAAACGATGTAGTCGACCTCTGCCGGTGGCAGGTCGGTCGCCAGCGTGTAGGCCACACCGATCTCGTCCAGCGCGGTGCGCAAAGGGGCTTCGTATTGCGCCCAGCGTTTCTCGTGGGCGGCGAAGAGGACGTTGATCGGCATGGCTTACCTCGGTCGGTGGATATGGGCGCTCTGTACCAAGCCGAACGCGATCATCAAGACCAACATGGCCGACCCACCATAGCTGACCAGCGGCAGCGGAACTCCGACGACAGGCGCGAGGCCCATGACCATCGACATGTTCACAGCGAAGAACAGGAAGAAGGTGACACCGATCCCGAGGATCAGGAGCGAGGAATAGCGGTCCCGGTTCTGAAGCGCGGACACGATGCAGAAGACAAGGATCAGCACGTAGAGGAGCAGGAGCGAAATGCCCCCTATAAAGCCGAATTCCTCGGCCAGAGTGTTGAAGATGAAGTCGGTGTGTTTTTCCGGAAGGAAGTTCAGTCGTGACTGCGTGCCCTGCATGAAGCCTCGTCCGGTCCAACCACCGGACCCCATGGCGATTTTGGCCTGGGTGATGTGGTAGCCTGCGCCGAGCGGGTCAGAGGAGGGATCGAGGAAGGTGTCGATGCGGCGGAACTGGTAGTCCTTGAGCAGTTGCCATTCGGTGCCGCGGCTCATGAAGACAGCATATATGCCGCCGATCCCTGCGGCGATGACGGTGGCGAAATAGGCCCAGTGGACACCGGCGAGGAACATCATCAGACCACCCCCCGCGACCAGCAGGAGGGCGGTGCCAAGGTCCGGTTGGGTCAGGACAAGGAAGGTCGGCAGCAGGATGATGAAGACCGGCACAAGCACCCAGAACGGGTGTGAGGTCTTCTTGATCGGGAGCCAGTCGTAATAGGCGGCCAGCACCATGACCATGGCGATCTTCATCAGCTCTGACGGTTGCAGACGCATGAAGCCGAGATTGATCCAGCGCTGTGCCCCCATGCCCACGGAGCCGAAAAATTCGACGGCGATCAGCAGTGCGAGGGCGACGAGATAAGCCATCACGGACATGTTGCGCCAGAACCAGATCGGGACCATCGCGACAATGAACATGAGCGTGAGACCAAGCGCGTAGCGCTTCATCTGAGGTTCGGCCCAGGGCGTCATCGCGCCACCCGCGACGGAGTAAAGCATCAGGAAGCCGACCCCGGCGATCGCGGACAGCAGGATCACCAGCGGCCAGTTGATGAACAGCATCTTTCGCCAGCCCGCAGGGACCGTCTTAACGGTATATTCAAGATAACTCATGCGCGGCTCCGGCCGTCCGGATCGTTCTCGCGCAGAACCTGTTGCAGGCGTTCCTGCTGACTGCGGATGCGGTCGCGGTCTTTGGACGGGTAGGCGTCAAGCGGTGGGTCTTCTCCGTAGAGAGCCTGGAGCGTCACGTCCCGCGCGATCGGGGCTGCAGCGGCAGAGCCTCCGCCCCCGTGTTCAACAACCACGGACACGGCGATCTTCGGCGCATCGAAGGGCGCGAAATTCACGAAGAGGGCGTGGTCACGCCGGTTCCACGGCAGGTCCTCGTTGCGGGTCACGCCGCGGGCGCGTTCCGCTGCGGTGATGTTGCGAACCTGACTTGTGCCGGTTTTGCCTGCCATGCGGTAGGCATCATCAATGATCCGCGACCCATAGGCGGTTCCGCGGCGGTTGTTGCTGACCGAATACATGGCGCGACGGATTTGACGAAGATGGTTTTCGTTGAACCCGAGAGCGCCACCGCCGAGCGTGGTTGGCTCAACCCCATCCACGGTGCGCACAAGACGCGGCACCACATCGTTGCCGGTCGCCAGCCGCGCTGTCATCACAGCAAGTTGCAGTGGTGAACTGAGCACAAACCCCTGACCGATGGAGGCGTTGACCGTGTCACCGATCACCCATTCCGAGCCGCGTTCGCGAAGCTTCCAATCCTTGTTGGGCATCAGCCCTTCGGTCACCGCCGACATTCCGATGCCAAATGCCTGGCCGAGTCCGAGCCTGCGGGCGGTTTCGGCGATCCGTTCGATGCCAACCTTCAGCGCGAGGTCATAATAATAGACGTCACAGCTTTCGCGCAGCGACTGTTCGAGGTTCATGTGCCCGTGACCGGCGCGTTTCCAACAGTGGAAGCGACGCCCGCCCACCTCCATGTGGCCGGGGCACCAGACAGTTTCATCGGGGGCGACCAGGCCCGCATCCATCGCGGCAAGCGCTGTCACCATCTTGAAGGTCGAGCCCGGCGGGTAGGCATCCTGCACGGTCTTTGATGCCAGCGGTCGATGATCGTTGTCGCGCAGTTCGGCGTAATCGTTGATCGAGATACCACGCACAAACTTGTTCGGGTCGTAAGACGGAGACGAGGCAATGCCGAGAAGGTCGCCATTGCTGACATCCATCACCACAACTGACGCGCTTTCCTCGCCGAGCCGGGCCTGTATGTAGCTCTGCAGTTTGGCGTCGACGGTCAGTTGAAGATCCGCACCGGGTGTACCTTCGCGGCGGTCCAGTTCGCGCATCACGCGACCTACGGCATTCACCTCGACCCGCTTAGCCCCCGCACGTCCGCGCAGCACCTCTTCATGTCGGGCTTCGATCCCGACCTTGCCGATCTGAAAGCGCGGGATGCGCAGAACCGGGTCGGGCGTTTCGTAGCGGGCCAGATCGCGTTCGCTGACCGGACCGACATAGCCGACCACATGCGCAAAATCGCCCCGGCGCGGATATATCCGTGACAGACCGACCTCGGGGGTGACACCGGGCAGGGCAGGCGCGTTTACGGCGACCCGACTGATATCGTCCCATGTGACACGTTCGGCCACGGTGACCGGCAGGAATGGCGCGCTGCGCTGCATTTCCGTCAAAGCACGGTTGAGTTCGTCTTCGTCGAGTTCGACCAGAGAGGACAGCCGGGCGATGACGTCATCCACATCTCCCGCATCCTCTTTGACCATGGTGATCCGGTAGGAGGGTTCGTTTGCGGCGAGGATTACTCCGTTGCGGTCGAAGATCTGCCCGCGGGTGGGCGGTATCAGGCGGATGTTGATGCGGTTTTCTTCGGCAAGCAGACGGAATTCGTCGGCCTGATCGACCTGAAGATGCTGCATCCGGAGTCCGAGCGCTCCGGCAAAGGCAAGCTGCACGCCGCCGAGGATCACCCCCCGGCGCGAAATCTTGCGGAAACTCTCCGCAGTATCCTTTGGCGCTCGTCTCATTGCGTTCGGCCCAATCGATCGACATCCCCCGGAGCGGCCCGACGCACCCCGAACAGGAAGTAGGACACGCCAACGACCAGCGGATAGACCGCGATGGTCATGAGAACCTGCACAAGGCTCAGCGTCAGCGTACCCGGTGCAAGAATAAGGATCATCATCACCGCGCGATAGAGGATCGTGATCACGATCAGGGTACCGGCGAAGGTCAGCCATTCAAGCACAAATGTAGTCTCGCGCTGGCGCCGTTCGCGGGATTTGAGCCATTCGGCAGCGCAGACCACAAGCACCGACCAGAGGCCCGGAGGACGCTGGAGCATCATGTCTGCCAGCAGCAGCGTTGCGGCGACCAGAAGGATCGGGACGTAATCCGGACGGCGGACAGCCCAGGCAAACACCATCGCGACCAGCACGTCCGGACCGGCCCATCGGCTGGGCGCCGGATCAAGCGGCAAGAGGTGAAAAAACAGAATCAGGAGGGCCAGCAGCACGAACAGGGCGCGCATTCCCCAGAGTTGCAGCAGGCCGGAATCCATCATTGGTCCGTCTCGGCAGAAGATGCTGCGGTATCGGCCGCGCCGGGCGGGGTTTCGGGCAGGATCAGTGCAGACGGGTTTGATACGCGGCGCGCGCCGTGATCGCGGAGCACCCTCAGGAATTCGAGCCTTTCGTAATCAGCAGCCAGACGTGTGCGCAAGCGACCGCCCGGATCCTGCGCCACCTGACCGATCAGAAGGCCGGGGGGAAACACATCACCGTCGCCAGAGGTCACAATCCTGTCCCCGGGTCGCACCTGATCGGGATTTTCCAGAAAGTCGATCGGCGGTGCGGAGGTATTGTCTCCGACGATCAGCGCGCGCTGACCGGAGGGTTGGATCGTGGCGGGAATCCGGCTGGTCGCGTCGGTGAGCAGGATCACCCGGCTGGTGTTTGCCCCGACACCGGAGATGCGACCGACGAGGCCGGTGCCGTCCATTGTTGCCCAACCGTCAACAATCCCGTCGCGAGAACCCACATTGATCAGAACCGACTGGCGGAAGGGTGATCCGGAATCCGCAAGAACAACGCCTGTGATGTAGGTCAGGCGGGGATCGAGCCGGACATTGTTCAGGTCGCGCAGTTTTGCGTTTTCCTGTTCGAGTTGAAGCGCCGCTTCCTTCCAGGCGGTCATCTGGCGCAATTCGCGGCGGAGTTCCTGATTCTGTTCGTAGATGCGTTGGTAGCTCCGAAAGTCGCGGGCAATGTTCACTGTGGCCGTCACGGGTGCCATCGCCCAGTCGAAGCTGGGCATCACCGTGTCAATCACTGCCGCGCGAAAGCGTTCAACGCGTGGGCTGTCGATCCGCCAGATGAAGAAGAGACCCAGAAGGCACAGGATGACCACCGCCAGCAGCAAGCGCCGCAGAGGCGTTGTGTAGTCTTCGCTGTTGGTGCCGTTCTTTGCCAAATATCCCCCTTTCAAGCGCACCCCGAAAGTTGGGATTCGAATTTCGGATCAGGCTGCGCGCACTCTTAACACATACTCTGGCTCTTGGGTGGCCGGATCAGCTGTCGTAGTCAATCGCGTGACGCAGCTGTTTTTCGTATTCCAGCGCCTTTCCGGTGCCAAGAGCCACGCAGTTCAGGCTTTCATCTGCAATCGACACGGCCAGGCCCGTCTGCTCCCGCAGCGCCAGATCCAGATCACCCAGAAGAGCGCCGCCACCGGTGAGCATCACGCCACGGTCAACAATGTCGGCCGCGAGGTCCGGCGGGGTGGCTTCAAGCGCGGTCATCACCGCCTCGCAGATTGCCTGTACGGGTTCGGACAGGGCTTCGGCCACCTGAGCCTGACTGATCTCGGTTTCCTTGGGAACACCGTTGAGCAGGTCACGGCCCCGGATCTGCATGGAGCTGCCCCGTCCGTCGTCGGGCATGCGGGCGGTGCCGATGGAGGTCTTGATGCGTTCGGCGGTCGATTCGCCAACCAGCAGGTTCTGCTGACGGCGCAGGTAGTTGATGATCGCTTCGTCCATGCGGTCACCCCCGACGCGGACCGAGCGGGCGTAGACGATGTCGCCCAGCGACAGGACCGCGACTTCGGTTGTCCCGCCGCCGATGTCGACAACCATGTTGCCGGTCGGATCGGTGATCGGCATACCCGCGCCGATGGCAGCGGCGATTGGTTCTGCGATCAGGCCTGCCTTGCGCGCCCCGGCGGACAGAACCGACTGACGGATTGCGCGCTTTTCAACGGGTGTCGCGCCGTGCGGCACACAGACGATGATCTTCGGCTTGGAAAAGGTCGAGCGCTTGTGCACCTTGCGGATGAAGTGCTTGATCATCTCTTCCGCCACGTCGAAGTCTGCAATCACGCCTTCACGCATGGGCCTGATGGCCTCGATGCTTCCGGGGGTCCGGCCCAGCATCAGCTTGGCATCTTCCCCAACGGCGAGGACTTTTTTCTGGCCGTCCTTGATGTGGTAGGCCACAACCGACGGCTCGGACAGGACGACGCCGCGCCCCTTGACGTAGACGAGCGTGTTCGCTGTCCCAAGGTCGATGGCCATGTCCGATGAAAACATGCCCAGCATTTTGTCCAGTCCAAACATCTGCGTCTGCCTCAAGCCAATAAGTCTTAGGCCCGCGACTCTCTTGGGCGCAGGCCGAGGGTCTTATAGGGTCGGTTTTGCAGGTGCGAAAGGGCCTGATCGCGCATTGCCAGCATGAATCTGCCGCATGGCTCAACCTGTCGGTCTGATAAGTCCGAGTCGGCCCATTTTCCGCCAATTGTATTCAATTTGACGACGAATTTTCAGTATCGGGTTCATTGCCCCAAGACAGGAACCTTTCCGAGTGCGTTTGCCCAGGAAAAGACATGCAGCCATCGCATTGGCTGCCTGATTGTAGGCAAAATTTAGGCAGGATCAGCCAGGGGTAAGTGATGATCGGTAAACTGTTGAAAAGTATCTTCAAACTCGGCTTCTATGCCGGGGGACTGGGAGCTGTTGTTGCTGTCTGGGATTATACCCAGCAGGCCAAAGCAGCGGATTATCAATATTCGTACGAAGAGTATAAACTGTCGGTGATGGACCGTTACGGAGAAGAGGCCGTGTTCGCTCTTTCGACGCTTGAGTCCGCGAAATCCGGTTTGAAGACCGGCGCGCAGGCCGGTCTGAAACTGGCTGAGGACTCAGGTTTGCTGGAAAAGATCGGGATCGCGTTGCCCGAAACGGTGTTTGAAGACGAAACTCAGCCCGTCGAAATCGTGATCGGACCCGACGGCGAAATGGTGATCGCGCCTGTGGAGCTTGCTGTTGCGACCCAGGCACTGGCGCCGGAGACCTCTCTTTTTCCTCGGGCCCGCGTGCTTCGGTAAAGATTTCATGCGACGCCGCGTCGTTTTCCTGCCGCAACGTGTCGGGTAGGTTTGGCGGCGCGCGCAACGCAGGGGTATTCACGGGGTCAAACGCCTTGGAGTGAAGACCCATGAAAACCCATGTCAAAGCTTTGGTTGTCGGCGGCGGCGCCGTCGGCACCTCGATCGCCTATCACCTTGCCCGTGCGGGCTGGGACGATGTGATGCTGCTCGAACGGGATGAGCTTACATCCGGGTCGACCTGGCATGCGGCGGGTCTGCTGCCTTATTTCAACATGTCCTACGCGACGACTCACATCCACGACTACTCGATCAAGTTCTACAAGACGCTTGAGGAAGAGACCGGGCTGGATGCGGGTTTCTTTGTGGTCGGCAATCTGCGCATGGCGCAGACCGAAGAGCGCATGGATGAGTACCGGGTCTATGCCACGACGGCTGAGACCTGTGGTGTGCCCTATGAGTGGATGACGCCTTCCGAGATCAAGGCGCGCTGGCCTCTGATCCGCACCGAAGACCTGAAAGGCGCGATCTATCACCCGACGGATGGCTACATCAACCCGGCGGACGTCACCATGGCGATGGCCAAGGGCGCTCGGCAGCGTGGCGTGACGATCGAGCGGAAATGGCAGGCGGATGCCTTCGAGTGGAAAGGCGACCACTGGGACGTGACCTGCACCAAGATGGTCGAAAAGGGCGGAAACCTTGTTCCGTCCGACGAGCAGATTGTCATTTCGGCCGAGCATGTCGTGACCGCGTCAGGCAACCACGCGCAGCGCACAGCGAAGATGCTGGGCATCAAGATGCCGGCGATCCCGGTCGAGCATCAGTTCATCGTGACCGAGCCTGATCCGGCGCTGGTCGAGTATCGCAAGACCAATGAACAGCATCCGGTGATCCGAGATGCGGATGCCAAATGGTATGTGCGCGAAGAGCGTGGCGGCTGGATTTTGGGCCCGTATGAGCGCAATGCACCCGCGCGGTTCGAATATGGCGTGCCGGACAGCTTCCGCGCCGACCTCTTCCCGCTCGATCTGGAGCGGATCGAGGAAGAATACATGAGCATGATTCACCGCATTCCGTCGTCGGAAACCGTGGGTCTCAAGGACGATTTCAACGGTCCGATCTGCTACACGCCCGACGGCAACCCGCTGGTCGGTCCGGCTCCGGGCCTGCGGAATATGTGGCTGGCCGAAGGCTTCTCGTTCGGGATCACCGCTGCGGGCGGCACCGGCTATTACCTTGCCCAGTTGATGGTCGAGGGCGAGGCCGAGATCGACATGGCGTCGCTCGATCCCAAGCGCTACGGCTCGTGGATGACGACCGAATACGCCGCGCGCAAGAACGAAGAGGCGTATGAGCATGTCTACATCCTGCACCACCCGGATGAAGAGCGTCCGGCGTGCCGTCCTCTCCGGACCGCTCCGGCGTATGACCGCCAAAAGGCGCTGGGCGCGCAGTTTGGTCATGTGAACGGCTGGGAGCGTCCGAACTATTACGGGCCTTTGGATGCGGACGAGAATTTCGACCACGACGCGCGGTCGTTCCGCCGGGGGGGCTGGTGGAAGTATGCCGTGGACGAGGCCAAGGCCGTTCGCGAAGGCGTCGGCCTGATCGACGCGACGGCGTTTACCAAGCATGTCGTCAAAGGACCGGGTGCAACGCAGTTTCTCGACTGGTTCACCTGCAACAAGCTGCCCAAGGTCGGTCGGATCAACCTGACCTATGCGCTGACCTCCAAGGGGACGACGCGGACGGAATACACGATCGTCCGTCTGGCCGAGAACGAGTATTACCTCGTCTCTGCGGGTGCCTGGACCGCGTACGATGCAGATTACCTGCGCAAGGCGGCCGAAGATAAGGCGGGCGAGTTCGGGTATATCGAAATCCAGGATGTGACGACCCAGTGGGGTGTCTTTGCCATCGCCGGGCCGAAGTCGCGCGATGTGCTCAAGGAAATCGTCAAGGATGCCGATCCCGAAACCGTTCTGGGCAACAAGCGGTTCCCGTGGCTCACGTGCCGTGACATCGAACTGGGCATGTGCCCGGTGCGCGCGATCCGCGTGGCCTACACGGGTGAGTTGGGCTGGGAATTGCATCACCCGATCGAGATGCAGAACTACCTCTGGGACCAGCTTATGGCTGCTGGTGCAAAGCATGACATGAAGTTGGTCGGCGCGCGGGCGCAGAACTGGCTGCGGCAGGAGAAATCCTACCGCGCCTTCGGCACCGAACTGGGCCGCGATGCGACGCCGCTTGAAGCCGATCTGCCGCGCTTTGTGGACCTGTCAAAGGACTTCCATGGCAAGGCCGAGATGGAAGCGACCGGCGTCCGGGTGAAGTGCTGCACCTTCCTGATCGACGGGCCGGCGGATGCCGATCCGTGGGGTCGCGAGGCGCTGTATGACGGCGAGACCCGTGTGGGCCGTCTGACCTCGGGCGGTTATTCCGTGGCTTTCGGAAAATCCATCGGGGTGGGCTATGTGAAGCCGGAACTGGCGGTGCCGGGCACCAAGCTCAAGGTCAAGATGCTGAACCAGCTTTGGGATGCGGAGGTTGTCGAGGACAGCCCCTACGATCCCAAGAACGAGGTCATCCGTAAAGACGGCTGAACCAGAAAGCGCGGGCGGTAACGCCCGCGCTTTTTGCTTTGTGTCAGCCGCGACCGAAATCGGCCGTGGTAACGACGTTGTCACCGTTGCGGTCCATGCCCGCGAACCAAGCGGGAACGGCATCCATGAACTCTTCGCGGGTGACGTTTCCATCGCCGTTGGTATCCGTCACTTCGCGCAGCATTCCGTTGGCCGGATTGCGCTGCCCGCCGCCGTGACCCATGCCGTTCTGCTCCATATCCTGCTTGCGCGCCTCGTCGAAAAGATCGTGCTCTTCGGCTGTCAGGACACCGTTTTCATCGGCGTCGAAGGTCAGGAACACGTCGCCGCGCCGTTCAGTGGCTTCGGCCAATGTGACCTGACCATCGCCGTCAAGGTCCCAATTTTCCACGAAATGGCCGCCGGGATTGCCCTGCTGGGCAAAGGCGCCTGTCGCAGCAAAAAGCAGGGCAAGGATAAGGGGGGATTTGGACATGATGACCTCATACATATTAGTTATTTGGAATATGTATGGGCGTCGATGGGGATCTGCATCCCCCCAAAGTGTCGCAGGGTCAGCTGCGCAATTCGTCGTAAACCTCAAGCGCCTTACCGGCATACATCAGGCCCGGTCCGCCCCCCATCTGGATGCAGGTTGCCAGCACTTCGGACACTTCCTCGCGTGTCGCTCCGAGACGCACCAAAGCCTCTGTATGAAACAGGATGCAGGGTTCGCATCGTGTCGCGACCGCGATGCCAAGGGCCACGTATTCCTTTTCCTTGAAGGACAGGGCGGCGTCATGTTTGACGGTCTTTCCCAGTGCTCCGAAGGCAGCTGTGGTTTCGGGAATCGCGGCGTTCAGCGATCTCAGCTGCATCTTCGTGTCGTTCAGTTTGGCTTTCCAGCTCATTTGATGCTCCTGCAATGTGTCGGGGTTGCAAGAACACTCTGCTGCGTCCCGGTCCTTGATACAGATCAGGAGATTGCTGCATCTGCAAAAAAGAAGGCCGGACAAAGTGCCCGGCCGTCAGGATTTTGACGCGAAGCGCTTGCTTCAGCCCAACAGCCGCCGGGCAATGACCTGGGCCTGAATCTCGGCAGCGCCCTCAAAGATGTTTAGGATGCGCGCGTCGCACAGAATGCGGCTGATCTTGTATTCAAGGGCAAAGCCGTTGCCGCCGTGGATCTGCAGCGCATTGTCGGCTGCGGCCCAGGCGACGCGGGCGCCGAGCAGCTTGGCCATACCGGCTTCGAGGTCGCAGCGGCGGCCTTCGTCCTTTTCGCGGGCCGAGAAGTAGGTCAGCTGACGCGCGATCATGAGCTCAACCGCCATCATCGCCAGTTTCGACGCGACGCGCGGGAAGTTGATCAGTGCTTTGCCGAACTGCTTGCGGTCCTGCGCGTATTTCATCCCTTCATCGAGGGCCGATTGCGCGACGCCGATGGCACGGGCGGCGGTTTGGATGCGGGCCGATTCAAACGTCTCCATGAGCTGCTTGAAGCCTTTGCCCTCTTCCATGCCCAGGAGGTTCTCGCCCTTCACTTTGAAATCGTCGAAGTTGAGCGTGTATTCCTTCATGCCGCGATAACCGAGGACTTCGATCTCACCGCCCGAGATGCCTGGATCCTGCCAGGGCTGTTCGTCGGTGCCGGGTGTCTTTTCGGCAAGGAACATGGACAATCCACGGTAATCGGTGGTGTCGGGAACGGTTCGGGCAAGAACGGTCATCACATGCGTGCGGGCGGCGTGTGTGATCCAGGTCTTGTTGCCGTTGATGATCCAATCGCCGTTGTCATCCTTGACCGCGCGGGTCCGCAGGCTTCCAAGGTCGGAGCCGGTGTTCGGTTCGGTAAAGACAGCGGTGGGCAAGATTTCACCGGAGGCGAGGCCCGGCAGCCACTTGGCTTTCTGTTCTTCCGTGCCACCCGCGATCACCAGTTCTGCCGCGATCTCGGACCGTGTGCCAAGGGACCCGACACCGATATAGCCGCGCGACAGTTCTTCGGAGACCACGCACATGGAGTTCTTGGAGAGACCAAACCCACCGTGTTCCTCCGGGATCGTCAGGCCGAAGACGCCCATCTCGGACAGCTCTTCGATGATCTCCATCGGGATGAGCTCGTCCTTGAGGTGCCATTCGTGGGCAAAGGGTTCCACCTTGTCGAGAGAGAAGCGGTGGAACTGTTCGCGGATCATGTCGAGCTCATCGTCAAGGCCGCAGGCCCCGACGGTCAGCTCTGCGCTGCGTTCCTGCATGAGTTCGACAAGACGGACACGGGCGGCCTGGGTGTTGCCGCCTTGTGTCAGCTGCATGACCTCGGGCGTCATCAGCGCGCCCATGTCGTCCTGGCTCAGGCCGATGTCCTGAAGGCGGACCACTTCGCCCTGGTTCATCTGGATGCCGCCGTAGATCTGCCAGAGGTATTCTCCAAAGGCGATCTGGTGGATCAGTTGTTCCACCTCTCCGAACTTTCCGTCGGCCTCCAGACGTTCGGCCCAGCCCTGCATCTGGCGCAGCGATTCGACATAGGTGGCCAGCCAAGCCAGCCCGTGCGCCGCTGTCTGGTTTTCTTCGATCAGTGCGCCGGACACGCGACCGTCGGACTCGACCATCGCACGGACGCGGCTGTTGGCCAGATCAAGAATGGCATTCGCTGGTTCGACCGCTGCGGCGGTCAGTTTCAGCAGGTCCGGCAGGATCGTCTCGGTGGTTAGGGTCAGGTCTTGTCCATCATGGGCCATGAATCGTGTCCTTTTCAGCTTTGGCGCTGGATAGCCATTTTGCAGGTGCAGCGCAACAAAAATACCCAAAGAGATCGAATATTGTTTCAATCTTTCGCGTTGAATTGCTGCTGTGCAGCGCGTAACACCTTGCGTCCGCAGAAAAACAAAGGGCGAGTGCACCGGAGTATGGTGCGCTCGCCCTGTTTTTTCCAAGCGCCTTTCGACGCAGGCGGTTTAACCGATCGCGGCCGCTTTCACATCGTCGTCGATATACGGCACGTATTGCGCAAAGTTGTCGGCAAACATTTGAACGAGTTTTTCTGCCTGTGCGTCATACGCGTCTTTGTCGTTCCAGGTGCGACGCGGGTCGAGCAGCATGTCCGGCACGCCTTCGACCTTGACCGGCACTTCGAAGCCGAAGTTCGGATCCTTGCGGAATTCTGCCTCGGCAAGGCTGCCATCGAGCGCTGCGGTCAGCAGGGCACGGGTTGCCTTGATCGGCATCCGTTCGCCAGAGCCATAAGCGCCACCGGTCCAGCCGGTGTTGACCAACCAGCAGGTTGCACCGTGCGACGCGATCTTTTCGCGGAGCAGGTTGCCGTAGACTTCTGGACGGCGGGGCATGAACGGTGCGCCGAAGCAGGTCGAGAAGGTGGGTTCCGGTTCTGTTACACCGCGTTCTGTTCCAGCGACCTTGGAGGTGAACCCGGACAGAAAGTGGTACATCGCCTGCGCCGGTGTCAGCCGCGAGATCGGCGGCAGAACGCCGAATGCATCGCATGTCAGCATGATGATGTTCTTCGGATGCCCGCCAAGCGCGGTCGATGACGCGTTCGAAATGTATTCGAGGGGGTAGGCGCAGCGCATGTTGGCTGTCAGGCTGTCATCCTTGAAATCCAGCTCGAAGGTTTCCGGATCGAACACCATGTTTTCGATCACGGTGCCGAATTTGGTGGTGGTTGCGTAGATCTCCGGCTCGGCTTCCGCCGACAGGTTGATCGTCTTGGCGTAGCAACCGCCTTCGAAGTTGAAGGTACCGCGGTCGGACCAGCCATGTTCGTCATCCCCGATCAGGATACGGTTCGGGTCAGCCGAGAGCGTGGTCTTGCCAGTGCCCGAGAGGCCAAAGAAAATCGCTGTATCGACCGGGTTGCCGACCGCGTGGTTGGCCGAGCAGTGCATCGGCATGATGCCTTTTTCCGGCAGCAGGTAGTTCAGCAGCGAGAAGATCGATTTCTTGTTCTCACCGGCGTATTCGGTGCCGCCGATCAGGATGAGTTTCTTGTCGAAATTCATCGCGATCACGGTTTCGGTCCGGCAATCGTGCTTCTTTGGGTCTGCCTGGAAGGATGGGCAGTTGATGACGGTGAAGTCGGCGGTGAAGCTGTCGAGGTCTTCACGTTCCGGGCGGCGCATCATGTGGCGGATGAACAGATTGTGCCACGCCAGTTCCTGAATGAAGCGCACGTCGATGGAGTGCTTGGGGTCGGCACCGCCAACCAGATCCTGCACGAAGTATTCGCGGCCCTTCATGTGCTCGAGCATGTCGGCATAGAGCGCATCGAACCCTTCTGGCGACATCGGCGCGTTGTTTTCCCACCAGATCGTGTCCGCGACGCTGTCGGTCTTGACCACGTGCTTGTCCTTGGGGGACCGGCCGGTGAACTTGCCGGTGGTGACAAGGAAAGCCCCGCCATTGCCCAGCGTACCTTCGCCGCGTTTCAGCGCTGCTTCGATCAGAGCAGGCTCTGTGAGGTTGTAATAGACATTACCAAGCCCGTTGATCTGTTGATCTTCCAGCCGGAATTCCGGGTTCACCCGTCCAAATGTCATTTGCCAAGCTCCTGTAGCCGCGCTCTTTTGCGGCGGTATTGTCGAGAGGCGTCAACGAAACGCCCCACCCACGGCGGCCTGCCGGGGATATTCGCCTCTTAGCATGTCGGTTCCGAAGCTGAACAGGACGCATTCGCGCAGTTAGCGCAACCAAAACGGGTTTAGCGCAACCATGGCGACGCCTCGCCTGTCCGAGTGATGCAAATTAGTCATCCGTAAGGAAATTTCGGACTGAATAAGGCAACGGTGACGAAGTGATTCGCAAAATTACGTTGGCGCAATGGGAAAAATCTCGCATAATGCCAGAAAAAACATAATTGAGAGCAGTACAAGGAACACACTCCATGTCGAAAATCGCCCTTGTGGACGATGACAGGAATATCCTGACATCGGTCGCGATCACCCTCGAGGCAGAGGGATTCGAGGTCGAAACCTACAATGACGGACAGGCCGCTTTGGACGCATTTAACAAGAAAATGCCCGATATGGCCGTCTTTGACATCAAGATGCCGCGCATGGATGGCATGGACCTGCTTCAGCGGGTGCGCCAGAAGTCCAAGATGCCGGTGATCTTTCTCACCTCCAAGGATGACGAGATCGACGAAGTTCTCGGCCTTCGTATGGGCGCCGACGACTACGTGAAAAAACCGTTCTCGCAGCGCCTGCTGGTGGAACGCATTCGCGCGCTTCTGCGCCGTCAGGATGCGGTTGCAGGCGACGCAGCTGGTGTCGAGGTCGAAGAGGCCAAGCTGATGGTCCGCGGAAACCTGACAATGGATCCGCTGCGCCACTCGGTGTCCTGGAAAGGGCAGGACGTGTCCCTTACGGTCACGGAATTCCTTTTGTTGCAGGCACTTGCACAGCGTCCGGGCTTTGTTAAGTCGCGCGATCAGCTGATGGATGTGGCCTATGACGATCAGGTTTACGTCGATGACCGGACCATTGACAGCCACATCAAGCGACTGCGGAAAAAGATGCGCTCGGTCGACAATGATTTCTCGGCCATCGAAACGCTCTACGGGATCGGTTACCGTTACAACGAAGAGTGACCATGGCATTGGTTGAAGGCGTGGAATCCGGTTCGTCCGGCGGGCGCAAAGATGCGGACGTGGTTCTCGGGGACGACTGGGTCGCCCCCGACAAAACCGTTGAGTCCGAAGTGCGCACGATCCGCGAAAAGCGCGGTATCTTCTCGCTTAACCGGTCGCCTCTGACCCGGAAGATCATCACCTTCAACCTTGTCGCCCTCAACTTCCTCGTTGCGGGTATTCTGTTTCTGAATTCGTCGCGCGACACGTTGGCCGAACAAAAGGCGGCGTCCGTGCGCAGCGAAGCAGAATTGATAGCCGACGTCTTCGAAGCGCAGGCGCGACCGGGAGTCGCTGTCAACCTGGGGACTGGTGACGGCATCAACGTCAGCGAAACGCTGGCAAACCTGGAAATGCGGCCCGGTCTTCGGGTCTTTGTGTTTGATTCAGCGCGGTTTCTGGTTGGAGACGTGGAGCGGGCAAGCACCGCGCCGCTGACCGCTGCGGAAAAACCGACGGTGATTTCCGACTTTCTGTTGACCGTCTGGTCCAGCGTATCCTCGATTTTCCGCAACAACGGTGATCTCGGTCCACTGACGCTGGAAGATATCCTGCGTCGCCAGATCGAGGAAACCGACCCGTCCAGAACCCGGATCGAACGGAGCGAAGGGCCAAACGGAGAAACGATCTTCACCGCTCTCAGCCCGATTCAGGTCGACAGCGGCGTTGCCGGGACAGTTGCTCTTGTCAGCTATGCGCCCGAAATCGATGCGGCGGTTCGGCGCGAGCGGGAAAACGTGTTGCAGATGTTTGTCATCGCGACGCTTGTTTCGATCGGACTGAGCCTGGTTCTGGCCTCGACGATTTCCAACCCGATCTCCAACTTGGCCGATGCTGCTGAAGTCGGACGTGATCGCAATCGCCGGAATGTCTCCTCGGGGCGGATCCGCATTCCCGACCTGACTGCGCGGCCCGACGAGATTGGCCGTCTGTCCGGCGCTTTGCGCGGCATGGTGGCTGCGCTTTACGACCGTATCGATGCCAACGAACAGTTCGCCGCCGACGTGGCGCATGAAATCAAGAACCCGCTGGCGTCACTTCGATCTGCGGTGGGCACGCTCCGCGTGGCGCGTCGTCCCGATCAGGTGGACCGCTTGCTGGATGTGATCGATCACGATGTCCGTCGGCTCGACCGGCTTGTCAGCGACATTTCAAATGCGTCCCGGCTGGACAGCGAACTGGTCAAGGAAGAAGAGGCGGAATTCAATCTTCTGGATATGCTGGGCAATCTCGCACAGTTTCTTGGTGAAGACGCAAAGCGGCAGGGCATTGAATTCATTGCGGATCTTCCGGAAAAACCGATCCGTGTTCACGGCCTTGAAGCCCGTCTGGCGCAGGTCTTTGTCAATCTCATCACCAACGCGATCAGCTTCTGTGAAGATGGCGACGCCATCCGGCTCTGGGCGCGGCGACGCGAGAGTCGCGTGCTGATCGTGGTCGAGGACACGGGGCCCGGTATCCCGGACGAGGCGCTGACCAAGATCTTCAAGCGCTTCTATTCGCAGCGGCCGGAAAATGACTTTGGCAATAACTCGGGCCTTGGCCTCGCCATTTCAAAGCAGATCGTCGAAGCCCATGGCGGTGTGATCTGGGCCGAAAACATACGACCTACCGAAGCCGACGCCACCTCTGAACCACTGGGCGCACGGTTTGTCGTGGGGCTTCCGCTGTAAGGCATAGCCATGTCTGATCTCGGCCCACTTACTCTTCACGCGACTGCGGTGGCGCTGAATGGGCGCGCGGTACTGCTCAAGGGCGCATCCGGTTCCGGCAAATCCTCATTGGCGCTCGAGATGATGGTGCGCGGGGCCACTCTTGTCGCCGATGACCGTGTCATCCTGAGCGCGGTCTCGGACGGTGTTGAGCTGACGTGCCCTGATCCTTTGAAAGGCATGATCGAAGCGCGTGGCGTCGGGTTGCTGCACGCAGACTACGTGCCTTCAGCGCATCTCTGTCTGGTGGTTGATCTCGATCAGGAGGAACGTGACCGGTTCCCGCAAGAGCGGACCATCACGTTCTTCACGCAAACATTTCCATTGCTTCACAATGTTGCGTCTGCGCATTTTCCTGCTGCAATTCTGCAATATCTCTCGCACACGGGTCGCGCCACTCCGCGGCTCTGAAACTGGAACACGAAACCCATGTCGACCAATCCGGCCCGCAATCGCGTAGTCCTGGTGACCGGCCCGTCCGGTGCCGGCCGACTGACTGCGATCAAGGTTCTTGAAGACCTGGGGTTCGAGGCCATCGATAATATTCCTTTGCGTATGATCCCTCGGCTGTTCGACAGCGTACCGCTGGACCATCCTTTGGCGTTGGGAATCGATATCCGAAACCGGGATTTTTCCGTCACACGGCTCATCGACACGTACCGGGAACTGATTGCCCTCACTGACGACAAGGCGACACTGCTGTTTCTCGATTGTCGTCCCGACGTCCTGCTGCGCCGGTATTCCGAGACACGGCGTCGCCATCCTATGGCCGCTGACGAAGCCCCCGAAATCGGCATTGCGCGCGAAATCGAGCTGCTCAAGCCTATCGAGGAACAGGCTGACATCGTGATCGACACCTCTGTGTTGACGCCACACGATCTCAAGGCGGAGATGCATCAGTGGTTTGCTGACAGCACTGAACAGAAGCTGTCTGTGACGGTTCAGTCGTTTTCTTACAAACGGGGCATCCCACACGGTGTGGACATGGTGTTTGACTGCCGATTCCTTGCCAACCCGCATTGGGAGACCGCGCTGCGCAGCAGAACCGGGCTGGACCCGGAAGTGCAAAGCTATGTGAAAGCCGACCCGAGGTTTGCCCAATTCGCCGAGCGTATCACCGAGATGCTCGGGTTTTTGTTGCCGGAGGTCGAAACCGAGGGAAAAACGCATCTTTCGGTTGGGATCGGATGTACCGGTGGGCAACACAGATCGGTCGTTGTTTCGGAATCTGTTGCTGCTGCCCTTGCAGAGGATGGCTGGCGGGTGTCAATTGACCACAAGGAACTGTCGCGACGGGGACTCGCAAAAGCGGGCAGCACCACGATGCCGGAACTTGGAGGGGCTACACAGTGATCGGGATCGTGATCGTGGCGCATGGCGGCCTGGCGCAGGAGTACCTGTCCGCTGTCGAACATGTCGTCGGTCATCAGCCCGGGATGGCGGCCGTGTCCATCGATGCCGATCACAATCGCGACGCCAAGCAGTCCGAGATCTGCGCCATTGCCGATGAAGTCGACAAAGGCGATGGCGTGGTCATCGTGACGGATATGTTTGGCGGTTCTCCGTCAAACCTGAGCCTTCGCGCCTGTCAGCCCGACAATCGGCGGATTGTCTACGGGGCGAATCTTCCGATGCTGATCAAATTGGCGAAAAGCCGCGACAAAACTGTGCCCGAGGCGGTTCGGGCTGCGTTGGACGCAGGTCGGAAATACATTGACAGCCAAGACATTACCCTGGATCAGAGCGCCTGATCAAAAGGGTTAGGGAGGCCCGGCACCATGTCCGAAACGGCGCAGCGCGTTTTGAAGATTGTGAACGAGAAGGGTTTGCACGCCCGGGCATCTGCGAAACTGGTCGAAGTTGTCGAGGGATTTGACGCAACGGCAGAGGTCCGAAAGGACGGCATGAGCGCGTCGGGTGACAGCATCATGGGCCTTTTGATGTTGGCAGCTTCCAAAGGAACCTCTATTGAGGTACTCACCTCCGGGCCAGACGCAGAGGCCCTTGCTGCCGCGATCGAGACTCTCGTGGCGGATCGGTTTGGGGAAGACTGCTGACCGTGCAGGTCGGCACGGGCAACCACAACAGGACGTCACACTGCCATATGGTTGACAGCTATCAACACACATCCCAAGACGCGCATGCCGTTGCGCCGGAAAATGTGCCGTATGATAAGCGCAAGCTCAGCTATGCGAACACCTTTACCAATCCGTGGAAGGCCAACACGATCCGTGCGCTGGAGTGGATGACGGGAAAGATTCCGTTGTTGCGCCTCGTGCGGCGTTTCGAACGGATGGGGCCGGCGGAAGGTCAGGCGTTCTGGGGGCAGGCGCTTGGCCTGATGAACATTGATCTGGAAACGCCGGCGGAACAGATTGCCCGCATCCCGAAAGAGGGTCCGGTGATCATTGTGGCCAACCATCCGCATGGTCTGGTCGATGGAATGATTTTGGCCGAGCTCATCGGACGGGTCCGCACCGATTACAAGATCCTGACGCGGTCGCTGTTGACCGGTGTGACCGAGATTGAAGAATTCATGATCCCGGTGCCGTTTCCGCATGAGGAAGATGCCCGCGAGCAGAGCCTCGAGATGCGCAGCCGTGCGATGAGCCATCTGAAAACGGGTGGCGTGATCGCTCTTTTCCCGTCAGGGGTCGTTGCATCGAGCGACAGCTATTTCGGACCGGCCATCGAGAGGACATGGAACCCGTTTACGGCCAATCTCATTCAGCGTTCCGGCGCGACCGTGGTTCCGATATATTTTCCGGGCCAGAATTCCCGCGCCTATCAGATCGCAAATCAGCTTTCAGCGACGTTCCGGCAGGGTCTGTTGATCCACGAAGTGATCCACGCCTGCGGTAAGCCTCAGGCTCCGATCGTGGGTGAACCCATTCCGGCGGAAACGATCAAAGCGTTCGCGGGGCGCAGCCGAGATTTCGTCGCGTCTCTGCGAGACACGACGATGAACCTCGGCAAAGACACCTAGCGGGTCGGGACCGGCGTTTCGCCCCTGTAGTCGTAGAATCCACGCTGTGTCTTGCGGCCCAGCCATCCGGCTTCCACGTATTTCGTCAACAATGGGCAGGGGCGGTATTTGGTGTCGGCCAAACCGTCGTGCAGGACGTTCATGATGGCCAGGCAGGTGTCGAGTCCGATGAAATCCGCGAGTTCAAGAGGCCCCATCGGATGATTGGCACCCAGCTTCATCGACTGGTCGATGGAGTTCACGTTCCCCACACCTTCGTAGAGCGTATAGACCGCTTCATTGATCATCGGCATGAGAATTCGGTTGACGATGAATGCCGGGAAGTCCTCGGCTGAGGCGGCGGTTTTGCCCAGCTTTTCCACGACACCAAGGCAGGTTTCGTAGGTTTCCTTGTCGGTTGCAATGCCGCGGATCAGTTCCACCAGTTGCATCACCGGAACCGGATTCATGAAATGGAAGCCCATGAACTTTTCCGGGCGATCCGTTCGGCTTGCCAGGCGGGTGATCGAGATGGAAGAGGTGTTCGACGTCAGAATGGTATGTTCGGCCAGATGTGGCAGCAGGCTGTCGAAAATCTTCTGTTTGATGCCTTCGTTTTCGGTGGCGGCCTCGATGATCAGATCGGTCTTGGCGACCTGCGGCAACTCCTGGGTTGTCGCGATACGGGCCATCGCGGCATCGCGGGTCTCTGCGCTGATCTTTTCGCGGCTGACCTGACGATCCATGTTGCGCTGAATGATCTCGACCGCGCGTGTCAGAGCTTCTTCGCTGATGTCGTTCAGAACGACATCATACCCTGCGAGCGCCATGACATGGGCAATGCCGTTGCCCATCTGCCCGGCTCCGATCACGCCGATTGAATTGACCGTCATGCGATTGCTCCGTCCGTTTCGCCGCACAATGGCCCTTGGGGCAGGGCGCTGCAAGGTGGATCGGAATGTTCGGTCGAATTTTAGCCTTAGGGTCAGGA